>CAZCAE010000005.1:0-43823 GCA_964496635.1 uncultured Spirochaeta sp.
CGGTTGGTATCGTCTTTGTTCATGAGTCCTTGTTTCCTAACCATTCAGATTGAAGCGTTCCTGTTCAATCTCATCAAGCTTCGGCAAATCGGCGATGCTTTCGAGGCCGAAATGCTCCAGAAAATCACGGGTTGTCCCGAACTGGACGGGACGGCCGGGAGCGTGCTTTCTGCCAACCTCCCGAATAAGGTTCCGGTCCAGCAACTGGCGTATCATATTGTCGGCGGTTACTCCCCGCAGGCTTTCAATTTCACTGCGCGTGATAGGTTGTGAATAGGCGATAATAGACAGGGTCTCCATAGCCGCCCTGGAGAGCCTGCCTTCCCTTTTTTTGCCGAAACGACCGCGGAGGCGAGGCCACAGGATTTTTTTGGGGCTGAGCTGGACGGCACCGTCAATAGTTACAAGTTCAAGACCTCGATGTTCGGTGTCGAGATCCGCCCGGAGTTCCCGTATGACTTCTTCCACCTGTTCCCGGGAAAGGCCGCTGATTTTTGAAAGAGTTTTCATGTCAACGGGGTCTATTTCGAGAAACAGAATTGCTTCAATAAGCGCCTTTTCTTCATCCATATCCACTTTAAGCCTCTGCCATTTCTTCGTTTTCGAAATCGTAGGAATAATCCAGATCTCTTGGACCGACGGTAATACGGATATCGCCAAAAAACCGATTTTGAAGTATACGTATTGTCCGTTGTCGGGCCGCCTCGAGAATAGCGATAAATGCGCAGACCAGTTCCATGACAGACCCTTTCTTTTTTATCAGGTCGGTAAAAAGAAATTCACCTTTCCCTTCAATCAGCTCATTGATAAGAGTGATTTTTTCGTTCACCGTGACTTCCTCGTGCAGGTCTACGAGTCTGTCGGTGTTCAACCGGCCAACGAGTCGGGAGAACGTTTTCAGAAGTTCCCATACGTCAATCTGTTGCCATTGGTCATCGTCATCATCGAAGGGAAGTACAGGCTGGACCGAACGGCGTTCAAGAATGTATTCCAACTCTTCTTCCTTTTCCTCCATAAGATCGCTCAGTTTTCGGAAACGCTGGTACTCGATCAGTTTTTGTACCAGTTCCAGCCGGGGATCATCCATCTCATCTTCGTCGGCCCCATCATCGACGGGAAGCAGCATTCTCGATTTGATATGCAGAAGAGTCGCAGCCATGAGGTAAAAGTCTGTCAGCGTATCAAGATTCAGACGCGTTGCATAACGTATGACCTGGAGATACTGCTCGGTTATCCTTGCAATAGGAATATCGTAGATGTTCACTTCGTTTTTCCGAATGAGAAAAATCAGCAGATCCAGAGGTCCTTCAAACTGCTCCAGCTGTACATTATGAGACTCTTCCCCGGGCTGCTTCATGGCTGGTTCTTCCGTTGTCAGAAGAGTTCATCCTCTGCGGAGGGACCGTCATCCGCCGCATCGGCGTCGGAGCGCCCTTTTCCAGCAGTCTTGCCGGCAGATTCAGCGGTACCGGACTTTCCTTTCTCTTTCGGTTCTTCTGACGACGGCTTGTCGGCTTCTTTCTTTGCTGGAAAGATCGCTTCACGAAGGCGAACTTCCAGTTGAGTCCGAATGTCATCGTTTTCTTCCAGAAACTGTTTGGCATTTTCTCGGCCCTGTCCGATCCGCTCTTCCCCATAGGAGTACCATGAGCCACTTTTCTGAACCATATCAAACTTCAGAGCGGCGTCAAGAAGACTTGCCGTGGCGGAAATACCCTTTCCGAATATGATTTCAAGCTCAACTTTCCGGAAAGGTGGTGCAACTTTGTTTTTGACAACCTTGACACGAACGCGGTTGCCGATCGCCTCATCGGAGCCCTTGCTGATTGTCTCTATTCGACGGACTTCCAGTCGCATGGAACAGTAAAATTTCAGGGCATTACCACCGGTGGTAGTCTCAGGATTCCCGAACATGACCCCGATTTTCATGCGAATCTGGTTGATAAAGATGAGAACTGTTGAGGTTTTGGAAATGATCCCCGTCAGTTTGCGGAGAGCCTGGCTCATCAGACGGGCTTGAAGACCCATGTGGCTGTCACCCATGTCGCCTTCAATTTCCGCCTGAGGAGTGAGGGCGGCGACGGAGTCCACTACAATTATATCAACACTCTTGCTGCGAACGAGAGCTTCAGTGATTTCCAGCGCCTGTTCTCCATTGTCCGGTTGAGACACCCAGAGGTCGTCGGTATTCACCCCCAGCCCGCGGGCGTAACTTGGGTCGAGAGCGTGTTCCGCATCGATAAAAGCGGCTATGCCACCGGCTTTTTGAGCTTCGGCAATGGCATGCAGGGCCAGAGTCGTTTTTCCGGATGATTCAGGGCCGTAGACCTCAATAATGCGTCCGCGGGGATACCCGCCAATACCCAGGGCCTCATCCAGCAGGATAGATCCGCTGTGTATCGTCCCGATTGAACTGGTATCCCTGTCATCACCGAGTTTCATGATAGAGCCCTTACCGAACTGCTTTTCAATTTGCAGCCGCGCCGCTTCTATCGCTTTTGCCTTTTCACTTTCCTGAGTGGTGTTTGTATTTGTTGCCATTGTTCCCCCGTTTCCCTACTACACTACCGGACTGAGTATATCGCTTTTCGAGTTTCGATGAAAACCGCATGATTTGTCACTGGTTTTGACCTGTACGGGGAAAGCGTAGTATACATCAGGTATGCGCGGCGAGTTAGTAGTGTTTTCGACCCGGAGTATGGAAGACTATGCTGATCGAGTTGTCTATGAGATGCAGACTTTTCCGGACTTTTATGGCAAGGGATATACCAAAAGTATCAGGGGTGAACTGAAAACCGTAGCGTTCGCGGACGGTGAAATTGAGGTAGAGGTACACACCTCTATACGGGGGAAGGACGTCTTTCTGTTTGCTTCAGCAGGCAGAAATGCCTACGGTCTTTCGGTGGAAGAAAACAAGATGGAGCTGTATCACGCCATAGACGCGCTACGACGCTCCCAACCGAACCGGATAACTCTGTTTGAGCCCTTTTGTACCAGTTCCCGTTCAGATCGTACTACCCGAAGAAACAGTGTCGGTTTCTGGATTCACTACAAGACTCTAACGAGCCTGGGGGTTGATCATATCATCACCTATCAGCTGCACTCGGACAAATCGAAGACTGTCGTGGATCCTCGTAGTTGCGGGATCGACGACGTGCCGGGAAGTCCTCTCATCAAAGAATATATTACCGATAATTTTATTAGAAAACCGGAAGTACTGCGGGAACTCGTTCGAAAGGAATGGCTTTTCTGTTCCGTCGACGCCGGGGGTGAAAATGTTGCCCGAAAGTATGCCCGCGCCTTTGGAACAAAGCTGATGATCGCCCACAAGCAACGCAATTACGACCGGACCAATTCGGTGGAATCTATCAATATTCTTACCGATACGGAAATTTCCGGTAAGGAAGTATGGATTGTGGATGACATGATAGACACGGCCGGCAGTGTTTACACCCTTGTAAAGGAATTGAAGAATCGGGGGGTTGGCGTGGTCAACATCGCCGTGGTCCATCCCGTATTCTCCGATCCTGCCACGGAACGGTTACAGGAGCTTCATGACGCCGGAATGTTGAACCGCCTGATCGTAACGGACTCCCTGGAGGTATCGGAGGAGCTGCGAGAGGCAATGCCGTTCTTACAGGTTGTCTCGTCGGCCCGTCTCAGCGCGGAGATTATCATGCGCATGCATGAAGAGCAGTCATTGTCACCGTTTTTCGATGATTTTGATCCGGAGCATTACCTTTCCAACCTAAAGCTTTTTCTGTAGACGTCGTTTTACGTGATCATCGGTTGTGGCTGTCCAGCATTATCGTCACTGGACCGTCGTTGACCAGACTTACAACCATTTTTGCCCCGAACTCGCCGGTACTCACGGACACATCCTGTCGAAGTCGCCTTGCCATCTCTTCGTACAGTGGGATTGCCGTTTCCGGTGGCGCGGCGAATTCAAAGCCGGGACGACGGCCCTTTCCGGTGTCTGCATACAGCGTAAACTGAGAGACCAGCAGGATCGACCCGTTCGCGTCAATAAGTGAACGGTTCATTCTACCCTGGTCGTCCGGGAAAATACGGAGGCCCAGAATTTTCCGGGCTATATACTCCAGGTCTTCGTCAACGTCTCTCTTGTGGACTCCCAGAAGGACGAGTAAGCCGGTACCGATTTGACCGATAGTATTCTCAGCTACAGCAACAGAAGCGGACGAGACTCGCTGCAGAAGAGCCCGCATCAGCCGTCTACCTCGTTTGAGCGAAGAATACGGATTGAAGCTACGGTGACGACGATTTCTGGAGGAGCCTCCTCAGGTACGGTAATAACCCGGCCAATAAGTTCGACACTTTCACCGTCGTTGAGGAGAACTGCAAAAGGAACCCGTACAGGCACAATACCTTCCACTATCCTGCCACTTTCATATCCGACGAGAAGGTCAAAGGTGATAGCCTCCTCCCCGATAGACAGGTTTGCAATTCTGCCCCGCCATTTGACATATACGCCTTGATGAAGAACCGGATCCTCTGTGACTTCCGGGTAAGAAAAGGTATCCGCCATGGTTGTAAAGTCGGGTTCGATCAAATAGTCCCGTATCAGCTCAGCCTGCTGTTTTACCGCCGGTGCAGCGTTGGACAGCGAAAGGCGATTCAGTTCCCGTCGGACCATGTTGTCCCGGCCCGCATTGAAATAACGTCCCACATCCTGAAAGAGTTGTTCCACCTCACGTTCAGTCAGAATATAACGGGGTGTTCCGGAGTCATGTGTTAATTCTGCGTCCCGGGATGCGAGAATAAGGAGTTCACTGCCGGGACGACCGTCTCGCTCAAAGGCCCCGGAAACAGTCCGTATCAGTTGTGGACCGAAAAATACTCCTCCGGCGGCAATCAACAGGAGGGCCAGTCCAACATAGACGATTCCGGGAATGTAGGCTCCTTTCCGGGGTAACAGTCGGGAAATGCGGCCTGATTCAAACCATTCAACAACATCATCCGGGTCATTAAGGGTCCTGATCCACTGCAATGCCCGACGGGCGCGTCGTTTTCGAGGATCTTTTTCGAGAATATCCAGATAGTTTCGAATAGCAAGGTCCACCTGACGGCGCCGGAGTAAAACTGCTCCAATTCCGAGCATCGTGTCGGATCTTTCTGCGTCAAGATCTGCCGCTCTGCGGAGATATGAATACGCTCCGGCATAATCACCCGTGTACATACAACTCATGCCCAGAAGGTGATAATAGGACCAGCTTTCACGGAACATGAAGACCTGAGGCTCAAGGAGATTGATGACCTGAGTATATTGGCGTTTCCTGAAAAGGCGTGCCGCCTTTCGAAGTCCCTTGGATTTATTGCGTGTCACCGAGTCCCCTCCCCGGAAAACGGTTCGTCCGGCCCGTTTATCGGGAACCGCCCCCGCCGGTGCCGTTGGAATCGAGTCCAGAGGTCTGACCATTCAGAGCGCTGGTAAGCTGTTCCTGAAGCCTGGATATTTGTGCTTCCCGATTCCTGAGGAGTTCCTGTAATGTCCGAACCTGGGTGGTCAGCCTCGTTATTTCCTCTCGAAAGTCGTCTTCGGCAACGCTTTGCAGGCGTGTCTGGTAGGATGCAATCGCTTCCTGGTACGCTTGCTCGCGCCGGTTGAATTCGTCCTGGGCCTGCAGGTATTCCTCATGACTCCACTGTAAAAGCTTCAGAAGTTCCTGTTCCCGGGCGTTCAATTCAATGAGTGCAATTCTGTATCGGGCCGCTTCCACGCGAAAACTGGTGGGGTAATCTGAGATGACCGCTTCGAACATTCGTTTGGATTCATTGAGCCGACCGAGATTGAACAGGGACTCAGCCGACCAATAAGTTGCGTTCGCAACAAAAGGCGAGTCTTCATGAATACGGATAAAATCGGCGAACGCCTGAATGGCCCCTTCGAAATCTTCTTCAAGGTATAAGATTCGTCCCCTCTGGTAGCGGGCCTCTACGATATAATCGTGTTCGGGGAAAGTTCGAATGTAGTATTCCAGATTACGTTCGGCTTCATTAAGGCGTCCCATTCCCAATGCCGACTTTGCCAACCAGAAATAGGCCGCTCCCTCGTATTCTTCATCAACTTCGTCTGAAAGGAGCACTTCTCGGAAAGAAACCATAGCCGATTCGAAATCGCTTTTTCGGAACGCTTCGATACCTTCGTCTAAAAGTGCAGACTGTGCATGCAGAACAAATGGAACAGCCAGGATCATCAGGAACGCCGAAGCGGTACATCGCAGCCTGGTAGATATTGTCATCTATACACTCCCTTTAACATTGTCGGCTTTGCAGGACGGAGATTTTAGAGAAGACCGTTTTTCTCCTATAATCATTATACCGCCGTTCCGGAAGGCCCGCGGAGTCCGGACACAAACTCCGCAGGATGTTCCGCGGCGAAAAAACCGGAACCGGATACCATTACATCCACACCGGCCGTTCGGGCATCAACGGCGGTGGACAGATGAATGCCCCCGTCGACCTCAATAAGAAACTTTGCATTCAATTCCCTGCGGACCGCTACGGCTTCCTCCACCTTTCGCAGACACGATGGTATCAAATTCTGGCCACCAAAACCGGGATTTACCGTCATTATAAGAAGCAGATCAACCATTGGCAGCAACTCCCGGACCGCAGAGACGGGTGTAGATGGTACGATAGCTATGCCGGGCCGAACGTTCCGGTCACGAATGCGTTGGACAAGTCTGTGGGCGTGAACAACTGCTTCAATGTGAAAGGTTAGATAGTCCGTTCCGGACTCAATAAAGACTTCTGCAATTGAATCGGGATTGTCGACCATCAGATGCGTATCTAGAACAATGTCCGTTCGACCTCGTATGGCCTTCACCATCTGGGGTCCAAAGCTGATGGAGGGGACGAAATGTCCGTCCATAATATCCAGGTGCACCCAGTCGGCACCGGCTTGGACTATTGCATCGATACCTTTTCCCATATCGACAAAATCAGCGGACAAAACGGATGGCGCAATAATCGGGGCTTTCATATTCCCGAGCATACCTCATGATACTTGGTGTGGAAAAGGCGGTTCGTTGACCTTTCTTCGCAAAATGTTATAATGCAAAGAAACGCAGTGTAAAAGGATGCGAACAGTTGGAGAAGGACTCAGACAACGTGCACGACCTGATACAACGTGCTGCTGACCTTATCGTATCGCACCGCTTACCGGAAGCGAATCAGGAGCTGGATCGAGCCTTATCAGTTGATTTTGAGCACGTAGACGTCGTGACATCACTGAAATACGCCAATTTCTGGAATGATCGGCAACAGCGAGTTGAGGCACTTGCTGGTCCCTTCGAGCGCGGTGAGTATCTGCTGGCACAGTGGACGGTGTTTCAGGAGTTTGTCGATCGGGTCGGCCCGCGTGTCGAGCTTATGATGAATGCCTTTCGCCGGCACGTTTTTAGACGGGCCCTCTCTTTTTATCGGGAAGTGTACGACGATCGTACAAATCGCGATACAGAGTTGCTTGTACGGATTGGTCGTTGTTACAAGGGCATGGGCGAATATGATCGGGCGATGAAGTTTCTCAGAGCCGCCGGCACAGAAAAACCCGACGATTCGGAAGTTCTTGCGGAACTTGCCGACGTTCTCGCCCTTGTGAATGAGACGGCGCAGGCGAAAGCATTTTTCCGGGAAGCGTTTTTTATGAGTCCCCGGAAAATCGACATTAACCGGCTGGATTCCGAACTGATCAGGAGACTTGTGAAGGCCGTTGAAGAGCGGGGATACAGTAAAGATGAGCTTCTGGAATGGATACCCGTTTACGGAGTGCTTTTCAATGTGTTGAACGTAAAACGGGAGCTTCGTTCGATCGAGTACGGTCGTCTGAAGCAATCCATTTACGAATTAGAGAGGGAGCTGCGGGAAGGTACCGGTGACGCGCGGCTGATCAAGCCCAGATTGATCAACCGATACTTCTGGTTAATAGACCATTACGTCGCGGTAAAAGAAACGCAGGGAAAAATCGACGAAGTGAAAATCAAAATACGGAGTGTGGATGCTGATGTCTACCGCCAATACGACGCATGATATAATAAAAAACCTCAATGAGCTGTTGAATGAGGAAAAGTGGACCCGAGCGACGTTGAACAACTACACAGTCAGTAATTTCGGAGAGCTCGATGACATCGTGCGGCAGGTTGAAGAAAATGATCTTACCGAAGAAGTACGAGAAATCTGTGAAGAGCATCTGCAGCACACGAAGAACAGCATCATTGCCCTGTACATTTCCGGTCTGCTGGACTTGTCCCGACAGTCTGTTGATGATGCCAATCTGATTCTTCTGACGAAAATCTTCGGTGATAACCATAAATGGAATCTTGTTGAGTTCCTGGCGCAGAAAATTCTTGAGTTCGGGGAAAACCGTTTTGCTCTGCGGATTCTCGCTGATGTCTATGGCAACGAGAATCAGACCGCCAAACTTCACGATGTGTGGGAGCGGCTGATTCGCGTTGATTTTGAGGAAGCCGACATCGTTCGCCAACTGGCGAACCTGAAAGAAGAAGCCGGCGAAACCGAGTCGGCCGTTGAGTACTACAAGAAAGCTCTCCATCGTTACATTACGAAAAAAAGCTTCAACAACATCAAGGAGATGTGGCACCGACTTGTTGAGCTTTCACCGGGAGAGACGGAGTTTTTCTATCACGCGGAGTCAAAAATTGCCCGGACTATCAGTGCCGATCGGGCGGTTCAGCTCCTTGAAGATCTCTATCCCGTGTATAAAAAGAACGAGGAATGGGATCGCGCCATTGACCTTTTGAAGCGAGTCCTGAATTACGATCCCAAAAGTCCATGGGGACGAAAAGAAATTATAGAGTGCTTTGAGCAGAAATACGCTGAACACAGTAATCTTGACGAATACATTCGCATAAGTAACATCAATCAGAGCTGGCGACCGGTCCACGAGGCGATCGCGGACTTCGAAAAGCATATCTCATTTGACAAGGGTAATTTTGTTTTCCATCGGAGCTGGGGGATTGGTCGAATTCGTGACATATCAGGAGATAATATCACTATAGATTTCGCAAAGAAGCGAGGTCATTCAATGTCTCTGAAAATGGCCGTCAACGCTCTCGATGTACTACCCAAGGAACATATTTGGGTGCTCAGGGCAGTCTGGAAAAAAGAGAAACTTCGAAAGCTGGTCAAGGAAAAGATTGTCTGGACGCTCAAGACGGTGATTCGTAGTCTCGATAACGCCGCGGATATGAAGAAAATCAAGGCGGAACTGGTTCCTGCCGTGCTGACTCCCGGCGAGTGGTCCTCGTGGAGTACCAAGGCACGCAAAGAACTGAAAACGAATCCCGACTTTGGTACCCTTCCCGATAAGGCGGATCACTTCGTAGTCCGGGATCAGCCTATCACCTTTGAAGAAAAAACCTTCAACAAATTCAAGGCGGACAGTACCTTCTTCGAACGCGTCAAGACTATGGATGAGTTTTTGAACTCTCTCGAAATTGATGCGACCGAGGGTATAGACAGTGAATTTTTCCGGGAAATGTTTGACTACTTCGCAAATTATCTTCGGAACGCCGCTCAGGTGAACGAGTACGTCATATCATCCGCCCTTGTAGTTGCCGAAATAGTAGAACGCTTTCCTTTCCTGCGAGGAGATCTGGAATTCGATTTAGAAACACTGTACAACGCTATAGACAGTGTGGAGGAAGTCTTTCAGCAGATCGACTCAGCTGATCTCAGGAAGAAGTTTCTGTCTCATATCCGAAAGTTTGACAAAAACTGGGGTGAAGTTTATGCGCGATTGCTCCCAATACAGCTGTCGCGGGAAATTCTTCTCGAACTGGACCGCCACGGTAAACAGGATCTGATCCTGGAGTTCATCGAACACGTCTACGAAAACTATCGGGACATGCGGGAGACCTTTGTATGGCTTGTTCGGAACTGTGAGGATGACCCGTGGTTTGGGATGCTCAATCTCAGTAATGAACGTTTGTTGATTGCTATGGTTCATGTGTACGATATCACATTCCGGGATATTGACAATAAAAAAGATGTCAGTCTCAACCGCAAAATCAACAAACAGGTGCACAGTTATCTTTTTAAAGACAACAAACTGCCGGAATTTATCGATTCTGCCAACGAAGAATCGGTAAGTCGAATCTTCACTCTGATTTCCGATGTAAAAGAGATGGACCAGAAGCTCCTGTTGGATTTACGTCAAAGAATTGTGAATCGCTTTCCCGATTTTCGATTTTACGGTGAGGATGCGGTTGAGCAGAGTACTCGTAAGGTTTTGTACTGTACCGCAGGCAGGTACGACGCGAAACAGGCGGAATACAAATATCTGCAGGAAGTTGAAGTACCTCAGAACTCAAAGGAAATTGAAGTTGCGAGGGAATATGGCGACCTCAAGGAAAACGCCGAATACAAGGCCGCCAAGGAACGCCAGGACAGTCTGAATACCCGAGCCGCCCGTATCAAGGGAGAACTCGAACAGGCCCGTATCATCAAGGCGAAAGAGGTTACCACCGATGAGGTTTCCTTCGGTACCAAAGTCCATATGAAGAACCTTCTTACCGGTGACAGTATGGTCTATACGATCCTTGGTCCCTGGGAATCGAATCCGAAAGAAAATGTCATTAACTACCAGTCTCCCCTGGGAAACAGGCTGCTTAAGACGAAAGAGGGGGATGTTCTTGACTTCGAGATTAACGAGACTCGATATCACGTGGAGATTGAAAAAATCGAATTAGCAGAATTCGAATAGAATCAATAATTGACATTGCGGGCCTTTCCGGCCCGCTTTTTTTACGGGTCGGTAATCGATGTGTCGTCGGAATCGTCCTCAATTCCAAGCTGTTCCATTGCCCGGAGCGCTGCCGCCCGCAGAGCCCGGTTATTTCCTTCTCTACTGTTTTCAATCACGACACTTCGTAAGGACGAAATACTGTTGTTGCCGATTGCACGAATGCCATAAATGCGAATGATAAAATTGGGGTGGTTCACAAGACGTTCGGTAATCTCGCTGACATCGGTTTCACTCGTTCCGGAGACGATCCTGCCAATAGTGTCAAGAATACGACTGTTTTCTTTTCCCCACTCTTCATCAATAAGCGCGAGAACGGTTTCTTGACTTTGATGGAGTCTGTGCGTGATCAATTGCTCAAGAATGGCACTGCGAACCTCAATACCTGTTGAGGTCTCCCGAACGAGAGATTCCATTTCGTCCCACCCGCCATCGGCATCAAGTAGTCCGAGAGTTTTGACCGCTTCGAGGCGAACCCTCTGTTCAGGATCCCTGCGCATCTTGTATATCACTGCCGGCAGCGATTCGGTCATTCCCCGCTCACCGATCGCCTGAAGGGCAGATACACGAACCCGCCAGAATTCATCACGCAAAGCTGCTTCGAGTGCCTCCCTCGCTTCCGGAGTATCAAATTTCGCAACCGCTGCGGCAGCGTAGGCTCTGGTCATCGCGTCTGTGGAGTTGAACTGTCTGATTATAGTTGGAAGGGCCCGCTCATCACCCAGTTTACCAAGAGTATCGAGAGCGTATCGCTGCAGGGTCGTTGTGGCTTCCTCGTCTTCCTGAATTATTTCCTGTACAAAATCATACACATCCGGATCCTGCCTTTCACCAAGTTCAATAAGAATACGGCCACGAACATCGTCGTGCACGTCAGGCTCACGGTACAGACTTATCAGCTCCGCTGAAGGGACATCTGTAGAAGCAATCAATCGTACTGCACCGATAGCGGGCCCAACGGTACGGTTTTTTATAATCTGATCGAGAGTATCCCGTTGCTCTTCGGGGACGGAAGCTCCCGTTTCTCGCAGATATTCCATTACTGCCATGATGATTTCATCATTCCAGTCCTGATGAAAATCGATAATGTCAAATGATCGCTCATGTCCGTCCGGTGAATCCACAGCCCGGAGAAAACGAAGCGCGCCGGTAATGACATCGCTGTTGTTGGTTGTCTGAAGCAGCAGAAGTACTTCCGGAAGAAGATCTTTTTCCCTGTTTTGCGTCAGTGTCGGCAACAATTCGATAATTTCCGTATTGATACCGAATTTCAAAATATCTCTCCACTGTTCAATCGAAGACCGGGGAGCGGCCTCCTCTCCCGGGAGCAGGAATAGAGGGAACACCAGAAAACACAGAATACGTACAATGATGCTCACAGTTCCGAGAGGGGCTCGCTTCATATCAGTTCTTCTCCGTAAGATTATCTTCGGCATTGGTACAGCCTCTTCTGATAGATCGCAGGTTCAATCCAAACAGATGATAGATACCAATCAGGGTTATTGCCGCAGGAACGGCGTGCAGCAGAAAGAGAACCAAATTCCTGAAGTTGCTGCCGCGACTCCACCATAGAGAAGATACCCCGAAATACGGAAGAATTCTCCGCAAAACGAAGACCACCAGTACCGCCGCGACACTACCAAAGGTAGCGGGGATCAGAGCTCTTACGATTCGTTTCAAGGAAAAACCTTCGGTATGGCGGTATAACGGGGGCAGATAGAGAAGAAAACCAACGGTAAAGGCAATACTGTTGGCGAGAGCGAGACCGGCAACACCCAGCACTGTTTCTTTCAACCACAAGCTTAACAATACATCGAGAATAACCGTAATCACGGCGACCCTCAGGGGGGTGCGGTAGTCATCACATGCGTAGTACGCCCGTTGCAGAAAATTAAAACCGCCGACACTGAAAAGCCCGATACTGTAGTACACGAGGACACGTGCCGCAAGGATGGTCGCCTCAGCGGAAAATGCGCCCCGCTGCAGAGCGACAGCGATCATCTCCCGACCAAGGACGGCAAGGCCTACCCCCGAAGGTATCAGTAACAGTATCAGACCGCGCAGGCCGCTTTCGATGCTGTCACCCAGACCAAGGGTATCCTGAAGGGCATGCTGTCGACTCATTGCGGGGAACAACACCGTTGTAATTGAGGCTGCAAAGATTCCAAAAGGCAACTGCCAGAATACCAGGGCGTTCGTCATAGCGGAACCACTTCCATCGGCGAGGCCGCTTGCAAAGAAAAGAGCAATCTGCTGGTTCACCGCAAACACACTGGCCGTCGAGACGACAGGAAGCCATTGTCTGAGGACCTTTCGAAACTCCGGCGAAGAAAAATCGAAATGGGGCGTCAATCTATATCCGAGATGCCGTATTGAAGGAATATGAACGACAAGCTGGCCAACACCCCCGATAAGAACGCCTATGACCATCGAAAAGACGCCATATTTCTGATGCAGCAACAGGATCGAACCGATCACCGCAAAGGAAAACAATAGAGGTGCGAGCGCCGGCACCAGAAACGACTGATGAGAGTTGAGGGTACCCATCAGGACGGCGGCAACGGATATCAGGACGAGGTAAAGAATAAGCCAACGGAATAATTCCGAAGCGAGGACTTGTTTGTCCAGTTCGGGAAAGTCGAGGATTACATTGATGATGGTTGCCGGGGAAATAACAGAAAAGAGAACAATTGGTATCAAAACGACCAGCTGAAATCCTATGAGCTGTCGGACCAGGTGACGAGATGTTTGAAGTGTCGGATCTCCGACATGACAGCGGGCGAGTGTAGGAATAAAGGCAGAAGAGAGCGCGCCTTCCGCGAGAAGTTTTCTCAGGTTGTTCGGAATATTGAACACCAGGTTCAGGACGTCGGCATTTCCCGAAGCTCCGAAGACGGCGCCGATTACGGCTATACGGATGAAACCGAGCAGTCGAGATATAAATGTGGATCCCATTACAATGATTGTGGAAACGGTGTTGTGGCGGGATGTCATTATTTTTGTACCGGCAGCGGATAGTGCTGAAGAACGGACGTCTTGAACTCAGAAAAGCGACCCTCTTCTATCGCCAGGCGACTTCCGTCAACGAGCCACTTCATGAAACGAAGATTGTGTTCCGTTGCAAGCATGGGCCCGAGTATTTCTTTGGTATTAAACAGATGTCGTAAATAACCAAGAGTGTACTGTTCGCCGCCGAAAGAGTTGATTACCGGATCCGGGGGATTATCATCGTGGATCCACCTGGAATTCTTGAGATTGATGCGTCCGCGGGTGGTGAAAAGGGTTCCATTCCGTCCGGCCCTTGTGGGAAAGACGCAGTCGAACATGTCTATCCCCGCATCGATTGCGGTAAGAATGTACTCCGGCGTGCCTATTCCCATGACATAACGGGGATATTCAGCGGGAATCAGCGGTGCCGTATGAAAGAGTATGTCCCGATACTGTTCGTAGGTCTCGCCCACAGACAGGCCGCCTATGGCGATTCCAGGGAATCCTATTTCCATTGTCCGTTCAACGGCTTGGGTGCGCAGATCAGGAAAGATGTTTCCCTGCACGATGCCGAAAAGATATCCCGCATATCCGTCGGTCCTGGCGACATCCCATCGCTTTCGCGCCCGATGCGCCCACGCGGTGGTTGTTTCCAGTGCCGCCTTTGCAGCGTTACGGCCTTCGTCCGCGCCGGTACACACATCAAGAACCATCTGTATATCAGAACCGATAACTCGCTGTATATCAACGGCACCTTCCGGAGTAAGCAGATGACGACTGCCGTCGATATGGGACTGAAACCGGGCGCCTTCTTCAGTGATTTTGCGAAACGGAGTGAGACTGAATATTTGATATCCACCGGAGTCGGTAAGAATGTTGTGTTTCCACGAGGAAAAACGGTGCAGTCCCCCATATGTTGATATCACGTCCATGCCTGGACGAAGAAACAGATGGTACGTATTACCCAAAATAAGTCGATATCCAATTTGATGGAGAGTGTTGTGGCGGATCGCCTTTACCGATCCACCGGTGCCGACGGGCATGAAAGCGGGGGTCTCGACATCCCCGTGAGGTAAATGAAGGATTCCCGTTCTCGCGCACGTTGTGTTTCCATGAGATACAGATGTAAAGAGCCGCTGTTCCGGGTGTTCAGTTGTCACTCTAATCTCGTCAGGTTCGTGCAGTACGTATGAGTACGATTCCAATTCCGGTGAATAGTACCACTCCGGACCACGCTCCGACCAGAGGCGGAACGAGAGCGTTTCCAGCAAGTAGTTCCATAACCATGCCGGTGACATAGTAAATAACCGATGCAATGAGAGAAACCAGAAGGCTCATCAGCAGGACGTTTTTTTTAAAGCGTCCACCCAGTCCACTGGAAAGGAGCAGCACAATAAACGGCGTAAGGGAAAAAGAAAAGCGGCTGTAGAAATCGGTAAGAACCTGACGGTATGGTTGGCCGGATTCTTTTAACGATTGAACCCACTCCCCTGCTTCATCGTAGCGTAGTTCGTCAACAGATTCTCCTGAACGCCTGAAACGTTCCGGGACGATCGAATGTCGATCGTCCCGGATGGCCGTAAAAGGTGTAGCGATGATTTCCGGTTGGTTATTTTCAGTATCGTTGTCGACCAATGTATAGCGCGTTCCGTTTTCAATAATCCAGATTCTCTCCTGGGATGACCAGAACGCACCGGCAGCGTCGATGCGCTCAAGAAATCTTCCCCGATCGTCCCGTTGAATAACCATGAGACGCGACAGTTCTTCCGTAGCGTCGTTGTAGTATTCTGCAGAATAGATAAAGTCACCCGCAGCACTTCGGACGGTGATATTGGTATTGCTGAACGACCGGGAGATGTTCAGGAGTTGCCGAGAAAGTTCGTTTTTTTCCCGGTATGTTCTGATAACAAGGTATTCCTGAAAGAGAAAAAGCCCCGCGCTGAAAAAGAGGCCGAGTATAATTAGCGGTGCTGTGAAGGATCGAACGGAAACTCCCGCTCCAAAGACCGCGATAAGCTCATTATTTGCGTAAAGAGTACCAAGAGAATAGGCGGCGGCGAAAAGGAGAGCAATCGGAAGCGCAAATGAAACGGATCGGGGAATGAACAGGAGTTGCACCATCGCAATCTGTGTGAACGGTACTTCCAGATTCAGGTACCGTACCAGATTTCCAAAGAGGTCCATAAGCTGGATGATCAGGACGAAGAACGAAAGTGACAGAACGAAAACGGGTGTAAACGTTCGAAGAAGCATTCGGTGAATTATCAAAAACTTCACCTGTGGGATCTCCTGAAGAATACAGCGACTCCGATTATGACGAAAAGTATATTGGGCAGCCACATGGCAAGAGCCGGCGGTACATTCGGGCGCTGGGTACCAAAGGTTTGACCACCGATGAGCATTGCCCAGTATGTCGTCGCGACAAGTAGTCCTATTCCAAAACCTACACCCCGACCGCTTCGCTTGGAATATAACCCAAGGGGAAAGGCAAGAACGACAAACGATATCGCTGCGAAAGGAATGCTGTACTTTTTGTGATATTCCAGCCGGTAGACCTGTAAAGATCGATCAAAGGGCTCTTGGCGGTAAAACCGGACCGTTTCGACGGACAACTGTTTGGCCACGGCTCGGTCGGAGCGGTTCTGAAAGACCTCCATCCAGAGAAGTTGTGTTTCCGCATTACGTAGAGCGATCTCTGAACGCCATTCGGATGTTCTGGTATTCATTGCCGATTCTTTCTGTAGGATTTCCCGCTGAACGTCCCGGGCGCTCATTTCCCGTGGGCCCGGAGAACGAATAGCGACTGTAATATCCTGCAGAAGAATATTGTACTGCATAGAACGGGCGATGCTGTAGTTATAGTCTCTGGCACCGGTAGCGGATATTGCCGTGACTTCCGATAGAGACAGGGCGATGGTGTTGGGGTCACCTTCCCTGAGCAATTCTGCACCGGAAGCAATGATAGTTCTTCGGTTACCCTGAGCGTCAGTATCAATAA
Organism: uncultured Spirochaeta sp.; assembly: GCA_964496635.1. Lineage (GTDB taxonomy): Bacteria > Spirochaetota > Spirochaetia > DSM-27196 > Alkalispirochaetaceae > Alkalispirochaeta. Next base: position 16,770 of record CAZCAE010000005.1, read on the forward strand.
TGACGAACTGATCAACTCGTCCCGGTCCAACAGCACCGGTAACCAGGGTATCTTCCTGATATCGTTTTACCGAATACGGTTCAAGCTCCAGCGCAGGATTGGCATACAGTAGTTCCCGGTAGAGGCGCCCGAAATTCAATGTTCCCAGGGGAAGGAGAACGTCATTCACCATAAATGAAGCAAGAGACAGGAGAAGAGCCAGAAGAAATACAGGCGAAAAAAGATGTGTAAGTGGAAAACCGGCGGCCCGAAATGCGACAATTTCGTTGTCACCTGAAAGGCGTCCCATCGCCATGAGTGTTCCTACAAGTGTAGAGAAAGGCACGGACAGTGCGATAATCGCCGGAACGGAATACAGAATCAGGCGTGCAACCGGCACGAGCGGAACATCTTTCTGGAGTATATCTTCAGCCAGGAGGAGCAACTGGTTGATGAAAAACATGAAAAAGAAGAACGCGAATGAAACGCTGAAGGATAGAAAAAATTCCCGCGCGATGTAACTGTACATCAGAGGCGTCTTTGTTGAGGCGCGTTGTCTCTGAAGATCCATTATAGTTCAATCCACCCCGGTAGAACCGAATCCGGCATGTCCACGGTCGGAAGAAGATAGAGAGGATTGTTGCTGAAAACGAACCCGGACGAAAGGTGCAATAACAAGTTGGGCAATACGCATACCAGGTTCAATGGTGACCAACTGAGACCCCAGATTTATCAGGGGTACTTTAATTTCTCCGCGGTAATCGCTGTCAATTGTACCGGGAGCGTTCAAGACAGTGAGACCATGGCGTGCAGCCAGACCCGAACGTGGTCGCACCTGTCCCTCAAACCCTTCGGGCAATTCGATAGCTATACCCGTTGGAACGACAATGCGCTCGCCCGGAGACAAGGGTACCGGTTCTGAAAGGGCGGCCCGAAGATCCGCCCCGGCAGATCCGGAGGAAGCGTATACGGGAATAAGTTCGTGGCGCCCTTTGACGGGCACCACGGTATTCATATTATCGGCGTCCGCCACGGTCATGACCGCCGTCGCGACGTCCACGATTATCACGGCCGTCTCCTCCGTGATCGCGGTTGCCGCCCCGATCGGAGCCGCGTTCGCGCGGTTCATTCATGCCTTCGTAAATAAGACTCAGGTTTACCCTGCCCATCTTGTCAATCTCGATAATCTTCACATCCACTTCCTGGCCCATAGTCAAAACGTCTTCGACGGAGTTGACCCGTTGGGGGGTCATCTTACTGATGTGACACAAACCTTCCCGTCCAGGCATGAACTCGATAAATGCACCAAAATCGACGATGCGTTTGACGACACCGGGATACACCGAACCAATTTCCGGTTCTTCCAGGAGCTGGAGAAAACTTGCTTTCGCGTTGTCCGCTGCGCTTTTATCCTTTGAATAGATTGTCACCGTACCGTTGTCGTCAAAGTTAACCTGAACACCGAACTTTTCAGATATTGCCTTGACAGTTTTACCTCCGCTACCGATAAGAAGCCCGATTTCGTCGGGATCAACGGTGAACGAAATAATTCGTGGCGCATGTTCGGACAGTTCTTCCTGGGGTGATCCGATTGCTTCCGCCATCTTCTCAAGGATGTGCATCCGGCCACGTCGGGCCTGATCAAGGGCGGTCTTCATGACTTCACGGGAAACATTTTTGACCTTGATATCCATCTGGAATGCTGTAATCCCTTCGGCTGTTCCCGTGACCTTGAAGTCCATGTCCCCAAGATGATCCTCTTCGCCGAGTATGTCACTGAGGACAGCGGTACGATTCCCGTCGGTGACGAGTCCCATCGCAATACCGGCAACAGGTTTCTTCGTGGGAATACCTGCAGCCATCATGGCAAGTGATCCGCCGCACACGGTTGCCATAGAAGAAGAACCGTTGGATTCAAGTATTTCCGATACGATACGGAGGGTGTACGGAAAAGACTCTTTACTGGGGATAATCGACTCAAGGGCTCTGAGGGCGAGGTGGCCGTGTCCAATTTCCCGGCGCCCCGTCCCCATGCGGCCCGTCTCACCCACGGAAAAAGGCGGAAAATTGTAGTGGAGCATAAAACGCTCCCGGCGGTCGCCATCGATGTCGTCCATGATCTGCTCATCGTACATAGTGCCAAGGGTAACTACGGCGAGCGCCTGGGTTTCACCGCGAGTGAAAAGGGCGCTGCCGTGAGTACGGGGAAGCACGTCTATTTCGCACATAATAGGACGAATGTCTTCCAGGCCGCGACCATCGGTGCGGATGTGCTTCTCAAGAATAGAATCCCGGACAGTATCCTGCTCCAGATCGCTCATGAGTGATTTTGCAAGAGCGATATCCACTTCTTCGGTGAGGGCATCGGCAAAGTGCTCAAGGGCTTCGTTTTTCACCGCCTTGATGGCCGCATAGCGAGCATCCTTACCCTTGACAAAACACGCTTCGGCGAGTTTGGGCTGCACGAATGCACGCAGCTCGCCGGCAATGGCAAGAGTGTGCTCATTCTCAATAAGGGGTAGTTTTTCCTTGCCAATTACGGCGCGAAGTTCATCCTGAACTCGACAAATATCGAGAATCACTTCCCGGGCCTTGTCGATTGCAGTGATCATAAGATCTTCTGATACTTCCCGTGCTCCGCCCTCAACCATAGTGATACCGTCTTTCGTTCCGGCAACGATAATTTCCATTTCCGAAGCGGCTATCTGGTCAAAGGTAGGATTGATAACGAGAGTACCGTCTACTGAACATACCCGGACGGCGCCTACTGGTCCATCGAAAGGAATGTTACTGATATGTACGGCCGCACTGGCTGCGACCATTGCAACAACGTCCGGCGGATTGATCTGGTCGGTAGAAAGTACGGTTGGAACGATCTGAAGTTCCCGCATAAATTTCTTGGAAAAGAGGGGGCGCATAGGTCGGTCGATCAGTCGACAGACAAGGATTTCCTTGTCCTTCGGGCGCCCTTCCCGCTTCAGGAAACCACCGGGAATCTTTCCGGCGGCATAATACTTTTCGTTATATTCAACTTGAAGGGGAACGAAGTCGAGCCCTTCCCGGGGCTCCGCGGAAGCGGTGGCAGTTGCCAGAACGGCAGAACCGCCGTACGTGGCAAAAACTGCGCCGTTGGCCTGTTTGGCCATGCGACCGGATTCAAGAACTAGTTCCTGCTCTCCGATCTGGATCTTAACTGTATGCATTTTCTGATTGTACCTCGCTGGGACGTCCGTCGCGCCGGATTGCCGGGTATACAGCCCGGCGAGGCGCAGTTTTTATGATTACTTGCGTAGACCAAGCTGTGCCAGAACGGCGCGGTACCGCTCAAGATCTGAACGCTTTAGATACCGCAAGACCCGTCGACGCTGGCCGACCATTTTGAGAAGGCCTCTGCGACTGTGATGGTCTTTCTTGTTGATCTTCAGGTGTTCCGTGAGTTCTGTAATCCGGTTGGTGAGTAGCGCAATCTGGACTTCCGGCTTTCCGGTGTCCTTCTCGTTTTCGCCAAACTCCGCGATAATTTCGCGTTTTCGTTCAGCAGTCATTGACATGTGATGCTCTCCTTAGCAAAACGTATTGTATATCGTTCAGTGCGCGCTCCCACTGCAGTGTACCATCCTCGGATACTCTGATCATGCCCTCGCGGTTTGAGTCCTCCCGAACATACAAACAATTGTATGTACCAGGAGGCGGCAGAAGCTGGTGACATTCGCTGCGATGGGACGGTAACACGCCGTCGGTAGCAACGGTGTACGGTCGACCCAACAATGTGGCCGCTAGCTCAAGGTCCCCAACCGCGACGGCACGACGGATACGGGAGCTACTGATAGATTCGTTATTATCTTTTAGCGCGGGCACGATGTCAACCCTGACGCCTCGGCGGGACATCCATCGCGAGAGTTCCGCTGCATGAACGTCCCTGTTATGGCCAATATGAAAATTGAATCCCACTACTACAAGGCGGAGATACGGAAAGAGGTCCATAATCTTTTCGAGAAAGATTCTGCCGGGAATAGCGGCAAAACGTTCATTGAAATGGACGACAAGCACCTCTTCAATACCCGATTGAGCAAAAAACTCAAGACGCAGGTTTCTTGTCGAAAGATCGCCGAGATAGGTTTCAGGATGAAGGAGTCGCGACGGATTGGGGTCGAACGTCAATACCGCAGCAATACCGTGGTCAAGTTGACCCGCATCGGCGACCGCGCGTTTCAGCAGTTCTCTGTGACCCCGGTGTACACCGTCAAAGACGCCGACGGCCAGACTGACCGGTCTTGATGAGGGAAAGCCATCCGGAGGATGATCAGGATCGTCCCAGAAATTCAATGGCACGTTCACCGACATTTTTTCCCGTTGGATGGCGATGCGTCATCACCTTCGCCGGCCGGGAATACAGCGGCGTATTTCCAGTTGGCCCCGGCGGAAGTTGTATTATCTCCGGCCGACCGTTCCAGAAGGGCAACTTCCCGTCCATTCGGGTCGACGACCAGAACACAGGTACCTGCCGAAGGAAAGCCATCCGAATTCGGGACAGAACGCAGCCTTTCCGCGAACTTTTCCGACAGACACTGAAGCGGTTCTCGCCCCATCCTGAGGCAGGAACATGTGTCGTTGTCGACAGGTATTGACGGTATTGTTCCGAGACGACGAAGGGCGTCCGGGATAGAAAGAAGACGTTCAGGGTCTGTCTCGGAGACGTCAAAGGGACCGACCTTGGTGCGCCGGAGTTCTTCGAGAAATGCTCGACTTCCCGAGGCGATCCCGATGTCTCTGGCGAGGGCGCGAATGTAGGTGCCACTTTCACAATGGACCTCGATGCTGTACCGATCGGGAGCGCTTTCGGGAACGGAGGCGTTGCAGGTCACGTCAAGGGGTGAAATCTCAATGTGGTGAATTACAATTTCCCGAGGGGATAACTCCGGTGTGATGCCTTCCCGGGCCAGAGTGTATGCCCGCTTCCCCTTCACTTTCAGAGCAGAAAAAGACGGCGGTTTTTGCAATGTCTTGCCGATAAAACGGGCTGTTTCTTCAGTAACCCGCTTCGGAGTTGGCACCGGCGCGGTACACGTCACCGTTCCGAGAATGTCCAACGTATCTGTCTCTGCGCCGAACTTGAGAACGCCGGTGTATTGTTTGTCGAGTTTCAGGAAAAATCGGGACAGTCTCGTGGCATGGCCGACCAGTACTACCAGCAACCCCGATGCGAAAGGATCAAGAGTGCCGGTGTGGCCTACTTTTCTACCCGGGTAGCGCCGTTTGACAGGATAGAGCGCTTTTGCAGAACTACTCCCCGTTGGTTTGTCCAGCAGTAGAATCCCGCTGTTCATCGTCGGAAATCTCCAGTTGGTTAATAGTGCGGATGATCTCCTGCCCCTCTTCGATACTGTGGTCCGCTACGAAATGGAGCCGCGGAGTCACCTGGGTACGAAGGACTTTTCCGACACGGGACTGGAGGTAGCCCGCCGCTGAGTTCAGTCCCTCTACGGCAGTATCTACTTTTTTGTGTTCAAGAAACGATGACACTCCAATTCTTGCCGAACTTCCGTCTTTGGCGAGCTTTATGAAGCTGAAAGAGACGAGAGTGTTCACGCGATGATCTTTGATCTCACCGCGCAACAGCAACGCACTGAGTTCATTGAGAATTCGCTGGGAAAGACGGGCGCGGCGCGTATCGTCCATCAGGAATCCAGCTTTTTGGCAACTTCATTGACGACATAGATTTCGAGGGTGTCACCGACCTGCACATCCTGAAGATTACTTATGCCGATACCACATTCGTAACCCGAAGCTACTTCCCGGGCATCATCCTTGAATCGCTTCAGAGACGAGATGGTGCCTTCGTGTATCTGAACGTTGTCCCGGAACACACGAACATTTGCCTTTCGTGTAACCTTTCCTTCAGTGACGTAACACCCCGCAATGATACCGATTTTCGGGACTTTGAACGTCTCCCGGACTTCCACGGCGCCGATAGTCTGTTCCTGCAGGTCCGGAGCAAGCATGCCTTCCATGGCGGCACGGATATCTTCGACGGCATCGTAGATAATGCTGTATTTCTTGATTTCGACCTTTTCCCGTTCGGCAAGTTGTTGAGCCCGAGGGGTCGGTCGTACATGAAAACCGACAACGATTGCACTTGAAGCGGAGGCCAACATGATGTCTCCTTCGTTTATGGCTCCTGCGGACGCATGAATCGCAACCAGTCTGATTTCGGCTGTGCTGAGACGTTCAAGGGCGTTCTGAAGGGCCTCCACGGAACCGTGGACGTCACCTTTGATAACGACCTTGAGTTCCTGAACGGTCCCCTCCTGAATACTGTCATACAGGTTGTCCAGTGTGACTTTTTTGACGTTCTTCGCTTCTTCTACCCGTTTCAGCTCCTGACGTTTGGCGCCGACCTGTCGCGCGGATTTTTCATCTTCCGTAACCTGGAACGGATCGCCCGAATCGGGAACACCGTCAAAACCGAGTATTTCCACCGGCATGGACGGGCCGGCCTCTTCAACGCGGTTGCCCCTGTCGTCAAACATCGCACGGACTTTGCCGGGAAAGATACCTGCCACGAAGGAGTCACCAATGCGAAGGGTTCCCCTCTCGATAAGGACGGAAGCAACGGTACCGCGACCGGGATCAATTCTGCTTTCAATCACCTTACCTTCTGCGCGACGCGCGAAATTGGCTTTCAGTTCCAAGAGCTCTGCCTGAAGAAGAACCGATTCCAGCAAGTCTTCAATACCAAGCTTCTGAAGGGCGGAAACCTCTACCATCGGGGTCTGGCCACCCCAATCGTCGGGAATCAAATCAAGTTCGGATAACTGTTGTTTTACCCGATCCACATTTGCTTCGGGAAGGTCCACCTTGTTGATCGCAACAATAATAGGAACCTTGGCATCCTTTGCGTGGTCAATGGCTTCCCTTGTCTGGGGCATAACTCCATCATTAGCGGCGACTACCAGAATTACGATATCGGTAATCTGAGCTCCTCGGGCACGCATGAGTGTGAATGCCTCATGGCCCGGTGTATCCAGGAAGGTCAATGTACCCTGGTCCAGTTTTACCTGGTACGCTCCAATGTGCTGGGTGATTCCTCCGTGTTCGCCATCCACGACATTCGTCGACCGAATAGCGTCAAGAAGCTTCGTCTTTCCGTGATCGACATGACCCATAACGGTAACGATAGGAGATCGAGGTATCAGATCGTCATCAGAGTCTTTTTCCGACTCAATGAGCGTCTCTTCGTACAGAGACACTACATTTACCTTACAACCATACTCGCCGGCAAGAATCTCCGCAGTTTCCCGGTCAATTTGCTGGTTGATTGTCACCATCATGCCCATACTCATCAGTTTTCCGATCAGTTCGTTGGCTTTGAGGTTCATCTTTCTGGCCAGTTCACTGACGGTAACGACTTCCATGATGTCAATTTCTTTCGGTACGGGGTTGGCTTTTGGTTGTGGCTTCTTGCGGTTGAAATTTATCTCTTTCTCGCGCTGCCGATCGTCACGCTGGTAACCGCCGCGACCCTTTTTGCTCTTGTAGAAACGTTTACCCGGGCCTTTGGAAGCTTCGCCACGCTTGTCTGTTTCGGCCGGGGCTTGACCCGGCGTGTTACCGGTTGGTCTTCCGGGACCTGGCGGACGGCCTGATCCTGAGGGTCGGCCGGAACCCGGCGCGCCTCGGCCGGGACTGCCCGGGCCACGAAAATTCTGAGGTGGTCGTCCCGGGCCGGTGCCTCGTTGCTGTCCTGCAGTTCCGCGATAACCGCCCTCGGGGCGGTTGCTTTGAGGAGTCCGTCTGCCGCCTTCAGCGGGTCGGGCTTCGGTACCTTCACTGCGGGGGCGAGCACTCCGTTCCCGCATGGACGACGGAAGTGGAGGCCGTCTATGTTCCGGCGTATGAATTCGTCCCTTGCCGGTAGGTTTTGCATTACTCCATGCCAGGCCAGGTTTGGTTGGACCCTTTTCGCCCTCTTCAGACTTTTCGACCTTCACCTTAGGGGAGGAATTATCGGTATTCTCGCCGGCCGGTCGTTCCTTTTGAACAGAACCACCGGAACCGTCTTTTTTTGTGGTGGAAGGGGCTTTACCCGTTTCTTTGGTTTTCGGCGCTGATGTATCAGTTGCATTATCATTGGATGGAGCGGCGGCTTTGGCTGATGTGTCCTGAACTCTATCGGATTCTGCCGTGTCGGCAGCTCTTTTTCCGGTCTCTGCCGGCGATTCGGATTCAGTATGCTTTCGTGCCTGAGGAGGTGTCTCAACGGTCGTTTTCTCTACCGGTGCCGTGTTTTCTGCTTCCGGTACCGGGCTCTTTCGTTTGGTCGCCGGTTTGGGTTTACGTTTTACGACGACGCGAACTTTCTTCTTTTCCCCGGACGCAACTCCGTCTCCGGGAGAAGCGGAGGAAGCGGTCTCCGATTTCTTTTTGATGAGCGTCGTTCTTGGTTTCTGCTTATCCTGATCCTCTGACATACCACTCCTTATATTGCGATTCTACCGATTCCTGCAGGTATCTGTAAACCGCCTCGACGGCGACCTTTGTCGCTCGTTAATCCTCTGATTCGTCTTCGTCTTCGTCTTCATCCTCAACAATTTCGACGCTTTCGGTGAGAATAACCCGTATGATTTCCGCTTCGTCGGCGGAGATATTATCGATGGAATCCACTGAAGCGGGATCAAGAGAAATAAAGTCTTCCAGGGTGTCGATCTGAGCAGATTTCAGTTTTTCCACCAGTTCGGCGGTCATGTTCGGTAGTTCAGAAATGGACGTGACTACCTCTTCATCATCGTCGAAGACATCTTCCTCTTCTGTATCATATTCACTGTCTTCAAAGTCTGCATCCACGGACTCTTCTGCATCATCTTCGAGGTATTCTTCGTCGTCATCGTAGGAATCGTCTTCAGCGTAGCCGTCCTGTTCAACGATTTCAACGTTTTCGGCGATGATCAGGCCAAGCTGTGTTGCCATCTCATCGTCCATACCATCCAGTTCGTGCAGTTCCTCGTCGGAGAGACCGACAACCTCTTCTATCAGGGTGATGTTGTTCTTTTCCAGTGCGGCAACCATTTCGGCGGTGACACCCGGAAGTTCTGCAACGGAGGTAATTTCGTCTTCCTCATCGGCGCTATCACCGAAGAGCGCGGACACTGCCCGTTTGGATTCAGCAGCAAGATCCAGTTCGCCAAATTGATCAACCGTCTTGACATCTATGTTCCAATCGGCAAGCCGATTTGCAAGACGTACGTTGAGTCCCTGTTTACCTATAGCAAGGGAAAGCTGGTCTTCGGGTACGATCGCCAGAGCCTGGCGGCGTGCCTCGTCGAGAATAACTACGTTGGTGACGTCCGCGGGCGAGAGAGCGTTCTTGATTAGAATGCGCGGATCCGGATCGTATTTAAGAATATCGATCTTCTCGCCTTCCAGTTCCCGGACGATAGCCTGAATGCGAACTCCTCGCAGCCCAACACATGCTCCGACCGGATCGACGTCGTCCCGGGTCGACGCCACGGCAATTTTCGTACGGTATCCAGCTTCCCGGACGATGCGTACGATTTCAACGGTTTTTGCGTAGATTTCAGGAACTTCCAGCTCGAATATCCGCTTGACCAGGTCGGTATGGGTTCGGGAGAGAGCAATCTGAAGACCCGAATTACCTTTTGCAACATCTACAATAAGCGCCTTTATTCGGTCGTTCGTACGGTAGACTTCCCGGGGAGACTGGTACCGTTTGGGAAGAATGCCTTCAGCTTTTCCGAGGTCGATGAAAATATTGCCGTTTCTTTCTCGCTGCACGTATCCGATTACAAGCTCCCCGACTTTGTCGATGAACTCGGAGTAAAGGGTGTCTTTTTGAATTTCTCTAATACGCTGACGGGCTTTCTGTTTTGCGCTCTGAATTGCAACGCGGTCGAACTCCTGAGGATCAATTTCGATGAGGAGTTCATCGCCGACTTCGCATTCCTCATTGAGTTCAAGAGCCGCAGAGAGGGCTATTTCCGTTACGGGATCCTCGACATCCGCGACGATTACTTTCTGGGCAAACAGAGTGACTTCATTGCCGTCGTCGGTGAACTGAACGACAGCGTTATCGGAATGGCCGTATTTTCTTTTGTATGCTGCCAGGAGAAATTCTTCTATTACCTTGATTAACAGGTCTTCGGATATTCCCTTGTCCTGCACTACCGCGCGGATTGCATCCGCAAGTCCCACTGACATTCTCTTTTCCTCCTCCTGTCAATCCGTAAGCCGTGCTTTCACGACAGAATCCGGAGTGAATGTGTGACGTTCACCCGTTTCAGTAACCAGGATACACCGGGCGTCGTCGGCAATTTCGATTGTACCGAAAACCCAGTCGTGTTCTGTAACCGGAAGTACCCGAACCCCGGAGCCGACAAAAACAGAAAACTCGTAAAAACTCTTCAGGGTACGTTCGACGCCGGGAGAACTGAATTCGATATACAGATCATCGTCCTCCAGAAGCATCTCCAGGCGGGGCTGTAACGCGCTGTGTATCTCTCCCAGATCATCAAGGTTGAAACCGCCCGGTCGGTGCAAGACGCAATGGACGTGAAACCGTCCCTTTATCCGTTCCGCTGAAAAGTCAACCACCAAATATCCCATATCGTCGGCAATTTCCTGTACCGCCGTTGCAACGGGTCCGGTAGGTTTTCTGTTGTGCAACACTGCCTCCGTCTACCGTACTGTTCCGTCCACAGGTATAAACGGGCACAAAAAAAAGAGTCCGCCGAAGCGACTCTTTTCTGCCGGAACAGTAAGTTGTCGTGGATATAGTATCGAAGGGTGCAAAGACGGTCAATAGAGGCGACGCAAACGTTCGATGTCATAACGTCGCCGTACATGTCAGTGCTGCAGCAACGTTGTATCCGCGACTCCGGAGCAATTCAATACACCGTTCAAGACTTGCTCCGGTGGTAACGACATCATCCAGCAGCACCACCGAACCGTCGGGGACAGATCGATACCGCACGGTCGGGGAAAGGATATATTGATGCTCTGCATTTGTCCGGCGGTCTTTCTTGGTAAGACGTTTCTGTTGAAGTCCGTTCAGACGACGGAGTGGACTTTCTATCGGGAGTCCCAGGACGCGTGCCATGAGAAGGGTCTGGTCAAATCCTCTGCTACGGCGCCCCCGGGGACTGGCAGGTACGGGAGTAATACGGGAAATACAACTCTCGGGGTGTGTATCTGCAAGATGTTGCAACACAGGAAGCAGGAGCATTCGTCCCAGCGCTTCTGCGAGACGAAAATTGGCGGAATACTTCACTGTTTCGACGGCACGTTTTGCAATTCCGGCGTATTCAACAGCGGCATAACAGGTAAGACCGGTGTTCCCTACGGGAAGAGTGAAAGGTCCGGGCATGGATGTCATCTCGCGTTCGCATTCCTGACACATTGGAGAATCCCGCCGTTGAACGGGAAAATGTCCACAAATAACACACGTTTCGGGGGCATAAATACCTAATACGTTCATATTGTTCCTACGGCCGAAATACCCATAATGCTTGCCGAAAAAGGAACTAATTCGCTATGTTCGTGTGATGGAAGGCCATTTCGATTTTATTCTTGCCGGCGGAGGGGCCGCAGGGCTTTCTCTGGCGTACGAACTGGTGCACGGGGGGTTCCCGGAAGCTTCGATCCTGGTGGTTGACCGGGAAAAAAAGGGAGCCAATGACCGTACATGGTGCTTCTGGACGGACCAATCCTTTCGATTTGATCCGGTGGTGCATCGTCGTTGGAAGCACATGTGGTTTCATGGACCCGAACGGTCGCATCGCTTCGCTCTTAACCCGTATGAATATCGGATGATTCGGGGCGAAGACTTCTATCGATACACTATGTCCGATCTGACATCCCGGAACACCGTCACCTTTGTGTATGGAAATGTGGCTTCTATTGATGATGGAAAGAAATTTGCGAGAGTTCGTCTCGAATCGGGTGCTGAGTATACCGGCACGTGGGTCTTTGACAGTTTATTTCTGCCCCGTGAGTTCTCGGTAAACACCAGGAAGTACCGTTTCCTGAAACAGCATTTTCTGGGATGGGTTATCGAAACCGAAAACCCGGAATTTGATCCGGAAGCACTTACGCTCTTCGATCTCCGGATTGATCAGGACGGAGCGTTCCGTTTCATGTATATCCTTCCCTTTTCCGCCAATGAGGCTCTGGTGGAATACACCTTTTTTTCCACGGACCTGTTAACCCGGGAAGAATACGTTGAGGGGCTGAAAAAGTACCTTTCAACCTATCTTCACGGGGTTCCTTTCCGCATAGTGGAAGAAGAAAGCGGTATCATTCCGATGACGGATCAACCTTTTCCCCGTCGCGGTGGAAAGAGGATCATGAGAATCGGAACGAAAGGCGGCCGTGTAAAAGGTTCTACGGGATTCGCCTTTTTTCGGACAATCAGTGATGCTTCAGCGATTGTGGAATCTCTGAAGTCCTATGGTCATCCTTACAACGTTCCGGCTGTAGCGCGACGGTACCATACCTTCGATGCAATGCTGCTATCCATTCTTGACCGAATTCCCGACCGAGGCCGGGATATTTTTGTGGATCTCTTTGAAAAGAATCCCCTGCCCCGGATCTGGCGTTTTCTGGATGAAACGGGAAACCTGAAGGAAAACCTGGCCCTCATGGCCTCTGTACCGTGGATTCCATTTATCGTAGCCTGGTTTGAGGTGAAATGGCGGCGACTCTTCAATCGGGGACGATCATGACGGAATCCCCGATATTTCCGGTCTTCGTCGCCTGGGTTGCCGTTATGATTGCCGTACCAATTCTTGCGGGGTATGGCAACCGACATTCCGGGCGGGTGTCGTTTTATCGCGGACTGGCGATATCATCCGGTGTAGTTGCTCAGGCCGTTCTCGTTGTTGTGACCCTGTCGGTACAGTGGGCAATAGCTCCGGTCATGCGTGCGGTCGTTCTCGTTCCGCTGTTGGGCTGGCTGGCAGAGTTTATCGGTTCCCGGACGGGAATTCCCTTCGGGAAGTATCATTATACCGATGTTCTTCAACCGCAGGTTCATCGGGTTCCTCTTGTCATTCCCCTTGCATGGCTGATGATGCTGCCACCATCGTGGGCGGCCGTCCAGTTTCTCGCACCCGGTGCGCCGCCACTTCTGCACGCGGTACTATCAGGGTTCGCTTTTACCGCCTGGGACCTTTATCTGGATCCCCATCTGGTAAAGTGGAAGTTCTGGACGTGGCGCGAGAAAGGCACGTATCAGGGTATTCCCCTGAAAAACTTTCTGGGCTGGTTTATCTGGGCGACCGTCATAACGTATCTGGTGGCGCCGACGCATCTGAATTTTTTTCCGTTGGTTGTTGTATACGCTCTGACGTGGCTTTTTCAGTTTGGTGGTCACATCGTTTTCTGGCGCTGGCCCATTTCCGGATTAGTCGGTTTTGTCGCTATGGGAAGCGTCGCCGTTCCGGCTATTCTTCGTTTTTTTTCGGGGTGGTGAGTTCGTCTTTCCACCGATATATCAGGTCCAGAGCGTTTCGCGGTGTCAGAGAATCGGGACGGAGCGATCTGATTTCGTGGAGTACCAGTTCATCCGGTTGAAAGAGTTGGTCTCCGGTAGTTGGACCTGAAGGTGGGACCGATGGGATGGTTTTTACGCGTTCCGGCCGCACTGGAGAAACCGAAACGTAACCGTCGTTTTGCACTACCGAATGAACGTCGTCACCCGGTGCGGTCCCGTGGGTCTCAAAGTGTTCAAGGAGCGTCCGTGCGCGGTGGACAACAACTTCGGGAAGTCCCGCCAGGCGCGCCACGTCAACACCATACGATCGGTCGATGCCGCCGGGGACAAGACGTTTGAGAAAGTGGATGCGTTCGTGGCTGTGTTCCACTGCCATACCAAGAGAAAGGAACTGCTTATGCTGTATCCGGGCAAGCTCATGGTAATGGGTGGCGAAAAGAGTTCTGGAACAGTTGGTATCAAGAAGATACTCGCATACCGCCCAGGCAATAGCGAGACCATCGTGGGTGCTGGTTCCACGACCGACTTCGTCCATGATAATCAAACTGGATTCACCCGCATTTCTCAGAATATTGCTCGTTTCGTGCATCTCCACAAGAAATGTAGACTCGCCCCGGGCGATGTTGTCGGACGCTCCGACTCTGCAGAAAATGCGATCGCACAGACCGATTTTTGCTTTTTCGGACGGCACAAACGAACCGGCGTGAGCCATAAGGGCGATAAGAGCGGTCTGACGCAATACCGTTGACTTTCCGGCCATGTTTGGTCCGGTCACGAGGGCAAATCGCGGTGAGGTCTCTCCCAGTTCAATATCGTTGGCAACAAACTCCCCCACGGGTAAATGCGCCTCGACGACGGGATGTCTTCCGCCCCTGATTTGCAGAATCGGGTGCTCCACCATCTCGGGTCGCCGATAGCCGTGAATTGTCGCTGCCTGCGCGAGGGCGGCTGTAGTGTCTACCTCTGCCACACCGTCGGCCGCGCTCTGAAGAAGAGGTATCTTCGAGACCAGTTCTGTTCGGAAAGCAAGGAAAAGTTGGTGTTCCCGCTCAATGGCGGCGGACGCGGCGTTCTGAATCTCTTCTTCCAGTTCGGACAGGCGGGGGGTGGTATATCGCTCTCCGCTGGATATGCTTTGCCGTCGGATATAGTTTTCCGGTACGCGCGCCGCCTGGCTTCTGGGAACCTCGAAGAAGTGACCCAGGACGCGATTGTATTTGATTTTCAGTGAGGAGATACCCGTTTCTTCCCGTTGTTCCCGGAGATACTCGTCAAGAATGGTCCTGCTTCCGTCCCGGAGACTTCGGAGACGGTCCAGCTCTTCGTCATAGCCCTGCAGAAATATACCGCCCTCATGTAGAGTAACCGGAGCGTCCGGGGCTATGGACGACCTGATTCTTGCAGCGACAGACGAAAGGAGCTCCCGTTCCAGGGTCAGCCAGTGAACCCATTGTTCTGTTTCGCAGGCAACCTCGATCGTTGCAGCAACGGCGAGAAGGTCTTTGGAATGTGCTTTTTCGACACCGAGACGGCCGATGAGGCGTTCCAGATCATAGGCGTCGCCCAGACGCTCACGGAGCGCCTGCAGGTCCTGCTGTTGCCGGTACAGACCGTCTATCCTGTCCAGCCTGGTATGTATGAGCTCCCGATTCCTGGAAGGTTGAAGTAACCGTCGCCGTAGCCGTCGGGAACCCATTGGTGTCTGCGTGAAATCAAGGACGCCCAGCAGGGTGAAGGAACTGTTCCCGTCGTTCATCGGGCGCACGATTTCGAGATTCCGGGTTGTCGCGTCGTCCAGTATGACTGTGTCATCGATGTGGTGTTTTCGGACGTCTTGGAGGTGAACCAACGCGTGCCGGGCGTTGTCCTGCAGGTACTCCAAAACTGCCGCGGCCGGCAGGAGAGCCGGATCGTCATCGCCAAAACCAAAGCCGTGGAGATTGCTGATGCCCAGATGATGTGTGAGAATCCTGTGAGACTCAACGATGTCGAATCCCCAGTCGGGTATACGGTTGACCACACGTCGGGTATTTTCCCTGGCGAGAGAAGCGAGAAAAGGGCTTTCCTCCAGGAACGACTCCTGGACTAGAAGCTCCCCCGGGTCCAGTCGTTCCAGTTCCCGCCGCAGTACCGAATCGGCCGTTTCAGTCGACGGGGAATCGGGGGTTGGAATGCCGTGGTCGTCCGTGGAATCGCTTACGGAAAAAGCCGAGAGAACAAGTTCGCCCACGGAGACGTCGCAGGCGGCGATGGTAACAACCGCCGAAGACGATCGGCTTGCCGGAAGACGTCCAATAGCAACGAGGTAATTGTTCCTCCCCGGCTCCAGAAAGTCTGCGTCGAAAACTGAACCGGGCGAGAGAACTTCCACAACATCTCTGTTGGTGAGACTTTTCCCATCAGGGAGGCCGGTCTGCTCACAGATGGCAACTTTCCTGCCATGCCTCAGCAGTTTCCCGATGTACCCGTGGGCTGCGTGATGGGGAACGCCACACATGGGCTTTCCCTGTCTTTGTGTCAGCGTAAGCCCGAGAATTCGGGAACCCTCTCGAGCGTCATTGCCGAACATTTCGTAGAAATCGCCCAGCCGAAAGAGAAGTATAGCATCTCGGTGACGGGACTTTATCCGGTTGTACTGTTCAAACATCGGCGTCGACATTCGTCACGCCTCCGTCCTATCGATCAGCAATCTGGATGAGTCGTTGGACTACCTTGTCACTGACGTCCACTTCCGCCGCCCACCACTGGAGGCCCTGTTGGTCCGTTCTGAGGATAACAGTGTACCCTTCGTTTTCGGCGACCCACTGTATAGCTTCCTGGAGTTGCTGGAGAAACTCATTGGACATGAGGGCTTCCTGTCGGGTCGCCAGCTGCCGACGGCGACGTTGCGTCAAATCTTCCAGAAAACGCTGCATTTCAGCGATTTCCTGATCAATCTCTTCTACCCGACGGTCGTTGCCAAGGTCAGCCATCCGAGTTCTACGGTCTCGCAGGGATTCCAGTTCGTTGACCTGGTTATTTATTTCCTGCTGATACTCCCGACGAACCCGTTCAAGATCACGGACCGCCTGGGAGTCTCGATAAAAGGAGTTGTATATGCGATTGATGTCGACAATACCGACGGTCGTAAGTTGTTGAGCCGAAACGTTCTGCCACGGGAGAACAAACCCAATGGCGGCCATTATAAAAACCGGAATAATTGTGCTCTGTCCGGACCTATAACTGCTTCTCATACTTTAATACCTCGCAACTTGCTATCAATTCGGGATCAGAAGAACTCGGCGCCAATGGTGAAGACCAGATCCAAACCTTTCCCGCTGTTCGGATCACCGTCGTTGAAGAGGTTTCCGGTCTGCCATTCAACATTGCCGTCTTCGTCGAACTGGAAGCGTTTGGCCAGATACAGACGAATAGGGAACTGAGGGATGACGAATCTGATACCGGTACCAACAGTAAACTGCCAGTCCGGCAGAGTTGCCTCGGTGAGAAGCTCCCGATTTTCAAAGTCAATCCCTGTCCCGGTAAAGGTCCGCAGAAGGGCACCCTCGGCAAAGGCGTCCCACCAGATGACCTGTTCCGCCAGAGGCATCCGGAGTTCTATCCAGTTGTTCCAGAGGCTGGCGCCGCCGCCACGATATCCCCATCCCCGGGCATTGAACATGCCATCAATCCGGAGAAGGTTGTTTTCCGACACAACAAAGTGGTTTTCGTCATCCTTGTCCAGGTAGAAGTTGGGCCAGATCATACTGAGTTTTGACTGGGCCCCCAATACCATTTTCCACGTCCATTCGCCCAGGGGCAGATCCCAGAGAGTAAAGAAAACTTCCGCGGTAGTGTCTGTTCGGGAGTAGTGACGCTCTCCGAAGAGAAAACCGCCGACAAAGGTGATCCCCTGGTCCAGTCGATAGCCGCTGGACGGGCTGAAGACGTAATCCCGGTTATCCAGAGCCGCTCCAACAGACCAGCTGTTCCGAAAACGCCACCGGTCAAGGTTGTCACGGGTAGTTTCATTGAAAGGTCGGTAGAGCGTTTCGTCATAGGTAATGTAATTTATGCTGGTGTTGACGGACGTACGCGGTACAAACCGTCCATAGGGTGTTCTGAAGGTGTACCCCGTATTGGCGCCCATGCCGATGCTGTAGGCGTCGTAGCTCATGAGGTATTCCTGTGGAATGGCGGCTGTAGAGTTTCCCAGGTATTCATACTCCGACTGGAGGTTGTTGCTGTTGATCTGCTCGCTCGTGGGAGACCCTGGAAAGGTGTCCCCCGGTTTGTACACGCGTTTGTTGTACTCGGTTGTCTCGGTAAAGACATACCGGTCCGCATCAAATGGGTCGGGCACTGCAATATCGCTGTCGCTGTATATTGGAGCAATCGCGTCCTGGGGCACGTTGTTAATGACGCTTCGCTCAAACGAGAGGTTCAATCCACCGGACCAGCGACGTCCGAAAAGCCAGCGCTCAAGGAAGTTGAAATTCAACGTCTGCGTTATAGGAGAGGCTGTTCCCTGAATGCCAAAGGTCTGTCCCCGGCCCAAAAAATTCCGGTCCTGCCATTGCACCTGAGCTGAGACCGGGAAATCCTGATTCCCGCCAAAGGCAACCCCAAAAAGTATTTCTGCGGTGTTTCCCTCTTCCAGGTTGACGATGAGATCCATGAGTCCGTCGGCACTTCCCTGAGGTGTTTCCGGTGTGATCGCGGAAAAGTATTGCAGGTTGGCCAGGTTCTGCAGTCCTTCCCTGATCTTGGTTGCGCTGAAGACGTCTCCAACTTCCAGAGGCAGCTCCCGTTCTACCACGTAGTCCCGGGTTTTTTCATTTCCCAGGAAGATAATATTTTCTATATGGGCCCGGTTCTGCTCAACGATATCTATCTGAAAGGAAATGGTATTATTATCTTCGTCACGGATTTCCCGGCGGGTGATCTGGTTGAAAATGTAACCATTTTCGTAATATAGGTCGGCCACGCGCTGATAGTCACGATCGAATATGGTCAGATCGAGAATTTCCCCGACTGTCGCACGAACCAATGATTCCAGTTCTTCGTCACCGAAAATAGTATTCCCATTGAAGGTCACGCCTCCATAGGTATACCGTTCTCCTTCTTCAATAAAAAAGGTCAGCTCCATGAGACTGCGATCGGGATTCTTTTCGTCGGGACGTATTTCCTGACGGACATCTACAACTTCAGCGTCAATAAAGCCTTCCCGGTTGTAGTACCGCCGAATCCGGTTTCGGTCGGTTTCCAGTTTCTGGGCTTCAAAAACTCCTTTGTTGAAAAGACTTCGTTCCCGAAGTTGAATTTCTCCTCTAAGGGTGGAACTGCCGGCAAATTCGTTGCCTGCAAAGGATATCGTATCAATGGCGATCTGATTTCCTTCCCGAACGATAAAATTAACGATGTTTTCGTCATCTTCCTGCAGGAAATCCGAGGAAACTTCAATGTCAGGATACCCTTGCTGCAGATATAGAGATCGAATCGCCTCTTCGTCGATACGCATCTTACTGCGGGTGACCATATCTCCCCGCTTCAGAAGAATCACGTCGAGAATCCGGTTTCTTCCAAGGCGGTCATTGCCTTCGATTTCGACCTTGGTAATAACGGGTCGCTCAACAACGTCAAACCGAAGTATAACCCGATCTTCCGACCCGTCGGAGGGACGTACCGCGTTTGGGATGATTTCTTCAAAATAATCCAAAGCGTACAACCGACGCTGCAGTTCCAGAAAGGTTGGTTCGGTAAAGGTTTCGCCGACAAATGGTTCTACCACTGCGGAAAGCTCGTTTTCTCGCACAGTATCGAGTCCGGAAAATTCGATACCTTCTATGGGTTTGTTCAAATACCAGTTGGCGTTATTCTGTGAAAAAACGGTCCCTGCCACCAGCAGAAGGGGCAGGACGTAGCGCACTATTCGCATTCAAGCTCCCTGTTGTGTTCAGTAGGTAAACGACCACGAAAATGTGAACGTATGGTCTCTGATAAACAGCTCCTCAGGATTTTCTGGAGCAAGACTCCACTCCAGCATAAAAAATGGTGTTTGCCATTCTAAACTAATTTCTGAATCAATCAATACCCCGCCGAGACGCTGAATTCCATCATCTTGATCGGGATTTGCCATATCCGCGGAACGCATCTGGATAATACCCTGGGCAAATACGGACTCTCCAATGTAGCGGCCCATGAAAACGGAAGTGTCGTTCAAATAATTTCCCAACGTGGGTGCGAGCTGTTCGGTTGTCTCATCGGTAGGAGTGATGGCTGTAAGGAGCAGGTTCTGAATAACACTGGTCCGGATTGCGAAGAGGTCAAGATTAAGACTCTGTCGAACGTTGTTTTCGAACTCCCGAAATACGCCGAATTGTGTCACAATGTCGCTGGTGGACAACAGGGCTGTCGAGAGGTTGGCACCTCCTTCTGCACCCTGTTGAAAGATGTTACCTCCAAGAATTGCAACGATTTCGGTACCTCCCAGAGGAGGATTGGACTCAAAACGGGGGCTGAACTCACTGAGTCGCTGACCGTCCGCAACCAGGTATATCCGGACCGGCCCGTCGGCGGTGACCTCGCGAAGTTCCGCCCGGGCGGTAATCCTAGGATCAAACTGGTCCTGATTTTCCTGGAAGACGATTCTGCCGTTTCGAATAAGAAAATTTCGATCGAAATAAAAGACATCACCGCTCTGGATTTCTACTACCCCCGCCAACGAGAAAGTTTCTTCCCGGCTGTCCAGGCGAATAGCAACATCCTGTCCCACGGCGAAGTTACTCCGAATTACCGGAAAATCTGCCGCCGGCCAGATGAACCGCACCCCCCTGCCCGTTTTCAAATCCAGATTCAGTGAGATATCAAGAGAAGTATCGTCCAAATCGGTCACTTCTACAGGTATAACTCCCAATTCCGTGTTGTAGACGGTCAGGTCGCCATCGAGACGCAGACTTCGCCGCCCGCCGGAAACGGCAGCTTTACCCTGGGCAAATCCATCGACTTCAACAGGACCGAAGGTGCTGACGATGTGCGCGCCGGTCGGCCCCGTTATTTCCATGTTGAGACGATATTCTCCGAGAGTCCATCGGTCTATAAGAATGACTCCCTCGGCGGATACCTGCGCGTCCCCGACGGTGGTCTCAAAATTCGGAATACGAACGGCCCTTTCTTCTAGAATAATCGCGGCTTCGATTGGACCGATGGAATCCGGTGAAACGGGAGTGACCAGCGAAAGGTCCGCGATCCGTAATGTTCCATACAAATCGGGATTGCTCACAGGACCTAATAATCTGAGAGAACCCCGGGCAGTACCGCCGGTAACCTCAATGCCCGATTCTCTCAGCTGATCTGAAAGAGATGTCAGGTCGACGGAGATACCGGCAGCGGTAAGTTCAATATCTCCATTCCTGAATGTACCGGATGCTTGTGCCTCCAGCGGCAATGGACGTGCCAGTTCAAGATTGAACGAGCCGTCGTTGAAGAGTACTCCTTTAACGGCTCCATCTTCCCGATAGAGGTCTGTTCGACCCAGTCCTTTCACGACAGAATAGATATGCGCTTCAGTTTGGTCCGTTGATGTAGTCACGTCCAATGTCAGCGGTGTATTCCAAAGCGAAAGGTTTTGAAGGTCTGGTGTCGTATCGGTCTGACCGGTAATACTGACGTCAATTTCTCCCCGGTCATCAGGCTGTCGAAGACGAAGACTCCCGGTTATTGAACCGTTTTCCCGGTTCAGTGCGAGCTGATCGACGGTGATAGTCCGGGAAGCCGCAAAAATCTCCGCCTCTGATATTTCCACTGTTCTATCGTCTCCGTAGAGTCGCAGGGTAAAGCGAAGGTCCTGACTTCCCGCTCTGATAGTATCGCTCTCGAGAAAGGCACGAACCTGCGGAGACTCCCGGTTTCCCGATACCTGAACGAGACCGGAGAGAGTCCCTGAACGAATATCGCCGCTTAACCTTCGCATCGGAGCGTTGTCAATGCGAACATCCGCAGCGAGATCGCCGTTTGCGTACCTGCCGACTACCCGATACTGCTCAACTCCATCGTCTGACGCAATACGACCGTTGCCGCGTATCTCGCCGTCGGGACCGGTGATATAGTCCATTTCAAAAGAACCGGACAGAGAGCTGACGGAGTCGTCAAAACGGAGTAGCGCCAACTCGAGGGTTCCTTCTCCCACCGAGACGGCCAGGTCCGCCGACGCCGTCCCCCCCGAACGCATGGGTATTTCCCGGATGTTTACGTCCTGCAGGGATACGTACCATTCCTGTCGAGAAAGGAAGAGACCGTCGGCGTTGAGCGAAACAGTTGCGTTTCCAAGAGGTATCGGGATGTTAGCTGCTGAGCCCCGTAGCCTGAGTGCTTCCTGACCAGCTCTGGACACCCGAATCTGAACGTCGTAGGGTCCGACGACGATGAGACTCCCTTCTCCGGAATAGAGGCCCCGGAAGGAGTATTCAATATCGTTCACGTCCAGCGCCGTTTCGAAATCGACGGTTCCACCGCTGCCGAATCTTACAAGAGCATCTCCTGCGGCGCGAATACCGTCGGACCGTATTACATATTCATCGATGACAACTGTACCGTTGCGGTAACTGCCACGTATTGTCCCTATCCGCTCCTTCGAAGATGGATCGGTCACGACAATAATGGGAACCCGGACGGAAACGTCGTCTCCCCGACGGTCGAAGCGGGCGGAACCGGAAACTTCGAGAGAACCAACCGGCCCGGGGATCTGGATGGCGTAGCCCGCAATGCCGGCGATACGACGTATCAGATCCGGTGTTATCCGAACGACGGAGATTTCCCCGGTGAAGTCTTCGGAATTACGGTACGTTCCCCGCGTCGTGACAGTTTGAGTTCCCCGGCTGTCTGTCGATAGATCGATACTGAAGCTTCGGCGATTTGAGCCGTTCTCCCGGTAGGAGGCGACTATTCTGTAGAGAGAGACTTCGTCGATGGTGAGTTGGTCCGCGGAGAATCCACCTGTTCCCGGACCGCCACTGAAAGAAGCTGTCCCGTCAAGGACGGGAAAATGGGCGTATTGGAATTTTCTTGCCGTTACGGTTGCATTTGGCGCGGTGTGTCCCTGCCGATAGGTGCCGGTCAGACTCACTGTGCCGCTGTTTCCTGTCAATATCCCTTCGCGAACGGTCACACCGCCGGGATCTGCATCAAAAGCCAATGAAATATCAAGTGGCGCCGGAAGAACGTCTCTGTTGGACAGACGGCTTTTAAGATTTCCCGTTGCTTGAACGAATCCGCCTGTTGTATGGGCAACGAATGTTGCTTCACCGGTAACCGCCTCGTGAAGCCAAGGATCGTACATTCGCCAGGGACCGGCAAGACGCAGAATATCCGCCGGAACAAGCCCCGCTGTACGGACGGAAGTTGTTATTTCACCGGACGTCTCTTTGTACGTCACCTCAAGGTCCATAGGTGTATCGCTCTTCACCCGTTGAACGCTAAGCCCCGTGTCACTGAATGCGACATGGAAACTCTGGTCTTCCATGGAAAAATGGCTACTGCTGATCCCTCGGGCGTCAACTGAAGCCTGGATAGCATCGGAACGTGATTGCCTTTGGAAGGCAACCCGCATATATCCCGATCCGTAAAAAGAATCGGTGTGCCGGGAATGAACGGAAACGGAAGTTCGAATTGACCCGTCGATACGTCCAGTCCGGTGGATGTGTATGGTCCCTGCCAGATCGTCCAGGTTGTATTGGATATTGTCACGGACCGCGGTTATGGTGGAATCGCGGAAACCGACGCTGATGCTGGGCCTTTTCATGCCAAATGAAGATGCAACGGTTATGGTCCGATTCAGACGATCCCATTGATCATCCTGCACCAAATTTACATGCGCACGAACAACTTCGACCGAAGACACGGGACTGCCTCTGCCGGCAACAAGAATATTCCGCAGGTTCAGACCTACTGAAACGAAGTCGGCCCGGGCGTTTTCGGAGACGGACACGCCGAAAAACGTGACGGATCGCAGTACGGATGGAGAAATGGATTGCCACGTCAACTCCTGAGCCGTCAGTTCACGAACCGTTTCGAGAAAATCTGTCCGGATAGCACGAATATGTTTTTCCGTCTCGTCGAGAAGCAGTCGGGAAATAAGCACCGTAGACACAAATAGAGTTACGAAAAGCAGTGAGGCGGCAGTTGTGTAAATTCGAGGATCTCTCTTCACGTCATACTCGATTCGGGATATTCTCCGTGTTACAATATGGTATCACAGAGACAGAGAGGCTATCAGTATGCTTACCCTCCCCTGGGATAACCCGGTTCTTCCGGGTTTTGTCGTGTTTGAAGGGCTGGATGGAGCCGGTACGACTACGCAAGCGAAGCGATTGTGTCAAAATCTCAACGCCGATACAGACGCAGCCGTTCACACGTGGGAACCTACCGATTTTCTTACAGGAAAGACGATCAGAGCCCTTCTCGACGGTCCGGAGTTCGTCGAACCGTGGACTCTGGCACTTCTTTTTGCCGCAGATCGGTACGAGCATTTGAATCGTCCAGTCGAGGGCATCCTGAGCAAGCTGAAAGCGGGTAAAGTTGTTGTTTCCGATCGCTACCTCTTTTCTTCCCTTGCATATCAGGGATCGTTGACAGATTTTCGTGCCGTTGAATCTTTGAATCATCAGTTTCCCCTGCCGGAACACCTTATATTTATCGACACACCCAGGGATACTGCCATGCAGCGTCTGGCGGGGAGAAAAAACCGGGACTCCCTGGAGAATGAGAGCGTTCAGGAGCCGGCGGAACGAACGTACCGGGCGGTGATTTCCGATTTCGAACGTGCCGGCAGAATACATGTTCACCGAATTGATGGTGCTCTGGATGTGGACACAATCTCCGGTCAGATTCGGAAAATCTTTCGCCGATAATGTCCGTATGAAGGTTTACCTTCGGTGGATAATTTGCATCGGACTGATACTCCTGCCCCTGACGGAAGTTTCAGCCTACAGACTGGTCTATAGGGAACAGCTCTATCGCCTCTATCATCGACATTTCTACCAGACACCGGAACGTATTGCGGAAAATGTCTACTGGCTTGAGCAGACACTTCGGAGCGATTTTGCCAATCCCCTGAACGCCCTGGCACGTGTCAGCAATGAGCGTGAGTGGGAGTGGTATCGACATCTCTTTACCATGCATGTCAATTTGCTTCTGACTGACCTCTATCTTCAATGGGGCGGACAGTACATGAAGCATGATGTTTTTTTCTACAACAGCCCCTGGTCTGAAGAGAATCTGAGGAGTATCGAACGGGCGGAAGAATTTTTTCTCTACGCCCGACGTTACTGGGAGGCCGCAGACCGGGCGTCCCGTGAAGTTGCCGACATTCGCTTTATTCATCTCGAGGAAATTCAGCGTTGGGAAGATGATCACCATCGAATCCGGTCCGGGGAGCTGGATTACAACAGAATTATCGATCGACATTTGGACCGTCTAGCAGAGGTTCGGGCAGCCTTCGAATCCATGCAATCCGTCACAGAATAAGCATGGCATCGCCGTAGGAGAAAAATCGATACCGCTGTTGAACCGCTACCTCGTAGCTTCGACGGATCGTATCTACCTCGGCGAAAGCGCTTACCAGCACCATAAGGCTGCTCTCGGGAGTATGAAAGTTGGTAAACAGGTGTTGCACTACCTGAAAAGTGTATCCCGGATAGATAAAAAGGTCGGTATGTCCGTGACCGCTGTGGAGAAGTCCTTTCCGTTGGTCCCACGCTGACTCCAGAGTACGGACTGCTGTTGTTCCTACTGCAATAACGGGACGGTCTCGCTCCTTTGCGTCGGTAACGATAGAGGCTACAGCGGGAGAGACGTGATATTCCTCATCGTGCATTCGGTGTTCTTCCAGAACTTCCGATCTGATCGGCAGAAAGGTACCGATACCCACATGAAGGGTGACAAATTCTATCGTAACGCCATGTTCACGGAGGCTCTGGAGAATTTCCGGAGTGAAATGGAGTCCCGCTGTTGGCGCGGCGACACTGCCGACCGTCCGGGCGTACACGGTCTGGTAGCGGTCATCGTCCAGGGGGGTGTCTTCCCTTTGGATATAGGGAGGAAGGGGTACATGGCCGAAACGCTCCAGCCACTGGTCGTCAACACTTCTGGAAAACTGGATTTCCCGGTACGGCGCACGAATCTCTGAAACAGTGCCGCGGACACCGTCAGGGAATTGGAAGGCACGTCCCGGTTTGAGTTTGCGGCTATGGGTACCTATGGCAAGCCAGCGGTTTGCGGCGAGTCTGCGTACCAGAAGAAATTCCTGGTTACCTCCTCCGGTGGACGTCCCGTAGAGGCGGGCTTTTCGCACCCGGGAATTGTTGAAAATCATGACGGAACCGGATGGTATATAGTCACGAATATCCGAAACGGTGGAATGGTGGTGATCGCCTGTCGAGCGGTCAAGTACCATGAGCCGGCTGGTTCCGCGGGTAGTTGCCGGATCCTGCGCTATCAGTTCTTCCGGCAGATTAAAAGAGAAATCGCTGGTCTTCATTCTGTTCAGTCGGTTCGGGTAGTCCTATGATACGATATGCACGGGGTGTAGCGATCCTGCCACGGGAAGTCCGTTGAATCAACCCTTTCTGGATCAGGAAGGGTTCATAAAAGATTTCCAAAGAATCTATCTCCTCGCCGACGGAAATTGCCAGAGTTTCCGCTCCCACCGGGCCACCTCCGTACAGTTCGATAATGGTTCTGAGAATCTGACGGTCCTGTTCCTCAAGGCCGTGTACGTCGATATTGAGGCGATTCATCCCATCTCTGACAATATCATCTGTGATGGAGCCGTTACCAAGAATTTGGCCAAAATCTCTCATTCTCCTGAGAAGGCGGTTCGCTACACGGGGAGTTCCCCTGCAGCTGTCCGCCAGCAGGGTAACCGCCTTCGCGTCGATATCCACTTCGAGGATAGAAGCAGAACGTCGGATAATGGCAGCCAGATCATCATGGCTGTAGAAGTCAAGACGAAGGGGAATACCGAACCGGGTAAAGAGGGGTGCCGCGACCATACCCGGTCGTGTAGTGGCTCCTATCAGGGTAAACCGCGGTAACGGCACCCGCAAAGTGCGGGCGGAGGGACCCTGACCGATGACCCAGTCTATTTCGTAGTCCTCCATGGCAACGTAGAGCATCTCTTCAAGAGAACTCTTGAGTCGATGAATTTCGTCAATGAAAAAGACCGTTCCGTTTTGAAGAGTTGTCAGAATGCCGGCAAGATCTTTCGGTTTTTCCAGAGCAGGTGCTGATGTTACCCGGAAGTCCGCATCCATTTCACGGGCCATAATTCCCGCCAGGGTGGTCTTTCCCAGCCCGGGAGGACCCGAAAGAAAGAGGTGATCCAGCGATTCTCCCCGCTCCCGGGCCGCCTGGATAAAAACTCGAAGGTTATCCTTGATCTGTTTCTGTCCCAGAAAGTCGGACAGTGTTTTTGGACGGAGAACGTTTTCGAAGGAGTCTTCTTCTTCCCGGTCCGGACGTAAGGGATGTTCGTCCATGCAGTTCAACTCCCGCTGAGGGATACTATTGCCCGACGAAAGAGTTCCTGTTCC
>CAZCAE010000005.1:43833-137103 GCA_964496635.1 uncultured Spirochaeta sp.
ACGCCCGTCCTGACCGGCAGAAAGAGCAGAACCTGCTTCTTTGGTAATTTCTGCCTCTGCAACATTCAGAGCGTGTTCCGCCTTCTTACGGTCAAAGCCCATTTCTGTTAATGCGTCAAGAAGTTCATTTGATGTAGACCCACCGGTGCGACCGTCGTGACCGGTGCCGTCAGAGTCCAGAACCAGATGTCCTTTCAATTGCAGAATAAGACGTTGGGCCGTCTTTTTCCCAAGACCGGGAATACGTATCAGGGAAGGAATGTCCTCCTCATCCAGATAGCGCACCAACGATTCAGGTGTTGTTCCGGACAGTATTTTTAGCGCCTGCCGTGGACCGATCCCGGGAACAGAAATCAGTTCCATGAACGCCTGTCGTTCCTGCTCGGTCCAGAACCCGTACAGAAATATAAGGTCTTCCCGGCTGTGAAGGTACGTAAAGACGCGATGGTCGCCGTCAGTTTCGGTGTTCATGACGGACTGAAAGGTCGCTGCGCTCACTTCCAGTTGCCATTCAATTCCGCCGGTTCGCAGAAATACCAGAGGAAAACGATGGCCACTGATTTTACCGTAGAGACTGTTGAACACGCCTACTCCTTATGCAATTCTATCGCCACGCCCCACTATGTAACATAGATACCGCCGCTGCAAGGGCGTCGGCGGCGTGGTCCGGCCGGGGAACCTCCGCCATTCCCAGAACGATTCGAACCATCTGCATCACCTGGTCCTTGTCGGCCTGACCGGAACCAACTACGGACTGTTTGATCACCTGGGGCGTAAACTCGGCCGACGGGATTCCAAGTTTGCTGAGTGCCAGAAGCACAACGCCCCTGGCCTGAGCGACTGGTATAGCGCTGCTGATATTTTTGGTAAAATAAAGGCTTTCAATACCCGCCGCCGCGGGAGCATGCTTCAGGACTGTGGCGGTAATCTGGTCAAAGATTGTCTCCAGGCGGGTTCCGGTAGGTGTGGACGATTTTGTCCGGATCACCCCGAAGTCCACACATACGATACGGCCTGAATCGCCGGAAATGATACCCCAGCCAGTTTCGGCCAGGCCGGGATCAATACCGATAATCCGGGGCATTATCCTTCCGGATCGAAATCGTCGGGGATGTCAAGGTTAGTAGCAACCTCCTGCACGTCATCGTGATCATCCAGCAGTTCAATCAGACGAATGGCCTTTCGGGTTCCATCTTCGTCCAGAGATATTGTGCTTTCCGGAACGAGAGATACCTCTGCCAGGGAGTGTTCGTATCCTGCAGCACTGAGCGTGCTGAGGACCGTCTCAAATTCTTCGGGAGAGGTGCTTACCTCAATGGAATCACCGGTTGTTTCCACGTCGTCGGCCCCGGCTTCCAGTGCTGCTTCAAGAATCTGGTCCTCTTCATACGTCCCGGCATCGTAGGTAATGAGTCCTTTTCGTGAAAAAAGATAGGAGACACACCCGTTTTCACCAAGGTTGCCACCATTTTTATTGAAAATGCTACGAACATCCGCGGCGGTACGGTTTTTGTTGTCCGTCAGAGTGTTCACAAGAATCGCAACTCCGTTCGGACCGTACCCTTCGTAACTCAGTTCGACATAGTCGTCACCGCCCAGCTCTCCGGTACCTTTCTTGATTGCCCGGTCGATATTATCCTTTGGCATGTTCGCAGCTTTCGCTTTCAGGACCGCCGTGCGCAACCTCGGATTGCTTTCTTCTTCACCGCCGCCCATCTTGGCGGCTACGGTTATTTCCTTGATAAGCTTGGAAAAGAGTTTTCCCCGTTTGGCGTCCTGTGCGCCCTTTTTATGTCGTATTGTCGCCCATTTACTGTGGCCGGACATCGGTCATCCTCCGTGTGTCGTTGAGTGTTGCCGAAACTATCACTTGCTCAGGTGGCTGTCAACTGCAGTGCCGCTTTCTGTGAATGGCGACTTACAGAAACAAGCGTCGATAACCCAAGCAAATCATGTGAGACCGAATGTGTCTATATCATCAAAAAGAGAGAGCAGGACGGTATTCAGGCGGTTCCACCACGCCGTTTGAAGTCGTATTATACCATTTCCGGAAAGCTGAAATGCTCCCGGCCACCTTTCCAGGGAAGCGGCACAGACCTTTTCGAAGGCGTCACCGGTGATGTTACGGAACGTTGCGGCATCGACACCGTATATTGTACGAAGGCCCATCATGACTACTTCTTTCGCCCTGTCTCTGGGAACGATCTCTTCCTGGTTCACCCCGAAGTCGTTACGTTGCAGGAAAGACTGAAACGAACGGGGATTTGTCATTCGTATGACAGGACCTCCATGGCGCAACGGAAAGGTTCCGACTGCGCCGGGACCGAGCCCCAGATGGGGTGCCATCGTCCAGTAGCCCAGGTTGTGTCGACTTTCATCCCCCGGTAAGGCAAAACTGGATATTTCGT
Organism: uncultured Spirochaeta sp.; assembly: GCA_964496635.1. Taxonomy (GTDB): domain Bacteria; phylum Spirochaetota; class Spirochaetia; order DSM-27196; family Alkalispirochaetaceae; genus Alkalispirochaeta. The sequence goes on from CAZCAE010000005.1 coordinate 46,242, forward strand.
ACCGCCGGAGACCGTAGCTTTCAAGGATAGACGCTCCCAATTGGAGTTGTGCGATGGTCTCTTCTTCTCCGGGGGGCGAAACCCGTCCCTTTAGCGCGCGCAGACCCAATACGGTATGCTTTTCGATACCCAGTTCGTAGAGAGAGACGTGTCGGGGGCTGCGATTCATGAGATTGTGCAAATCTTTTTCAACATCTCCGGTCTGCATTCCCGGAACCGCAACGATAAAATCGGCGGACCACCGGTGACTCCAGTAGCGAGCGATTGTATCGAGCCCCCGAACTGTCTCTTCCGGTGACGTATGTCGTCCCATGGCGGTAAGAGACAACGGGGAAAGACTCTGAATACCGACGGATAACCGGTTGACACCGTGATCTTCGTACTCCACCAGGAGGTCTTGCGTTATGTCTTCCGGGTTCACCTCTACGGTGCATTCATATTCTGCGTTCGTTTGCGAGGATCCGGCCCGTCGCATACTCCGGGTAAGCTGGTATAAAAAGCGCAACAGTCTCTTTCGTGCAGGTTTTGTCAGTGCCGAAGGAGTCCCACCGCCAGTGTAGACAGTTTGAAGCTTAGTCGGTTCGATGCGACACCATTCTGCCTGCTCGGTAATCCTTAGCATTATTGAATCCTGTCGGTATGCGGGAACAGATGTACGAGTGAAAAAGTCACAGTAGTCGCACCGATATCGACAGAACGGGACGTGCAGGTAGAGATGAGGACCGTCAAAATGGGGCTGTTCAGAAGCTGTTTCGAACTTCATCAGGGGTAAGGCGTTTGTTTCTACCCATTGGCCAGATAATCCGTGCGACTCGAAATGTTCGACCCCGCATGGGAACGGGTCCGGTAAACCGCGAGTCGATCCGACCCGGTTGCACGGAGACGAGGAACAACTCACCATCGAGGAGACGAGTCTGTCTGACCGGAAAGGTAAGGTCCTGATGAAGTGGTGCCAGCCGGTGGGTTTCGACTCTTTCCCCCGACCGAACCGTCACCGTCCGATCGTTCCAGGTCACCTGGTCACCTTCCCGGGCGATAACTATTCGGGGAACCCGGAAAGGCTGAAGGGGTTCACTGCCGTTCGGATTTCTGATTGTGTCAATGACATGGTCAAGTTCCTGAAAAATCGATTTTTCCTGCAGGAGTGGAGAGACAAATAGAACGGTATACCTTGAAGGAAGCGATCTGACCGGGCGAACGAAGACGACGTCTCCCTTTTCCAGGAGCGGCGAAAGGGATGATGTATCGATCAGTGCGTTTCCCGGGCCGAAGAATCTCCAGACAAAAACGGCCAGGATGAATAATATTGTTCGTCGTACCAGGCGGCGACGTCGTTGGGCCTTGCGGAAACGGTCGGTCATGAATCCTACTTGATGGCACCGATGCGTCCAAAAGGCCAGTAAATGAACATGGCCCGACCGAGAACGTCATCTATCCGGACGGGACCGAAATATCGGCCGTCTCTGGAATTATCCCGGTTATCTCCGATGGGAAAAATCCTGCCATCGGGGACGTACCATCCGAGACGTACAAACTGAACGCGCTGGCGAATACGTTCGCTGTGCGGATTGGCCGCGTACAGATGCCCCTGACGATACAGCTCCAGCGCAAATGGATCGCCGAAGCCGAGTTGTCTCATATTATTCATTGCAATCTCGTCACCGTCCAGTGCAGGAAGGCCGAGATCTCTTCGTCCGAGGGCGTAACCGGCGCTTTTGATGACTTCGTAGTCATCGGGCGCGAGGGTTCTTCGTGCGGAATAGTGAAAGTCGCTTACCCGTCGGAACTCCGCCTCGGTCATCCAGTTCTGCTCGCCGGCGGGCAGAACCAGAAGGTCTCCATTTTCGGTTCGAAACCGGTCACCGCCTGCGCCGACGGCGCGTTTGATCAGCAGTTGTGCCCTGGGCTGACCGCTTTCGTCCCGATCGATATCGACCATGGAAAGCGTTACCATGTAGAGAATTCGTTGGAGAACGGTAAACCCCGTTCCTCTGCTGATGTATGAGGGATTCTCAAAGATAATCACTTCTGCCTGTTCCGGAGTTCGGAACCCGGGGAGCTTGGCCAGTCCGGGAAGGAGTTCCGGACCAAAGACCAGTTTGTTAACAAAAATCCGATCTCCGAGAAGCAGTGTATCAATCATGGAGCCTGAAGGAATTTGATACGCCTGCAGAAGATATTGATTTATCAGGAGAACGAGAAACGCAGCCTGAAGAAACGCTTCAATCCAGTCGAGAATAACGTTCTTTTTTGCCTGTTTCAGACGGCGCCGTGCCTTTCTGCGAAGGCGCCACGTAAGAACCGATTCAGTTATCTCTACTATGCGTCGACCGGAGATGTTCATTTGCCGAAGGCTATCACCCTTTTCTGCCTCAGACAAGACGTCCTCAAGAGCGAGAGACGTTCGTTGACACATCTTTGACGTGGTACCTATACTTACTGCTCATATGGGCCAGCGCTGGAAAGAAGTTCAATCAGACGAGGAAATAGAAGATCTCAAGGTAAAACTTTTGGCGATCGGCAAAGTGCCGCCGGAGCGGTATGCACCGATTGTTCTTTTTACGGTTGTGGGGCTTTTTCTTTTGGCCGGGCTGGTACTGCCGGGGATAAGAAATTACGGTAGCCGGTTGACAGTGACAAGCGCCCCTCTTGGAGCATCTGTTTATATTGGTGACCGTCGTGTCGGCACTACACCTGTGGAAACGTTCGTTTCCGCAGGTGACCACACGTTATCAGTCAGGTTCCCCGGTTTTGAAGAATACACTGATAAACTCACAGTTTCCGGGCGTCTCGTTGGAAGCTTGTTCTTTCCCCGCAGAGAGCACGTCGAAATCCGATTCAGACCGTCTTCCATCCAATATGATTGTTCGCTACCTCCAACGGACGCTTTCGGCGCGCTGATGCAGGAACACCATGAATGGGCTCTTGCGGGTATCCCGGGGGGGCAGTTTCAGCATCCTCCGACGGGGCGGACCCTTGGACGGATCATGTGGGCAAATCTGGATATTCCGCGGAGCAGACATGAGAACCTGTGGAAAGACACGACGCTTTCCATGGTTTCCGCAGCAACGGCGCAACAAACTCCCGATCTTTTGTCGGGGGCTCTCCGATCAGCTATTCCCGGAGCAGTATTACACGTGGGTCAACTGGAAAAAATTGTACAATTATTTATACAATCCGATAGTAATTATCATGCTCTTTACGAAGTCGTTTCTGATCTTATTGGAGATTCTGCCGTAGAGGAATATCTTGATAGTACCTCGTGGTACGAAAATCGCCGCGAGTCTCAATCAACTACGCTTCTTGCAAATTCGATTGAAATGGATGAACGTGGACTTTCCGGTAACCGGCAGGTCACTTTTGAAGGAATTTTCTTCGCTGTCGTCCCGGAAGGGAGCTTTATCAGTGGCTATCCCCTTCGAAATGACGAAGAAACGGGCGTGGTCCGGGAGATGGAGAACCCCTTTTATATTGGAACGACCGAGATTACGGAAAGACAATTTGCCCGTTTTCTTGAAGAGAACGCGACATGGCGTCCCTCCGGTACGGAAAGTCTTATAATTCAGGGACTTGCAGACGAAAGATATCTTATACATTGGCCCGACGATGGGGAGTGGACTACTTTTCCCGCCGCCGAGGAAGAGGCGGACAGGCCCGTGCGGAACGTATCATGGTTTGCGGCCAGGGCGTACGTTCAATGGCTGAATCGGCGTTTCCAGGCTGCCGGAGTGACCTTCGACGGAATACCCAGGAATGAACTGGAGATTCGTCTCCCCGATACTATGTCCTGGGAATATGCCGCCTTTTTGAACGGTCTTGGCCCCGGCGACAGGGTCTTTAATGCGCCCTTCGTTGCGGGAGCCGCAACCGGGCGGGCCGGGGCAATTGGTGCTTTTCACCTTTCCGGAAACGTGTGGGAATGGACTTCCGATTGGTATACCCGACACCTTCGGATAATGCCTTCAGAATATGGCGCCCAGAGAGCGGTTATCGGTGGGTCTTTCGCAAATGATCCCGTCCCGCCGGGAACGGTTGGGGGGCAGCCCCCGCATTGGTGTACGCCCTTTCTCGGGTTTCGACCGGCCATATATCGAGTTTCTGATCTATGAGAAGATAACGTATGAGTGAACACAAACGGCTGGCTCGAAACCGACGGGCTTTTCACGAATACATCGTTGATGAACATATAGAGGTCGGTATCGAGCTGAAGGGTACCGAAGTGAAGTCCATGCGGGCAAACAAGTTTTCGTTTTCTGATGCGTATGGGCGCGTTCGGGACGGTGAGCTCTGGCTCATTGGTCTCCATATTACCGAGTATTCTCATGGAAACCTCTTCAATCACGAACCCCTGCGGGAACGCAAGCTGCTGTGCCACGCTGCCGAAATTGACCGACTGCGACGCCGGGTGGAGGAAAAGGGATTTACTCTCGTTCCTCTGGAGTTCTATCTGAAACAGGGTCTGATAAAACTTGATCTGGGTATCTGCAAGGGGAAAAAGCTCTTCGACAAACGGGAATCGCTGAAACAGAAAGACATCAAGCGGGAAATGGACCGGGAGATGAAAGACCGATGAATAAACAGTATATGGAATATTTTGATTTTGCCCGCGACATTGCCCGCCTTGGCGGACGTAAGACTCTGAAATATTTTCGCAAGGATGTAGTGATAGAGCGAAAAGCCGACAAGAGCCCGGTCACCGTCGCCGACAGGGAAACCGAGATAGTACTGCGTCGGGCAATTGAAAAACGGTTTCCGGACCATGCTATCATCGGTGAGGAATATGGCGGAAAGCTGGGTTCCCGGGAATGGGAATGGATTCTCGATCCTATTGATGGTACAAAAAGTTTTATTCGTGGCGTCCCCCTCTACACTACCCTCGTTGCTCTGGTACATCAGGGATCACCCGTTCTCGGGGTGATCCATGCTCCGGTTACCGGAGAAACGGCTGCTGCGGCAGTCGGTAGTGGTTGTATCGATGAAAACGATGCCCCCGTTCGGGTCTCTTCATGCACCGCTCTGGCAGATGCATGGTATATGACGACGGACCCTCACGACTTTTCTACCCGCCAACCCGAAGTCAGCGATCAGCTTATCCGTTCGTGCGGGGCCACCAGGACGTGGGCTGATGCCTACGGCTATATGCTGCTTGCCCGGGGCGCGGTAGACCTGATGATTGACCCTATTATGAGTCCTTGGGACATTGCTCCCTTATCGGTTATCGTCAGAGAAGCTGGTGGCGTGTTTACCTCAATCTCCGGCAGACAGGACGACCTTGGCTCCTCAGCGGTCGCGGCGGCAACAGAGGCGCTGCATCGACAGGCTCTGGCGGTCATTGTAAAGAACGATTGACTGACATCGAATTATTCACTACGTTTAAAGGAAGCGTACGGGGGTGTTCCGGATTCGACTGGGGTTGTCGTACGCGGTATGTTGCAGGTGGAGCGCCATCTCCTGATTGGCACCTTTTTATCTGCCAACGAAGCAGACTATTTACCGGTAGCTGCGTAACGCAGTCCGGCGGGCGCGGGGTGCGCCGTTCTGAGCGCCTCGTTGCTTGACAGAGACCAGGACTTGCCGACGGTCATGCCCGATGGACCCGAGGGACTCATTATCGGGATTGGGCGGCTTCCGGTCTGTAGGGACGCCAATGCTGTCGCCGACACTAAAAAGTCCGTACTAAACCTGTAGAGATGTGCCGCGGGCGCCTTAGGACAGGGGTTCGACTCCCCTCACCTCCATCTTTTTCGCCGTTTATTCCCACTCAATAGTCGCCGGGGGCTTCCCGGAGACGTCGTAGACGACCCTCCCCACCTGTGGGATGCGGTTGGTTATCGCCGCGGCTATGCCGCGCAACACGGCGGGTTGAAAGTCGTATACATCGGCGGTCATACCGTCCCGGGATACAACCGCCCGCAACGCAATCACATCGCCGTAGGCCCGGCTGTCTCCGGCAACTCCGACAGAACGAATGGGTAGAAGAACGGCAAAAGCCTGCCAGATTTCGTCGTATAGACCGGCGTCCCGAAGCGCCTGAATGTAGATGGCGTCGGCTTCACGTAGAATGTCACAGCGCTCTCTGGTAACTTCTCCGAGAATCCTGACTGCCAGGCCGGGACCGGGAAAGGGATGACGATGTACAATTGAATCGGGAAGTCCAAGGATTTTTCCCAATTGGCGCACTTCGTCCTTGTAGAGCGCAGCCAGCGGTTCCAGAACGAGACCTGCTTTTCGCTTTGCCTGCACCAGAGGACTGGCCACGTTGTGGTGACTTTTAATACTGGCTGCATGTCGGCCCACACCGTGACCGCTTTCAATCAAATCGGTATAAAGGGTACCCTGGGCAAGCAGGTACCGGCCCGACAGACGAGTTTTCACTTCCCGGTCCTGGACGGTAACGAAAAGGTCTCCGATTATACGCCGTTTTTCTTCAGGATCAATCGCCCCGCTGAGTTCTGAGAGAAACTCGTCGGCGGCATCGATAAGATAGAGGTTCCGGGCACCGAGGGTGGTGAGGGCACGCCCGATTTCATCGGTTTCATTCTTCCGCATGAGTCCGGTGTCTATGTACATCAGATGGATCTGTTCCGCCGGTAGAGCATTCAGAAGCAACGCTGCTACGACGGAGGAATCTACACCGCCGGAAATAAGTAACAGTACCGAGTCCGACCCGACTTTTCGACGGACCTCGTCTTCCAGTTGATGTCTGTAATCCTCAACGGACCACTGCCTGCGGGCATTACAGATTCCGGTCGCGAAATTGTCCAGGATGACCGCACCGTGCTGGGTATGAGTTACCTCGGGATGGAACTGGAGACCCACGAAATGCAGTGATTCAACGGCAACTACCGCAGGAACGCCGTGTGCGGTAGCTGCAATTTCCACACCGCCACGGGGGAGTTGCTGAATTGCGTCACCGTGGCTCATCCACGACAGAAACTGTGAACCGATTCCCTTCAGGATAGGATGGCGGCTGTGAATATGAACGGGTGCCGGGCCGTACTCGCGATGATCCGATCTGTTTATTGAACCGCCGTGATTGTGAGTGGTATGCTGGAGACCGTAACAGATGCCGAGGAGAGGTACTCCCAGATTATATACCTCGGGATCCGGTTTTGGCGCATCTACGTCGTGGACCGAAGCGGGCGAGCCGGAAAGGATAATTCCCTTTACGGATGTGTCAAACCACGTACCCGGAGGTGTCTCCCCGGAAACGATCTCGGCGTAGACGCCTCGTTCCCTGATTCGTCTCCCTATGAGGTGGCACGTCTGACTACCGAAATCAAGGATAATAATGCGGTCCACCCGTTCCGGCTTAGCCTGCATCGTCAGCACTCCAGACAGATCGTCTGACTATAGTCTGTTCGCGCTGATATCCCGTAGAAACAATACTGACCGGGACGCCGACGAATTCTTCGATAAACCGGATATATTTCCGTGCGTTTTCCGGGAGCTCTGCGAACTGTCTGCAATCCGCCAGAGACTCGTTCCAACCGGGGAATTTTCGGGTAACGGGCCGGGCCTGTTCCAGCAACGGAATGGATGCAGGGAAATAATCTACAGTCCTGTCATCCGTTTCATAGGCTATGCACGCGCGCACCTCATCAAGTTCGTCATACACGTCCAGGTGAGTCAGAGCAAGACTATCAATACTGTTTGTTTGACAAGCATATCGCAGGGCAACCAGATCCAGATAACCTACCCGTCTGGGACGTCCTGTAGTGACGCCGTACTCTCTGCCGGTTTCCCGGATGTATTCTTCCAGGTCGCCATGGCTGGTGCCGTCAAATTCGCTGGGAAACGGTCCGTTTCCGACCCGGGTACTGTAGGCTTTGAATACTCCCAGAACGTGATCAATGTCCCGTGGTCCGATACCACCGCCGGACGCTGCACCTGCCGCCGCAGAGGTGCCACTGGACACATAGGGGTACGTACCGATGTCGATATCCAGTAACACACCCTGCGCGCCCTCGAAGAGGATCTTTTGTTGTTCTTTGCGCCGTTTTCGGGAATCCCGGCTTTCTTCGGCATGAAGATATGAAGCGATGTCTACCGACATTTCCGTTAGACGTGCTGCGTAGCGGTCCAACAGAGCCCTGTCTTCGTCGGTAAGATGTTCAAGGTGGGACGACCATGTAAGGTCGGCGATCCTGACACCGTCGCGAAGCGCCTTGTGAGCGTAGGAAACTCCTATTCCGCGACCGGTAGTGCCAATCGGTTGAGCACGTTTCATATCCCGGGCAACGTCTTCACCCCGATGACTGGGAAGAACGAGATGGGCCCGATCGGAAATCAGGACACGTCCCTCCCAGGAAATATTCGCATCGGCAAGTTCTCCGAGTTCTGTAAAGAGGGCTTCCGGATCAATAACCATTCCGCTGCCCAGAATGACCCGCGTTTTCGGATAGATAATGCCCGAAGGAACAAGGTGAAGCTTGTATGTTCGGTCACCATTGACGATAGTATGTCCCGCATTTGCTCCACCGGAATACCGTACCACCAGATCGGTATCGCCGGAAAGAAAATCGACGATCTTACCCTTCCCTTCATCGCCCCACTGGGCACCTATAACAACGATATTCAAGAGCGTTATCCTCGCGAGTAATTTGTTGGCTGCCGGATCATTGCCACATCATGGACGTGACTTTCCTGCAGACCGGCGGCGGTAATCTTAACGAAGTTTCGATACTCCCGCAAATGCTCAAGGTTACGTACTCCGCAGTATCCCATTCCTTTTCGAAGTCCCGTCACCAGTTGATGGAGATAGCTGCGGAGTTCGCCCTTGTACGGTACGCGTCCTTCAACGCCTTCCGGTACGGGTTCCTCTCCCTCTGCAACATTGTACCGGTCCGCACCGCCTCTTTTCATGGCAGCTTCGGAACCCATCCCACGGTACGACTTGAAAATGCGGCCTTCATAGAGAAATTCTTTTCCTGGAGCCTCTTTTAGTCCGGCAAACAGGCTTCCTACCATGACGACGTGTGCACCGGCGGCGAGAGCTTTCGTTATATCTCCCGAATATTTGATACCGCCGTCTGCAATGACCGGTACGTTGAAATCTCGGGCGACATCGACGGCGTCCATGACTGCGGACAACTGAGGCGTTCCAATACCGGCAACGATTCGGGTAGTACAGATTGAACCGGGACCGACACCCACTTTAATAATATCCGCCCCCGCTTCAATGAGACGTTGGGTGCCGTCCCCGGTAGCGACGTTGCCCGCGATTACCGGCAACGTCGGCACCTGTTCTTTTATCCGCTTTATCGTTCCGACCACATTGGCCGAGTCTCCATGAGCGGTGTCGACGACGACAAAGTCGACCCGGGCGTCTACCAGCAGAGACAGCCGCCTGTCCACATCCACAGGTGCAACAGCCGCTCCTACCAGGAGACGACCTGCGTCGTCGGTGGCGGCGTTGGGAAAACGGTTGTGTTTTTCCATATCCTTGACGGTGACCAGGCCGGTCAGGTGTCTTTCGTTATCAACAACCGGTAATTTCTCGATTTTGTGACGGTTGAACTTCTCCTGGGCACTTTCGATAGTGGGAACTCCCACCGCTACCACAGGGTCAACGGTCATAATGTCTCGAACGAGTAATTCATCTCTTGGTGCGAAACGAAGATCCCGACTGGTAATAATTCCTATCACACGATTTCCCGGATCAACCACCGGTAATCCGGAAATCCCGTGATCTGCCACCAGAGTCCTGACCGTTGCAATTGTCTGATCGGGGCCAACGGTATAAGGTTTGTCGATTATCCAGTTGAGATGACGCTTCACCGATCTAACCTGTCGGGCCTGTTCTTCCGGGGGCATATTACGGTGGATGACACCTACACCGCCTTCAAGAGCCAGTGCAATAGCCAGTTTCTCTTCAGTCACGGTGTCCATGGCCGCCGACATTATCGGTACATTGAGTCGAATTGTCGGAGTCAGAGCAACTGAGACGTCGGTTTCATGGGGCAGAAAATCGGCGAAACCCGGCTGTAACAATACATCGTCGTAACTGTATTTTTCGGGAAATGAATCCGATTTTTCGTTGGATTTGTGTGCGGTGTCCATACACAATCATGGCAGAAACGTCGGAAAATGTCACGGGACAGGCAAGCCTCAGGACTGGTCGGCCACCGTGACTTGTGCCATACTCGCGATGATGTTTGGAAAGGCGTTAAAATGGACAGTAATTGTAACTATGTCCGCAATCCTGCTGGTCGGTTGTGAAGATACAGAAACACCGCAGTCGACAGAACGGGGTCGACAGATTGTACCTGAAGCGGGTGAAGGCATTGTCCTTGCCAGACAGGAATCAACCGGGCTTTCAATACAGACAGAAGACGAAGAAATCAATCCTCGGGTGGAACTGCCTGAAGAGATGTTGTTTATTACGGCTCTTGATGTAAATCTCGATCTGGACGAACCGGAAGAACAGATTGTCATTGTTAAAAGGCGAGATGATCCGGACGATCGGGTTCGGATTCTTGTAGCGGACTTCGACACGCTGCGAAGTGTGTATCGCATCACCTGGGAAGGTCTTACCCTCGCCACCAACGTGAGAACCTTTGCCGTCACTACAAATGATCTAGTTGGCGACCACGTCGACGAGATCATCGGCGTTGGTACCGACCGACAGGGTCGGCAGACAATGGATGTATTTCGGCGTGTTCAGGGAACCGTATCCGGTGTTACCGGTCTGACGTATCGAAACGTCTTTTCTGTAGCTACGGACGGCAGCATTGAAATAGATACAAGGCCTCGATCGGATGCCTACCGAACGTTACAAAGCGACGGTGTCAGTTTCCCGATTGATGTGTACCGACAGAATCAGGAAACCGAAACACCGTTGGATCTTATCCGGACGCGTTGGTCCTGGAACATCGGTGATTCTAGATATGTTCAAACGGCAATAGAGGAAATTCCGGCGGTACAGATTGAGGAAGAACAGCTTCGTGAACTCTACGACGCTGAACCGGAAGTGATTGAAGCGTACCTGAAGGGACCATGGTTTCGAAGCCGTGGTGAACGGCTGGGACAGAGTATCGAGTTAGCCTATTTTGATAGCTCCCGCCGGGAAATCGTCCTTTTTCACGAAGAGCGTCAGGAACGGTACGAGTGGCTTAACTCATACAAAACGCTGTATGCGTCAGGACCGGGTCTCTGGATCAACCTCAAGAATAATATACTGGGCACGGTCAGACGGCAACTGTCTCTGACGGTGGTGGGGGCGGACGCGATCCAGATTGCCGTAGATGGTGTTGAATACTGGAACGGCAACTATCAACGGATGACTTCAGGCATTCAGTCGGGAATACTAAAGCGATACGCCCTGGAATCGCCATCTTTCGTGCTTGACGGTGTATACAGTAATGAAAACGGAGCGGAAATGGTTTTTGGTCGCCCCTTCTTCCACCTGCGGACAAAGGAAGTTGACTGGAACGGTGGCTATAATTTGATAAGGATTAACGACAGGACAATACTGGAATTGAAAGTCGTCTCATTTTCGGAAATCCCCGAAGGAATTGATAGGAGTGACGATGGGGGCTTCGGGGTCCAATACGCCGTTGAGTATCAGGAACAGCAATCGGAGGGAGGCAGCATACGACGCCTTTCTCTACGGCCAGTGCTGGTAACGGTCGACGGCGTAAAAAATCGCAGAGGGAACGAGTATAATCTTGAGCAGGTTATCGAGCGTTCCAGGGAGTAATATTTCCATTGAGCGGACGCTTCAGTCAAAAACGAGGAATCCTTCGACACCACGTTCTTTCAGAGCGACAACCAGATTCTGGGGATCCACGGCTTCCCCGGAAAGAGGTACAATAACCCGATAAAACAAATTGCCGTCAATCCGGACTTCCCGGACTTCTGTACGAAATCCGAAGTCTTCGATATCCAGAGCCATGTATTCTGCGTTTTCGCGATCCCGAAAACTTCCCGTTTGAATCCCTTCAGCCCGGGGGCGTTCCATTTCCTGAGACAAGGTATCAGAATCCTCCCGGGAAGTCTCATCGGCCTGATCGTTTGCTACCACACGCTCGTCCCGTATGGCATCATTGGCTTCTTCCACTCGTATTGTATGCTGCATTACCGGTCCAGCGCCTGCTGCTATACGGGCAGGACTTGGATAATATGTAATCCTGCCGGAATCGATATCTTCCAAAAGCATAGTTTCGGGGGAGTCTGGAAATAGACTCTTCATCCGGGAGGAGACTTCCCCGTAAAGCGTGTCCTGGTCCGTGAGAAGCGCCAGTTCCGCCAGTAGCGCAAAGGATTCGACCTCTACTGTCTGGCGATGAGAGTCACTGTAAGGATGATCTACAGCGGTAAGAGATCTCAGATGAATAATCGCCTGGTCGATATTACCATTCTGGTGGTAGGCACGACTGCGTAGGAAGGCAGTACGCCGTTGTAGTGTCCGGCTTTCCGCCGTGTGAATTGCATTGGAGAGAACGATGATCGCTTCGTCTGCAGCCCCTTCTTCCAGCAGGACCCCTGCAAGCCGTAGTGCAACCTCAGTGTCCGAGGGCGCGATCTGCCGTGTCTGGAGATACAAGCGTTTTGCCCGGTCATAGCGATGGGCCAGCTCATATCTGCTGCCGGCCTGAAAGAGCAGCTGAAGTCTCAGATTATCATCGGGAAGCCGAGGAAGATAATCCCGGACCAACCGGTCTACGTCGTCTATTGTCGCGGAATTCTTCATGGCATCCATCAGAAGCGAACTGAATCGAGGCGTATCAATATTCTCATCAAGCTCAGAAAAAATATCTGCCGACAATGTTGAGACAGTTACCGCAAATAGTATGAACGCGGGCACAAATCGCCTTGCTTTTACTATCATTCCGGAAGAGATCCATCCGCTTGCTCGGGAGATTTCAGCGATTTCGATTCAGCTTTCTTAGCTAATTTCAGTCGCTTTCGTTCTTCTCTGTTCAACTTTCTGTCCGAGTTGGCTTTGGCCTTTCGGGAAGATGACTGCACCGCGATAGGAATTGTGACGGCTACACCAAGAAAGAACGCAACGAAAAGACCCATAAAAACGGGTACTTCCGTAAACTCATGGAACCCCAGAGAGATATCTGTAGTATGTCCAAGGTTCAGACCGATAAATACCAGTATCAAACCGATGATAATCAGGTAGAAAATCAATTTCCAGGGCATATATTTCCTCCAAAGAAACTTTGTTAATGTCGAAAACTTCGTTGACCGGTAAAACACATGGTCGCGCCGTAGTTGTTTACCGTCTCTATGACGGACCAGTCACGCAAAGCTCCACCCGGTTGCAGGATTGCGGAAACTCCTTCTCGCAACCCTACCTCGGCACCATCAGGAAAGGGAAAAAACGCGTCCGAAATCATTACCGAATTCTCAAGACCTCCCTTTTCAGCGGCAGCGGCGGCGTGAAAACGTCTGTTTTCATCTTCATCGGAGATTTCTTCTATCCCTTTACCGGTTTCGGAAAAAGCGATCCGGTCTGCTCGTTTCCAGTATGCCTTGTCCCTGGCGATTCTGGCCACTCCCACGCGGTCCTGTTCTCCCGTTCCGATCGCTACGGTCTGCCGGTCCTTAACGTATATAACGGAATTACTGGTGACCCCACTCTCGACAAGCCAACCGAACCGCATATCCGCCCGTTCTCCGGGTGTAGGTTCCCGGGAGATGACGTATTCCTTTCCGTCCCTCTCGGTGCGGGCGGGAAGGAGGTCCCCATCGTTCAGAATTTTGGGGAGAAAGGACCATTGAGTTACAATACCACCGTCCATGAGACTCTTGAAATCGACGAAACGTTCTCCCTGAAATGATTCAAGACGGTCCATTTGCCTGATTCTCAGCAGGCGGATATTTCTTTTTCGGTTAAGAATTTCAAGCGCTTTTGAAGAGTATTCAGGTGCCACGACGAGTTCGGCGTAATACTGAGTAATTGCCTCTGCCGTTTCCGCATCGACTTCCCTGTTCATACCTATAGCTCCGCCGAAAGCGGCGATTCTGTCGGCCATGAGAGCTTTCCAGTACGCATCTAAAGGAGAATCACCCAGGGCGACTCCGCTGGGGTTGTTATGCTTGACAATGACACAGGCCGGCGTCTCCGGAAAGTACCTTAGAATATTGAGCGCTGCATCGGCGTCGGTGATGTTGATCTTGCCCGGATGCTTTCCGCTCTGGAGTAACTCCGCGGCAGATACAAGTGAACGGTCCGGTCCGATCTGATGAACGTCACCGAGGGCGAGGTTTCCGTTTATGGGGCGGTACAGAGCTGCTTGTTGGTCGGGGTTTTCTCCGTAGCGGAGCCCCCTTTTTTCGCCTTCGACAGTCCAGGTGACTTTCTGAAAAACGATAGTCTGGGATTCCGGTCCGGAGCCGAAGGTGATCCGCATATCGTCGGGAAAAGAGTCGGCCAGGACGGTACGGTATATTGAACTCACTAGTTATTCTCCGTTTCGTAAATGCCGAACCAATCTGCTCTACGTATGTAGCTTCCAATCGCTCCCGCGATGGCGTTTTCGTAATGCGATGTATAGCGAAAAGCCTTTCCGGCCAGTTCTGCTCGAAACGGCAGCGTGGTTGTACAGGCGTTCTGTTTCAGTTCATCAACCAACCTCGGATAGTCTGCGGGATCACATACCGCGGCTATACGAAGGAAGTTCTTTGCCGATGCCCGAAGCATCGCGGGACCGCCGATGTCTATGTGAGCACGTAAATCCTCGACGGAAATACCGTCCTCCTCGGTAATGTCCTCGAAAGGATAGAAGTTGCATACGGTAAGATCAAAAACAACTGCGTTTTGTGCAGCAATATCGGCCTGATGAGCGTCATTGTACCGCTCACCGAGCAACCCAAGATAAATCCGAAAATCGAGAGTTTTTACCAGACCACCCTGCATTTCCGGTTGACCGGTGTATTCCGATACTTCACAAAGTGCGGAATCATTCCCTGTTTCGGCTGCAACGGGCTGGAGTGTTCTATAAGTGCCACCGCTGGAATAAATGACCAACTCCGGTATTAACTTCCAGAGCTCGGCGGCAAGATCGGTTATGCCGTTCTTGTCGGCTACGCTGATCAATGCGTTGCGACATGGCACTCTGTTGTCTACGCGGGTAACGCGATTAAGATCCACTGATGTTCTCCGTGGCGATGACAGTGTTGAAAAGCAACATCGTTCGAGTCATAGGGCCAACGCCGCCGGGAACAGGAGTAATTGCCGATGCTTTTTCTGAAACTCCTGCAAAGTCCACATCTCCTACCAGACGGTACCCACTTTTCTTTGATGGATCGTCTACCCTGTTTACCCCTACATCGACCACGACGACACCGTCACTGACCATGTCTGCTTTCACAAATTCGGTTACACCGATAGCAGCGACAAGAATGTCCGCCTGTCGAGTGATTGCTCCAATGTCGGGTGTTCGCGAGTGGCAGATTGTCACGGTTGCGTTGCCACCCTCCTTTTTCAGCGCCAGCAGGTTCGCCAGCGGTTTCCCGACGATGTTGCTGCGGCCAAGTATGACCACATGTTTTCCCGCAGGATTATGCCCACTCCGCATCAGCATCTGAACCACACCATGGGGAGTACACGGTAAAAGTGTAGGTAGTCCGGTTAGCATCTTACCCAGTGAAAGTGGATGAAAACCGTCAACATCCTTTTCCGGCGAGATGCGTTGAAGTATTCGATTGCTGTCGATATGATCCGGCAACGGAAGCTGTACAAGAATGCCGTGCACGGTCGGGTCGGTGTTCAAAGAATCAACCAGATCAACCAGCGTTCTTTCCGAAGTTTCTACCGGAAGGCGGTGATCAAAGCTGCATATACCGACTTTTTCGCAATCCCGTTCTTTTGCGGTGACATATGAGACACTGGCCGGATTTTCGCCGACCAGTACCACCGCGAGGCCTGGTCGATTCCCGGCTGCCGTGAGATCGGCAATCCGTTTGGAAAGCTCCGCCTGCACTTTCCGGGCAATTTCCTTTCCATCTATTATCTGTGCGCCCATAATAGGTCCATTGTACACGACTATGGTATTGTTGTCAGGCCGAAGAGTGCGTGATAGTATTGGCCCGCAAGGAGATACTGATCATTGTCGAACATCACAAATGATATGCGACGTCGTATAGTTTTTTCTGTTCTCGCGGTTGCTCTGGCGGGTTCACTATACGCTCAGGACTCACCGGAAGAACGTTTCCAACCGACCTATTCTTTGGGCGACCAGATGCTTTCTCTCAATCTTGGTGCGATTTTTCCCCTTTTCTACACAGGTGGTCCCGACGGTTTAGAAGATGCAAACCTTACATTAGGTGGTACCGGCCATTTGCAATGGAGCGGGTTCCTCAACAACAATATGGCAATCGGGGGGGAATTTGGGGGCATGTTCGCTTTTACTCCCAATCAGAATACTCTGTACATGATTCCCCTGGCGGCACGGTTTACCTATTTTTTACGGGCCTACCCGTTTGAATTCCCACTGAGTCTGGCGGCAGGCATCAATTTCAGCCGGTTTGAAGAAAACTTCAAGACTGATCCAATACTTATTCCCGGTGTCGGGTTCTACTGGAACTACACAACTGAGTGGGCTTTCGGATTGGACCTGCGTTGGTGGTGGGTTCCACAGATTTACACTGGTAGCACGCCTCCATCGGAAGACAACAGGTTTGGAAACTTTCTTTCTTCAACGCTATCGGTGATGTACCGTTTTTAGGAGTCTGTATACATGAAGCCAATGTTTTCTCGGCTTATGACGGCCGGATATATTGTATTGATTTTGGTGGTGTTCTCGGGTTGTAGTGAAGGCGAACGGGGCATCTTCGCTACGATAGCTATCGAAGAAGAGATCAAAAAGGGCAACCTTGTCGAGAACGCCAGCATTTCAGGTCTCGTAAAAGGAACGTTTGACAATGACGATCGCTACATTGTCGTTGCGGGGACGAAGGTCTTTGGCCGTTTCGAGCCGGGGAATGACTGGAGCGAGATCAAGGCGCCGGGATCACGACTGGCCCAGTATATTACGGGACGGTATTCGACCGCCGGTACGGCAAACCTTGGTGGTGATGAACCGGCAGCCGCGGTTAATGAAGTCTACGTCGTCTACCAGAGCGGCAGTTCCGCCGATAATGCAATATTCCGGCTGAATGACAACCTTGGCTGGGATCTGGTGTACACCCCTTCGGACACGTACATAGACGGCATGATCGGCATTGACGATGTGGTTTTCGTGTCTACCAGAAACGGCGGGCTTTTTGCATGGGACACAGCTGTGTCGGAAACGCCGGATTACAGTATTGCCGGATTCAACGACGGTCTTCGGGACGGCGTGCGGGTCGATGCCACCGGCGATTTTTTTCTGGTCGGTAAAAGCGCATTTCTCGCACGTCTCGATTCGGGGTTTTCGAACTTAGAAGAGTTCTCTACCACCGATAACAGCCCTCAACCCCGGGGTATAGGATATTCCGATTTTGATGGTGGCATTCTGGCGGTTACCGACATGAGCGGCGCTGTCTACATAGCCGATGCCGATGATGATCCACAATCAGGTGCAGCAAAATGGAACAACGCCGGCTCTCCGGGACGTCTCGCGTCGGACATTGTCTGGGTGAGCAATCTCAACGGTGGGACGGGTGCCTTTTTAGTCTCAACGGCAAGTGATGCCATACGGAACGAACGGGGCCGGGGTTATTTCGAAGCTGCCATCAGTGGTACTGTCGGTGACTATTCGTTGAGTCTGACCAACGAGGTTGGTAATAACTACGAAGCCAGCGATCTTGCTATTGCGTCCATCAATCATTTTCGTCACTACGGGAACGGGGTGGTTTTCGCCCTGACCAGTGGACGTGGCCTCTGGTCCACCGTATATCCCGATTCCGCTAACCCGACGTGGCGATGGGAGTAATAACGAAAATCTCTTGACTTTTTAGCTTCTGAAAGTACGCTCCAGAAGTTCCCTCAGATATGAAATTATTTCCCGGCGCCGGCCGGCAATATCGTCCAGGCTGAAGTCGGAGTCAATCACGTTGTTCTCATCCACCGCCTTAAAGACTTCATGTAGAACGGCGATTTCCTCCGACTCAAGATTTCGGTGTGTTTGCGTATCTGTGATAACAGGCTCTTCTCCGCCCCAGCCGCCCGTTGCTTGTCGCGCTGCCAACAATTGCCAGCCGTGAAAAACGACATCTTCAATGTCTATTGTGCTATCGCTGTCAAGACGTATCGCCGTAGATACGTTTCCCCGATCGACCGACGTTTCAGCGTGTCTGTTCAAAGCTGAAGTCGAGGCGTCGGCTCTTTCATCACCGGCGCTCATGAGCCCTGCGAGTATCAGTCGGCTCATAACTTGCGGTAATCTGCCGCTTCCCCGGACCTGAATTGCCCGAGATACTTCTGCCGAACCTCCTGCCAGAAGAATTGCACTATCGTGAAGGGACAGTCCGCCGGCGTTGGAGACGACACCGATCTGTTCGTCACCGCGAATGATCATAATGAGGGCCCCCCCCACTACAGTTTCTCCACGTCGGGAAAAAATACCGTTTGAATAGAAATCGCCCCGTCCGTATATGACTGAATCATGAATACTCAACTTACTTTCAGAATTTCTGATCGCAATGTGATCTCCACCATTCTGTAATTCACCGGAACCGATTGTGCTGTCTGTTATAAAAAGAGTAGCACCGTTTTGAACCGAGGCGGAACCGAGCATGGAATTACGAATGGTGGCTTCACCTCCCCGTATGCCGACACTCGAAGCGATCATGCGGTGAAAATCGGTTGTACCTCCGTACTGTTCCACCGTACCGTTGATCAGAATCGTTCTGTCAATGGTGACGGCACCACTTTCCACGGCCAGGGAGAGTGATGGTTCCAGGGTCACCCTTTGAAGAAGGACATCGCCCGAGAGAATCAGGGTAGAAGGTTCCCTGGTGCTGAGCCGCGTTTCTCCTGCAGCAGGTGTCCACGTTTGTGGATCGAGGCCTCCGACAAGAGAGAAGTCGTCTATCTGTAGGGCGATTTTTGAAAGATCCTCCGGTGACATTTGGTAGTTGCCGTGGGCCATAAAAAGAGTGCGTCGCTGCCCCCGCAGTAAAATATCAATTCCTTCGGAAATCGAGGCGACCGGAGACTGTCGTGTTCCGTCACCGCCGGCACCACTTTCATGAACATATACGATTTCCTGATCAATGAGTATCTCCCAGTTGGAGACACTCTGACTTCTGTTACCGGCGGAATCAACGGCATATGCCTCGATACGGTAATGAACAAGGGAGCCGGGGACCGCTTCCAGAGTCACTGGTCCGCCGTCACTGATATCAAAAGGTACGTTACTTCCCGTTTGTTTATCCGTTTCATAACTTTGAAAGACACGATAATAAATGATCTTTTCTCCTGGATCTAAAAAAAATACGTCTCTGGTGTCTGCAAAGAAACTGCCCGTCTCAATGTCGGCAAGTTCGGGTGGCGCCGGCGGTGCACGGTCAATGCGGAACGAAATGGACACTTCCGGAGAAAACCCCCCGTCGCTGCTTTCTACTGCTGCCCTGAGATGATACTGAACGTCTTCTCCCTGCCCCGGTTCGAGAATGATAGTTCCATCATAGAGGGTAGAGAGAGCATGTACGGGCGATGGCCTTTGAGGCCCGGCAGAGAGGGAATATCGTACGACACCGTTACCGGCAATGGTGATTTCACGTCGGGAACGGTACAAACCACCATCTGTAACACCGGAAACAACGGGACGGGCCGGTACGTTTGACCGTTCGATGGTAATGCTTTCCGTCGGAGAACGTCTGTTGTCCTCGTCTACAATGAAGTACGAAATCTGGATACTCTCGCTCCCGGCGGGGATACTCCAGTTCAACAATCCATCGGTCTCAAGAAAGACCGGATCACCCGGTATGAATGACGCAAAAACGCGTCTCGCTGCCGTTTCCGCCCAATACAGTGTGCCCTCATTCGCTGAAGGGTCCCGAATGATAACGGGCGCGGAGGCTGCCGGCGGGGCGGACGGTTCTATCTGAAAGATCCCTCGACGAATAGGACTGCGTACACCGCTGGGCGATTCTGAATAGACTTCTACAGTATAGTCGCGACCTTTTCCATCCCCGGCAGAAAGAAGAATTGCCTCCACATATGGCTGGAAATCAGGCCGTTCTTGCGTAACAGATTGTTCAAGAACGCGCCAGAAAGCGCGGTCATCACCGAAAGAATCGATTTCCAGCAGTCCTTCACGTTCCACTACGATTCGGTGAGCGGAGACTGGGTGGCCGTTTATCCTTATACGCGGAGATATCGGTTCATCGGACAGGAAACTGAGATGAACCGGTCCATCCAGATAGCTGCGATTTCCTGCACTATCGATCGTGTACGCTTCGATACTTAAATAACCGGAAACCTCTTCATCACCGGAGTGAATCCTGAAGGGTTCACTGTAGAGCCGAAAGGGTTCCTTTGGATGAAGGCGATAGAAGAGACGACTGCCATCAGTGGGTTCGACGAAACGGACTACCCCGCTCTCGCCGAAAATTTCACCATCGTCTGCCGGTTCCAGCAGTATCGGTGGGTCAGGCGGATCGAGGTCAACCGTGACGAAGTATTGCCGTTCAGTGGTCCAACCCGGCCTGCCCTCATAACGACCTCGAAAGCGAACGGTATACTCGCGGCTCTCCCCTTCGGTACCTTCAAAGACAATGTGGTCTCGGGTGACGGGACTGTCGTTTTGAGGATCACGCGGAAACATGGACTCACCTACTTCATAATGCAGTAAGAGATCTTCATGAGGATTGTCAAAGGACAATGTAAAGGTTGGCTGGTTTGTAATAAAACGACCGTCCCTCTCCTGATCCAACAGGTGTGGTTGAAGGGGTGGTAGATACAGGTTCCGACGGTCTATCGGAACTGTAAGCCTCGCGACGGGACTGATGTCACCTTCAACCACTGCATAGGCTTCGACAATCTGATCAACCTGAACACCATCTATGCCGGACAGTGTAATGGTTCTCTCTTGTAATGGTTGAAATTGTGCACCATCAACGCGGTAATTCAATTCTCCCACAGAGACAAACTGCACCTGTTGACCGGTAACCTTGAATTCCGGAGGAGCCGGGGGAACATTACTGATTTTTTGAATGCCGTCGGCAGAGACTACGTTAATCTGATAACCGCGAGGTATCCGCCATTGGAGAGACTCTTCACTTTGGCCTTCAAATACAATATCAGTATCCGTCGATCTGAGAATGTGAACACCGGAAGGATGGTCTATAGCGACAATTTCACCCCGAAAAGATATTGCTGGTGCCGATTCGGGTATTTCTGTTCGTGTTTGAGAGGTTCTTTGCAGTGATTCGGGATCGAACCGTCGATGGGTCCCCCAGATTGCCCCGGGATAGCGCGCCCGAACTTCCAGTTCTCCTGCAGGTAAGGTCGAGTCAATTTCAATAGGGTGTCGATACACATTCCAATCTTTCGCCGGCGAATCCGCAGACCGGTACTGTATTTCCGTATTTAGTAACGAATAAAGAATTATCGTCCGCTGATACTCTACTGCATTGGGAGGAGGGCTGCGACGACCGTCAATTACATATACGTAGCGATGATCACCCTCGTTGTTCTGTGACCCGTTCGCCAGACGGAGGACGACCGTTCTGATGGTATCTCTCTCAAGAGGCAGAATAATCTGATTTAGAATTCGATCATCGGACATAGTGACCGACGTATCCAAAAAATTGTAATGGAAAGAATCGGGCGGACCGGAGCGAAAGACCGATACGGAATCTGAATACTTCCCGCTGGGTACCACGTTCAGGTTGCTGCGTCTCTGTCGCCACTGAACGGTTTCTACTATCGCTTCCTCAGTACCTCTGACAGTTGCCGTTGCGGTGATGGTAAATTCACCTTCTCCCGGAACAAGGAATTCCCCGATATATGGTTGTTTTTGTACGCCCTCCGGAGTGTGTAACTCTACGTTTATCGATGTGAAAGAGCGGCTGTCAACGAGCAGGAGTTGTTCGTTCGCAAACTGCCCCTCCACAGGACTAATAATAAGCTTCTGTGGTTCTTCCGGTTCAAAAATCCGGTCGATGCGGTACGGCCACCCCCGAATTTCGCTGCGATTACCGGCTCCGTCGACGGCGTAGGCGAAAACGGTATAATCCATTACCTGTCCCGCTGCACCGGTTATTTCCAGTTCTTCAGATCCGTGAAAACTGTAAAATAACCCCTTCGCATCGTCCGTATCACCCGATCCCGAGCGATCTACTTGCAGTGCATACCGATAGGTCACATCGTCTTCCAGACTCTCTCCAAAGTGGATCGGCAGAGGTACACCGTATACACCTGGTGGTGTTTCCGGAATTGGCGGAGCAGGTGGAAGACGATCGATAATATATGTAAAAGGGCCGTGTACCATTCCGTTTGAATCGGTACGGTACTCAA
This sequence comes from uncultured Spirochaeta sp., assembly GCA_964496635.1. Classification (GTDB taxonomy): domain Bacteria; phylum Spirochaetota; class Spirochaetia; order DSM-27196; family Alkalispirochaetaceae; genus Alkalispirochaeta. The sequence continues at coordinate 68,644 of CAZCAE010000005.1, forward strand.
GATGATACGAAACCGATGACCCTTCCGGCGCGTCAAGATAAAGATTACGTTCCAAAGGAAGATAAAATTCGGTATGACCATGCCCGCTCGAGGAAACAAAGCGATACTGCAATTCTCCCGGTAACGGATTTTCAATGGAAATGCCTGAACTGTACCTTCCGGAAGGTAACGGCGGTACAAAAGTCGACGACTCCTCACTGAACGAGGGCTGTCCAACAAGTATGACCAGTAGAATGAAACTGCCGATTCGTTTCATGGTAATCCGCGTAGTATCTCCCGGATACTTTCATCCGAAAACTGATTGTCGATCTCATCAGGTTCGAGACCGACAAGTTCGTGACTCAGGTAATGAATCCATTGGTCTTCCGAATGGTTCTCAATTTCGTGGCGACGGCAGTAGTAATCCGGCTGTATTGGAAGGCGTTCTCCCGCATACGACCGGAGTTTGTAATCATGGACGGCTACCTTGATGTCCTCCCGGGGAATACCCTTTTCCAGAATGATCTGTACGAGGTGATTGATGGTACTACCCGTATCAAAAATATCGTCCACCAGCAAAATTTTGTCACCTGTCCGGAGATATTCCGGACTGTATGTCCAGCCGTCAACACTGACACGGTCCTGCCGGTGAATATCGGTATAGGACCGGGCAACTACAGCCGCATAGAATACCGGTCGTTTACCCCTCCGGACAAACTTGAAGAATTCGCTGATCACGTTTCCCATGTATGCGCCACCCCGAAGACTGACATATATTACATCGGGAACGAAGCCGGAACGATAAATTTCGTGGGCCAGTTTAATGGCATTATTTCGAATACTATCGTAACGTATGAATTCTTTCCGGCTCATTGTATCGTTCCACTTCTTGCAAGGGTTAGCTGTTGTTCCTCACCATCACGCAATACGACAATTGTCGTCGTTTCGCCCGGTTTTGGAAATGCCCTGTAAAAATCAAGCATTGTCACAATACCAGTATCGTCAATTCTCGTCACGATGTCACCGACCCTGAGGCCGCTCAATGCAGCGGGCGTACGGTTTTCCACCGTACTGACGATAAGCCCGGTGGTCTCGGCTTCCAATTCCATCTCTTGTTTGATCTCTTCGGAGATTGGAAAGACCGAAAAACCTGGCCAGAGGCGGGTGTTCAGATTTGCGATTTCCCGTTCTGATTCGCGCTCGGCGATTCGCACGGATAGTCTCATTATTTCTCCGTTTCGATACAGCTCGAAATCTGCGTTTACGCCTACGGGAAGTTCCCCCACTTCAAGGACGAGGGCGTCGGAGCTGTCGACCCGGACACCGTTGATTTCCGTTATGAAATCGCCCGGGCGCAACCCTCCCCGGTCAGCGGGACTGTCAAGGAAGACGTGATATACAAGTGCCCCCCGTTTGTTCGGAAGAGACAGGCCTGATGCAATGTCCGCATTCACGCTGCGAATACTGACACCTAGCCACCCGTATCGTACAGCTCCGGTTTCAATGAAATCATCAATGGAGCGTACGACATTATTAATCGGAATGGAAAAGCCCAGACCGACACTTCCTCCCGTCTGAGAGGTTATCCAGGTATTGATGCCGACGACTTCACCATCCAGATTGACTAAGGCTCCCCCGCTATTCCCACGGTTGATCGCGGCATCGGTCTGAATAAAATCACTGATATTTCCTGCAGGACCTCCGCGTCGGCCCAGTGCACTGACGATTCCCGCGGTGACGGTAGATTGAAAACCATATGGACTTCCAATAGCAAGCACCCAGTCACCGACTCTGAGAGAGTCGGAATTGCCAAGCCGCGCTACCGGCAGGTCCTGATCACTGAAGAAGGTGATCATTGCGAGGTCTTTCCGTGCATCCTTGCCTACAACTGTCGCCTCGTAGTCCGTCCCGTCGTCCAACGTCACGGTTATAGCGTTTGCGTTCCCGATGACATGATCATTGGTCAGCACAAAATATTGGCCGGCAGTTTTCCGGACAATGACGCCTGACCCCAGTCCCTGAGTCCGAAACTCCCGGTTTTCCAGCTCCGGTTCATCTGCGTCCGGTTCGCCGAAGAAAAAGTCAAACCACGGTGCGTCATTTTCCTTTGGGCGCGACTGGGTACGGACCTCTTCGACATCAATTCGGACGACGCTGGGAAGAGCTGTCTGTGACACCACACGAAAGCTCTGTTGCAACGTTCGGGCGCTGTCAAGGGGATCTTGCTGGTCATTTCCTTGAACCGCAGCGGCCTGCAGACCGCTCGATTCTCCCTGAGTTGAACAGGATATAAACAGCGCCGTAATAAAAATCCCGATAACGATACCTGTGGCAATTAATTGAACAGCCTGTAGTTTTTTCATACTGCAGAGGCCTCCACGTCTGAATGTACTAATTCGGAAGGTCTGCGAGTAAGTACTTCCGTGTGGTCACGGAATATCGCCACGGTGTGCTCAAAATGTGCGGAGACCGCTCTGTCTGCGGTTACTACCGTCCAGTCGTCATCCAGGACATCGACATCATCAACACCGAGATTAACCATTGGTTCGATTGCAAGAACCATTCCAGATTTTAAACGAGGGTTGGGTCCGTGTCCGACATAATTCGGAACCTGAGGATCTTCGTGGATAGAAAGACCCACACCGTGACCGCAGTACGGCCGGACAATACCGTAATGTTCTCTGCTCACCGTTCGGTATATTGCGCGGGATATGTCGTTGACGCGATTACCATGGATGGCCGCATCGATTCCGTCTTCCAGACTTTGCAGGGTAACATCCATAAGTCTGCGAATTTCCGGAGAAATGGAACCAACGGCGACGGTTATTGCGGAATCGCTGTAATATCCCCGGTATTCTATACCACAATCAATGCTGACAATATCACCCTTCTCCAGGTGACGACGTCCAGGTATGCCGTGAATCACTTCTTCATTAACAGAGGTGCACAGGGCTCCGGGGAAACCCTGGTATCCCAGGAAAGCGGGGCGTCCACCCCGTTGCGCAATTTCCCGTTTGGCCAGCTCATCGAGATCTTTTGTTGTAATGCCGGGTTCTACAGCGGTTTCCAGTTTATCCAGTACTTCAGCCAGTAAATGACAGGACTCCCGTATTCCCGCAATTTGCCTGGCCGTCTTAATGCGAATCATTGCAGGAGGTTAGCATGTTCACATGTTGCGCGCAAGGATCATGCGGTAGGTGTAAACTGTATCATTGTCTGGATTTAGGCGCACGGCCGTATCTGCATGTTCTATTGCTTTGTCCATGTTTCCGATAAGTCTGGAATGCTCCGCCAGAAGCATATAAAATCGGCTTCGCCAGACAGAATCGTCTTTCTCTTCTGCAAGCTTCCGCCCCTCCTCGATCACAGGGGCAGCTAGAAAAAGATCTCCATGGCGAAGTATAAAAAGAGCGTAGTTGTATATGCTGACTGGTGTGTTTCCCGGTGCAAGGAGCGTCTCCGCCCGACTGTACTCACCCCGTTCAACGGCACCGATGGCGTGCAGGATTCGCGCCCACTCTGCGGTCTCCGGTGGATAGCGACGTCGGAGATCCTCGAGACCTGAGGAATCGCGTCGAAGCAGAAACATATTGGCAAGAAAGGTCGCAACAGCCTCATCTTCGGGATATTCATTCAGGTACGTCCATGCGTCTGCTTCCAGTCTTTCCACGGGACTTCGTGGTCCAAGAACAGCCCGGATCAATAGCCATTGTCGTCCATCTCTGAGTTCCGAAAAGCCGGCCGGCAGAAGTACTCGGACGGCCTCGATTTTCCTGTTTCGGGAGACGAGATACGCTGCGTATTCCATGTGAAGATGGTAGTCTCTACGGTGATACGTAAGCCCCTGACGAAAGAGTTCGTCCGCGTCTTCAGACCCGCCAATGCGTCGTAATATCGCCCCGTTAATAAACGGGATCGCCGAGAATTCGGGATAGAGACGACGAAGTTCCTGATACATATTTTCTGCTTCCCGGTACTGTTTCTGTGTCAACAGGAAATCGCCGTGCATTGCCATTGTATCCGGCTCTACCGACCGCCTGCCCCCAAGGTCGGAAAGAAGAGAAAAAAACCATTCCGAATCTCTTAGCCACGTCGCCAGATATACCGAAGCTATCCGTGTCGGAAAGGAGAACCCTGCGGACGCTTCCTTGAGAGCTGTGACTGCCCGGACCGCTCCCGGCCTGTCTGCGGTGCTTGCCGCGGCGATTCCACTGTTTACCAGAAACGCCGGAACCTCTGTTTTCAGTCCGGCATAATACAGATCTTCGGCGCTGCCGGATTGGACCGCAGTTCCAATAGTCCTGAGAATATCGTCACGTTCCGGTCGATTCGAGAGATTTGCAAGGTTGTCGTACCAATCTGACCTTTCGGCAGGATCCAGCACGGCCAGTACCCGAATCATCTGATACAGTTCAGAGGATGAATCGATGTCATCCAGGGTGTGTTGAGCCTCCTGAAATCTACCGGTGCGAATTCTGCCATACGCGGACAGTAACTTCCATGTATCGTCCCGGGGAAGTTTTTCCGATGCCAGGTGAGCAAGTTCGGCAATATTCACCCACCGCCGATCTTCTTCCAGATTCCAGGCTATTCTCATTAGCCGGCGCCAGTCTGATGGCCCGCGGGCATATTCAGCTGCATCTGCAAGGTGACGATCCGTTGGACCGTCACGTTCAATTCGGTCAAGAATTCGATGAAACCACACCCCGGCACGTATATGTCCAATGGATAATGTAATGAACAAAAGTGACGATCCGGCGACGAGGAGCCCAATTCCAAGCCACATAAGGGATCGTCGTCTGTTCATTCGGCCGTCCGTACTTTCTTGCGAATACCGTCGAGAACACCGTTTATAAATCGATACGCGTCGTCCGTCGACATCTCCTTGGCCAGTTCAACAGCTTCGTCAATAGTAACGTGGGCCGGCACGTCGAGTTGATATTGCAGACTGTAGGTACCTACTCGTAAAATCGCAAGGTCAACTTTGTGGAGACGGGCGAGATCCCAGTGTTCCAATTGTTGTTCGATCAGGGAATCGATCGTATCGATAGATTCAAGGGTTCCCTGAATGAGCAGGCGAGCAAAATCGGCATCTCCAAGGGTATTTGCATCGACCCAGTCAAGAGAAAGGAGACGGGAAATATCTGTCTTGCCGACATCCCAGCTGTACAATCCCTGTACGGCCAGGCGTCTGCTCTTTCTGCGGGATGCCATATTCTACCAGTTGAGGCGATCACGGTACCGGGTAATTTCCGCTTCATCACGAAGCTCGCGAACGACCGCAGAAACAGTTTCTTCAAAGACCTGCTGCTGCTGCTGGTTCATAAGATACGCCCTGATTTGCTGACGAACGGTTATTCCCTCGCCGGGCATGACCGGATCATTCATGCCGGGAAGACGTGGCGCTCGACGGTCCGTTACACGGACGATATGGAACCCGACATTGCTTTCAAGCAATCCGGAAATCTCTTCATCTTCGAGACGAAAAATTGCCTCCACGAATCCGCGTCCAAGACGCTGCATTGCCTGCTGATCACCATTGATGAGATATCCGAAATCACCGCCCGAATACGATACGTCGTCCAGACTGCTCCTCATAAGGGCATTATACTGAACAGTACCGCGAGACAATTGTCGGGCCATGGTTGTCGCCTTTTGTCGGAGTTCATTCACTTCAGCGGCGTTTTTGTTCCGCACGTCAAAAAAGAGATGCTCAAATCGCACCATCAGGGGATTGAAGAACTCCTGAGCGTTGGTTTCATAGACAAACCGTATATCCTGCTCGTTCGGTTCGGAAACCTTTTCTCCCCGGTTCTGCATGCGTTCAACGACGAATTTTTCCTGAATCAGTCTGTTTCGTACCTCTTCAACAAATGCATTCCAGGTAAGTCCCATCTGTTGTTCAACAAGCTGTCGGAACTGAACGTCATTGACTGGTTGTCCCAGAGATTGCCTTTGCGCGGCGATGGCCTGCTCAATCTCCTGATCGGTAACACGTATGTTTGCCCGATTAGCCGCCTGGGTAAGAAGTACGCCATTGATGCGCTCTTCCAGAAGCTCCGCCCGTTCTGATGTCGTCAGGTTTCTGCCGGTCTGGCGCTCTATCAGTTCAACGTCCTTTTGAAGTTGGCGCTGACCAATGTTGACCGTTTCGTTCAGGCGAACAATTGCCACCGGACGATCGAGTACCTGGGAAAACAGCGGAAATAACCCGGTCACAAGAAATAACAAAAAGAAAAGTAAAAAACCGGCGGACGTTTTGCTGTTTAATAATATCGGTTCGCGTTTCATACTAACCACCATATCATGCAGTTTCGAAATATCCGAGCTCCTGCTGAAGTTTCTTTACTCCGGCAATTCGCTGGTCCAGTGAAAGAGCCCGTTGAAGGTACCGGTACGCTTTTCGACGGTCTCCTCCATCGAGATACAATTCTGCGGCCTTCTTATAACAGAAAGCGACATCTCTTCGGGGAAGTTCCCAGTCAATCATCTGGTGTAAGTAATTGAGAACAACATCCGTCGGTTCGCTCTCTGCCATCTTGAAGCAGACAATCCCCCGGAGACGTTCAAAGACATCTGTCATGAAATGCCGAAAATAGGGCTTTTGTCGTTCAAAACGAACTATCGCGGCAAGCAGTTGAAAGGCCCGGGAATACTCATCACGTGATTCGTATTCTTCTGCCAAAAGAAATGCGCAGTCCATGAAGTCTTCCCTTCCGAGATAGGTGGAAAGCTCAAAATCGCCCGTTGCAACGAGGGTATCGTAGATCTGCAGTGCCTCTTCGGGATTGTCGTGTAGAAGATCGTAAAAGACCAGTCGGGATTGAGATTCCTGATCATCCCTGCGGGAACGAAGGTACTCGGCATAATCAAACTCCCTGGGTCCTTCAGGTCGGATTCCGTGTATACGGTCATAGTCTTCACGACGGGTCTCATCACTGAGGACTTCCCACGCAAGGACGACCGCTTTCATCCGTTCTACACTGCCGGGATCCCCATTGTGGACATCAGGATGGACCGCTTTTACCTGTTTCCGGTAGGCATTCCGGATTTCCTCCCTGCTTGAATCGGGTTGGATACCCAGAATTGTATAGTAATTGCTCAATGATCCAGTTTCAGTCGTCCGGCGACCACATCCGCCTCGGCTCGGGAACGTATCACCTGAGAATGCCGTATGAACATTCCCTCATGTTCCATCGCATTCATTAAACTACGAAGAACTTTGTGAGTTCCCAAGAGTTTTGGTGCCGTGAAGGCGAAGGATTTTTTTCCCCCAATCATTCCCGATGAAGAGAGAAATTCCCTTATACGAGGACGAATTTTCCCACCGAAAAAAGAGATCCCCTCCGCTCCCACAGCAATATACTCATAGGGCGTCAACTTTTTGCTAACATCATGATCACCATCGATCAGGTCAACGTGGTGTCCGTCTCGCTCAATAGAGGCCACAAGGCCTCTCGCGATATCGGCAATGCGATCCCGACGGGAACCGGAAAAGAATACGACAGCGACGCGCATGTATCAATTGTCCTGAGTGGTGTCCTCGTCCTCTACGACCCACCACTCAACGGAAGACTCTCCGCTTCGTGCTTCCAGGCGCCTGGCAGCCGCTTCAACGTCGCCGGCGTTGGGTGTACGATTGAGCCACGCCAGTCCAAAAGAGCTGAGGAGGAAGACCGCCGCAAGTACGCTGGTAATACGGGTGAGAATATTTCCGCTGCGGTTCCCAACCTGGGACGCTCCACCGCCACCGAATATTCCACCGAGACCATCTCCTCCCTCATCCTGAAGAAGAACAACAAGAATGAGAAGAAGTGAACTGACGACGAAAATGATCATTAAAAGAATACCAAGAAGTCCCATGAAATCCTCTGTCTATTTGTCAAATTGCGCAATAGGCACAAAGGTGTCTATTTTTAATGACGCTCCTCCGACAAGAGCACCATCAATGTTCGATTTTTCCATCAATCCCCGGACGTTATCCGGTTTAACGGAACCTCCGTACTGGATAACCATACCATCCGCAGCAGATTGACTGAACAGATCAGCTATCATAGCACGAACGGCGGCATGTACGGAATCGGCGTCGTCCGGAGTTGCCGTCTTGCCCGTTCCAATGGCCCAGACCGGTTCATAGGCGATTGTAATGCGGCTCAGTTTCTCTTCCGGAACACCGGAAAGACCGCCCGTAAGTTGTCGCCGGTTTACCGTGTCAACCTCACCCGCTTCACGTTCTTCCAGGGTCTCACCGATACAAAGTATGACATCAAGATCTTCGTCCAGAGCTAAAAGAACCTTTTCATTGATGAGTTGATCTGTTTCTCCATATACATGACGTCGTTCGGAGTGTCCCAGTATGACTGTAGTAACGCCCACGTCCTTGAGCATTGCCGGAGAAACTTCGCCTGTGTGAGCTCCGTCCCGGGCGGCGGCCATGTTCTGGGCACCGACTTCAATATTTGAGCCGGATAATGCTGACGCTACCGTCTCGAGAGACGTAAAGCTAGGCGCTACAAGCAATCGATGGTTGATACCGGACAGTTCAGCTTTCAGACCCATTGCGAGCGCTTTTGCTTCGTTCCGGGTTTTATGCATTTTCCAGTTACCTGCAATGTAAGATCGTCGCATCGTCAAACTCCTTCCTGCAGTGCCACAATTCCAGGAAGGGCTTTACCTTCCAGAAACTCCAGAGACGCGCCACCACCGGTCGAGACGTGATCCATCTTTTCGGCGAGTCCGAAACTGTTTGCCGCAGCGACGGAATCTCCTCCGCCGACGACGGTTACGGCATCGGAGTCGGCTATGGCCTGGGCAATCTCCCGCGTGCCACGCGCAAAACTTTCAAACTCAAATACTCCCATCGGACCGTTCCACACAATTGTACGGGCGTCTTGAAGGGCAGCCTTGGCGGCCTTGATCGTCTTCGGGCCGATGTCCATTGCAAGCCGATCGGAAGGAACGTCAACAGTGTCGACAGATTCCGGAGTTGATGCGGCGTCAAATTCGGCAGCAACAAGATGGTCAAGGGGAAGAATGACTTCCGTTCCACCTTTCCGCGCCGCTTCCAAAAACTTCCGGGCCGTGTCGATGTATTCCTCTTCCACCAGGCTCTTTCCAATCTCATGGCCCTGAGACTTCAGGAAGGTATACGCCATTCCGCCGCCGATGATAAAGCCGGCGCAGTTGGGCAAAAGGCTTTCCAGTACGGCTATCTTGGACGATACTTTTGCTCCCCCGATAACGGCAACAAGAGGTTTCTCCGGATTGTCCAGTATCGGCTGGAAGAAGGAGACTTCCTTTTCGATGAGAAAGCCGGCGCATGAAGGGATGTGTTTTGTCACACCTTCCGTTGAAGCGTGGGCTCTGTGAGCCGTTCCGAAAGCGTCATTTACATACACGTCACCCAGTTGGGCGAGCTCTTTTGAAAATTCAGGATCGTTGTCCGTCTCTTCCTTGTAGAAACGTACGTTCTCCAGAAGCATCACGTCTCCAGGTTTCATAGCTTGCATACCTTCGGAAACAGTCTTGCCGATAACGTCGTCAGCCATGATTACGTTCCTGCCAAGGAGTTCCGAGAGACGTGTCGCAACCGGAGCGAGACTGAATTCAGCTTTTCGTTCGTCTTTCGGACGCCCGAGATGGCTCATCAGAATCAGTGATGCACCCTGGTCCAGGATGTACTGAATGGACTGCATGGCAGCCTGGATCCGGGTGTCGTCAGTGATCTTACCGTCTTTAAGAGGAACGTTGAAATCGGCTCTCATGAGAACCCGCTTGCCGGCAACATCTGTATTTTTAAGTGTACGAAGGTTCATAGTACTCCTCGTTTCGTAGCTGAAATCAAAGGGCCCGGGTCCCCCCTCTGGGGAACACCGGGCCGTCTTTTTCGTTACCGTTTTACACCAACTTCTGGGCCAGCTCAACAACCCGGGCGCTGTAGCCCCATTCGTTGTCGTACCAGGAGAAAATTTTCACTTTCTTGCCCATTACCATGGTGCTCTGGGCGTCGAAAATTGAGCTGTGGGAGTTATGAATGACGTCCACCGAAACGATAGGATCTTCCGTGTATTCCAGAATGCCTTTCATCGGTCCTTCAGCAGCCTTTTTCATTGCAGCATTGACCGCTTCGACCGTGACATCTTTCTTGACGTCCACAACAAGGTCGACAATGGAACCGGTAGGTGTAGGAACCCGCATGGCAACGCCGTCAAGCTTTCCGGCAAGCTGGGGAAGCACTTTACCGACCGCTCGGGCGGCACCGGTGGTGGTAGGAATAATGGAAACAGCAGCCGACCGGGCCCGCCGCAGATCCTTGTGAGGACCGTCAAGCGTTACTTGGTCGTTGGTGTAGCTGTGTACAGTGGTCATAAAACCTTCGACAATACCAAACTCATCGTCGAGGACCTTTGCAACGGGAGCGAGACAGTTGGTTGTACAGCTGGCATTGGATACACACGTGTCGGAAGCCTTGAGGTCGGCGTCGTTCACGCCGAGTACGATCATGTTGTCGATTGTATCTTTGGCCGGGACGGTGAGAATAACCTTCTTGGCAGGATATTTCGCGTTCTTCAGATGATCACCGTACCCACCCTTTGCGCTTTCCCGGTTAACAAAAATACCGGTAGACTCGATAACAACGTCGGGACTGTCACCCCAGGGAATATCTACAGGATTGCGTTCCGAACAGACTTTGTACTTTTTCCCGTCGACGATGATGCTGTCGTCGTCAAAATCGACCGTTCCGTTAAATTTGCCCTGTGTAGAGTCATACTTCAGCAGGTGTGCCAGTGTCTTTGTATCTGTAAGATCATTCAAGGCAACGACTTCAATACCCTTCTCAAGGGCAATTTTAAAGACATTCCGTCCAATACGACCAAAACCATTAATTGCAATTTTCATACTATTAGCCTCCTGATAAATTGGGGGTGGTCGGGGCAACTATAGACAATGGAATGGTCAGTGTCAATCAGCAGGTCAATCAGCGCAGACTGAAGAGTCTCTGGACAATCCCCGCCGTCGGTGACTGAAATTCCCCTTCGGTTTCCGTTGCGGGACGGGACGACCCGGTCTCATTCTCGTTCCGTGTATCCCTGAATATTACTCTATCACCGATGCCAAGAAGATCTGGACCGTCTGGAGACCATTCCATAACCGAGACCAGATCATCCGTTCGGATGATTTCACCGCTTCCGATAAAGCGGTTTTCCGGTGTAACGAATACATCCACCGATTCCCCCGCTGCCGCTCCGTCGACAGCGCCAATACTGACGAGGACATCTTTCTTTCGACGATCGAGAACGTAACCCTGAACAGGTATAAACTCTTCTACCCGTCGGGCAACCTCCCGAAGGGAATTGCGTATTCGGTCGTTCCCGGTACGCACTATCGTGCCGGCCGATAGCGGTGCGGTCATATTCCGCGGAAGCAGTTCGTAGATTACGACGATTCGCCGGTCTTCCATTCGAACGGTCAAAGAGACCGCCAGATCAGCTCCAACACGTCTCATGGAAGCCGACAGGGAAGCTCGGCTGGTTTTGATTTCTTCATTTACGGCAATGATATCTGCATTCTGGGAACTCAACAGAAGGCTTTCGAGATAGCGGGCGGTTTCAGCTCCTGCATTTGGTTCCAACGTGTCTCCGGTGGTCCGGTGAAATATGGCGATAGCTGTGCGGGGTCGATCCTGGACAAATTGATCCACTTGCCAGATTTCAGCAACAGCGTCACGTCTGATTGCGCGAAAAATTTCGATCTCGTCGGAAGGAGCTTCCGTTTCGTTCAGTTCTGTGATTATTTCCAATTCCCGTAGGTATCGACCTCTCATTTCCTGGTTGAGATACAATTCGGCGAGACGTCGCCTTAGCTTGGTATCGAAGGGATATATCTGCAGACCGCGTCGGTATGACTGTTCCGCCTGTCGGTACAAATATTGCTGTTCCAGCTCCCTTCCGCTCAGGTGATACGGTGCCGCAAGATCGCGCCTGATTGGAGACTCCAAAGGCAGATGTTCCATCGCATGGTGCTCTTTGGCCAGGGTTGCGAGTTCGAAATCGGGGCGAATTGTCAGTGCCCTGTCCCAGCTTCGATACGCTTCTTCCCGGTTTCTCTCCAACACCGCCAGAGTCCCCCTGGCGTACCAGCCGAGGTGGTCCTGCGGGTCCATTCGAATCAATGTTTCGTAGTGATTCAAAGCCTCCGCAGGTTTTCCGGCACGTCGAGCCGCTTCAGCGAGAAAGAGCCATCCTTCCTTCATTCCCGGCGCAATTGTTACGGTGTTTCTTCCGTGAAACTCAGCAGCTACCGTATCCCCTTCCTGGAGAGCCATTTGAGCCGCTATAAGCTGAACAACGGCGCTGTCACCGTGATGGCGCAACGCCACATCCAGATAGTGTCGCAGCGCCCGGGTATCACTCCGTTCAGCGCTGATTTCCACCAAGCCTATCAGAAGCTGGCGATTTCGAGGATAGCGTTGTTCCAGGCGTATCAACTCGCGTTCGGTAGGTCTGAAAGAACCGTCAGTTATACTGAGGAGGGCGCGTCCTATTAGAGCGTCCTCGTTGTACGGCTCTTTCTGAAGAACCGACTCGAACATCTTTCGAGCATCGCCGAAACGCCCTTCCAGAACGGCGAGCCTGCCTTCCATAAGATCCAGGCCAACACTGTCGTACCGAAGAGATCGGGCGGACTGCAGGTGATCTTTCGCCAGATCGAAAGACGAGAGCCATATAAAAGCTTCCGCAAGAATAATGTGAGCCTCACCGTACCGACGGTTCGACTCAAGAGCTCGTCGGGCAGTTTCTACGGCCAGTTCCAGGGAACCCCTGTCGAATTGCTCTCGACCTGCAGAGAGGTATTCCTCTGCGCGACGTAATAGCGCAACTGGATCAGTCTGTGCATGAACCTGTGGGTAAAAAGAAACCGGGAAAGCCACCCCAACAAAGAAAAGTGCGAGAAGAAGCGGAAGAGTGCCACGACACCGTCGGAATCGCCCGTATCGAAATTTAACCGTCACCCTTGGCGTCGCTTTCTTCACCCTCTTCCTCCGGTCGCGAAACGACTTTTACACTTTTTATCTTGTGTCCTTCCATGTCCTGGATAACAAAATCGAGATTCCGGTAACTTACCTTCTCGAACTTTACAGGTATCTTTCCGAAGAGATCAAAAACGAATCCTCCCAGAGTATCGTACTCCTGTTCGGGAAGTTCCGTTGCAATGATCTCCTGCAAGTCTTCAAGGTTGACCCGGGCGTCACAAAGCCACGCCCGTTCACCGATCTCGAGAATGTCTTCCCGTTCGTTGTCGAACTCGTCCTGTATATCCCCGACAATCTCTTCAATAATGTCTTCCATACAGACGATACCGGACACCCCGCCGTATTCATCTACTGCAACGGCAATATGGACACGCCGGCGTTTCATTTCGCGCAGAAGACCGTCAAGGCGTTTGCTTTCCGGTACGAAAAAGGATTTCCGGAGGATTTGCTCAATTCTGATCGTTTTTCCATTGGTAAGGTACTGCAGGAGGTCCTTGGCATAGAGCATGCCGACGACGTTATCGATTGTGTCTTTATAAACGGGAAAACGGGAGTGTCCCGTCTCGGAAATACGAGAAACCATCTCGGCGGTCTCCATATCAAGTCCAAGGAATACCGAGTCGATTCGAGGAACCATCACCTCTTTTACCGTCGTATGAGCCAGGGCGTAGATACCCTCGATCATCTTCCGGGTTTCCGCGTTTACCGCGGAGTTACCGGCACTTTCAGCGCCGCCTCTGGAACGACCAAGAAAACGACGCAACAATCCGGACGTTTTCAAAACAGTTTCTCCTTTAATTCTCGAACAATATTTTCCTGCAGAATCAACATTGGTTCCCTGCTGAAGTCATTTGATGAATGCTCATACCCGTACAGATGCAACAGGCCGTGGGTGATCACCCTTCTGAGCTCTTCTTCATATGGTACGCCGAACTCCCGGGATTGTGTTTCAACTACTTCAGGGGCAATTACAATGTCACCGGCACATCCCGAGGCAAAAGAACTATCGTCAACAAAGGAGAGAATATCCGTCACGTCATCTATTCTCCGATATTCTCTGTTCAATTGACGTATAAATTCGGAACTACAAAAAAGGACTGAAACTTCGGAACGTGAAACCCCCAGATGTTGGAGAACACCGAGGGCGAATTCTGATGTTGCGGATAACCACGATGGAGGGTCTATGCTTTCTGCACGAACCTCCACAGTGTTTTCGTTGTTATTCCCGGTATTCATCGTATGCCTGAATAATCTTCCGAACGAGAGCACTTCGGACTACATCGTCTGTAGTAAGATAGGAAATTCCAATTCCGGAAACATATCGAAGGACGTCAAGAATGTGAATCAGACCAGAAATACTCCGTCGGGGCAGGTCTATCTGGGTGATATCACCGGTAACCACTGCCTGGGTGTTCTCTCCAAGTCTGGTGAGAAATAATTTCATCTGTTCACGAGTGGTATTTTGAGCTTCATCAAGAATTACGTAGCTGTCCCGAAGGCTTCGACCACGCATATAGGCCAAAGGCGCAATTTCAATAACGTTCTGCTCCTCCAGCCGACGAATGAGATCGAACGGCAACAGCGCTTCGATAGCGTCATAGAGCGGACGAAGGTACGGACTTATCTTCTGAGTCAGGTCCCCCGGAAGAAAACCAAGACTCTCACCCGCTTCTACTACGGGCCGGGTCAGAACCAGTCGACGCTTCTTTTTTGCCAGAACTTCCCGCAGGGCGTGAGCAACGGCAATGTATGTCTTTCCTGTTCCGGCGGGACCTACAAAAAAATTCAGATCCTTCGATTCCAACTGTGCAAATAACCGTGCTTGCCGTGCGCTTCTGGGAAAAACCTTGGTTCCCGCCGCGGGTATTTCTATGACTCGCTTGTGCATCTCGTCCAGAGATTCTCCAGAACGGTCGGATATGTTGTTATAAAGACCTTTAATGAGAAACTGATCAAGAGTCTGTCCCGCCCGGCTGTGTCGTTCCAGTTCTTCCATCAGAATGAAAAACCGCCCCTGAGCAATTTGATTCGACGTCTCAAGGGTAAGTTCATTACCACGGACACGCACCGGTGCTTCAAAAAGCTCTTCAAGTACAACGAGATTGGCGTCATGGACACCGCAGATCAACTGAAGCGATTCGCTATCCGATAGAACAAGTGCTGTACTATCTGACAATATTTCTCCTTCTGTGGGCAGTATAGGTATTGCTTTCGTGGATCGTCAAGACTCGATAAATTCCATGACACCGTCTTCAATTCGAATATCCCGGCGGATCTCCGATATCGGGCGCCAGCGTAATAGAACAGAAAAAAGATTCTTCCATTCGTACCGGGAAATACCGGCCTCGTTGATCAATTCAGGCTTGCCGATATAGGAGAACGACAGTTCCCAGTCCTGCAGGTCATGAACACCACTAATACTCACTGATTCTATCTTGAAGAAGCTGTCTTCCCGTGATTCCCGATCGAAGAGTCTCATGCTGTTGATCAGGTCGTCTATGGGATCCCGGTATGGGCGATCCACTTCCCGCGCCATGTCACGGTTGTACTGATATACCAGATCATTTCTGCTGCGGGCGGCGACTGTGAGGGTGAGGAATTTGTGTATGTCCAGGGAAAAACCATAATCGAGTCGAAGACCGCTGGAGGTGAATCGTTGAAGATCCGCTTCGTACAACAATGCTCCCCGGAGCTCGAGATTTACGCGGCGTTTCCATATGACAAATTCGGGTTCTCCCGCAAGGCCGAAGGCCATGCCGGTCCAGCGGAACTTTGGTTCGCCGCTGACTACCCAACCGGAGGCGGGAAGGAATCCCACGCCGGTGGTCCGACGACCGGATAGCTCCCAGCGTAATGGCCATGCCCGAAGGGTGCTTCGCGATTGGAGCAGTTCGCTTTCGTCGAGATCGTATTCCAGGCGTTGATCCGCGCCGACGTTTCCGTCAAACATGCGAAGACGATGGGTCTGAATAAGAGGATCTCGGAGCCACCCCTCATCTTCCGTTTCTTTTGTCCCCAGGGTGATTGTTGAAGTCAAGGGACCGGTTACTGCGGTAATACTACTCGTATAGGCCCTGTCCAGTGGCGGTAATACCGCCCTGGCGGTTATAATTTGAGTAGCATTCCACAACTTCCAGCGAATTGCAGCTGTTCCAGAATGGCTGCTGATCCCTTCCGGTCCCCACTCACCGTACCGCTCCCGGTAAATTGGGCGCCCCGATGGCTGTTCAATTTGGTCAAAGGTGCGTTCAAATATTCGTGAAGCCAGTTCGTGCTGGAGGTTCGACTGTTCCAGCGCGGGGACATCCAATAGGGGATATCCGGTGGTAACACTGCGTTGGGTTACTGTTTCGCCCCGGAAAGCGTAGGCCGCCCTCTCAAGCGACGAACGTTCGGAGTCCGATATATCGCTGATAATATCCACCGATTGATATCGGTGCTCGCCGGTAAGAGTCCCATCATACTTGATCCATCCTCCGGGACTGATCAGCTGAGTCGACAGTACCCCCCGGTTTCTATTCTGAGTGGTCGTATACCGCCAACCAAAATCAATGTCATTCGGAGTGTTCCAGTCACTGCTGTCGGTTACGCGGTCAGCCCGCAGGGAAGGTCTGAAAGTGTACCCGATAGTAATCTGGCCGCTGGAACGATCAGTTTTAATGCCAGGAAGATCACTTGCCGGTTCCGGCAGACGAAACCGTTCTTCCACCACCGAAGCGGTTTCAGTACTGGTCGTCCACGGTGGCCGTATTGAGCTATCAACTTCCCTTTCCCTTGATTTTTCTTTCTCGTCTCTCGCCGCAGTTTTACCACGAAAGTCAAGCAACGTCCCATTGATGTCGACAGCAATTTCCGGAAACACGGCAGTATTGGGATAAAAGAATCGATTCTCAGGGCTATTATCGCTTCCAACGCGGGTAACCGCGTCCGGTGCTTCGGCATCGTTTTTACTGTTCCACCGCAGATCACCCCGAAAGGTGGACAGTCGCAGAGATGTAACCCACGGTTTCAGAGAGGAAAGATTCGGTGACCATCGGAGCTGGCTTTCCCACCGAAGCGAGTTTACATTCGAGCCGGTAACCTCCTCGTCCTGGGTCTGATTCAAGATCTGAGTCCAATCTATGCTTTCAGATCGATTATTGTAGTCGGCACGGAAACGAGAATCAGAGAGCATTTCGTATCGTACGGACAGGCTCCCCCCGGAAAATGGAATGGATGCGTCCAGTTCGGTCTCATATCGAAATGGTAACGCTCTGTCGGCAAAATATCCGGTATTCCAGTAGCGACGCGCCCGTCCTGATTCGTCGACGTAGTAACTGGAGTACGCTTCATTCTCCAGATAGATATTTCGGGATCTACCGATGCCAAGACGCCAGTCGAATCGGCTGAACGGTCCCCAATTGGGTTGACTGCCGGATACTCCACCGTAGTATCCCAAAGCAGTGTATATATCCGCCATCACCTTAAGGGTCCAGTCCGGACGTCGTACTTCCTGCGGACTATCCGGAACTCTCAGGAAGAGCCCCCGTATTTCGCGTTCCTGATCGGAAGGCACTTCAGCAATCTGCATGATAGAAAACGGAGGATCTGATTCTTCGCTCTGTCCGAAGACGTAGGTGGTGGTCTGAATGAAGGCGCCTTCCCGGCTTCGCACCCCTACCGCAGGGTTGAAAAACAGACGGTCTCCCGGAAAGAAAAAGTAGGGTATATAGAACATAGGAACGCGACCAACATAGAGAACGGCGTTTCGTATCCCCCATTCGCCGGGAGCGAGCAGCCAGATCCGACGAGCACGAATTTCGTAATTGGGCGGATCCGCGACTGAAGATGTAATCACCCCGTCGTCAATGATGACAATATCACCGGTGGAACGGGTAATACGTTCACCGAAAATAGTAAAATCAAGAGCTTCGTCTTCTATGGTACGCCCGGTATCGGTAAACCCCCTGAGAAATAGACCGTCCCAGTTCTGAATATGAAAAACTACAGAATCGCCCCGAAAGGTTTCCGTTTCACCCGGACGCTCCACCGTATACTCTACCAGCCCCGAAGCGGAAAGAATTTTTCGGTCCAGGTTGATAGTAAGCTCCTGGGCGATAATTGTGTGGGTGGTTGATTCATCAACCATCCCCAGCTCCACACCTCCAATGAGGCGAATATATTGCTCATCCGTCTGTTGAATCGTGAAGTATTCGCTTCCCCGGGCGTTGCGTATTACCGCCACCGAAAGCGGTCTCTCTTCCGAGCCCGCCGGTTTGCTCCGATCGGCGTCGTCGACGGACTCTGTAAGTTCATTCCGATCGATGCCGTAGTATTTGAGGATACGATCTTCTATATCGCGACGACTGCCGCGGGTACTGAGTCCAAGAGCAGCCGCCCACTCGACGAGCTCAGACGTTCCCGCGGTGGAGAGATCCTGCCCGATGGTGGAGCGAAAAAGGTCTTGTGGTCCGACTGTTTCGTCCTCAGCGACCAGAGCGACTGCGCAGCTCAGAAACAGGACGAGACTGATTGCGTATCGGGTTAACCTCGCCGTGACAAAACCTCCCGAATAAACCGTCCCGTGTGAGAATTTCCGGTTGAGGCGACATCCTCGGGAGTTCCCTGGGCCACCACCGTGCCACCTTTGTCTCCCCCTTCGGGACCGAGATCAATAATGTGATCGGCCTGAAGGATCACGTCGAGATTATGCTCGATAAGAATGATAGTATTTCCCCGATCGGTCAGTAGCTGCAGTACCTCCATCAGTTTATGAACGTCGGCGAAATGAAGTCCGGTTGTCGGTTCATCAAGGATATAGAGAGTATTTCCGGTACTTCGCCTGCTTAATTCCAGCGAGAGCTTCACTCGCTGGGCCTCACCGCCTGAGAGAGTCAGGGCAGACTGACCGAGTTTTATATAGTCAAGACCGACATCGCTCAGGGTATCCAGTTTGCGGCGAATCTGGGGTATCGCCGAAAAGAAGATCCGAGCCTCTTCGATCGACATTTCCAGTACATCGTGAATTGTCTTTCCCTTGTATTGAATATCCAGAGTTTCTCGAGTGAATCGTTTGCCGTGACAGACGTCGCACGTGACGTAGACGTCGGGCAGAAAGTGCATCTCGATCTTGATAGTACCGGCTCCCTGACAGTTTTCACACCGCCCGCCCTTTACGTTGAAGGAGAATCTGCCCGGCTTATACCCGCGAGCTTTGCTCTCCGGCAGGCCCGAAAACAATTCGCGAATAGGTGTAAAAAGGCCGACGTAGGTTGCCGGATTGGATCGGGGGGTTCGGCCGATAGGACTCTGGTCTATATTGATTATCTTATCGATCGACTCGTATCCCTCGATGGAACTGTACGTGCCTTCCGCCATATGGTGACGTATCTTTCCAATTCGATTTTCCAGCGCGGGATATACGATGTCTGAAAGAAGGGTGCTCTTACCCGAACCGGAGACTCCCGTAATTACGTTGAGGGCACCCAGTTTGAATGAGGCTTCGATACCTTTCAGGTTGTGTTCCCGGCCGCCTCGGACAACAAGCTCGGTTCCGTTACCGGGGCGTCGTTGCTCCGGAATATCCAGCTGTACCGAACCGGACAGATAGGGACCTGTAACACTTTCGGGGTTCGCGATAATGTCAGTTGGGGTTCCCTGGGCTACAACATACCCACCGTGGATTCCCGCACCCGGACCAAGATCAACGATATGATCCGCCGACAGGAGAGTCTGTTCATCGTGTTCTACGACGATAAGGGTGTTTCCGATGTCCCTAAGGTGCATCAGCGTGTTGAGGAGGCGTTCATTGTCACGTTGATGGAGGCCGATTGTAGGTTCGTCGAGTACGTACAGGACACCTACGAGTTGCGAACCTATTTGTGTTGCCAGGCGGATTCGTTGGGCTTCACCGCCGGAGAGAGTCGCTGCAGCCCTGTCGAGACTGAGATAGTCCAGACCGACGCTTTCCATGAACTGAAGGCGTGCTCTGATCTCCTTGAGTATCTCTTCGGCAATCGCTTTTTGGGTTTCCGTTAATTGCAGCTCGTCAAAAAATTTCAAAGCGTCTCGAACAGAGAGACGGGCAAGTTCGTCAATGCTGTAGCCGTTGATGCGAACAGCCAGAGATTCGGGTCGGAGGCGGCGTCCTCCACAGAAGTGACAGACCCGTTCAGTCATAAATGATTCAAACCACTCCCTCATTTGAGTAGAACCAGTCTCGCGATAACGCCGCTCAAGGTCGGAAACGACTCCCGGGAAAGGACGGTTATATTCGACGCTGCCCTCCCCGTCCGGTTTCTCATAGACATACCGTACCCGGTCCCTGCTCCCATACAGAATCTGCTCCATGATGTGGTCGGGAATCGTATTCAGGGGCTGATCAAGGCGAAACCCGAGGAGTTCACTTAGTGCGACAAACCGTGTCCTGTACCACTGAGCCTGGGGATTATACGGCCGGATACCGTGCTGATCGAAGGAGAGACTACCGTCGGGGATGATAAGTTCCGGTTCGAATTCCTTTGTCACTCCCAGGCCGCTGCACGCTTCGCAGGCGCCGAAAGGGCTGTTAAAGGAAAAGAGTCGCGGCTCCAGTTCGGGAAACGTAACGTTGCTGTCGGGATATGCATAGTGCTGTGAAAACGATTGTTCCGAGTAGTTTTCATCTCCAGTGTCCGTAAGTACCACGACGGTTCCGCCGGAGGTTGTCAGTGCCGTTTCCACTGCTTCAACAATCCGCTTGCGCGCATCTTCACTTACCTTCACCCGATCGACGACTATTTCAATGGAGTGCTTTTTGTTCCTGTCCAGTTGAATGTCCTCATCCAGCGAGATGATTTCTCCGTTGACGCGAACCCGAACAAAGCCGGATTTCTTCGCATCATCGAGAACTCTCTGATGAACACCTTTGCGCCCCCTGATAACTGGTGCCAGGATGACCATTTTTGTATCGTTCGGAAGTTGCAGAATGCGTTCGATTATCTCATCCACAGTCTGTTTTTCGATTCGCTTACCCGATTTCGGATCGTGGGGTATCCCGATTCGGGCATACAGGAGGCGATAGTAATCCCAGATTTCCGTGATTGTACCGACGGTTGATCGGGGATTGCGATTGGTAGTTTTCTGCTCGATAGATATTGCCGGTGACAGACCCTCGATGTAGTCTACGTCGGGCTTGTCCATTCTTCCCAGGAACTGCCGGGCGTATGCGGATAGGGATTCGACATATCGGCGTTGTCCTTCAGCGAATATTGTGTCAAACGCCAAGGATGTTTTACCGGACCCGCTCATACCGGAAATGACGATCAGCTTGTTTCTCGGGAGGGTGATGTCGATGTTTTTCAGGTTATGTTCTCGGGCACCCTTGATAGAAATGGTTTCCATAGTTTCCGGTCAGACTACGGAAAAAGAGCGCGCACCGCAAGAAGAGCCGCTTCGATTCTAACGGATTGCTTCAATCCGACGGAGCTCCTCTTCTATCTCTTGAGCAGGCAGGTTGCCATTCCGGTCGGGAAGCAGTGAAAGGGCATATTGAAGTTCCCGGAGAAGCGACGCAAACTCCTCCGCCTCGAGGTATTCCGTGACGGGCCGATACTGCCGGGCTGTCCGGTAGAGATTACTGACGGAAGTGAACTGAAAATCATATTCACGTCCAATAATTGCATCCACAGCCCTACCGGCGATTTCTACGATACTGAAGAGCAGATGGTCCACCGCTTCGTGTTGCTGAGTTCCGGATGTCTCCTCCAGAAGATATCGGGCGTAACGTCGATGGGCGTCCAGGCCCTGGGGAAAGTTGAGCCGATAGAGGACAATTACCCGGTTCAGACCACTCTCCAGAAGCGTTTTAACCATCATGTTCCGTTGACCCGGCGGCTCGTTTCCGGAAAACACCGGATCATTTTCGATAATAGTCAGAAGCTGGTCGCGATATTTTCGAAGATCATCGCGACCCAACCGTGTTTCGTCGTACATTGTGGCCAGTTCTATACGAATAGCATAGACCTGATCGGGGATCTCAAGTTGATTTTCAGAGCGTAGGGCTTCCAGATAGTACCGTTCTGCCAGAAGAATATCTGACTGGCTGCGATAAATGCGAGCCATTCCTACGAAAGCCTCGGGGAATCGAGGCTTCATTTCCAGAGCCCGGGCGTATCGTCGCAGAGCGGTGCCGTAATCGCCCCTTCTGGCTGCCCGGTCGGCAGCTTCCTGTTCCAGCCACGCCTGGTCATACCGTCGTTCCTCCGAACCGGCACCACTGTCGTCGGTCTGGGTATACACGATATTGGTAATGAGAAACAGAAAGAGTGAGAAGACTATGCAGAAACGAAGAGAACTTCCCATACGATCACTATCGACCTGGTTGCCCACCTGCGTTAGGTGTGGAGCCGGTTACAGAAAAACCTCCCGGACAGTCCGTCCGAGAGGTTTGCTCCGTCTGATCCGGCCGATTTTTTCGCGTCAACCGACGACGCCAAGAAGAAAAACCATCACAAAGAGAGCAACCGTTTCAACCAGTCCAAGAACCAGCAGGTAGTTACCAAAACCTTTGCCCGTTTCCGCAAGAGCGTCGGACGCAACGGCCCCCGCCTTGCCCTGAAACCAGGCGGAAAAACCCATAGCCATGCCACCGGGAATACCTGCGCCAATGAGTAGAGCAGGATCCGCACCGGCTGCCGCTGCCGCCGCCAGGGCATTCATGAGAATAAGACCGTAAATTGTCTGGGTCAGCGGTGCGCCTACGAAGGCTACCAGAAGGAAGGGTGCCGGTTTGTTCTGAACAAACGCCTTTTTCCATGCACCTACGGCGGCCATTCCGGCGGTACCTGAACCGAGAGCAGAACCCATCGCTGCAAAAGCCAGAGCCGAACCGACTCCAAGAAGTCCGATATTCATGTGCAACATCTCCTTATAAATTCCAAATTAACGCGTTTTGAACGGGGAATACTCCACCCCGGTCCATTCCATACCTAAGTGACCGGAAAATTCCAGCATATTAAGCCGAACTCCGTGAACAATTACCGAGAGGGCTCCCATAGCCAGATTCAAGGTGTGTCCAAGAAAGAGAACAAGGGCAGCAACGACGGCGCCACCGGCGCCACCGAGACCTTCAGCAATTCCGCCGGCCATAGAGTTAAATGCCTCCGCAATTGCCAGCGAGGCGAGACCAACGGCAAAGAGTCGGATATAGGAAATTATATCCGAAAATGCGCTGATCCCGTCCAGAGCGGTGGTTATCAGACCGGCAATGCCCCGTCCCAGTCCGGCAAAAAACCCGGAGCCTTCCTTCTGTTCACCAAACAATATGACCGCAGCAAGACCGCCCCCGATCATGTACAATGCATACCCGGGCATCGGGTACTTCTGAGGATCCAGAACTAGCTGAAGAACCAGATAATACAGGCCGAGGACCATGGAGAGCCAACCGAGTTGGGCAACAGAAGCGATTCGCGGGCGCCGTCTGATTTCGCGTAAAAAATTCCAAATGTGAGCGATAGAAAGATGAACCGTACCGATGACAAAACACATGTACTGGATTACTTCGGTACTCCGGTCGCTCTTCGTCGATATTTCCGAAATAACCAGTTGGTTCAAAACCGGCAGTTCAGCAAAGGGGGCGTAACCGAACCAGTTTCCCGTTATTGCGCCCCAGATTACCGTAGCGGCACTGAGTACAATCATCAATGCAGTTCCCGGACCTGGTTGTTTACCTCCGGCCTTTCCCTTTACAGCGGCGAGAATTGTCCCTACAAGGAGAATCAATCCATATCCGCCGTCACCAATGATCATGGCAAAAAAGACTACAAAAAAGAGAAGGAAAAAGAAGGAGATATCCAGCTCCCTGTAGCCCGGAACGGTTCCCAGAAGATTAAAAACGGGTTTGATAATAGCCACCGGCTTCGGGTTGGAAACTTTGGTCGGAACCTGTTCGTCCTCGTCGGGGTCGCGGATCACAAGGCCCCAACCGTTGGTCGAAGCGGCTTCCCGGACGGTGTCTACGATAACCTCCGGAGCAAAACCGGTAATCCAGCTGATTTCACCTTCAGAATCGAACGCTGCCGCCACCCGGACAAACTCCAGGTCGTCATCAAGTTCCATCAAAGCCGATTCAAATATGGTTCGTCTGGAGGACATAGAAGAGAAATAGTCCTCAATTTCACTGATTCGTCTTTCTATCTCACCGATACGACGATGCATGGACGATACCGACTGGCCGGGAAGGTCCAACGGCTGAGGCTGGTCGGGAAAGACGTCACCATTCAGGGCAATCGAAACGATGAGAACTACCGTTTTGTTACGGGAAAAGACGATAGGATTGGGTAAAGACTGAATGACTTCTTCCGCCCGGTCGGGGTGCTCCTCGTACAGTCGTATGTGAACACCCTTCCCGAAAAGCTCCTCGACCGTTTCGGGCATTGGGTCGCCCCAGGGAGCAAAACGGTCAACCTCCCGTCGAAGTCGTTCAATTTCATCCACCAGCAGAGATTTCTCGTCGGCCAATTCCTGGACCTGTTCACAAAGCGCAAGAGCGTCGTCGACGCTTTCAGGAGAGTGGTTGTGTGCCGATGCGGCTTTCTTCCCGTCGGTTAAGGGAATAACGGCCAGGGTACGTTCAACAGCAGTGTATTGCTCCCGTAATGCATTCCCTCTGTCCGTTTCGCCGGGTTGAGTAAAAACATGAAGCACACCAAGTTTTCGTAGTTGGGTAAGGCTTTCAGTTTCATGAGTCTTCAGTGTCAGGATAGACACTTTTTTCATCGGTACAATCATTACGACACCTTCGTCAAATTGCGTTTGGCAATTTTCCCGCGAACAACCGCGGCGGTCTGCTGGTCTCCAAGGTAGATCCGGATCATTCGTATGTTTTCCTTCGCCTCGGGAATCTTCACCTTTTCGAATAGATTCACCCGCTGGGTAGTCGTTCGCAACTCGTCACCGAGAAGCCGCAATTGCTCTGCAAGTACTTTCAGCTTTGCGTCCATTTCAAGAACAGACCTGAGAGCGACGATTCCACCGTCAACCCATGGAGGCAGAGCGACCAGATCCCAGGGACGGTCCACAAATCGAAGATCTTCAAAGACGGGAATATCAATACCGGCGATGTTGCCTACTGAGGTGTCAATTTTTTCAACCTCTGCATAGGGCGTTACATCAATACCGTCATTGAAAACACCAATCCATTCCCGCAGGTCTTTCCGGAGCTTCTCCTTCTCACGGCGCAGCGCGTCGTACTCCTGCTCCACCTGGCGTATTACCATCTGCAACTGCTGCTTTTTAAGCTGCAGCGTCGGAAGATATCGCTGAAAGCGTTTGAGACCATCCTTCTGCTTTTTCAGTTCGTTCTTGGTCAGTTTGACCATCAGGCCGAAGCCTCCTCACCTTGAGAATGTGGCCAGAAGTTCTTGATAAGCTCCGTTTTAAGACCCGTTTCCTGGGGCTCAAAACAGTCGGCCATGATTCGCCATCCCCGGTCGAGAGCTTCTTCAAGGGGAATGTTTACCGACAGATCCATCATCATACGTTCGAACATTTCACCGTATTTAAGAAGCTTGTCGTCCCAATCGCTCATTCGGAAACCCATAGATTTCTTTTCCTGGCTTTCCTTGTAATTGGCGTAGAGTTTGATCATTCCGTCCATGACGGCGCGATGGTCGTCCCTGGTCTTGTCGTTGACCTGCTGCTTCAGCCGGGAAAGTGATCCGAACGGCTCAATGCGTCCGTTGCGAAGGTAGTACTGCCCTTCGGTGATGTAACCGGTATTATCCGGTACCGGATGGGTGACGTCGTCACCGGGCATAGTAGTGACACCAAGAATAGTAATTGAACCGGACCCTTCAAAGTCAACGGCCTTCTCGTAACGTGCCGCAAGTTGGCTGTACAGGTCTCCCGGATAGCCGCGGTTGGAGGGCACCTGCTCCTGGGTAATAGCAATTTCTTTCATGGCGTCGGCAAAGTTCGTCATGTCCGTCAGCAGAACGAGAACCCGCTGTCCTTTCAGGGCGAACTTCTCGGCGACGGCCAGACTGATATCGGGGACAAGCAGCGCTTCAACTACGGGATCGCTGGCGGTGTGTACGAACATGATCGTTCTGCTGAGGGCTCCTCCGTTCTCCAGGGTATCCTTGAAGTAGAGGTAGTCGTCGTGCTTCAGGCCAATACCACCGAGAATGATAATATCGACCTCTGCCTGCATTGCAATTCGGGCCAACAGGGGATTGTAGGGTTCACCGGAAACGCTGAAAATCGGCAGTTTCTGACTCTCCACCAGGGTGTTGAAGAGATCGATCATAGGAATACCGGTGCGAATCATGTTACGGGGAATGATGCGTTTTGCCGGATTGACCGAAGGCCCGCCAATTTCGATAAGATTTTCGGTCAGTTGGGGCCCGTTGTCGCGGGGTTGTCCGGAACCGTCAAAAATTCGACCCAGAAGGTTGTCCGAAAACGAAACCTGCATAGGATGTCCCATGAACCTGACTTCGTCACCTGTGGAAATACCCCGACCACCAGCATATACCTGAAGACTCACTTCGTCGCCGCGCATGCGGATGACCTCCGCCAGGGAGTCCCCGTAGCGGGTAGAAACCACGGCAAGTTCTCCGTAACGGACTCCTTCAGCCCGCACACTGATGACGTTACCAACAATTGATTCTATTCGGCTGTATACCTTACGCATTGTTCCCCCGCTTGCTGTACGCTTCTTCCGCGTTTGGTTCCAGGCCCTGAGAAACGGAATCGAGCATTTCGGATATTTCCTTCTCAAGCGCGGAAAAATCGTCGGATTCCCACTCGGCACTGTTGTAGTCGATAAACTTCTGCCGCAGCTGATAGAAGAATGTCCGGGCACCTTCCTTGCTGTCCAGTTTTAAAGTCGAGCCAACGATGCGGAAGAGCAGATCGAACACGTGTCTCTGTCGATCGACGCCAACGGCAGCGTCGACGGGATCGAAGGCGTTCTGCTGCAGGTATACCGCGTCAAGAAATTCGCTCTTGAGGTAGAGGATATAATCTTCAAGAGCGGTACCTTCTTCACCGACAACCTTCATCATCTGACCCACTTCATCCCCGCGGAAGAGAACGTCCCGGGTATATTCCGTCAGGGCGAAGTCCACCAGCCCCGGGTACTTGCTCCAGCTGTCCATAGGATCGATGGCGGGATACTTTCGCGCATCGGAACGGGCCCGGGAGAGTCCATGAAAAGCGCCGACAACTTTCAGCGTTGCCTGAGTCACCGGCTCTTCAAAGTTACCACCGGCGGGACTGACGGTACCTCCGATAGTGACGGATCCCGTTTCACCGGTTTTGAGACGAACGAGACCGGCTCGTTCGTAAAACGCCGCGATGACAGATTCAAGGTAGGCCGGAAACGCTTCCTCACCGGGAATTTCTTCAAGGCGGCCACTCATTTCGCGCATGGCCTGGGCCCAGCGGCTGGTTGAATCGGCCAGCATAAGGACGTTCAGACCCATTTGGCGATAGTATTCGGCGATTGTGACGGCGGTATATACAGACGCTTCCCGAGCGGCTACCGGCATGGAGCTGGTGTTGCATATGATTACGGTACGTTCCATCAGGGAACGGCCCGTTCGCGGATCGGTAAGCTCGGGAAACTCACGAAGCGTTTCGACAACTTCACCGGCGCGTTCTCCACAAGCTGCGATGATGACGATATCAACCTCGGCGTTCCGGCTGGTAATCTGTTGAAGCACCGTTTTTCCGGCTCCGAAAGGACCGGGAATACAATATGTACCACCCCGGGCCACCGGCAAAAACGTGTCGATAAGACGGACTTTGGTAACCATCGGTTCAACTGGACGCAACCGTTCGGAAAAGACGTCAATCGCTCGCTTGACAGGCCATTCGAAGACCATGGTCATCGTGTGACGACGGCCTTCTTCATCTTCCAGTTCGGCAACTTGCTGATCCACCGTATAGTCGCCTTCTTCTGCCACGGAAAGGACTTTGTAGGAGCCGAACATGCCAAAGGGCACCATGATACGGTGTTTGAAAATCCCTTCCGGAACGGTGCCTATCTGGTCGCCGCGCTCCACGGTATCTCCAACTGACGCGGTAGGGGTGAACTTCCATTTTTTTGTTCTGCTGAGAGCCTTCAAATAGAGACCGCGCTGGAGAAAAAAGCCGGACTTTTCCGCAAGTTCCGGCAGCGGGTTCTGCAGACCGTCACACACGATGGAAAGCAGTCCGGGACCCAGCTCAACTGCCAGCATCTCCCGGGTGAACTCGCACGCATCACCAATTGTGATGCCTTTGGTGTCTTCAAAAACCTGCAACTCAACCTGTTTTCCCCGAACCCGAATAACTTCAGATTTCAGTTGTTTGTCGTCTACCTTGATGTAACCGACCTCGTTCATTGAAACGTCACCTTCAACGACGACACTGACCATGTTGCCGTTAATAGCGACCACTTTTCCGTTTGTCATGTAGCAATCTCCATGAGGGATTGTGCAACCTTTTCATACTGGCTATCGAATTCATCCCGGCCGGCTTCCGAATCATTTATCCGGCTGCGACGAGCGGCGATCTGCAGTTTCAGGTGGTACACAATGAGTTTTTCGCAGTCAAAGTGGTGCCCAGCTTCCAGCCAATCGGCACGTTGCCATAAAAGCCGAAGCAGTGCATTTTCTGTTTTTAACGGGTTGTCTTCATTGAGAATCTGTCGGAGTCGCTCGGGGAGACCGGCGTCGGTAACGTCGGGTCGGGGTATCCGGTCGGCATCCCGTCCAAGACCTTGAGCCCGAATCAGAGCGGCTTGACGCTGGATTTCACGGATTCCCCGGTTCCATTCAGTAAGCACCCCATTGTAGGGTCCCGTTCTTGTTTCGTCAGCGCCCGTTTCCGCTTCAGACCATATAGAAGCGTTTTCAATTATTGCCGCGTCTGTGTCGGAGACTTCAATGCGGCAGTATTCCAGAAACTCCGCCCGGGTAAGAAACGGCGTTTCCTCAAAGCGAAGCGCCGGAAGGGAAGCAACCGTATAGTAATACTGGGACACGAAGACGCCTCCCTATTCCTTTGCGGCGTTTTGCATTACATCAGCAAGACGGGGATTCAGATATGCGGCAAGAAGTTCCGAAATTGCTTCATCTGTGAAATCGTAATAGGCCCCGGAACTGCCGGTGGATACCCGGAAACCGGCGCTGATACCGCGGACGGGATGAACCTCGTACCCACCCGCCAGCTTGTCGGCAAGACGTTTCCGAAGGTCCTTTTCCAGAACTTCCCTGTCTTTTTCACTAACCAGGATATCCAGACTGTCGCTTTCGCCTTTCATCCAGGAGGTTACCATAGCTCCGATAATCTCTCCCATGCGCTCCCCGGATAGCCCATCTCCAACCGCTTCCTTTTGTACAGTATCAAACAGAGCGGTCAGTTCTTTTCTGACTGACAAAAGAAGGTCCCGTGAGGCTTGCTTCAGGGCGGCTTCCCCTGCGGCCTGCGACTTTCGGGCATCTGCTTCGGCGTCCTTCCGGATCGTCTCAGCTTCTTTTTTTGCTCGCTCTACCCGCTCTTTCGCCTTTTTTTCCGCAGATTCTATAATCTGTTGCGCGCGTGTTTCAGCTTCCTGAACGCCTTCGCTGTGGATTTTTTGGATTATATCTTGCAGTTGCGTATCCATGATAAGTCCTTTTTAAAAGAATCCCTAATGTGCCAATAGTATAGGTAACTATCGAGCCAGCACAAGGGCGAAGCGTCCATTTTTTTACGAAAGATCGGAAAAAGTGATGGACTTTCAGTCGTGCCGGGAGAGAGAAAGGTCTCCGGTGATCTTGAAGGTGTTTCCTTCCTGGACCAGTTCCAGATCCCGTCGGGGAAAGTACTCAGGAAGAAGTTCTGTGATTCTTCGGGAGCAGTACTTCCGGATTTCTTCCCATACGGACTCCTCGATGGTACTTAAGGTTACCAGGCGTACCTCTATGACGTATCCCCTGCCGTGTTCGCTGCCGTAGCCGGCGGAGAATGAGGCGCCAATATTGAAAAGGCCGTCCAATTCCTTGTTGACGGCCTGGCCACGACGAGGACGCGAAGGATGGAGTGGATAGGTTTCCCCCCATCGATCTTCCAGTTCATCGTCAATTCGGTCGAATAGCTGTTTAAGCCGCGTTTCGAACTTCTCTACCTCTCTACCTCTCATATTACGCTCTGAATAGAATTACCATACCGCAGATACCGCCTGTCCCGTCGCCGCAGTGAGCAGTTCCGCCATTGGAGCTTCCCAGGAAACCGTTTTGTCTCCGGAGGCAGACAAAATTTCCCCGTTTCGGATATCGGGATACGTGGCAGACTGTATGTCGTCAGGAAGATGGAGTGTCACTCTGAAATATCGGTCCAGAAATACCTGAGTGATAAGCTCTCGCTGTTGGGAATCAGCCGGTGTATCACCCAGGCCTCCCGTCAGGGGCAGAAGGATTCGTCTCCCTTCAAATGACATTTGCAGGGGAGTACCCGCAACGTTGCCCCACAGTGCCTGCAGTCCGGCCACAGATTGTGCATGGTATACAACGGTTATTACGGCTTCATCATCGGAATCGTCAAGAGTGTACGTTTCAAGGGTTACATCAGGGTGTAAAATGGCCGTCTCTTCAGCGTCCCGGCGGGACACCGGAATTGCCCGTTCCTGGCTGCCCTCATCGAATACCCCGAACTGCCAGAGACTTGCGGGCATTCTGTATACCAGAGAGAGGCGCAGATCATCACTTTTACGCAGGTCGATGTCCACTTCAGTGGTCAGGCAGGAGGTCAATATACAGACGGTACACACGAGCACCGCAATCAATACGAGGTTTCTTGCTGGATTATTCACACGGCGATCCTATCCGCTTGACGACGAAAGCTCAACCGTCGTTTTACCGAAGCCGCCATCTTCGGGAGACGCGAATCCAAAGGACTTTACTTCCGCACGCTTTTTCAAATAGTCGTGGACGCCCTTCTGGAGAACTCCTGTCCCAGTTCCATGTATCACCGAAAAGGAGCTGAGTCCTCTCAGAATAGCGCCATCCACCTGATCTTCCAGTTCAGCCAGCGCTTCATGAAGACGTTTTCCTCGTAAATCGAGTTCCAGCGTTGCGGTGGTTCTGCTCAACTGCGTGTGAAAATGAATTTTTTCTTCTTTCCGGGTCGTTTCTCTGATCTCTTCGGGATGGACGGTCATACGCAATCCACCGAACTGGACAACTACCCCGCCCTGTTTTACCGATTTGACAATACCCTCCTTCCCGGTACGCTGATGAATTACAGCCATTCCCGGTCGGTGATGTCGTGCCGGACCATCGGTACGGGCGAGACTTGTGCCGGAAGCCTCTGTTTGACCGGATAGTGTCTCCCGCAGCGACTCCATCTCACCCAGCACATCGTGGGCCCGACGGATTTCTTCCTTTTCCAGTGAAGTTCCTCTCTCCCGGATGCGCCTGATTTCCCCTTCAACCGCTTTTCGCGAATCCCGGAGAACTCTGTCCAGGTCCTTCAGGTATCCGCGGCGCAACTCCTCTTCCCTCCTTTGGAGGAGGTCTTCCTTTTCGTCTATCTGCTTCGCTTTTTCGGTCGTTTCCGCTTCCCGGCGAATCTGTTCGTCCATGCGTCGGTGAAGCAACTGCTCCTGTTCCAGGAGGCGATTTATGATTGCGGAAACACTGTTTTCCCGGTCGGAAGCGTATGTCCGTGCCGCCTCCAGTACTGCAGGAGCCAGCCCCTGTTCCCTGGCCGTCTCGATAGCATGACTTGAACCCGGGCGACCGGGAACGATTCGGTATGTCGGTCTATGTGTATCCTTGTCAAAATCCATAGAGACGTTCCGGGCCCCCGTTCGGGTATATCCGTAGTGCTTCAGAACGGTTTGATGGGTACTGACAATAATGGTACAACCTCGTTCCATCAGGGTATCCACGATAGCCATCGAAAGGGCACCCCCTTCATCGGGGTCCGTTCCACTTCCGAGCTCGTCGAGCAGAATGAGGCTTTTCGGACCCGCACTGCCCATTATTGAAGCAATTCGCCGCATATGGGCGGAAAAGGTAGAAAGGTGTTCATCTATGGATTGTTCGTCACCAATGTCCACTCCCCAATAGTCATAGAGCGGCAAGGTGCTGTCAGGATCGGCCGGTATCGGAACGGCACACTGATGCAGAACTGAAAGGAGGCCAACTGTCTTGATGAGCACCGTCTTTCCACCCGTGTTGGGACCACTGACAACAAGAAGGTTGATACCGTGGTCAAATCTGATGCTTAGGGGTACACACGTCGGACCGATAAGAGGATGCCTGGCATTTCTCAGATCCAGAGAATCCCCGATTTCCACCATCGAACCCGATTGCGCAAATCCCCACCGAGCGCGGGCGATAAGGGTGTCCAGAGTCACTACCGTTCCATAAAGTTGTCGCACCGGATTGAGTTCCGATCGCAGGGCAGCGCTGATTTTCCGCAGGATACGACGGATTTCCTGATGAATTGCATGAGAGGTGTGGGTGAGCTCGTTGTTGAGGTCTACAAGTTCCCGAGGCTCAACAAAAAGTGTCTCTCCGCTTCCGGAGGATTCATGAACGATACCGTCTATGCGCCCTTTGAAGTTGGCCGCCAGGGGAATGACGGTGCGTCCGTCGCGAACGGTGGGACGGTCTCCGTGGTACATCGTCGGGGCGGAACGGATCAACGCTTCCGACCGCTGAAACAGTGTCCTGTTGGCTTGTGCAGCCCGTTCCTTCAGTTTTCGAATTTCGGGAATGGCCTCTTCATTGACCCTCCCGTCGTCGGAAATATATCGACGAAGGTCCTGGTGCAGCTCTTCCGGGACGGTGATTCCCTCGATAAGGTCGGTGCATCCTGACGTTTCATTTTCATCCCGACAGAACGAAAGCGTCTGCTTTGCGTAGTCAAGAAACCTGCGAACCTCTGCGAGAGCCTCAGCGTCCAGGTCGGCTCCTTCCCTCGCGACCGCCTGGAAAAGTGGCTCCAATGAAAGGACCGAGCCAGAGGGAGGATTGCGACCCTTTTCCAGAAGCTGCAGAATGTACTGGACATACTTCATTTCGGTGCGAAGGTCGTTTTGTATCGTACGAGGTACGATGTTGAGAATCTGACTGCGCCCATCGTCGGTGCACGCGTACTCTCCGATGCCTTCCGTGATTCGATAGAATTCAAGGACTTCCATGGATGTCATACGCTTTCCTGTTTCTCCCGGATGATTCGAGCGTACGATTCGTATCGCAGCTTGCTGATTTCTCCCGCTTCAACGGCATGGCGGACGGCACACCCCGGCTCATGAAGGTGAGTACAACTGGGCATACGACAATCCTGGATGGCCTCTCGAAACTCCCGAAAACCGGCAGCTATTTCGGTGACGTCATATTGGTCCAGGGAATAGTGGCGCACCCCGGGAGTATCAACATACACTCGTTTACCGGCACTGATATGCCGAGCCAGCGTCGTGGTGTGGCGGCCCCGGTCGTACCTGTAGGAAACTTCTCCCGTTTCCTGCGTTGCATCGGGGGCCAGCAGGTTTATCAGGGAGGATTTACCTACCCCCGACTCGCCGAAAAAGACGGCTGTTCCCGCGGGATGATGTCGAAGTATTTCTCTGATTCCCCGGGGATGGTCGGGATGCGCTTCCGTTACCATAACGCTATAGCCGATTTCTCTGAGAATCGCCATGTGTGAAAGGGCGTCATCACCAATGGGCAGGTCCGCTTTATTTACAATAACTGCCGCATCCACCTCTTCAAGCTCCGCCATAGCCAGAATGCGGTCGACAAACCCGGGATGGTATCTTGGGAACTGTGCAGCGGTGACGACATAGAGACAATCAACGTTTGCCGCAATGGTCTGAAGAGCCCGGCGTTTTCGATTCCAGCGAGAGACTGAATTCTTTCTGGGCAGGCGACTGATGATAGTCGGTTCTTCAATGCTGCTGACCATAACAATGTCACCCGGGGCCAGAGGATTGTAGGATATTTCATTCCCGGGAAGCACTTTTCCCTTGATGCGAACATTTTCCAGAATGGTGCCTTCAGCACTCTTCAATGTGAAGATGTTGTTGGCTCCCCAAAGAACAATCGCTTCCTGGGAGGAGATCACGCTATTACTCCCGATGCAGGTACTTCAAAGATGTGGTGCTGCATACCCAAACAGGATATATCGCCCGTCGGTGGAGATGTCGTAAGAAAGCGTGGCGGCGCATCGATAGCACCGGTTACCTCTATTCCGTTCCGGTCAATTGTCCACAGAAGCCGTCGTATCACTCCGTCCAGGGAGTCGACTATAGACCGATTTGCGCCCAATACAGTGGATATCTTTCGTCGCAGACCAATGAAATGGGTACACGCCAGTACGACCGTATCGACATCGTCGTCCAGAACACCGGCAACATCTTCCCGGGTGACCTCTTCCACGGAGGGCGAGGAACTTCCGCACAGGCTCTCTTCAGCCGCTCTGACGAGGCGGGGAAGTCCCAGACGGGTTACCCTGCAGTAGCGGGCAAAACGTGTAACGAGGTCATCGGTATACGGATCCTGGGCGGTCCGATTCGTAGAAAGGATTGCGATATGCCCGGTACGGGTCTGTTGTGCCGCCGGTTTTACCGCGGGGACAACACCTATGACCGGTATATCGAGAACATTTCGCACTCCTTCCAGAGCAACCACTGAAGCGGTATTACACGCGATGACCACTGTTTCTACGGTATATTCTTCCACGATGCGGATAATGATGCGAATAACTCGGGCCCGGACTTCTTCGGGTGTGCGCTCGCCGTACGGAAAGCAGGCTGTGTCACCAACATACAGCGCCGGAAGATTTCGTCTCCGTTTGAGTTCATCAAGATATGCCAGTCCGCCGATTCCGGAATCGAAAAAAAGAACCATTCAGGAAAAGAGATCATCGAATTTATGTCGCGCCGAGGTGGAACCGTCAGAGGTTCCGGAGGATCCAGCCGCAGTCGCGCGGGTATTCAATTTGAAATAGTCGCAAAAATTGCCCCGTTCCTTGTCAAAAACTGCTTCGGGAATAGTTTCCCGGCAGTCCCAGTGCGCACCGGGTGTATAAAACAGGCAGTTCTTGCAGCATCGTATTGGTCGATTACAGGAAGTGCACTCGAGAGATCTACTGAAGGGGCCTTCGGCAGTAATGGCCGCCCCGCAGTTATAGCATACCGCCATGTGCAGATTGTATCGGCCGCTCCGGGCTTGTGCAAGCAAGAAGGTGGTCGTACACTATAAACTGTGTTTACCCGGCACTGTGATCAGAGCGAACTTCGGCAACTCCTCGATTCCGGGACGGGGGTCTTGGAGCACTTGGATTGTCGGGGCCGCCAATTAAAAGACCTTGATTTTTCCGGCCGGCACCTGCGCTGGATTCGGCTTACCGGAGCCCGTATTGAAAACTGTCGTTTTGACAAGGCTACCCTGGAATGTGTCTTTGCAGATTTTGCTCTAATAGAGAATTCTTCATTCCAGGAGACCTTCATTTTTGAATCAGTTTTTGCGGGCGCTCGGCTCCACAAGTGTTCGTTTGTCGAGGCGACCGCGGATCAGTGTAATTTCAACGGAATACAGGCTCTGGAAACCGATTTCAGTGATGCTTCGCTCCGTCTGAGCCGATTTATCAATGCCAGAATGACAACGGTAAAATTCATGAATTGTGACGTCCATCACGCTTTTTTTCAGTTCAGTCAACGAAACGAGGTTTCCTTCAAACACAGCAATAACGACGAGGCGTTCTTTTGAGCAATTCCGACGTTTCTATCATTCCGTATTTTTCTCCCAGAAGCGCAACAACTACGTATCTCGCCTTTACCGAAGGATCGTCCGACGCTGCGCTTTTCGACCCGACACCGTTGGACACTGAGCTGTTTTCTCTCATCTTGAAACACAGGGTGAACATTTCCCACGTGTTTATTACCCATCCCGAAGTGTATATGGAGCGCGCTGTCCGTACACTTTCCCGTGTATTCGACTATTCCATAATTTGCGGGGAGCAGAATGTCTATGCATGCAACAATCGTTGCATCCTTGGGGAAGGCACCATTGAAGTGGGAGACATGCATGTTATGACAATTCCGGCACTTCCCCATTCCAGAACTTCTTTCTTTTACTGTCTTGACGAGGCCGTCTTTACCGGCTCAATAATTCATGCCGGTACAATCGGTGAGACCGGAAGTGCCTATGCTGAAGCACTTCTGATTGCTTCAGTGAAAGACTACCTCTTTCAACGAGAGCGGGAAACTCTGATTTTTCCTTCGGTAGGGCCGCCTTCTACGATCGGAGCGGAACGGGACTTAAGCCCATATTACCGGGACAACTGATTCGCCGGAGGGCAGACCTGACGCGCCCGGCGTACGCCCTCAAGAAAAGGATTTGCGGCAGAGGCGATAAAGGTTTTCGCTTCTTCATCAGTTTTCAGAGAGATAGTCAGCTTCCAGGCGTGAAGCATCATCGCTACATCGGAAAGGTCTTTGTCGACTCTGCCGTAGAGCGGATCGCCGGTTATCGGATGGTCGACGGCGGCCAGGTGTACCCGTAGCTGGTGTGTGCGACCCGTGTGTGGTCGCAACATCACCAGGGTGTGTCGTCGGAAACGCCGCAGCACCGTGTATGTAGTAAGCGCCCCTTTGGCCCTGCTTCCGCTGGCTGTTTCTTCAGTCCAGTCAGTGACTGGAGAGTCGATGGACGGCAGAGACCCGTGGTGCAGTTTTCCGAAAACGGCAAATTTCATTCTATGAAAACGGTCTCTGCCAATAGCGCCGGAGATATACCCGCTTGTATGTACGGGAGATCCCTTTACCAGTGCCAGATATATCTTTCGAGTCCTGCGTTTTGCAAACTGCCGCACGAGGTACCCGTGGGTCTCCCGATTCTTGGCGACAACCAGAACACCACCGGTATCCTTGTCGAGGCGGTGGACAATACCCGGCCTAACTGGATCCGACGTTCCCGATGAAGATTGTCCCGCCGAAGACTGCCCAAAGAAGGAGGATTCGGGATAGCGGGACAACAGGGCGTTCAATAGCGTGCCACTCCAGTTTCCCGCTCCCGGATGGACAACCATACCAGGAGACTTGTTGACCACCACCACCGAGAAATCTTCATAGATTACGTCAAGGGGGATATCCTCAGGTGCGATGTTTCTGGGTGGAAGTGGGTCCAGAACTGCAACAATCCGGTCTCCGGCAGCGACCCTGGCAGAGAGCTTTGCGTCCAGTCCATTGCAGCTGAGAGATCGGAGACGCTGTTTCAATGCGCTCCGGTTGGGAAAGCCGTCCTGTCCCGCCAGATATACGTCCAGTCGAACCGGCTTTGTCACTTCATTGGGTACAATGGCGGTGTAAGTTTCAGTCATTCCCCTGTCTCCTGCCGAGAATGTAATCAACAATGGCTATGCCGGCACCGATTATTGCTGACGAGAAAACCAGACCAATCCGCTCTTCATTAGTGAAAGACTCTTCCTGTGACGTCGAAAAAAACCATGGAGCGTACTCTCCCGCAGGTGCTCCCTGCCGAATACTCTGGTACCCGAACCTGCCTATCTCGTAACCCAGACTTGCAACGATCATAGCAACGGGGAATGCTCCCAACGCGATTACCTCTCCCCGCCGAAGGTCCCTGGCCCACCGGGGAAATTCATCCGGATCGTAGGGAACGGGTTGGTCGGGATCGTACCGAACGTCGGGTGATGAAATTCCATGAGTATCGCCGCCTGAGAAATTCTCTCCCTGGTTAGCCTGAGCAAAAACAGCAGACGTTATGGAGAAGAAAAATAGTATTGCCAAACAAAGGGATTGAAACGGTAAAAATCTCATGTTGGAGGGCTACGTTCGTCGACCGAATATATCCGTGCCAATTCGCAGCATTGTAGATCCTTCGAGAACAGCCGCTTCAAGATCATCGCTCATCCCCATAGAGAGTTCGGGGTATTTCTTCCCGATGGCTTTCTCAAGGCGGTCTCGATAATCCCGAAGTGTAGAAAAGGCACGGCGAACCCGGTCGGTATCATCTGTAAATGGTCCTATTGTCATCAGGCCGCTCAGCTCTAACAGGGAACTCCTCTCAAGTCGCTTCGCCAGATTTAACAGTTCATCAAACGAGCGGACGCCACTTTTGCTCTCTTCTCCGGAGGTATTCATCTCAATGAAAACGGTCAAGATATCAGAGATACCCTGTTGTTCCATCTGCGACTCCAGGGCATCCACGGTTCGTGCGGCATCGATGGACTGAATGGCGCTATACAGCTGTACAGCGTCCCGAGCCTTGTTCCGCTGTAGGTGTCCAATAAGATGGACCTCTGCGTCCGATGGAAACAAGTCACGGCGTTCTTTCGTCTCCTGAACGCGACTTTCGCCGAAAAGTCTGATGCCGAATTCGATAGCTTCCTGTACGCGCTCCGGCGGTTGGAGCTTGCTTACCGCCATCAATCGTAGAGAAGATCTATCACGGCCGGCAATTGCACAGGCGTTGTTTATTCGCTCTTCGATTTGTATAATATTATCTCGAACAAAAGACATGATTAGAGCATACCATTCTCTTTCCGTGTTGACGAGTCCGATGGGGCAAAGTATCTTTGCAATATTCCAGGTTTTTTTTTGAGGATGTATACGATGAGCAATTCACTGTGGTCCGAGCGCCAGACGGCAACGTGGCGAACAAAAGTCGGGCTTGCGGAAATGTTAAAGGGTGGCGTCATTATGGACGTTACTAACGCCGAGCAGGCGAAAATTGCGGCCGACGCAGGGGCCCAGGCGGTTATGGCCCTCGAACGTGTCCCTGCGGACATACGGGTTGCCGGTGGTGTTGCCAGAATGAGCGACCCCGTGATTATCGAAGAGATACAGAAGGCCGTATCAATACCTGTCATGGCCAAGTGCCGAATAGGACATATCACTGAAGCAAAGATGCTGCAATCCATGGGAGTGGACTTCATCGACGAAAGTGAGGTTCTGACCCCCGCTGATGATCGGTATCACGTTGACAAGCACCCGTATACGGTGCCGTTCGTTTGCGGTTGTCGTAATCTGGGTGAGGCACTGCGCCGTATCGGTGAGGGTGCCGCTCTGATTCGGACGAAGGGTGAAGCCGGTACCGGTGACATTGTAGAAGCCGTCCGTCATATGAGAACTCTCATGGCGGACATTCGAAGTCTTCAAAATTTGCCGTCGGATGAACTCATGACCCGGGCAAAGGAATTGGGAGCACCCTACGACCTTGTTATGGAAGTTTCACGTACGGGCAAACTTCCGGTTCCCAACTTCTCCGCCGGAGGTGTAGCCACACCAGCCGATGCTGCTCTCATGATAGAACTGGGAGCCGAGGCGGTCTTTGTTGGGTCAGGCGTCTTTAAGTCGGATAACCCGGGAAAAAGGGCTGTCGCCATTGTCAACGCCGTAGCGTATTACGACGATCCTGCAAAACTGGTGGAAATTTCCCGGGGAATAGGTATACCTATGACCGGAATCAACGTCTCCGGTATGGCTGAAGGTGAACGGATAGCCGGTCGGGGCTGGTAGTACCGTCGCGACAGTATTTCAGATATGTATAGCGGCGACGGAAGTCGTCGCTTTTTTTTGGAGGAACCATGTCACTCACAATCGGAGTTCTCGCGTTCCAGGGTGATTTTGCCCGACATCTCAAGGTTTTTTCGGAACTCGGGTGCCGGACGCGGGGTGTGCGTCGCCCGGGAGAGCTGAAAGGCCTGGATGGCCTGGTTATTCCCGGTGGTGAGAGTACCACCATGGGTTTACTTATGGAGCGATTTGGTCTACTGGAGGCGATTCAAGAGATAGCGGCACAGGGTCTGTCCATTATGGGAACGTGCGCGGGAGCCATTCTGCTATCCCGTGAAATCCGGGACAGCGCTCAGCCTCGCCTTGGAATCATGAATACGAAAATACAACGTAATGCCTACGGCAGACAGGTAGACAGCTTTGAAGCGGATATACCCATGTCCGCCATCGGAGGATCAGCTATTCGCGGTGTATTTATCAGAGCTCCAAAGTACGTTTTCTGTGGTCCTGAGGTAACAGTTCTGGCTGAATTCGAAGACGCTCCGGTCATTGTCCAACAGGAACGATTTCTTGCGCTCACCTTTCATCCGGAACTTACGGGTGATCATCGTATTCAGCGATATTTCTTGTCGATTATCGAAGCGTGAAAAGGCAGTTCGTCTCAGCGGCTCCGATTCAGGTTATACTCCAGAAGACCCAGTAGATTTTCCTCTTCTCTCGCGGAAAGGTTCAGTTCTGCGATGTCCTTTCGGGCCAGATCCGCTTCCCCGGCAACGATGTCATTGACGTCGGAAATTACATTGTGCTTTTGCAGGGCGTGACGAACCTCAATGATATCGGTGT
The DNA here is from genome assembly GCA_964496635.1 of uncultured Spirochaeta sp. Taxonomy (GTDB): domain Bacteria; phylum Spirochaetota; class Spirochaetia; order DSM-27196; family Alkalispirochaetaceae; genus Alkalispirochaeta. The sequence continues at coordinate 108,978 of CAZCAE010000005.1, forward strand.
CGCCGATGTCATTACGGCCAAAAAGGTTGCGAACGGGATCATCCGGTGCCAATCGTTCGAAGAGAAGCGCCCGGTAAAGAGTCTGCTTATTCTCTTTCACGTCGCTACCGGAAGGCTTTCCGGTGTCCGCTGCCTCTTCCAGAAGACCGAGACGGTCGTCGCGAATCTGAAAAATGCGGCCCAATCGTTCCCCCAGTCGAACCAGGGTGTTCTGTCTCTTCTCGTCTGCTCCGGCTATGACCGCACCGATCTGCATCGGCAGACTGAAGGTGTATCGACCGGTCTTGTAGGTATACACTTTTAGGATTGCGTCCGACGAGACAACGGACAGGTGGCCGTGGTGTACATCTTGCATCTGGGCAAGGCCGACAATCATGATTTCCCGGGTTACAAGTTCTGTGATACGTTGTTTCATTATACCGTCTACGGGCAATCGAGAAAGAAGGTTCAGGGCAAGAAAAGCGGCAATGTCTCCTACGCATATGCCCATAGAGAGTCCGTACTGCCCGGGGTCTTTCGAACCGTCCGGGGCGAAGCGTTCGTACTGTGAATGAATTGCCGGTAACCCCCTTCGAAGATCGTCCTGGTCCATGATATCGTCGTGAATCAGAAGAAACGACTGCAGCAGTTCCATAACGACTCCGGCGTCGTAACAGCTTCGGGGAACCGTTGAAACGGAACGAAACAGTGAAAAAGCGAATGGAACGAGGGCACCGCGCAGAAGTTTCCCCCTCAGGGCATACTCTTTCAGCCTGGTGCGAACATCCTGTGACCAGAAGGAGATATCACTGAATGGTGATCCTTCTTCAGAAAATGAAGCTTCCAGTGACCGACGGATTTCGTTCGAAGTTTCTGCAAGGCTGCTAAGCATAGTAAATGTTCCCTCTCAGAGTCAGCTACGCAAGGTGTTGAATAGTCCGGAAAAGACGATGCGGGCACGATTCGGTTTGACCTTGTGATCGAAAACAATGAATGGGTCGTCTGCTATCTGTTGTCCCGTCCATTTGTACATATCCCCGGCGGTTTTAATTGGCACCCGGTATCGCTTTGGTATCATCCGGTATCCTTTTTCGGCTTCATCCTGCCACATCATGTAGCGTTGCAACTGGCTGTGTACGAAGTCAATAAAATCATCGGAATGTTCCCGTACGTACTTCTCATCAAGTGACTGAAGCAAACTCTCTGAAATTGGCAGGTAAATGCGCCCATAGCTGTTATCTTCCGCAATATCACGAAGGAAATTGATATATTGCATTGCCCGACCGAGCATCATGGCTGAACCCTGCGCCTCCGGAGAAAGATCCAGTATCTCAGCCATGTACAGACCGATAACCTCAGCCGAACCGTAAATATACTGCAGTGACTCTTCAATTGTAACGTGCCGGGACTTTTTAAGGTCCATCTCCATAGAGTGGAGAAACGCGTCCGTCCAGGACTCGTCAAAACCTTTGCGACCGGCGAGTTCCACAAACTCATCAATTATGGGATCACCTGTCTGGGTACCGTCCTGAAGTGCCGTCCGATACCGTTCTACAAAATTGTAGAAACCCTTACTGTCTTGAGGAATCGAGTCGACATAGTTGTCGGCTGTGCGAACGAAACCATAGAGACTGTATACGTCCTTTCTGACGTCGGCGGGAAAAAAACGACTCGAATTGAAATAGGTTTTGCTTCCATTTCGGAATGTTTCATAATGAACTGTCTGTGAAGAATACATGTTTCCTGTCCCCGTGAAAATATAATACAGGAAGCTCAAGGAAGGAAGCAAAATACTTATCAATAATTCTTTAAAACAACTTCTTTCGTTTTCTTGTAACCGGAAAACTTTATAAGATATTCGTATAAATCCTTACCAATATTCCTGTTCGACACCTGAACTTACTCAATTTTACGTCAATATTCAGCAAATAATTACAGGATAACCTTGACTTTGTTACAGTATTCGTAAATCAATAAGGAAGACGTTACGAGAAAGGGAGGCGTTCAAGGATATGTACAAAAAAACCGGCGCCGAGATCATTGTTGACATGGTACACCACCACGGCGTGGAGTATATCTTCGGCTATCCAGGGGGAGCGGCAATACCGATATTCGATGCCATCTTTGATTCTCCGGTAAAGTTTGTTCTTACTCGTCACGAGCAGGGTGCTACCCATATGGCTGACGGATATGCCCGAGCCACGGGCAAGCCGGCGGTTGTACTTGTTACCTCAGGGCCGGGGGCGACCAATACGATTACCGGCATTCTCACCGCTCAGATGGACTCTATCCCGATGATCATCATTGCGGGTCAGCAGACGACCTGGAATCTTGGTCTGGACGCCTTTCAGGAGGCCGATGTATCTGGTATCTCATATCCCGTTGTAAAGCATTCTTATCTTGTTAAAGACGCCCGGGATTTGCCGGCCATCATGAAAGAAGCCTTTTATATATGTCAGACCGGACGACCGGGTCCCGTCCTGATTGACGTTCCAAAAGACGTTTCCAGCGCGATAGTTGAAACGGACTACAGCGAAACCTTTGAACTGCCGGGATATGATGTTCCCGGTGAAGCCGAACCGATGGCGGTTGAAAGGGCTGCACGTATGCTGGGACGGGCCCGACGCCCGATTATTCTTGCCGGGCATGGAGCAGTTATTTCCGGAGCGGACAAAGCATTGCGCTACCTTGTAGAGAAAATGCAGATACCCGTGGTCAATACGCTTTTAGGGAAGGGAGCCTTTCCGGAAAGTCATCCGCTGTCGTTGGGTATGCTTGGCATGCACGGTACAGCTTATGCCAACAAAGCGGTGGAACACTGTGATCTTATCATGTCGGTAGGTTCCAGATGGGACGACCGAATAGTCGGTGACCCCGGAAAGTTCTGCCCTACGGCAGAACGCATACATATAGATATTGATGCAGCAGAGTTCAACAAGATACTTCCGACAGATCTGTGTATTGAAGCGGATGCCGCTCAGGCGGTGGACCAGATTGCCCAGATAGCAATTCCCGGTGACACGGCCGACTGGTTGGGTCAGATTGAAATTTGGCGCCGACAGTTTCCCCTGAAATACAAGAAGAGCGGTAAACTCAAGGCTGAACACGTCATTGATGAACTGTATCGACAGACTGAAGGAAACGCCTACGTTGCAACCGATGTCGGTCAGCACCAGATGTGGGCTGCACAGTATTTTCTGACTAACCACCGTTTTCAGTGGATCAGCAGTGGAGGTGCTGGCACCATGGGATTCGGCCTTCCCGCGGCAATCGGCGCGCAGTTCGCCCATCCCGATGAAACGGTTATTGCAATTGTCGGTGACGGCGGATTTCAAATGACCATGTTTGAACTGGCAACAGCGTTCATCAACAAGCTCCCGTTGAAGATAGTTGTCATCAATAACGCCTATCTCGGTATGGTCCGGCAATGGCAGGAGCTTTTCTTTGAGAATCGCCTTTCCGGAGTCGATATGGACGGAAATCCCAACTTCGTTAAGCTGGCGGAGAGCTTCGGTGTAAAGGGATTTCGCCTGAAAAGAAGCGCCGACGTGAAAAAAGTCATAACCGCCGCCCTTGCCTACAACGACGGACCATGTCTCATAGACGTAGAAGTTGCCAAACAAGATAACGTATATCCAATGATCCCTTCCGGGGCAGGATACTCCGAAATGATAACCGAGGCGCCCAAGAGGCAACTTGCCAAACCTGTAGGGAGTACGTAATGAGCAATGCAGTAATGGCACATACCCCGAATGCGGCTACTTTGCCGGGATACAGGAAACATACTATCAGTCTTCTGGTAGCGAACCGCCCGGGGGTGCTGATTCGGATCAGTCTGGTATTTGCACGACGGGGTTACAATCTGGACAGTGTTGTTGTCTCACCCTCCAGCAATGAAGCGTTTTCCATGATGAATATCGTCGCGTCGGGGGACGAAAAGACGCTGGACCAGATTCTGAAACAGCTGAACAAGCTGATTGATGTCGTTCACGCCACCGATCGCACGGGAGAGGATATTCTTCAGCGCGAGCTGGCCCTCATAAAGGTTGCGTGTCCTCCGGAAAAGCGCAGCGAACTGCTTCAATTGGCCCACGCCCTGAAATGTGACACCGTTGACATGACGGGAGAGAGTATCATTCTTCAACTGACCGGTTCCAGCGAACGGCTGGACAGTGTCATTCACGTTCTGGAACCGTACGATATCCTGGAACTGATTCGAACCGGAAAGGTACTGATGACGCGGGGAAGCCAGCTGACGGCGTAGACAAGGAGAAAACATGAAGAAAAATCTTTTCAATACCGTGTGGGATCTCCACAAGATCACAGAACTGGAGTCCGGTCAGGACCAGATTTTTATCGGCCTCCATTTGATTCACGAAGTTACCTCGCCCCAGGCGTTCCAGATGCTGGAAGAACGGGGGTTAAAGGTCTTCCGACCGGATCGCACCTTTGCCACAGTTGATCATATCGTTCCTACAGCAGGACAGGAACGTCCCTTTAAAGACCGTCTTGCTGAAGAGATGATGCAGGCTATCGAAGACAACACCAAAAAACACGGCATTGAATTCTTCGGTCTTCACACCGACGCCCAGGGAATTGTCCATATTATTGGTCCGGAACTTGGGCTGACCCAACCCGGTATGACTATTGCCTGTGGCGACAGTCACACCTCAACCCACGGTGCTTTCGGTGCACTCGGCCTCGGGATCGGAACGTCTCAGATCAGGGACGTGCTGGCGACGCAGACGATGGCTCTCAGCCGCCCCAAAGTCCGGAAAATAGACGTTTCGGGACGACTTCAGCCGGGTGTTTACGCCAAGGATATCATTCTTCGTATTATCGCGGATCTTGGTGTGAACGGCGGTATCGGTTATGCATACGAGTATAACGGCGAAGCGATTCACGCTCTGTCCATGGAAGAGCGAATGACTATCTGTAATATGAGTATTGAAGGTGGCGCTCGGGTCGGGTATATAAATCCCGACGAGACGACAATTGAGTATATTCGCGGTCGCCGGTACGCCCCGAAAGGTTACGCCTTTGACAGGGCAGCCAGATTCTGGAGGAGTGTCGCCAGCGACGGCGACGCCGGGTATGACGATATTTACAATCTTGATGCCAACCAGCTGCGTCCTATGGTTACGTGGGGGATCAATCCGGGGCAGGCTGTTTCGATTGACGAGCGCATTCCGGTACTGTCGGAAATTCCGGAAGATCAGCGCGAGACGGCGGAAAAGGCTCTTACTCACATGGGGTTTGACGAGGGAGACCGAATCCTCGGGAAAAAAATTGACGTAGCTTTTCTCGGCAGCTGTACCAACGGACGGATAAGTGATCTCCGGGAAGCCGCCCGAATTGTAAAAGGACACAAAGTAGCGAAAAAGGTCCGTGCCTTTGTTGTACCCGGTTCAAAGCAGGTTGCAACCCAGGCTGAGCGTGAGGGTCTTCCGGAAGTTTTCCGGGAAGCCGGGTTCGAATGGCGTGGCGCCGGATGCTCGATGTGCCTTGCAATGAATCCTGACAAGTTGAACGATCGGGAAATTTCGGCATCCAGTTCCAACCGCAACTTTGTCGGCCGTCAGGGATCTCCTATGGGACGAACTCTTCTTATGAGCCCAGCAATGGTGGCGGCGGCGGCTCTCGCCGGTGAAGTAATGGACAGTCGGGAATTTGCATCTGCAGCCGATCCGGTAGCGTAAACGCGCCTACAAGGAGCATGTCAATGAATGAAATCAAGGAATCCATTAAACATCTTTCCGGACGGGGAATCGTCCTTCGTGGAAACGACGTGGATACAGATCAGATTATTCCGGCTCGTTTCATGAAAGTCGTGACCTTTGACGGTCTCGGTGAATACGCTTTTTATGATCTGCGTTACGATGACGCGGGTAACACAAAACCACACCCGTTCAACGAAACGAAGTATACCGGGTCATCCGTCATGTTTGTGAACCGGAACTTCGGCTGTGGGTCGTCACGGGAACACGCACCCCAGGCGTTGATGCGTTCCGGCATCAGGGCGGTGGTTGGCGAGTCTTTCGCGGAGATTTTTGCGGGTAATTGCACAGCCATGGGCATTCCCACCATGACTCTTGATCATTCCGTGATGGAAACGGTCATGGACTCTATTGAGTCGAATCCGGCCATCGCCGTGGAGCTGGACCTGCCCTCCTCTACGCTCACCGTAGATGGAGAGCAGTACAGTTTTTCGATGGCACCGGCATATCGCAGCGCCCTCATTGCGGGTAACTGGGATTCAACGTCGGTATTGCTGTCCAACGTCGACGCTATCGCGAAACATGCTGAAACGATTCCCTATCTGAATGACTTTGCGGACAGCTGATATGGGACAGGAACTGAACAGACATTCCAGAAATATGACTCAGGGAATTGAACGGACGGCCAACCGGGCAATGCTGCGGGCCGTCGGTTTCAGTGACAATGATTTTTCCAAACCCATAGTTGGAATTGCAAGCGCCGGCAGTGACGTGAGTCCCTGTAACGTGCACCATGACGAGATTGCCCTGATGTCCAAGGAGCGACTTCGCGCCCTTGGCGCAATGCCGGTGTCCTTTCACACATTTGTCGTTACAGACGGAGAGGCTATGGGCCACGAAGGCATGAAGGCGTCCCTGATTTCCCGGGAAACCATTGCCGACGTTATTGAACTGGATGCCATGGGCCATCAGATGGACGGTTTACTGGGAATCGGGGGCTGCGATAAGACAATACCCGGTACGCTTATGGGCCTGGCCCGCATGGATATCCCCTCCGTCTTTGTCTACGGCGGTACCATCGCGGCGGGAGTGTACAAGGGCCGCAAAGTGGATATCGTCAGTGCCTTTGAGGCTGTCGGGGCATTTTCGGCAGGCAGGATTACCGAGGAAGAAAGGAAAGGCATAGAAGCGGCAGCGTGTCCCGGTGCAGGAGCGTGCGGCGGAATGTATACTGCGAATACGATGGCTTCTGCCGTTGAAGCTCTGGGTATGGGTATTCCAGGGAATGCCTCGGTTCCTGCGGTAAGCCCTCATCGGCGATGGGTCATGGAGGCAAGTGCCGACGCTTTGATGCATTGCCTCACCCATGATATTACCCCTCGGCAGATTATGACCCGGAAGGCCTTTGAAAACGCTATACGGGTGGTTATGGCTGTGGGGGGAAGTACCAACTCGGTTCTTCACCTTCTCGCTTTGGCTCATGAGGTGGATGTTCCCCTGGACATTGAAGATTTCAACACCTTTTATGACACGACGCCTATTCTTACAGACATGAAACCCGCCGGTCGCTACGTCATGGAAGATCTTTATCAAGTGGGCGGGGTCCAGATGGTTATGAAGATGCTCCTTGACCGTGGAATGCTGCACGGAGACTGTATTACCGTCACCGGAAGGACTCTGGCGGAAAACCTGGCGGAGGTGAAGGTCGAACTTGCGGGCCAGGACGTTGTGCACGCATTCGAATCACCGGAGCAGGAGCGGGGCCCTATTGCAATCCTGAAGGGAAATCTTGCCGAGGAAGGGGCCGTAGTAAAGACTTGTGGACTCAACGAGTTTGAACACACCGGTCCCGCCCGGGTATTTGATAATGAAGAAGCCGCCCTGGATGCGATTCTGAATGACGGAATCACTTCAGGAGATGTAGTGGTAATTCGTTATGAAGGCCCGAAAGGCGGCCCGGGGATGCGGGAAATGCTTGCTCCTACCGCCGCAATTTCCGGTGCCGGGCTGGGTAAGGAAGTAGCTCTTATCACCGACGGGCGCTTTTCCGGCGGATCTCACGGCATGGTGGTGGGACATGTAGCGCCGGAAGCTCAGGTTGGCGGCGCTATCGCGCTTCTAAGGGACGGCGACGTGATAACCATCAGCACGAAAAACAAAAAGCTCTCAGTTGATCTTTCGGACGAGGAACTTTCCGGGCGCCGCCGAAACTGGAAACCACGGGACAACGGATATCACCGGGGGGCCCTCTGGAAGTTTGCCCGACTCTGCAGTTCCGCCGGAACGGGTGCTGTCACCAGCTGATTTACTCAACCAACGGAGAGTACCCCTCGCCGGTGATTTCTCTTACCCTTCGTTTTCCCGTTTGTTTCTCAGGACCCTGGCCCAACTGTCCTTCAGGGTTACCGCCCGGTTGTATACCAGGGAATCCGGTCGGCTGTACTTTGAGTCGCTGCAGAAATAGCCGATGCGCATGAACTGGGCAGCCTCGCCCGTCGGCAGATCCGCCAGCTCCGGCTCTACGAATCCGTTGGTGATTCTCAGGGAATCGGGATTCAAAGCGACGGTAAAGTCTTCTTCCTCTCCCACTTCATCAGGGTTCTGTCTGTCAAACAGCGATTCATAGAAACGGAACTCCGCCGGTCTGGCGTACTCTCTGGTTACCCAGTGAAGTGTGCCTTTGACTTTCCTCCCATCGGGACTCTCGCCTCCCCGTGAATCGGGGTCATATGTGCACAGGAGTTCGGAAATCGAGCCGTCTTCATTGTACACAACATTATTACAGGTAACGAAATAGGCGTGCTTCAACCGAACTTCCCTTCCCTTTCCGAGACGAAACCATTTTCGGGGAGGATCTTCCATATAATCGTCCCGTTCAATGTACAGACTACCGGTGAACGGGATTGTTCGCGTGCCGGCTGACTCGTCCTCAGGGTTGTTTACCGCGTCAAACCAGTCGACCTTTCCTTCCGGCCAGTTGGTGATAGTAAGTCGTATCGGATCAGTGACCGCCATATATCGACGTGCCCGGACATTCAGGTCTTCCCGCAGGCTGAACTCCAGAAGAGCCAGGTCCACGGTGCTGTTTGTCTTGGACACACCGATACGCCGGCAGAAGTTGCGAATTGCTTCAGGGGTGTACCCCCGACGTCGCAATCCGCTTATGGTGGGCATTCTCGGATCATCCCAACCGTCCACGTACTTTTCCTGAACCAGACGAAGAAGCTTTCGCTTGCTCATGACGGTATATGTCAGATTCAGACGGGCAAATTCGATCTGTCGCGGCTTTGAGGGCACCGGAAGGTGAGTGATAAACCAGTCGTAGAGGGGGCGGTGATTTTCAAACTCCAGCGTGCAGATTGAGTGGGTGATACCTTCAATAGCGTCGGACTGGCCGTGGGCAAAATCGTAGGTAGGATATATGCACCAGGCATCCCCGGTTCGATGGTGGTGAGCGTGGCGTATCCGATAGAGGGCCGGATCACGCATGTTGATATTGGAATGGGCCATATCTATGCGGGCCCGCAGAATCATTGAACCATCGGGGAATTCTCCCGCCCGCATTCTCCTGAAGAGATCCAGACTCTCCTCTATCGGGCGATCCCGATACGGACTGTCTTTTCCCGCCTCTGTAGGTGTGCCCCTGTACTCCCGGATCTCCTCCGCACTCAACTCATCAACGTAAGCAAGTTCCTTTTCAATGAGGTACACAGCCCAATCATAAAGTTGTTCAAAATAGTCGGATGCAAAAAACAATCGGTCCTGCCAGTCAAATCCCAGCCATCGAATATCGGCCTGAATTGATTCAACATATTCGATATCTTCTTTGGCTGGATTGGTATCGTCGAATCGAAGGTTGCATTTTCCGGCGAAGTCATCGGCGATTCCAAAATTGAGAACGATAGACTTTGCATGACCGATGTGAAGATATCCATTCGGCTCCGGAGGAAAGCGTGTGTGGACGCAACCGTCGTTTTTACCGGCTTCCACGTCTTCCGTAATGATAGTCCGCACGAAGTCCAGGCCGGTCGTACCCTCTTCCCGTTCAATATTGTTGCTCATGTGTCAGACCTCTCCGGCCAGCCCGATGTCGGAAGCCACCGTCTGCATCCCCGCCAGGGTATCTGAGATGACATCGTCCAAAGCTGTTCCCATCATTTCGGCGCCTCTGGTGATGATTTCCCGATTGGCTCCGGCGGCGAAAGACTTGTCCTTCCACTTCTTCTTTACCGATTTTGCTTTCATGTCGAGAATGCTTTTCGACGGTCGAACCAAAGCGGTGGCAGTGATCAGTCCGGTAAGTTCGTCAATTGTATACAGGACTTTTTCCATAGGAAGTTCCGGCTTGTCGTCGGTAAACATCTCCCATGCATGGGCTCGTACCGCCCGTATCCAGTCGGCGGGCCACCCCGCCTCTGTGAGAATTTCCGTTGTTTTCGCACAATGCTCCTGGGGAAACATCTCCCAGTCCAGGTCGTGAACGAGGCCAATAATACCCCACTTTTCCACGTCCTCTCCGTATTTTTCGGCATAATGCCGCATCACCGCCTCAACGGAAAGAGCGTGGTTTATCAAACTCTTGCTCTTCGTATATTTCCTGAGAAGTTCATAGGCCGAGTCTCTATCTGGTCTCTGCATAACTGGAGAATACACAATAGGACGGCAATTGAAAACCGTCCGCGTCAGGAATCGAGGCCAAGACGCTGCGGAGGCAGGGATAGTTGCCGTCGTAACCATGCGGACATACCGATAATGCCGGAAAAGGATCCCGTCCTGTCTCTTCGGACTGCCGAAATGCGGTGATGTTGAATCAATGATTCCGCGTAAGCAATCAGGTCTAAAGCGATATCACGAGTAGCCGGGCGGTGGTTGTCCTGAAACCGTATAAGAAGGTCCAGCGATCGTAGTAACACCCGACGAGTCCGAAAATAGACCGGCCCGGCTGCTTCTCCGAGCCCAAAAGTATCCGTGGGCATGAGAAATCGGGTCAGAATAGAGAGTGTTGTTTCGTCGTATTCGAGAGCCCAGTACTGGAACGTCCGGATGATCTCGTCGTTCCGCCGGGCCAGGGACGGATTCAGTCGCAAACGTCGCCGGTCAAGGCCGAGCGAACGAAACCGGTAGAGTGTTACGAAAAGCGCCGATCGCGGTGGAAGTCCGGGAGGAACGCCGAGATCGGTAAGAACTTTGGTCGGATCAACGACGCGACGAAGCTCCGAAGAGGCCCGGTGTTGTCGCCACTCCAACTGGTACCTGCGAAATTCTTCCTGAAATGCCACGAATCGACTCCCGTCATCTCCACTTCGGTCGGGATGAAGAACGCGACTCGCCCGGCGGTACATTCGCAGGAGTTCCGTTTCACTGGATGGCGGAGAAGCACGAAGAGAATTAAAAAAGGCGTCCAGGTTGAAAAACACACCTAATCCTTAATGTCTTTGTATACCACCGCCGTCTCCAGAGACCCGTCTGTGTCGACACGTATAATTCGTAGCGCCGATTCATTGTTAACGGCGGGGACAGTGTACTGTCGCACTCCGGCACGGTGCACTACGGACTCCTCTTTGTTTTTTCCGGAAAAAACGGAAAGAATAGTTCCCGGAACGCCGGAAGCGTTCAAGAAACTGGCCACTTCGGACAGGATCTGTTCAGCCTCCGGGTTCGAAAGCAGCGTTCGATGCGAGAAGATGACGAAACGGGGCAGAATATTACCGCGGCCGGCGTTGTCGGCAAGCTCATGCAACTGTGAACGCAACCAAAGCAACTGTTTTTCGGCAAGTCTGGAGGACGTCGAGTCCACCAGAAGTATTGCCAGCCCCATTACGTGAACGGTCCGATCAAGATACGGATATGTATCATCAATGCGATATCTTCGACCAAAGCGAGAGGCAAAGGTACTCCGGTCGTCATCGGAACCCGGTAAAACAAGTACATCCGAACGTTGCGACGAGAACAGGGTTCCGGGATCCCCGGTAGAGATGACCAGGTCGGGATTCAACGTCTCGATCCAATTTCGAATGGATACCTTTTTATCGTCGTCAATCTTTCCCACAGAACTGATATGAACGATATTCACCGTCCAAGTATGGCGAAAGTTCGCCATTTTGTGTATCCATATGACTATGAGCCAACTGATCTATCTCGATTCGGACATGGTAATAGTCAACAAGTCTCCTGGTGAAGCCGTGTCGGGACGCAGCTCCGGCGGAGAGACGGTGCTGCAAAAGTGGCGTCGTAATATACATGATCCGGAACTGCAACTTGTCCATAGGATAGATCAACCTGTGGGGGGGCTTGTTCTCCTGGGACGCTGTGAAGAATCACTTCCCGTACTGTACGAAGCGTTCAGACAAGGATCCGTCATAAGAAAGTACATCGCAATTGTTATAACTCCGCCGGACCCACCGGAGGGAGCGTTGACCGACCTCATTGCCACAGACGGGAAGAGTCATACGAGTCGCAGAGTCTCAGACGGCGGTAAGGAAGCTGCATTGAAGTACCGGACAATTGGAACCACCGAGCACCATACCGTTCTGGAAGTGTCTCTCGACACTGGACGGCACCATCAAATACGAGTACAACTGGCTTCCCGGGGATGGCACATACTCGGAGATACCCGCTACGGCGCCCGTCGCCCTATGCGGGACCGGAGCATTGGTCTTTTCGCCCGGTTCCTGTCTATTGCACACCCGCGTTTTGGTGTTTCCGTTTCAGTAACCGCACCGCTACCTGAATCTGCAGTGTGGAATCACGTCGCCCGGATTATTTGACAATCCGTCGTAAAAAGAACGGTCGGCCGATACAGACGCAGACGAAGTCAGCCTGGTTTTTTTATCATTTCGGGGGTGTACCTTCGAAAAAACGCTTTTCCAGAGCGTTCAGAACGGAATGAATAAGATGTGCGTCTGTCTCCGATGCCGACGTAACTCTCTCAAGAATACGGGTAAAAATCGCTCTTCCCGGGTCAAATCCGAGTAGTGGTAGAATTATCCTTGCTTTTTCATGAATTGCCCTGATACTTCCCTCGGTTGGGACTGCATTCCGCCGACGTTCGGTTTTGAAGGCCAAAGACGAGAGAGTGTATGTATAGACCATAACGGCCTGACCGAGGTTGAGAGACGGATACGCTGCCCGCATTGGAACGGTACTGTTAATATCGCACAGGTCCAGTTCCTCATTACTGAGACCCCTCTCCTCCGGACCGAAGACCAGAGCAATTCGTCTCGCGTCAGGACCCTGTTGCAGACGAAACCTCAGTTCGTCCGGCGTGTATAACTCCGTTCGCTTTCCCCGTCTGCGCCCCGTCGTTCCAACGACGACGTCATACCCTGAAATCGCTTCTGCAAGTGTTGACCAGCGGGACGCATTTTGAAGAATCTCCGTCGATCCATGAGCGAAGGCTCCGGCTTCACTGTCATCGTTTGCCGGTACCTTACCGTGTGGATCCACGATTCTCAAGTCCCGGAAACCCATGGTTTTCATAGCCCGGGCGGCGGCACCGATATTGCCACCGCGAGCGGGTTCCACAAGAACGATACTCCAGAGAGCGGGACTGCCGTCCTGCACACTCACCGATGGTTCCGGGGCGTATCGTAAAAGGCAAGTTCCCCCACCGGATTGGAAGGTGACAACTCTTCAAAGGCTATCCGGGCCACCCCGAGAGTAGGCATGTCTCCAATATGCATACCGGCAAAAGATGAGACCGCATCGGCAATCCCGGGATTGTGTCCGCAGAGCCACAGTTCATCGACTTCCATGAATGCGGAATAACAAAGTTCCCATATCGTTTCAACTTCTGCCAGGTAGAGTTCGTCGTGCTCTTCCGGAATGGGATAGGATGCTTCCGCTTTCTTTTCGGCCGCAGAGACCAATGCCGTTACGGTTTCGCGCACCCTGACAGCCGGCCCCGAGAGGATCATCTGCGGCAGTGGAAGAACCGTCGCCAGTATCTGACCCATAGTGGCGCTGTCCTTATGACCCCGCTCGTTTATCTCCCGTTCAATATCCCCTCGAGGTCCTTTCCGGGCGGACGCCTTTGCATGTCTGATAAGCGTCAGGTATTTCATCGGTATCCTCCTGAATACAGTTCCCGGAAAACTTTCGACATAGATTCGATGTCCCTGATGCAGGCCGTTTCCCGGATCGAATGCATCGCCAGCATAGGAATCCCTACATCAACGCTTGGGATCATGAGTCGTGATGCGACGGCAGGCCCGATGGTTGAACCGGCGGGAATATCCGATCTGTTCTGCAGGTATTGAACGGGAATATCAAGGCGTCGGCATACCTCACCGAACCAGGCGCCGGTGTCCAGTTCGGTGGCATAGCGCCGAACGGCACTTTTTTTAATGACCGGTCCTCCACCGATAATCGGCGCGTAGCCCTCGTCGTGCCGGTCGGCGTAATTCGGGTGCCGGCCGTGAGCACAATCATTCGAAACGAGTACCGATCGACTTATCACAGCGTCCACATCCGTTTCCGATCCATGAAGTGCCCGAAGGAATCGGACCAATGTGTGGCGCGTCACATCTCCCGCCGCGCCAAAAGCGGTAGTGTTTCCGATCTCTTCATGGTCATAGAATATTGCCATGGAACTGTGTTTACCCGCACTCTCGGGCGTTGCAGAAAAACCCTCCAGAAGTGCAACACATCCGGCCAGGTTGTCGATACGGGCGGATGAAATGATATGAGCATTCCGGCCGATAAATGAAGCCGGTTCAGCCGGAACGAGCTGTAATTCCATATCGATTAGTGTGTCACTATCAATTCCGGCAGCGTCCGCTACCAGGCGACGGAATATATTGATCCCATTTGTTTCACCGGCGGCTGTATCGGTGTCAATCGGTATAAGCGCCTTCAGGTGATCCTGCCTGTTGTATGTGAGAGAGTCGTTCATTTCACGGTCAAAATGAATTGCCAGATTGGGAATAGTCGCCCAGGGTTCACCGCTGGAAAACGGCAGAATCCGCCGACCGGCAACTGACTCAACGGCAATCTTACCGGCAACAAGAAGATCGCGGTCTACCCATGTTGCAATAATGGGACCGCCGTATACTTCAACCGGAATCTGTAAAAAACCATCGACTACCTTCACCGAACGGTCTTTCAAATGCAATCCAGGACTGTCTGTGTGAGCCGCGCCGATTACTACTGAAGCTGAATCTGCGTCCGCAGTTCCCCCTCGGAAAGCCGCTACCGTTCCGGAAAGCCGCACGTGTATACCCTCGCCAGGAGAAACCGACCATGTGTCGCCAATGTGTACCAGTCGGGATCCCCGTTCTTCCAGGATTCCAGCGATTTCGGCGGCACCATGGGTAGATGTGAGGGAGTGATTGATAAAGTGCAATATTTCAGACGGACTCATTGGCGTTCACGTTCCTTACAATGTGGATCATTCGAACTATAACGCATCCGATTTTTCTATGACAACAAGTTCCCGGCAGCGCACCCAGTCACTGTGCGGCCCTGAATGAATAAAAAAAAGCCCTGCAGAGCTGTTCGTACTCTGCAAGACTTTAAAAATGGGCGAAGACGGGCTTGAACCGCCGACATCCTGCTTGTAAGGCAGGCGCTCTCCCAACTGAGCTATTCGCCCGAGGTCTGCGGAACGTACCACGAGGCTGACATTTCTGTCAATACACGGTATGATCACGCTACACTTATGGCACGAAAAATACGCAACATCGGCATCATGGCGCATATCGACGCCGGCAAGACTACGACGACCGAACGCATACTCTATTACACCGGAAAATCTCATCGCCTCGGAGAAGTGGACGACGGGGCCGCGACTATGGATTGGATGGTTCAGGAACAGAATCGCGGTATTACGATCACATCGGCAGCTACGCAGATCCAGTGGAAAGATCATACTATCAACGTTATTGATACACCCGGCCATGTAGATTTCACCGCTGAAGTGGAACGAAGTCTCCGGGTACTGGACGGGGCGGTTGCAATATTCTGCGCCGTCGGCGGTGTGGAGCCTCAGTCGGAGACGGTCTGGCATCAGGCGGACGCCTACGAAGTTCCCCGTATAGCTTTCGTAAACAAGATGGATCGTATCGGGGCAGATTTTTTCTCCGTCATAGATGAGATCCGTTCGAAGTTGAAAGCTAATCCGATACCGCTGTTCCTGCCTATCGGGCGGGAAAACGAATTTGAAGGTACCCTCGACCTTATCGGTATGGAGGAGCTTCACTGGATTGAGACTGAACACGGCAAATCCTTTGAAAAGCGACCTATCAGACAGGATCTTCTGGATTCGGCGGAGCGGTGGAGGGAAAACCTCATGGACGCGGTGAGTTCATATTCCGATGAGATTACGGAATTGCTTCTGGAAGACCAGCCGGTTCCACCGAACCTCATACGGACCACACTGCGGGAGCAGACGTTAAAACGAGAGCTGCTGCCGGTGTATGTAGGAGCAAGTCTCCGTAACATTGGCGTACAACCTCTGATGGACGGCATAGTTGAATATTTACCGGCTCCAGAGGAACTTCCCCCTATTGAAGGTATCCACCCGAAGAAGGGTGACCCCGTTCCCGTTGAACGAGTGTCCGATGGACAGGCCGTGGGTATTGTCTTCAAGATTCAGGCTGACCGTGAGGCGGGCGGTCTTTCGTTCGTCCGAATGTATCAGGGCTCAATCAAATCGGGCGTTGCAGTTTACAATCACAATCAGGGAAAGCGTGAGCGTGTAAACCGCATACTTCGCATGCACGCCAACCGGACCGAACAGGTCGACCGCCTTGAGGCGGGAGATATCGGGGTGATCGTCGGTTTCAAGCTTGCCCAGACGGGTGATACTATTGGCAGTGAAGGCTTTCCCGTCGTTCTCGAAAGAATGCACTTTCCACAACCGGTCATTACCGTCGCTATTGAGCCACAGACTCTCAGCGAGCGTGACCGCCTCAAAGATGTTCTCCAGCTCCTGACCAGAGAAGATCCTACCTTCGTCTGGAAAGAGGATGAAGATACAGGTGAGCTTATTATCTCAGGTATGGGCGAGCTTCATCTGGACGTCCTGGTAACCAGAATCATTGATGACTACAACGTTAAAGCAAAAGTCGGTAATCCCCAGGTTACCTATCGTGAAAGTATTACCGCAACCAATGAACACCGTGAATTCTTTCACAAGGTGATTGGAGGCAAGGAGAACAATGCTGAGGTCGTTCTGCGGGTATACCCTCGGCGACGCGGTGAAGGCAACTACTTCGAGAATCTCGTTACGTTGGACAAATTGCCAAAACAGTTTGCAGCGGCGTGTGAACGTGGAATTCTCGCCGGATTCAACTCGGGAATCCGCCTTGGATATCCTGGAATCGACATTGGAGTCGAACTGGTGGATGCTTTGTACGACGAACAGACCTCCACGGAGTTTGCATTTGAAGCGGCCGCGTCTCATGGTTTCGATAACGCCTGTGGTGGAGCCTCTCCTGTTCTGCTGGAACCGGTCATGAAGGTAGACATTCTGGTTCCCAAGGAATTCATGGGGGAGACGATAAACGGCGTGACTACCCGCGGGGGAATTGTCCACTCTGTTGAAAGCCGCCCCAGTGTCGAGCATATTGTTGCAGAGGCTCCTCTCAGAAAGATGTTTGGATACAGCACTGCTCTCAGAAGCACAACTCAGGGTCGTGGAAATTACGCGATGGAGTTTTTACACTTTGCGCCCAGTGAACAGAAATAAATGGATAACTTTTTCTTGACACGGTTCATTGACCGTTCAACAATATACGCTTATACATCTCAGGAGGCACGTCCATGGCGTACAGCACAGAAATGATACGAAACATCGCGGTTGCAGGGCACGGAGCGACCGGGAAAACCTCCTTCGTTGAACAGCTTCTGGTTGCCGGCAAGGCAATTCCGGAGCCTGGAAGGGTTGAATCGGGAAAGACGGTCAGCGATTATACTCCGGAGGAGATTGAAAATGGAATTTCCATCCATACGTCTCTGAGTAATCTTGAGTGGAACGATCACAAGATCAACATTCTTGACACACCCGGAGCTTCCGATTTCGTCGGTGAAGTTGTGACGGCATTCAGGGCCGCCGAATCGGCCGTCATTATGGTCGGAGCGCGGGCGGGAATACAGATTGAAACTATCAAGTTGTGGCGTCGTCTGGACAAGCGCAATATGCCCCGTATCGTATTCATCAATAAGATGGACGAAGAACGGGCGGCCTATGATAATGTTCTAAACGATCTTCGTGAAAAATTTGATATTACCGTTGTTCCGATAACTATTCCCGTTGGAGTGGCGGGAGACTTCAAAGGTGTCATTGACCTCATATCAATGAAGTACTGGCCCGCCGGCGCGTCTTCTGCGGAAGATATTCCCGAAGGCATGGCTGATAGGGTTGAGGAATACCGGGCCCTTCTTATTGAAGCAGCTGCTGAAGGTGACGACGAGCTCACCATGAAATATCTCGAAGAAGAAAACCTGACAGAAAATGAAGTTCACCGCGGAATCACGGAAGGGATACGGGATAACAAGATCGTACCGGTTTTCTGTGGCAGCGCGCTTCAGAATGCAGGATTATCGGTCTTTCTTGATTTTCTCACCTGGGCCTCTCCGTCACCGGCGGGTGTAAAAGAGGTTGTCGTTGCCAAAGACGGTACCGAAACGGAGTTTGTGATTTCGAAAGAGAGCCCATTTTCAGCAATGAACTTCAAAACTACCCTTGATCAGTTCAGTGGAAAGCTGTCATTCGTCAAAATCATGGGCGGGATCCTGACAACTGATACGGAGTTCGTCATTGAGCGGGACGGCAAAAAACAGAAAGCCGGCAAACTGTTCACCGCCCTGGGCAAGAAGCTAAATGATGCATCCGAGTTAGATGCCGGGGACCTGGGTGTCATGGCCAAGATTGGCGATGCTCACACCAACGACACTTTTCACTCTCCGGATCAACATATGAACTTCCGACCGCTGGCGCTACCGCAACCGGTATACACCCTGGCGATTTCGGCAGGCAGCAAAAAAGACGAAGATAAACTGAACGAACAGCTTGTGCGGGTAACTGAAGAAGACAAGACCTTTACCGTCACCTTCGATCCAGAAACTCATGAGACCGTTATAGCCGGAATGGGCGAGCTTCACATCAATACTATTCTCAACAAGATTAAGACGACGCAGAAGATTGAAATTGAAACAAGGCCACCCCGAGTAGCCTATCGGGAAACGATTACCAAATCGACTGAAACGAGTTATCGCCACAAGAAACAATCCGGCGGTCATGGTCAGTTCGGTGAAGTGCACATACGGGTCCGTCCCCTTGAACGAGGCCAGGAGTACGATTTTGCCAATGAAATCAAGGGTGGTTCCGTTTCCAAAGGTTACGTGCCGGGTATAGAAAAGGGTTTTCACGAAGCTATGGAACATGGTGTTCTCGCCGGATATCCCGTTCGAGATATTGGCATTGTACTCTTTGACGGTAAGGAGCATCCTGTAGATTCGTCTGAAATGGCATTCAAAATTGCGGCTCGAGGGGCTTTGCGTCAGGCTATGGAAAAATGTGGACCTGTTCTCCTTGAACCGGTCATGAAGTTATCGGTGTTTATTGAAGACCAGTATCTTGGTGATGTTCTCTCTGATCTCAGTTCGAAGCGGGGACGAGTTCTTGGACAGGACCAGCTCGGCGGCGGAATTGTAGAGATTGATGCGCTTGTGCCCCAAGCGGAGTTATTGCGATATGCTATAGACCTTAAATCTATGACCGCCGGAACCGGTAGTTTCGAAATGGTTTTTGACCATTATGATCCCGTTCAGGGCAAGATCGCTGACGATATCGTCGCGGCGTCCACGTATCGACACGAAGAAGAATAATCGTGCAAAGGACGGCTTCGAGGCCGTCCTTTTCTACAGTCTCTCTCCTATAGAAGAGTATTGTCGGTGTTTCAATACGTTCTTGTAGGCGGGCCGGACAATCCGGCCACCGCTGACAATCTCTTCCAATCTGTGGGCCGCCCAGCCGGCAATACGGGCAATCGCAAAGATGGGTGTGTACAGTTCAACAGGAATTCCCAACATCGAATAAACGAATCCGGAATAGAAATCGACGTTTGGGGCTATTGCCCGGTCGGTGTTCTTCTCGTCCTGAAAGACTTGCGGTGTCAGTTCCGCGATTAGCCGATAGAGCTCGTATTCTTCCCGGTGACCGCTTTCATCGGCCAACTCTCTGGCTTTTTCTTCAAGAAGAACAGCCCTCGGATCCGACAACGTATATACAGCGTGACCTATGCCGTAGACCAATCCAGTGTGGTCGAATGCTTCCTTGCGTATAATTTTACGGACGTATTCCCTGATTTCCGATTCACTTGCCCAATCCTGTACATTGGCCTGAATATCAGCCATCATTTCCCGAACACGTCCGGCGGCGCCGCCGTGCTTGGATCCTTTCAGAGAACCTACACCGGCAGCAATTGCACTGTATGTATCCGTATCAGCGGATGACACGACGTGTATAGTAAAGGCGCTGTTGTTTCCTCCACCGTGTTCAGCGTGAAGTACCAGAGCAAGGTCCAGGGTTTCCGCTTCAAGATCAGTGTACCCTTGATCATGGCGGACCATAGCTAAAAGATTTTCGGCGGTGGATTTTTCCGGATCAGGAGCGTGAATGTAGAGGCTCTCACTGTGAAAGTAGTGCCGGAGAGCCTGGTATCCGTATGCTACCATGGTAGGAAAGCGGGCAATCAGTTCAACGCATTGACGCAGGACGTTTGTTACCGAATGGTCTTCTGCGCTTTCATCATATGAATAGGCGGCGAGTACCGATCGGGCAAGTTTGTTCATGATATCCCGGCTGGGCGCGCGAAGTATCATGTCTTCCGTAAAGTTCTCCGGCAGCCGCCGCAATGAACCGAGGACTTCACAGAGGCGTTCAAGTTCCGTTTGGTTGGGCAGTTCGCCGAAAAGAAGAAGATATATCGTTTCGGTAAATCCAAAGCGATGGTCCTGCTGAAAACCTCGAACAAGGTCTTCAATACTAATACCGCGGTACCACAGTTTCCCTTTATCAGGCACCCGTTCCTGGTCATCAATAATATATCCGTGTACCTCGCCGATTTCCGTCAGCCCGACAAGGACACCCGTACCGTCCTCGTTCCGCAATCCCCTTTTAGTATTGAAACGCTTGTACATCTCCGGAGGAATAGAGTTTTTCCGGTTTGCCATCGCTGTATATTCGGAAAAATAGTCAATGTGGTTCATATAAGATCGAGCATATCAGTTGCTGTGGTGGTGTGAGAAGCGTCGATACAACAATTCATAGATTTGATGTCCTTTTGACAGCCCTTTTCTCTCAAAGGCCGTCTGTGGCCGCCACTTCTGGAGAGGAGCGAAAGCGTCGTATTGGTTATGAAACATGTCCGGTACGGCCGACATGACGTCAATCATTTGATAGGCGTAGTCTTCCCAGTCAGTGACCATGTAAAGATAGCCGTCATCTTTAAGGATTGGAAAAACGAGCGTCGGAAAACCCGGTCGAACGAGTCTGCGTTTGTGGTGCCGCGCTTTTGGCCATGGGTCCGGAAAAAATAGATGCACCCCGTCAAGTCCGGCGTGGGGAATCATGCAACGACATACCTCTACAACGTCGTGTGGAATGACGCGTACATTTGTGATGTTCCGTTCACCCAAATCAAGTAGAAGGCGGCCTATACCCGGTTTGTGTACTTCTACGCCGATGAAGTTGCAGTCACGCCGGCTTTCTGCCAGTTCCACAAGTTCCCGACCCATACCAAACCCAATATCAAGAATAAGAGGTCGATTGCTTTCATCCGGGAATAATTCCTTCGGTGAAATGAGCGGGGTTTCTCTGAATGGTACGATAAAACGGTCACTGTATCGTTCCCACCCCTTTCGCTGCGCCGGACTCATTCGGGTTGTCCTTATTACAAAACTACGTATCTGCCCGAGAGTACCTTCCTTATCGCTATGTTCATATGTGATCATCGTACGTTGACCTTACAGCAACTGAGCCAGCCGACCTCTTATAAACTCTGATTTTTCTTTCAACCCGATCTTGCCTGTATCCATAATAAGCACGTTTGGCTTCTGGGGGTTCAGTTTCACCGTACCTCCGGAGTTGCCGATAAGTGACAGTACCCGGTCAGCTGATACCGCCGCGACTTTTCCGAATTCAACGTGCAGCTCACCTCTTCGCTCCTTCATAGACACAATTTTCAGACGAGATGCCAGAATACGTATCTCCGAGAGAGCCAGAAGACTATGAACTTCCTCAGGCATAGGACCAAAACGGTCTTCTATTTCACCAATTAGCCCTTCAAGCTCCGATTCCGAATCCACCGACGCGATCTTCTTGTAGACTTCCATCTTTTCCATTGGTTCTTCGATGTATTCGGACGGAATGAATCCGGTGTATTCAAGTTCCAGATAGACTTCATCCATCGGTTCGTGAGCGTCATCTTCGCCGCGTCGTTCAATGGCGTCTTCAAGTAGTTTCAGATAGAGATCAAAACCGACAGAGAGAATATCGCCGCTTTGTTGACTGCCGAGAAGATTTCCAGCGCCACGGACTTCCAGGTCTTTCAGGGCAATCTTGAAACCGCTACCAAGTTCGGTAAAATCTCCGATAATCTGCAGGCGTTTCATTGCAAGTTCGGACAGTGCTCGTTGTTCCGGATAGAAAAGATAGGCATGGGCTACTTTGTCGCTTCTGCCTACCCGCCCGCGAAGTTGATATAACTGGGAAATGCCGTACATGTCCGCACGGTCTATGATGATAGTGTTTACGTTTGGAATATCTATTCCGTTTTCAATAATTGTAGTTGCCACAAGAACCTGAAAAGAACCGTGAATGAACCGATGCATGATATCTTCCAGTTCATGCGGTTTCATCTGTCCGTGGGCATACTCAACCATTACCTCAGGCACGAGTTTCTGAACAAACTGAGTGACGTTCTCCAAAGTCTGGACACGATTATGAAGAAAAAATACCTGCCCTCCCCGCTGAACTTCCCGACGTATGGCTCCGACGACGTGTTCCTCGTTGAATTCGGCGATCGTGGTCTGTATTGGATGACGATTATGTGGAGGCGTCGTCAACAGGGACATATCCCGTATTTTCAGTAACGACATATGTAGTGTCCGTGGTATGGGTGTGGCCGTCAGTGTCAGGCTGTCGACGCTATTTTTCAGTTCTTTGAGACGCTCCTTGTCCTTTACGCCGAAACGTTGTTCCTCGTCAATTATCAGGAGTCCCAAATCCCTGAAATAAATATCTTTCTGGAGTATCCTGTGGGTTCCTACTATGATGTCGACATCACCGGCTGCGACGCCGTCAACGGTCTTTCGCTGTTTGCTTCTGTCGATAAATCGCGAGAGCATTTCCAACCGAACGGGAAAACGCTCAAACCGTTCCAGCATGTTTTCATAATGCTGTTCCGCCAGAATTGTTGTCGGAGCGAGAAACGCAACCTGCTTGCCACTAATAACAGCCTTGAAAGCCGCTCGCAGAGCCAGTTCCGTCTTGCCATACCCTACGTCGCCGCAGACGAGTCGATCCATTGGCTGAGGTCGCTCCATGTCCGCTTTGATCTCGGAGACGCAACGTAACTGGTCTTCCGTCTCTTCATATGGGAAAGCCGATTCAAATTCCAGCTGCCATTCTGTGTCAGGCGGAAAAGCATATCCTTTAACCCGTTGTCTCCGACTGTATAAGCGGATAAGGCGATCAGCAAGGTCTTCAACATTCTTGCGAACGGTACTTTTGCGCTTTTCCCAGCTTTTCCCGCCGATGGTGTCAAGTCTGGGAGGATTTCCGCCGGATCCTATATACCGCTGAATAAGATTAACCTGTTCTATTGGTGTGAACACCGTTTCGCCACCGGCGTACTCAAGTTTTATGTAGTCCCTTTCGTTTCCGGCGGCGGTCATGCGCTGGATGCCTTTAAAAAGGCCGATCCCGTAGTTTACGTGAACCACGTAATCGCCTTCGTCCAATTCGACAAAGGTATCGATAGGAGTGCTTTCGGCTTTCTTCAGACTCGCAGGAGCGCGCTTCCTCCGCCCGAATATTTCGTTCTCCTGGATAACTACAAGTTGTTGTTCAGGAAGAGCGAAACCACCGGAAATGTGACCCGTCATGACCGTCAGATCGAAATCCGACAAAAGATGGGATATCCGTTTTTCTTGAGCCTCCGTGTCGGCAAGAACAAACACCCTATTTTTGCCGGATATCAGACTGGAAAGCTCCTCCTTAAGATACGCGATGTTACCGAAGAACGACCTGGGTGGATCGCAACTGAAACGCACCGCACTGCTGTCTTCTGAATCCACCAGATACTCAAAAACAACAGATCGTCTTTCACTTCTGCGCATGAGCTCGTCAGCATCGACGAAAAATCTGTCAGGTTTGGGAAGAGCTCTCCGAAAATGCTCCTCTGCAAAGACGGAATCGTATTCTTTGCGGTAGCTTACCGAAGCCGCCAGAAGTCGCTGCCGATCCAACCAGACTATACGGGTAGCATCGACAAGGTAATCAAGAATAGTAACGTTTCCCGCCATCGACGAAGCCCAGTATGGTGCAGGCAGCGATACCTCATCCTCCATGCGGAAATTTTGCAATTCGTCAGTTCGATGCCTGATTTCCGGCCATGTTTCGGCTTCTTGTACAAGTCTGCCAAGTGATTTTTCATCCCATACCACTTCCCGAAGTGGATACAGTTTAACCGTCTGTACTTTTGAAGTTGACGTCTGTGTATCAGCCTCAAAAAGGCGAATTTCTGAAATGGTATCAAAGTCAAAGACAATTCGGCACGCAAATTCTGAACCGGGAAGAAAAATATCCAGCACTTCTCCCCGGAGGGCGAACTCGCCATGGACGGTAACGCGGGGAACTCTCCAATAACCCATGGCCGAGAGTCTGCCGGCGGTATCTACCGGATCTATGGAATCGCCTGTAGCCAGCCGAAAGATTCCTTTCCGGATGAAAGCCGGATCCGGCCCTCGGGTACTTATTGCCCGAAGCGGAGCTACAACAACATCAGGAGTGCCGTCAAGCAGGGTTACCAACGCCCGCATGCGTAGACCCCACGTCGCGGACGAGACAGAAGGCTGTGAATACGCACCGGTTCCCCATGAAGGAAAAACCACCGCATTAACACCAAAAAGACGAAGATCCGTCACTACTCCGTTGATTTCACTTTCGTTGGGTACAACTACCAGTAGCGGTTTCTCTGAATTTCGTGATGCTCGAGCCAGGAGATAACCCAGAAAACTGGATTTTGCTCCGCGAACCGATACGGGAAGGTTCCCGAAACGAACTCGGCCAAGGAGGTCACGAAACTGTTGATGGTCCTTGAGACGGGAGGTCAATTGGTCGTACAGTAATGTTTTAGTGTGATTCGCCGACATAATAGTAGGAGCTATATGGTGTTAAGAACGAGATCAGGTCAGCTACTCCTGTGTGTATTCCTCCTATCGGCCTTCTCTCTGGCAGCACAGGATCCTTCGGTCACTATTCGTCTGTTTAATGAAGACATTTACTTTCCCGACAGCGCTATCGAACTCTATATAACAATACGAAACGAGACGCCATCAACACAATATTTTCGTCTGGCCGACGACCGCACCCATAATCTTGATTTCGAAGTTCGCACAGATCGGGGCATGCCTATAGGATCCGACGGTCACGTTATCACACGAGGACGTTCGAATCAAGTTTACTATCGAACGGTAACCCTGGAACCGGGAGACCATTTCAGCTTCGTAGAACGACTCTCCGATTATGTGACCTTTCACGATCCTGGGATTTACACCGTATCGGTCCTGTTTTATCCGGAACTCTCCACCGTTCCAAATCAACAAATTTTACATTCGAATACGCTTACCATAACTGTACGTCCCGGAGAGACTCCGGGTCGACGGGTCGAAGAACGTTTTCAGTCTATTGCTGTCACCGAATTGCAGCGTCGGCAGCTCTCGCCGGACGACACCGTTCGCTACATGTTAGAGGCGAGACGGCAGTCCAACTGGGAACAGTTTTTTCTCTATCTGAATCTGGAAAAATTGTACCGCCAGGCCCCCGAGCGCGATCGTCGTTATCGAAGGGAATCGAGTGAAGAGGAACAACGGAGACTTCTTGACGCATTCAGAGAAGAGTTGATTCAACAGTCGGATGTTCGTAACAGTGATCTGACCGTAATTCCCGATGAATATGAAATAATTCGTACTTCGTATACGCCGGTTGACGGAACCGTCGTAGCGGAACTGTTTTTCAATTTTGATCGATACCGTGAACGAAAACGCTATGATTATTTGCTCGAAAGACGAAACGGATTCTGGGAGATCATCGGTTACGACGTTACAAATCTTCCAAACGAGGCATTGACCAGATGAAAATGATGCTGGTTGCCGGGGCGCCATTGCTCAAACCCTTTCTGGAACAAAGCTTCAGTTTTCAGCAGGCCGATGTCATTCATTACGAAAACCCGATTAAGGCGATGGATAATATTGAAGAGATCCAACCTGAAATTGTTCTGTTTTCGTCTACTGATTTTCCGCGACATTGGAAACCGTTTGTCATGTACCTTCGCAATACCTATACGCGCCATGAGGTCATTTTTGTGTTGCTGATCAGCGACGAATTTCCTGCAGAGGAAGCAGAAAAGGCAGAATATTTGGATGTCAACGCCGTTCTGGACGAAGACCTGACAAGCGTACGGACTCTCGAACGAATACGAGCAATTATTACCAGGTATCATCAGAATATTGATATCAGAAAAAATGTACGTTATCTTCCGGGTCGAGACGACGATATTGAATGCACTTTTACCAATCCGTACTCGTTTCGGTTTGTTTATGGAACGGTGATTGATATATCGGCCGGTGGATTGAAATTCCGTCCGGAAACTGAGGAAATTCTTCGTGAGCTTGATCCGGATACATTACTCACTATGGTTTCACTTCGTCTTGGAGAAGAGTTACTATCTATTCGCTTTCGGATAATACGAATTACTGAGAGTATATCCTGTGAGTTCCTGGATCTGTCTGTAGACACGGAAAAACAAATTGCGGATTACATACAAAAACGCACCGAAAGGTTTCCTCTCGGTGCGTCATAGCTCCCCCGGTTGGACTCGAACCAACGACTTGGTGATTAACAGTCACCCGCTCTACCAGCTGAGCTACAGGGGATTCATTGGATGACAGATACTATCCAATGAATCGCTTTCATGTCAACTACCGGGGACGGTAATCAGACTTCGAACGGCCTCATCTCAATACCGTGACTTCCTATTTTTACGCGCAATTCTACAAGCTGAACAATTTCACCCTCCACACTGACTACCTGCTTTATATCCTTGACTCGGACAACGTCAGTAATACGGAACTCATAAAAATGGGTATCATCATCACCGGGATTGACGATGAGCAGAAACTTGTGCCTGTCGTATGGGTGTTTCCGGACCGCTCCCTGATAACTGATCGTTTCCCGGTCATAGCGGGCTTGCTCGTCATATCGGACTATTTCGCTCAAGGCGGCGGTGGTCAAATAGTTTCGTGTTGCCATGGCCTGAATTCTATCGCTCTCCAAAAGTTTGTCAAACAGATATTTTCAGCGGACTATGTTTTCCATCTTGTTGCGCCCGTCCAGCAACTGAACCGTCCGTGTGTGTATCGGTATTCCACGTTCCTGAAAGACCTTCTGTAATCGTCCCATTACACTGTTTCGAACGATAATAAAATATGGTTTTTCAAACCACACTCCTAACAGAAGCTTGAGACCGTTGTCTCCGAACTCGGACGCCATGCAAATTGGCTCCGGTTCCTCCAGAACATGGGAAACTCCAGCCGCTACGGTGCGCAACGCATCCAATGCTCCGTCGAGATCGTACTGAGCAGGAATAGATATTGTAAAGTCCATACGACGTATTGAGAATCGAGTAATATTCACGAAGTCTTTCTCAATAAGTAGCTGATTGGGAATACGGATCAGAAAATTGTCAAAAGTCTTAATCTTGATCGAAAGAAGGTAATTTGAATGCACTACGCCGACGTGGTCAACAATTCTGACAATATTACCGATCTCGAAAAAGCGTTCAGAGACTAGAAAAAGACCGCTGATGATATTACTGAGACTTGCCTGACTTGCAATACCGACGGCTATACCAAGTACCCCGGCGGCACCCAGAAGGGCCCCTGCGCTTACACCGGCGGCATTTAGAACCATGACAAATAGTACCGTGGCACCGACGTACACAATAGTCTTGCGAATAAGATCCCTGGATTGTTCGCGAAAGCCTTTACCGACAGCGCGCATAAGCACCTTTGTGCCGACACGGAGTATCCAAAATCCCACGAGAAAAACGACAATAGCGCTGACCAGACGCTCCCAGTCAGTTATGTGCTGACTAGCGTCAATTATAATTCCCGGTCGTGTTGCCTCAACGGCTGATGTTACC
>CAZCAE010000006.1:0-2121 GCA_964496635.1 uncultured Spirochaeta sp.
CTTCAATCTGAATGGTTAGGAAACAAGGACTCATGAACAAAGACGATACCAACCGTACCGGAAATTCAAGTGTACGCATCAACCGTTATCTTTCCGAAGCCGGAAAAGGCTCCCGCAGAAAAGTAGAAGAGCTTGTTCTGCAGCACCGTGTTCAGATAGATGGTGAAATGATCCACGATCTTGCAACCCGGGTTTACCCG
The DNA here is from genome assembly GCA_964496635.1 of uncultured Spirochaeta sp. GTDB lineage: Bacteria > Spirochaetota > Spirochaetia > DSM-27196 > Alkalispirochaetaceae > Alkalispirochaeta. The sequence continues at coordinate 201 of CAZCAE010000006.1, forward strand.
GATCAGGAAGTTCGTGTCGATGGAGAAGTGGTCTATCCGTCCCGTAAGACGGTAGTTTTCGCCTTCAATAAGCCGGTTCGAGTACTGGTAAGTGACGCGGATCCGGAAGGCCGGCCATTGGCGATAGAATCCGTCCGACCATATTTTTCGGGACGGCTTTTTTCTATCGGTCGACTTGACTTCATGTCCAGCGGTCTCATTCTCTTTACCAACGATGGCGATCTGGCCCAATCACTGATGCGCCCGGCAACCGATATTGACCGGGAATACGTTGTAGAAACCCGTGAACCCATTGAGACAGAACACCTTGAAGCTTTTCGTCGTGGAATTTCTATTGAAGGCGTTACATATCGCCTGAGAGAATATCATCGACACAGCAGTCGACGCGTATCATTAATTCTTACCGAAGGTAAAAACCGGGAAATTCGCCACGTTTTCGGTCATTTCAGACTGAAGGTACGCAGGATCTATCGGAACCGGTACGGTCCTATCCGTCTTGGGTCTCTGCCGGAAGGGCGGGTTCGTGAGCTTAACGAAGAGGAAGTGCGCCGACTTGTCCGTGCCTCCAGGACCAAAAAGCCTTCCAAACTTCGCAATCGTACGTACAAAAAAAGGAAGTAACGATGGTGATTGCAATCGATGGACCCGCCGGCACGGGAAAAAGCTCCGTCAGTCAATGTGTAGCCGAACGTACCGGGTTTTTCTACATCAACTCGGGTCGTTTCTATCGTGCTATTACGTGGAAGGCGCTGCTGCAGGGAAAGGACCACACCAAACCACAGGCCCTCGTAGCAACCGCAACAGGTATTTCCATTGACATCGATAAAAAAGGACGATTTCTGGTAGACGGAAAGGTCCGGCACCGGGAATTGCATACATCAAATGTTGATGAAGAAGTCGCCACAGTTTCCTCCATTCCGGAAATCCGCATCGCAGTCAATTCCCGAATCAAGCGTATTGCCGGATCTCGGGACATCATTGTAGAAGGTCGTGATATGAGTACGGTCGTCTTTCCCGACGCTGAAATCAAGATATACCTCGACGCGGATGCGGAAGAACGTGCCCGGCGTCGCACCGAAGAGCTGGAAGAGCCCGCCGACTACGAAGAAATACTCGCGCGCATTCGTGAACGGGACCATATCGATCGTTTCAAGCCGGTTGGATCACTGCAAAGGAGCGAGGATGCTGTATACGTCGATACAACGCACTTGACCCTTGAACAAGTTTGTGAGAAAGTTATCGACATTATCCACGCAAAAACAAAACACGGCAGGAGTTAACAGTCGATTATGGCAGAACAGGAAGCACAATTCGCTGACTCTTCTTCGGAGAGCAACCAACCAACAGAGCTGCAGATGCAGTTTCTTGACCAGTTGGATGAACTTGAAGAAGGGCAACTCGTCGACGGCACGGTCATTCAGATCAGCGGTGACGAGGTATTCGTTGATATCGGGTACAAGGCTGAAGGCCGCATCCCAATGGCGGAGTTCGAAACGGTTCCCGATGTTGGCGACACAGTAGAGGTCGTGCTTCTGCGGAAGGACATCCGCAACGGTGGCGTTGCGGTTTCAAAACGAAAAGCAGATGAGAAACGTTTCTGGAAAGATCTGAAAGACGCTTATCAGGAACGGCAACCGGTTAAAGGTAAGGTAGTAAAGGCTATCAAAGGCGGTTTTGAGGTTCGTCTGCACGGGAACGTGCGGGGATTCAATCCGATCTCTAAAATTGACATTCGCCGCGTAGACGAGCCCGAAGAGTATGTCGGTATTGAAGACTACTTTTTCGTTGAACGTGTCTACAGCGAGAACCGTGTAAACATCGTTCTTTCCCGCAGAGCATGGCTTGAACAGGAAACAGAAAAAAACCGGGGCGCCTTCTTTGAACAGGTTACAATCGGTGATGAAGTTGAAGGTGTTGTCAA
>CAZCAE010000006.1:2221-107471 GCA_964496635.1 uncultured Spirochaeta sp.
GGGGCGCCTTCTTTGAACAGGTTACAATCGGTGATGAAGTTGAAGGTGTTGTCAAAAGCTTCACCTCCTTTGGCGCCTTTATTGATCTTGGCGGTTTCGATGGTCTTCTCCATATCAACGATATGAGCTGGGGCCACGTCACCAGGCCAAAAGATTACGTCAAGAAGGGCGATACTATTCGTCTCAAGGTCATAAAGATGGATCAGGAGGAAAAGAAAATCAACCTCAGCCTCCGTCATATGACCCCGGATCCATGGGAGTCCTTTGAAGACCGCTTCTCTGTTGACCAGGTCGTGAAAGGTACCGTCACCAAGCTGACCGATTTCGGAGCGTTTGTTGAAATCGAAGAGGGAATAGAAGGCCTCGTTCACATTTCAGAAATGTCCTGGGTCCAGCGTATAAGCCACCCCCGGGAAGTACTGGAACCCGGTCAGGAAGTAGAAACGAAGATTCTTGACTACGATATCCAGGCAGGCCGCGTCTCCCTTGGTCTGAAACAAGTCCTCGACAACCCCTGGGACGATATCGACCAACGGTATCCGGTCGGCAAACATCTCCACACAACGGTAAAGAAACTCACCGCTACCGGAGCATTTGTGGATGTTGAAGACGGTATTGACGCTTTTCTTCACGTTGACGATCTCAGCTGGACGAAACGCTACAAAAACCCCGGCGCAGTATTGCACGAAGGTCAGGAACTCGATGTCGTAGTAGTTCTCAGTGATCCAGATAATCAGAATATTCGGGTAGGTATGAAACAGCTGGAAGACGATCCCTGGCAACAATTGAAAGAAGCGTATCCGCCCAAGAGCATCATCGACGGTGAGATTACCAACATCACCGATTTCGGAATTTTTGTTCGGGTCCAGGGTAGCATCGAGGGCTTGATCAACAAGATGAACGTTGCCGACCCGAGAAACGAAAGCTTTGAGGATGCCGTAAAGAAGTTTTCTGTCGGAGACGCCGTCAAGTGTGTCGTTACCGAGGTAAATCCCGGACGACAGCGTCTTTCTCTTTCTATTCGTGAATTGCACCGACAGGAACAGCGTCAGGAGCTTGAAAAGTATATTCACGACGAGCAGGAAGCCGGCACCGTCACCCTTGGAGATATGCTCAAGGAAAAACAGGACAATTGATTATTCATGGGACTTGCACAGGTCGATCTCGATCGGTTTCAGACACTGATCGAGATCAATGCGCTGATAAATTCAGACTTCTCTGACCTTCGCGCAGTCCTGCAACGCATTGTAGAGTCTGCGACGCGTCTTACAGAAGGAGAAGCGTCTTCTTTGCTCCTGGTCAACCCCGAGAACAACAAGCTCTACTTTGAAATTGCTCTCGGGGCGAAAGCTCCGCAGATGCATCAGTTTTCATTGGAAATGGGGGAGGGCGTCGCCGGTTGGGTAGCTCTCCACAACAGATCTGTCATTGTAAACGACACCGACGAAGATCCCCGGCACAAACCGGATATTGGACGCGCCATTGACTATCCCGCAAGCTCTATTCTTGCTGTCCCTATGAGGATCAAGGAGCGTTGCATCGGTGTCATAGAAATACTCAACAAGAAAAATAACAAGAGGTTCGGTGAAGACGACCTGCAATGGCTGGAAATCTTTGCCAATCAGGCCGCAATTGCTATCCAGAACGCCCGGGATTTCCAGCGTGTCCGGAAAGAAGTTGATCTTCTGCAAGATCGGGTCAATACAGACGAAGGATACCACACACTCGTCTGGGCAAGCCCTGTCATGGAAGAGCAGCTCCGTCTGGTCGAACGGATCGCACCCACCGACAGCACCGTTTTGATTCTCGGGGAAAGTGGTGTCGGCAAGGAACTCATCGCCGAGCAGATACACCTCAACTCCCACCGTTCCCGAAAACCCTTTGTACGGGTGAACTGCGCAGCCCTTCCGGCAACTTTGCTGGAAAGTGAGCTCTTTGGTCACGTGAAAGGCGCATTCACCGATGCAATTCAAGATCGGAGGGGGCGCTTTGAGCTTGCCGACGGTGGAACGATATTTCTTGACGAAATCGGCGACCTGCCGTTACCACTGCAGGCAAAAATGTTGCGAGTTATTCAGGAAAAGACATTTGAACGCCTTGGTGCAAGTGAATCCATATCGGCTGATGTTCGTATCATCACCGCTACCAACAAGGACATAGAGAATCTTGTGGAGCAGGGTGAGTTCCGAAGTGACCTCTATTACCGTCTGAACGTCCTTCCACTTACAATCCCGCCTTTGAGACGTCGGACCGAAGACATTGCTGAACTGGCTGAATTTTTTCTCAAACGCTTCTCCCGGGAAACCAACAAGCATATTGTAGGATTTTCCGACGACGCGATCGACAGCCTTCTCTCCTATCAATGGCCCGGTAACGTCCGTGAACTGGAAAATGCAATTGAACGAGCGGTGGTAATTTCCCAGCACGACCGCATTCTTCCGGAAGACCTCCTAATACATCAGAGCCCTTCCGCCGAACATCGCAACTATCAGGGGAAATCGCTCAAAGACAGCATTAACCTCTTTAAGAAACGGTTTATCCGGGAGGCGTTGAATCGTCATAACGGGAATCATACCGAGACGGCAAAAGAACTTGGCATCCAACGTTCCTACCTTTCAAAACTCGTCAAGGATCTTAACATTTCACGCAAAGGAGACAGCTCGATATGAGCGATCACACGACAGAAAAAGCTCCGTCCAGAACGGAGCGTATCCAGGCATTTCTCGTTACATACAAGGTCGCCCTTTCAGTAATTGGCGGTGTCCTTATTGCAGGCATTATCGCATCCGTCGGAATTTCTCAATGGTTGAATGCTCAAGCTGAACATTCCGCCGAAGTAGCCGAAAATATTCAGATTTTATGGAATGATTTTCAGGATGAGAGCACAGATGATGCGGAAGCTGTATTGCGCGAGACTATTGAAACCGCTTTGGAAACTCACCCACGAAGATACGCCTCGTTGAGAGCACTTCTGGTGCTTGGCCGGCTGGAATACCAAAAGGAAAACTTTGAGGCCTCCGCCGAAGCGTTTCAAAAGCTTGCAAACGCGCACAGCGGTACCTACATAGAACCTACAGCTCTTGCCGGAGCTGCTGCAGCGGCAGAAGAGGCGGGAGATCTATCTCTAGCTCGGAACTCCTATGGACGAATTGTTGAAATAGAGGGCGTCCCTAATCTGGAGCGCCCCAGGGCACTTTTCAACCTTGGACGTCTTGCCGAAATGGAGGGGGACTTTGCATTGGCCGTCGAGTATTACGATCGTCTCGTAGAGGAGCACGGATCCAGCAATTGGACAAACCTCGGGAGAAACCGTATAATCTGGCTCACAAGCCGGGAGGCAGCCTCGGAGGGATAAAAAGCCATCCGGACCCGGTGGCAAACCGCTTCAGTTCCACCTGCAAGTGTTCTCTGAAGCGGCGATTTCGTCGCATCGCGTCGGCCCGGCACATGCGCTGACGAGGAGTCTTGATGGCACAGAAACGGGGAAAGTTTTTTGAAACCCGAAACTTCGGGTTTGTGATCGCCGCTTCCGTTGTCGGTTTGTTTTTGCTTCTCCAATGGGGAACTGCAATTCCCGATCGACTCGAACTGAAAATGCTGGATGTTCATTTCAATATGAAGAACATCTTTCAGACTGAATCGGTTCAGGAAGGAGTTACGTTTGTCGAACGCAACCCCAACATTTCTGAAGATATTCTGATTGTTGGTATCGATCCAACCACGCTTGCGCAGTTTGGACGCTGGCCTTTTCCCAGGCATCGTCATGCCGACCTTATAAATTCTTTCGCCCGGATATCGGATCAGACGAAGCGTGAACGAGCCCTTTTTCTCGACATGTTTTTCATCGAACCGAGTGACGCTGTTGGTGACGCTCTTCTGTACGACGCTATAGACTCAAGTGAGCGGGTATTCCTTGAGACTATTCTTGAATTCAGTCCGCCGAATCCTTCGAACTACGACGAATATTTTTTCCGACATGACCGTCTGTTCGAAACGGCCGGCAGATTGAGCAATGTAACGGGCAACTGGAAGGAACTTCCGTCATTTTTTGGCCTTCAACCACCATTGCAGCCCTTTGCTGCTGTTGTCGGCGGTTATGGCCATGCAAACCTCTGGGACGACTATGACAGTGTATATCGACGACAACCCATGGTTGCCAGACTCTCGCAACAACTGGCCCGCTACCAGTTTGAAGAACTTCACCCGGGAATGAGCATTGACGAGGGTAACCATGAGCGGTTGGTATGGTTTGATCGGCAGGGAAGGGATCACGTTATTTCCATGCCTCTCACGGAAGAAAGCCTTGCGGCCTTACGGAACACTCTTGAGTCTGAATCCCCGTCGCTCCAGGTTGATACCACCGGAGATGGAGAAGTCGATTCTCAGACGTATATGATTACCCATTTTCGTGAACATTTCATTCCCTCAATAACCTTTGCCCTCGCTCTTGAATACTTCAACAAAGACCTCGAAGATGCGGAGATTCGGATCGGCGAATACATTCGCATTCCCGACCCCCAATACTACGATTCCACCACGGGTCGTTGGGTCGACTACCGAATCCCCGTCAAACCGGCAGTATACGACGAAAACGGCGTCGAGATTGAAGCTGCGGTGTTTCGCAATACGGACGAAATAGTAATTCCTATAGATAAACACGGAACGATGCTTATCAACTATATGGGACGCCGGTCCAGTCCGGCCCGGGACGGTTACCAGACCTTTCCCGTTCGCCCATATTACGGATATGCCGCACGGGTGCCCGGCACAAATCCCTCAGAGTGGCCCCAGACCCGGGCTGTGGAAAACAAGATTGTCATGGTTGGCGCATTCTCTCAGGGTATGGCGGACGACGAAAAACTGACACCTTATGGACTGATGTATGGCGTGGAAGTCCATGCCAACTCGCTGAACACTATCATAATGGACAAGTTTATCCGCCATGTCCCTTCGTGGCTTGATATCGTGATTCTGGCGGTCGCGGCTCTCCTAGTTGCGTTCATGAGCTCTCGTCTTTCGACCATTTGGGCAATGGTACTGACGGTTATCCTGGTAATTGTACATTTTTTCACCACGACTATTCTTTTTGACACACGGGCTCTCCTGATTAACTTTTCGACTCCGGCCATTGCCATGCTGGTAGCTTTTGTAAGCATTGTAGTATATCGGGTTGTAACCGAAGAACGTGACAAACGGCGAATCCGTGATATGTTCGGCAAGTATGTAAGTCCCGCCGTTGTAAGTGAGATTCTCGAAAGCCCGCCGGAGCTTGGGGGCGTTGACAAAGACCTGACCGTCTTTTTCAGTGATATCCGGGGATTCACAACCTTATCCGAATCGATGACTCCTCAGGAGCTTGTCAATCATTTGAACATTTACCTTACCGCAATGACCGACATCATTCTGGAGTATCGTGGTACCCTGGATAAATACGTTGGTGACGAGATCATGTGCTTCTGGGGAGCTCCGTTACCACAGGAAGATCACGCTATCCTTTCGTGTAAATCGGCTATTCGTCAGATGGAAAGACTGAATGAACTGAACGACAACTGGCCACCGGAAAAGCGCATCAACATCGGAATCGGCCTAAACTCCGGGATTATGACCGTCGGAAACATGGGCAGTCTCGGGAGAATGAACTATACCCTTATGGGAGACAACGTCAATCTGGGTGCCCGGCTTGAAGGGACCAACAAGGAATACGGCACGAATATCATTATGAGTGAGTTTACCTACGGTCTGGTAAAAGACAGGGTAATCGCCAGGGAACTGGACAATATTCGGGTGAAGGGCAAGAACAAACCCGTTCAGATTTATGAACTTGTGGATATTCCGGAAGGTCTGGACCCCTGAAACGAACAGTTTCCTTCTCACAATTTTCATACTTTCTTTTTTTCACCATCGTATTCGGTCTCATGGGATTCAGCGGTTGCGGGCTGCCATCCATCGCACTTATAGAACCTCCTGTGGAACCAGGCTACGCCGAAGGATCCCTGAACTCACCGGGACAACAGATACTTTACTTCCGGCATAACCGCGAAAATGATGTCGACGATTTCAAGGGGTATGACCTGTATTACAAGCTTTATCCACCCGATACTACAGATTCCTCAACCCTTACGAACGATGAAAACGATATTGAGTCGATCCCACGAGAAACCGGTCCAGGAAGACTTCAAGCGAGAGGTTTTCTTCGCCTCGTAGCGGTTACTAATCGTGACGACAGCGGGGAGACGTCATTTATTATCGGCGATACTGTACCTCACATTTCCCTGGGACCTGCCAGTTCATCTATCACTTTCTCCGTAGACGTCCGAGAACCGATAAACCGACCGGAAGGCAGCATTGACCGCACCGTGAAGGATGCGGAAATAGTCGTTTCCTGGGACTACAATGGTACGCGATCCAGAGGTTTTCGTCGTCGAAACAGCACAGATTCCGGTACTTCCCAACCTCAGGATGTATTTCGCGGGTTCTGGGACGGATCAGGATATTCCGGGAGTGATCACGATATTTCCCGTATGTTTCCTTCCAATTCGTTTGATCTCGGGGGCGAGGGTTTCAATAACAGCAATCAATTGAACCTTGTTCTTTATGCAATTACATACGGCGTTGACGGCAGCTCGTTCCAGAGGTATTACAGCACGCCTTTGAGACTCCCGCAGGCAATTATCGTAACATCACCAGAATAGGCCATATTCCTTTTCGACAGTTGTTCAACCCGCTTTTTTATGGTACCTATATCTCGTGCGTACCCTATATCTTGCCGTCAGTCTCAGCTATATCGTCACGGGTTTTTTCGTGGCCATTCTGTTCGTCTTTATATTCCGACGTCATTTTATTGGCCACTTCTGGGCGGCAGCTCTGGTCGCGGTAATCGGGGCATTTTTCGGAGGCGTAGTGGAGTTCCTTTTGGCGGATCTCATACGCATACTTTCTTCAATCAACGGGGTATTCAATATCTTCCCACCAATAATAACAGCGTCAATTTTTCTTATCGTTTTTGCTCACCTGAGTGAACAGAAAGACGATTACGGAGATTGACTGAAACACAGCATTGTTGTCGAAATATTACGATTTCCACAACTTCTGATAATGGATATTCTGTCTACTAAATATGGAGTAAATATTTATGAGCCCCGAAATCATAGAAGAAATCAGTCCTTATCAACGGGTCGATGAGTCTTCGATCTTTAGACTCTATGGCGCGATCATTCGCCGCCTCCGAGGACCTGACGGCTGCCCCTGGGATCGCAAGCAAACGTTACATACGTTGCGACGATACATAATTGAAGAGTCTTTTGAGTTGATCACCGCAATACACGACGGTGACTATGCTCACGTTTCCGAAGAACTTGGAGATGTTATTTTGGTGGTGTTCCTTATTGCGGACGCTCTTGAACAGGAATCCGGCACTACTCTCTCACAAATTCTGAATCACAACGCTGAAAAACTTATACGACGTCACCCTCACGTATTTGGAGACCACACGGTCTCCGGAAGTGAAGAAGTTGTGGCAAACTGGAATGCAATTAAAGAAGAGACAGAAGGTCGCTCACAATCGCCCACTTCTGTAAGCGCCGGCCTGCCGCCTCTTGAACGAGCACAGGAGATTCAGAAAAAGGCGGCTAAATTGGGATTTGACTGGAATGACGTCGGCCCGGCTATTGCAAAAGTTAGGGAAGAACTTTCAGAACTTGAGTCGTTAATTTGTAAAAAAACTCGTAAAGACGATCCGGAAATTGAAAAAGAAATCGGCGATCTTATCTTTTCCGCGGTAAACGTTTCTCGGCATCTGCAGGCGGACGCATCTATTGCCCTGGAACGATCAAACCACACCTTTCTTCAACGTTTCCGATATATCGAACTGCAACTTAAAAACGAAGGAAAAACCTTCCATGAAGTCTCTCTGAATGAACTGGATACGCTGTGGAATACCGCGAAGGAACAAGAGTGATATTGTGTTCCAGCAAGTATTGCCATCCAACAACGCTACTCGATTTTTGTAGTACTAATCACATTGGATAGTCCTGCATAGAAATCGAAGAGTCGCTCACCGCCTTCAAACCCTGAACCGTTCACTGGATTCCGGGAATACATACACAGCCGTCGGGATTTCAGGATTTCTCTTCCCGGCACTTCTTTTAATATTCGACCAAGTCCAGGGGCATCCGCCGTAAGGACGACAGGCTTCCCTATGAAAAATCCGTAGCCCTCAAGGGCACCCTCCACTTCGGAAAAAACGTCACTTCCAACTCCTTCAATTGCGTCTATCCGGTACAGAGAACCTGAATATCGCTGCATTGGCGTAGGAATTCTAGCAGAACCATTCTCATGATGTAATAAAACAATACCTCGAACATAAAACCCGTCCGGTAAAATACCGTTAATTGTACTGGAAATACTATCAAGTTGTATATTATTTTGTACGTTCACTATCAGTATCTCATCGTCACTGCCTACACCCAGTGGCAACGGCTGGCCAAAACTCATTTTGGGTTTTCGGTGATATCCTTGCGAAAGTGCAAGAGGAAGACCCAGCCTGTTCCAGACCCTTTCAAACGTTCGTACAAGGGAGAGGTGCGAAAGAAAGGCTGCAGGTCCCGTCTTGGTATAATTCATTACCAACTGGAAACTTCTGCCATGAATTTCCATACCCGGCATTACGATCTTTTCAGAAAGATTGCCTGATAACGTCTCCTGTAACGGAATCGGGTTCATTGTGTCCTGAATTTCTCGTACACGCACTATATGGTTACAGACACCGCACGGCTCTGCACAACCGTCAACACATTTGTCTGTCAATTCCGTTCTGGAGGCCCGGTTTGACTCGTTCTTCAGGAACCCTGCAGTCACCCCGAGCTGAATATGATTCCATGGTAGAATCTCTTCATCCGAAAACGGACCCAGCGCCTTCTTGATACGATGTTGCTGCATATCTTTCTCAACAAGTCGTTTCCAGAGGTTGATATCGGAATATTCATCCCATGCATCCAACCGTGCCCCTGCGGCGTGAGCCTCCATGATGAGCCGTGATGTCTCTTCATCGCCTCGTGTAAGCAGCCCTTCCAGCCAGGAATTATCCGGATTGTGCGCTCTCAGTTTCGTTCCTTTCGGCAGAAGAGATCGTATAGTATCAAACTGCGTCAATGATTCCGCCGGTGTTATCTGACGTACCCGCTGGAACGGTGTATGCGGTTTCGGCACAAAAGTACCGACATTAACAACATATTCCATAGGAACCGCCCGTCGGAGGGCCTTGATGTATTCCGCAATCTTCTCTCCTTCTTTGTCCGCATCCGGCACGGGAAGGCCGATCATGAAATAAAGCTTGGCGTGTCGCCACCCCCGATTACGAGCTTCCGCGGCGATATGTTGAATCCGTTCAAGCGGTACAATTTTATTCATCACCCTCTGTGAAAGCTCATCAGCGCTTTCAACGGCAAAGGTAAGACCTGATCGCTTTCCTCTTGAAACAAGTTCAAGAATCGGAAGTGTCACCGAGTTAACCCGTAACGAAGGAAGGGAGAAAGAAACACCCTTTTCGCCGAAAATTTCGCTCAGTCTGGTGACGAGTTGGATCAGGTCACCGTAGTCACCTGTGCTGAGAGAAGAGAGAGAGATTTCCCGATATCCTCGGTTTTCCGTCAGCCATCTGACCTCCTGAACGATCGTCTCGATTTCTTTCATTCGGCATGGCCGATAGTAGAACCCGGCATGACAGAAACGGCATCCCTGGGGGCACCCGCGCATAATCTCGACTACACCATGATCCTGTACGATTGGTATTGAAGGTACCGGAAACCCTTTACCGTATGGCTGAAGCGCCGTCTTTCCAAAATCTGTCCAAATCGCTCGTTTGACACGTGTCGTTCTTCCCGGAAACCATATGCAGTCAAAAGAATAAATATAGGCAAGTTGATCCTGCCGCGAAGCGCCCCGATTTTTCATTTCTGCCACGTCTGCTATGAGGGCGGGGAAAACACCTTCAGCTTCCCCAATAAAGACAGCATCAACAAACCGGGTAAGAGGTAGCGGGTTCGTGGCTCCCGGCCCCCCGAGGATGACAATCGGGTCACCCTCTTCCCGATCTGTCCTTTCCAACGGAATATGCCCGGATTTCAGGATTGTCAGGAGGTTGGTCGCAAGCAGTTCATAACCGTACGAAACGGCAATCATATCTGCTTCACAGAGCGGTGTTCCCGTCTCAAGGGTGTAAAGCGGTATATCGCTACCCTGAAGTTCCGTTTCAAAATCCGGTGCCGGCACGAACACTCGTTCACAGACAACACCTTTAATACCGTTCAGCATGCCGTACAGTATCTTGATTGCCGTATTCGACATACCAACCTCATAAAGATCAGGAAATGTCAGAGCAATGCGGTAAGAGTTCTCGTCCGACACATTCAGACTACCCCATTCACCACCAACGTAGCGACCAGGGTTTTCCACATACTGTAGTATTCGAAAGAGGTCTCTGTGTGAATGAATGCGTGCCATCAGTACTGATACCTGTGCTGGTAAATACTCATTAACAGGCCAATACCGATCAGCGCCGTCCACAGTGGTGAGCCTCCGTATGAAAGCAGATAAAGAGGAAGACCTGTAATAGGCATTATACCGACCGCCATGCCGACATTTACAATGAAATGGATGGAAAACAGGCCCACCAGACCTGCGCTGACTGCACAGGCAAACCTGTCCCTGGAGGAAGCCATTATATATATACCCCGCCCGATAATAACCAGAAAGAGAATCATGACGATAACCACGCCGATATATCCCCATTCTTCCGCCAGAATCGAAAAGATAAAGTCGGTACTTTGTTGCGGAAGATAGCGGTAGTGACTTTGAGTACCCATAAGATATCCTTTTCCGAACAGACCTCCGGATCCAACGGCAGTGACAGACTGTATAATATTCCAGCCGGCTCCTCGCGGATCAACGTAGGGGTCAAGAAATACGATCAGCCGCATTACCTGGTACTCCTGTAGTACCCGCTGAGCAGCGAACGATAAGGGCAGTGCCACTATAAACATGGAAAGCACATATACCATCCAGAAGAATATTCTCTGGCGGGTGAGAAAATACCCGATTCCCGAAACCAATATCGCAAGAGACTGTCCGAGCAGTAATAAGCGCAGAGCAGATGGAACTCTGAGCACGTCGACCAGAGCCCAAGAACTTTCCGCAATGTACTGGTCCCAGAGAGGAACAAACGTAAAGAGAACGACCATCGCACCGGTACCGACAAGAAAGCCGATGTGGCTGAGTTGTGCCCCGGAAGCAAAAGCAATGAAGATAAACAGCGGGATATAGACAAGGGATGTTCCGAGATCAGGCTGTAACAGGACAAGTCCGGTCGGAATCATCGTGATTCCAAGACCGCCGGCAAATCCGCTTATTGTTTTCGCTCGCTGCGGATCGGAAAAATAGTGAGCCAGAACGAGAATTAGTGCAATTTTTGCAAATTCCGAGGGTTGTATTCCTAAATTGCCAATTCCAATCCAACGTCGTGCACCGTTTACCACTTTACCGAAAGCAAGAGTGAAAATCAGAACACCCAGCATGACAATAAACAATGCTACAGCCGTTCTACGCAAGTTTCGATAATCGATAAACGTCACGACAACGAGAATGATCAGCCCGGAAGCGGCCCAACCTATCTGACGTAGATATTCGTTGCTCACAACCTGACCGGACGCAGTTACACCGCTTGAGAATATAAACAGTATTCCGATGACCACAAGGGCAATTGTCGCGGAGACGAGATACAAATCTATCTCAAATACTGATCGTGTCCGTGCCATTACATGTACCAGATTGGACGCGGACCCCGGCGCAGATCCATTACGGCCTCTTCATATTCGAGGCCTTTGAAATATCCGTGTAAAATAATATTGGCTGCTTTCGGTGCCCACCATTCCCAATCGTTGGTTGCGTCTACCATAACCACCAGTACGATTTTTTCCTCCACCGGAACGTCTTCCCCATACGGTGCGTACGCCACGAACCAGCTTGTCCAATTCTCGTCCGATCCTACCTCACCGGTTCCGGTCTTCCCGGCGCTCTCTACTGCATCCGTCGTTATTACTACGTTGGCAGTGCCGTCCGTGATGGCACCGCGCATGGCGGCCCGGACGGCAACCAGAGTTTCCCGAGAAATATCCGCTTCCCGGATGATCTCGGGATTAACCGTTTCGACTATACTACCCGTGACTGGATCGCGGATCTCTTTCAACACCCGCGGACGGTAGGCAACCCCATTGTTGACGATAGAACCAACCATCGAAGCAAGCTGCAAAGGCGTTACTTGAAGAAATCCTTCTCCAATTGACATGTTTACTGTATCACCGCCTACCCACCGGACATTGTATGTCTCCTCTTTCCATGTTGGTGATGGAACGAGACCGTAAACTTCACGCGGCAAATCGATACCCGTTGGCCGACCAAGCCCGAGACGTCCGGAATAGTCAATAATCTGGTCTACCGAGAGGTGCTGACTGCCAATCGTCCAAAAGTAGACATTACAGGACTGCGCAAGGGCATCGTAGAGGTTTACCGAACCGTGCCCATACTCCAACCAGTCGTTGAAGACGCGGTTTCCATATGCAAATGTTCCGGTACACAGAATCTCCTGATCCGGTGGAAATGCGCCCTCTTCCATTATGGCCGTTGTCATCAGAATCTTAAAGGTCGAAGCTGGAGCTGCAACAGACTGGATTGCCCGATTGAGAAACGGGGCCCGACGGTCCATAGAAAGCCGGCGCACATTAGTACCACCTTCCGGACCGGCAAACAGATTGGCATCAAAGCGAGGAAAGTTTACCAATGCAAGGACTTCACCGTTAGCAGGTCGCATAACGACAACCGATCCGACTCTTGGTCCCAGAGCTTCCTGGGCAAGCCTTTGAAGACTCACATCTATCGATAATACCAGCTGCATCCCTTCTTCCGGCGGAATTAGTTCGTCGGCGGTTCCTACCCGTTGTCCTCGCGCGTCGACAGTACGAAAACGGCGACCGTCATCGCCTCGTAACAGTTGATCATACTGTTGCTCAATGCCGCTTTTTCCAATAATGCTCGTAGACGTATAACCTTCATTGAAGAGAACTTGCAACTCCTGTGGAGTGATCTCACCGACATATCCTACGACGTGTGAAGTCAGATCTCTTTGAGGGTACAATCGTTCAGGTTTGGCGTACCAGGAAAGACCGGGGAATTCCTGAATCCGCTCGGCAACTTTAATGAGTTCCGTGAGGTTTAGCCCTGACACGATTTCAATACTTTGTGCCGCTGAACCTCTATGCCGTTCAACACGCTCCAGCATCGCATCGGGGTCGCGGTTTACCAGTTCGGAAAGAGAGTTGACCATCGATCGGAGCTCACCAGGAGGCACCTCAGGACGAACGATGGTAAGCGCAAATGACGTCTGATTGGACGCAAGGGCTTCACTCCCCGTGCGATCAAATATTTCTCCTCTTTGAGCGAATATTGGTTCACTCCTGCTGGCGTTCTGGCGCGCCCGGAGGAGATAGAAGTAACCGTCAAGAACCTGCATCTCGAATAGATGGACCGAATAAATCGCAAATATCAGACCGATTACGCCGGCCAGTCCGATCACTCTTGTTTTCGGAATTACCGCCTGTCGCTGTAATGCACTCACGAGTTCCTTCTCTTTCCTGCCATTCTTTTTAAAACATAATGGAGTAAGAGAAAAGACGGTACCGCAAGGAATGTCGTCAGCAATATTTCAATTGCGGTTGCTGATGTAAAAACCTTTTGAAATACCGAATCAAAACGAAATATCAACGCCACGAATGCGACGGCGGCCCAACGAATCAGAGACGCTACTAGGACCAGAATGGCAGGGGTTATCACGGACTCGCTGTGGACCATGCCGGAAGTAAGACCGAGAATTCCTGAATGGGCTGTTCTCACAAGAGCATTAAATCCTAATGGAGCCGCACTCAGACCGTCTTCCATAAGTCCTGCAATGAATCCCGAAATCTCTCCAGAGAGAACCCCTTTTCGATGGGCAGAAAATGTCAAGACAATCAGGACCATATCCGGTCGGGCTCCCAGTATACTGATATCACTGAACCAGGTCGTTTGGAGAAATGAGAATAGAATTGCCAGACCGAGCAGCGATGCAGTTACGGTCAAGGACTCTCCCCCGTATTTCTCAGAATGAACACATATTCGAGTTTTCCGAAATCTATCACCGGATCCACGGATATATTTAAAGAAGTCTCAAACGATGGCGCGGTGACGCGGGTGACCCTCCCGATCGGAAGATTGGCCGGGAAAATAGACTGCAATCCCGAGGTGATGATAAGATCATCATATTGAATTTCGTTTCTGCTGCGCCGTTCAACATAGCGCAGTATCAACGGATCGTCGGCTTGACCGGTTCCCTCCAAGAGACCGTCATAACGTGAACGGTCAAGACGTGCGGCAACATACGATCCCGCCGAAAAGACGGGAAGAACCAATGAAGTACCGCCGGCGACTTGATATATCCGTCCAACCAATCCTTGGCGCCCGCCAATGTAGGCAATGACCGCCTGACCGCCTCGAACTCCGTGCCTTTGTCCTCTGTTAATGGTGAACGAAGTATATAGATGTCCGGACTCTTTACCGATAACCCTCGCAGCCATCACCGGTTCTTCCGTTCTTGCAGCGAAACCAAGCTGTTCTCGTAAACGTTCGTTTTCGGCGGCGAGCATTTCAAGACTACCTTCCATGCGTCGATACGCCTCCAGCTCGCTGATGAGGCTCTCGTACTCTTCCCGAAGTCGGCGAAGTTCACTGACGGAGCGGACAGTTCCCAGTACGTTCCTGTGTATCGTCGAAAAGAATCGCTGTCCAGATGACAAGACACCGAGGGCAACTTCTTCCGGTCGAAAGGTTTGAACGCCGGAGCTGATCCCGATGAGAATCAGACTGACAAGGACCAATCCAATTGTTGTCAGCAGCGTTCGACGGGACCTCACCATCGATTACAGATTTCTATAAATATTGTTCTCGTGGCGAAGACCTTTTTCGTATTCAAAATACATTCCTGCGCCAAGAGCAACACAGTTCATTGGATCTTCGGCAAGGAAAACGGGAACACCCGTTTCGTTCGCGATCAAAGTGTCAAGACCTTTCAGGAGCGAACCCCCGCCGGTGAGTACGATACCCCGCTCAACAATATCGGCTGCAAGTTCCGGAGGGGTCTGTCCCAACGTGCGCTTGATTTCTTCCACGATCGCTGTGATAGGTTCCTGAAGAGCATCCCGTACTTCGACACTGTCAATTTCCAGGCGTCGAGGCAGTCCCGTTATCGCGTCCGTCCCCTTGATTTCCATCTTTTCTATCTTCTTGTCGGCCGTAGCGTTTCCGATACGCTTCTTGAGGTCTTCCGCACTGCTCTCACCGACAATCAGATTGTGGACCTGCCGTACATGTTTGATAATTGCTTCATCAAATTCGTCACCACCAAGCCGGATCGCATTTGTTACTACCATACCTCCGAGAGAAATGACGGATATTTCGCTGGTACCACCACCAATATCGCAAATCATATGGCCGGCAGGCTCAAAAATGGGGATGTTTGCACCAATCGCGGCGGCAAGAGACTCGTCGATAACACGAACTTCCCGGGCTCCGGCCTTTTCCGCACTTTCGATGACGGCACGTTTTTCAACGTCGGTGATACAGGACGGTACACCAATAACCATACGAGGTTTCACGAACCACCGTCGCTGAAGGACTTTGGAAATAAAATATCGTATCATCTTTTCTGTCGTTTCAAGATCTGCAATAACACCGTCACGAAGAGGCCGAATTGCAATTATATCGCCCGGCGTTTTCCATAGCATTCGCTTTGCTTCTTCCCCGACAGCGACAACCTTTTTTGTACCGCGTTCTACCGCTACGACGGATGGTTCACTGGCAACAATACCCTTTCCGCGTATATACACGAGGGTGTTACAGGTTCCAAGATCGATACCGATATCCGATGAAAAAGCAGAAAGAAAGTTTTTTTTTGCCATAGGTCAGTGTCCCTCCGAAGTAGTATCGCTAATCATCCTGTAAACGTTGTAAAGATTCAATATGGTTTGGATTGAGACGGACTGCCTCACGCCATTCAAAACGAGCAAGATTTGAGTCACCCATGGCGAAGTAGGTCTCTCCAAGACCATAATGGGCATCCGCAGATGCGGGATTCAAATCAATCAACTCGTCATACATTTCGACCGCGTCATTCCACTGACCCTGCTCTCTATACGAGCGACCGGCCGAAAGCAGAGCGTGTCTGAGGGTTGCAACATCGGAAGTATTCGTACGTACTTCCGTCAGCAGGCGGTCCGCTTCCGGATAGTCCTCAATTTCGATCAGGAGGTCAGCGAGACTGACCTTGTGAATAGCTTCATTTCCGAATTCTATCGCTTCACGATAGTATTGTATTGCTTCGTCGATGTGGCCCAGAGATTCCGAAGCGAGCGCCAGGTATTCCAGCATATCCAACTGGGACATTCCATCCAAAGCGGCGGCTTCCAGGTACTGAACCGAAGAGTCATAAAAAAAACGACCCCGGTGAAAATATGCTTTTCCGAGAACGTAATAGACCTCCTTACGAAGAATCTCTTCTTCAACCAGAAGTACTCTTTGAAGATCCTGGATGGAACCGACCAGGAGAGCCTGTTTCTCTTCTTCATTGACTGTTTGCATACTCAAATAGAACCTTCCAAAACCCCGCAAAGCGAGGGCCGTCTCATCCATTGGATATTCATCTATACGTTCCGAACTAACGCGAACAAGTTCGTCGTATTCTCCATTGTTCCATAACGCTATGATGTTCTCAGTCATATCAGCATCGGCTATAGGGAGGAAAGGGGTGCGGGACCGCAGAGCAAAGACCGTAATTGCACCTGCAATGGCAACCAGCACAGCGATGACTATTATGATAAGAACACCGCCGCGACGCTTTTTGGTAGTAAAACGGGATTCAGGAAGTCTCATAAAAAGATAATATCGCCGAAAAATAGAAACAATCTGTAAGGTGAAAAGGAGGGTCGATAAGCCGGATTCTGTCGTGGGCTGCCATCTGTCTCTATTTCCCGTTTCCGGGAAACATATTGCAACCTACCCGCAGATTCGGACAAGCGATCCTTCTGCTGCTTGGTCTTGCTCCCGGCAAGGTTTACCATGACGCTTTCCATTACTGGAAAACCGGTGAGCTCTTACCTCACCGTTTCACCCTTACCTTATCCGTAAACGAATAAGGCGGTATGGTTTCTGTGGCACTTTCTCTTGTACCGTCACCGATACAGCCGGGTGTTACCCGGTACCGTGCTTTCCGGAGTCCGGACTTTCCTCTCCAGCTAACTGCCGGAGCGGCAACCTGACCCCCCGTTTCACCTTACATTGTTTTTCTACTCGTCCAGCTCCTCGTCTTCGTCGAAATCCTCTTCGCCTTCGTCATCACCCAGCAACGAGTCATCATCTTCTTCCAGAACGTCATCATCATCGACGTCTTCTCCGTCTTCATCAGTTTCATCGGTTTCATCGTCATCATCGATAGTCTCGTCGTCTTCGTATTCTGCTTCTTCTTCCGGAGTCAATTCGTCCTCATCTGTAAGATCAGTCATTTCTTCTTCATCAAAAAGATCTTCGTCAAAATCATCGTCTATAAGGTCGGCCAGAGACTCCTCATCGGAAGCAGAAAACCCGGTGTCTTCCAGGTCCGCATCGTCTTCTGTGTAGAAAACTATTTTTGAGCAATACGGACAGAAAAGAATGTGATCACCTTTACGTACATCGTTTACGAACTGATTAGGCAGTATCATCTGGCATCCGGTACAGACGCCGTTCCGGATAGCTACAATACCTTCCCCTTCCTTGCTCTTGATGATACGTTCAAATTTGAATAGAAGATCTTCATCAAGACCGGGAACAGTATTTGTTTCACTTTTCGACAGTTCTTTCAAAGTATGCTTACGTTCAGCTGTTTCGCTGTCAATTTTTGCCCGTTCCTGTTCGAGTTCTTCCTCTTCCGTCTTGATCATCATTTCTTCCCGCTCAAGACGTACCTTCTGTTCTTCCAATTCCTTTTCTTCACGTTGAAGGTCCCGACGATGTTGCTGTTCCCGTTCGGAGGCATCCCGAATTTCCTTTTCAAGAGCATCGTATTCCCGGGCCGTTGTGATCTGATCCATATGGGATTCGTACTTTTCCCGGTCTGACTCCGCTTCCTGAAGTCGTACTCGAAGATCGGCGACTCGCCGGCGAGCTTCTTCGAACTTTTCGTTCTTTTCCAGGAATGACTTTTTCAAGCGACTCACCAACTCCTTTTTTGTCGCCAGTGTTCGCGGTAATTCTTCAATTTCCTGCTCCAACGCATATTTCTGCGAGAGAATATCCTGGAGAATCTTCAATTTCTCGATCGTATCTTGGATCATCCTTTTCAATACCCCTTAACTGTCAAGATAGTCTTTGAGCCGACGACTACGTTTTGGATGGCGGAGTCGTCTCAGCGCCTTTGCCTCAATCTGGCGTATACGTTCACGGGTAACATTAAAATACAGTCCAACCTCTTCAAGAGTAAGCGAATAGCCATCCTCAAGGCCAAATCGCATTTTCAGAACTTCCTGTTCCCGCGGCGGCAAGGTATCCAGTACACCCTTCAGTTGCTCCTGAAGGAGGGTAAAAGCAGTCTGATGCGCGGGATTCTCAACTTCCTTGTCTTCAATGAAATCTCCCAGGAGGGAGTCTTCTTCTTCACCTATCGGGGTCTCCAGCGAAATGGGCTCCCGAGCCACATTCTTCACCGACTTGACCCTGGCCACATTCCATCCAAGTCGTTCGGCGATCTCTTCGTCACTGGGTTCCCGACCAAGAACCTGCATAAGTTGCCTGCTTTCCCGAACAACCTTATTGATCTGTTCGATCATATGAACTGGAACCCGTATTGTCCGGGCCTGGTCGGAAATTGATCTGGTAATAGCCTGCCGGATCCACCATGTTGCGTACGTCGAAAATTTGTATCCTTTACGATACTCAAATTTTTCAACCGCTTTGATGAGGCCTATATTTCCTTCCTGAACAAGATCGAAAAAGTGAAGCCCCCGATTGGTATATTTTTTGGCTATGCTCACTACAAGCCGAAGATTCGCCTGGATGAGTTTGTCTTTGGCTGTCTGCATCATGACCCGACCGCGCTCGATTTCCTTGGACATCTCAAGAATATCTTCTATCGAATTCTCAAAACGGTA
This sequence comes from uncultured Spirochaeta sp., assembly GCA_964496635.1. Taxonomy (GTDB): domain Bacteria; phylum Spirochaetota; class Spirochaetia; order DSM-27196; family Alkalispirochaetaceae; genus Alkalispirochaeta. Next base: position 21,484 of record CAZCAE010000006.1, read on the forward strand.
TTCGAGTTCTCTGAGCTTTTTTTCGGTAACTTGAATATGTCGAATCTTGTCTTTGATCTGATCGGACGACAGGCCCAGATAGTCCTCTATTTCTTCTCGCTTGTGGGCAATTGCGAGTCCCCGGCCCAAAGAACGCAATTCTCGCAAACTTGTTACTCTCAGCCTTTTTTCGACCCGACTCTGATCTTCCCGGTAACGATGAATTTGCTTTGCCGCTCTCGAGAATCCGTCACTGAACCTTAGAATTTCGTCCTGGTGAATTTCTACCTCTTCCAGAGAACCAAGCAAATCCTGTTTCCGTTTTCCCAGAGAATCGTCCGAAAGAATATCTATGCCTTTTTCGTAAGTCTTGCGTTTGATATCAATATATTCTCGAAGTTCCGGGAGGAGCTCCTTCAGGGAATCGCGATAAAAATGGTTCAGGCGCCTCCGTTCAGCCAGGTATTCAGAAATTTCTTTCTTTGAAAGGCCCAGTTCCCGGGGATCTTCCTTTCGGAATGTCCGTTCTGCCAACTCATGAAACTCCGGTATTACCATGCCGCTATTACGAATAACGCCTTTAATTATGTACTCGCCTTGCTCCATCCGTTTTGAGAGCTCGACTTCCTGTTCTGCTGTAAGCAGGTTTTCCTTGCCGATCTCCCTCAGATACAACCGAATCGGATCATCTACAGCGGCATCTTTGTCCCCGACGATAACACGCTTTGTTCGCTCAGCCAGACGGCGCGCTTCCGCAGCCTTTGACATTATGTCGTCTTCGTCACTTTCCTCGCCGTCACTGTCGTCATCGGCGTCGTCGTCCAGGTCTTCGCCGTCGGCTTCATCCTTCTCTTCCTGGTCTTCAGATTCGTCTTCAGTGCTTTCTTCGATAACAACATTATGCTTCGCCAGCAATCCCAGAACCTCTTCAATCTTGTCCGAGTTTACTATCGAATCGGGCAAGAAATCATGAACTTCGTCGTAACTGATCGAGGTTTTGGATTTTGCGTAGTCTATCAAACGTGCTATTGCAGGATCATTCTGCAATTCGGTCATCTGCCCTCACCTTCAGTTTTGCCAGTTCCTGGTCAATTGCCATTTTCTGTTCGAGAACCTGCCTGAGTCTCTGCTGGTCCTGCCCATCGAGAGCTCTTAACGTATTGTCCAACTCTTTCTGTTGCTCCTGGAGTCTTCGTATCTGAAGATATCCGATAGCATTATCGATATCTGCTTTTGTCCAACCGGAAAACTCTCCCGACGTCAATCGTTCAAGTACAAAGTTCCGAATTTCCTCGTCAACAAGCCGATCAACTACACCACGAGGCAATGATTCTTGATGACGATAGGCATCTTCCATAGAATAATACAGTTGCCGTGCTACGGCATCCTCAAAAACATCCGCAGAAACACGCTGTCTCAGATACGCAAATAGCTCGCCATCGTGCGCGGTGGCGAGCATGAGGGAGACATCGCGGCTCGTCTTTGTTTGGTTCTGATGTTCAGGTTCAGCAACTCTATGCGGCCTTTCTCCTTTACGCCAATTTTCATAGTCTGCCGCCACTGCTGAAACCGTGACGCGCAAGAGGTCGCCGAGACGTTTAAACAACTCTTCACGGCGGATCTCTGAACTTACAATACTAATATAGGGAAAAAGTTTTCGCAACAGCAACTCAGTGCTCCCGGGATTTCTTCGATCAAGCTTCTCTGCCGACCGCTCAAGGAGATAATCGAAAACCGGCACCGCCGAACCAACTACATCTCGTACCGCCTCCGGACCCTCGTTACTGTATAACTCCGCAGGGTCTTTTCCCCGTGGGACGGCAACCGCCGAGCACATCAAACCAGCCTTTTCCGCCGTCAAGGCTGCTCGGAAGGTTGCTTCAACTCCAGCACTGTCTGAGTCGAAAACAACCACGACCTCGTCGGCCCATCTCTTCAGAAGACGTGCCTGGTCTCCCGTAAACGCCGTTCCAAGAGGAGCGACACTGTTTGTCAGAGAACTCTGATGGAGGGCAATTACGTCCATATAGCCTTCAGCAAGATGTACTCGGCGGTTTTCCCGAATCGCCTCTATTGCTGTATGAAGCCCATAGAGGGTGCGTTTCTTGTTATATATCGAAATTTCCGGACTATTAATATATTTTGCCCTGACATCATCAGATAATGCTCTTCCGCCGAAGGCAACTACTCGTCCGCGTTCGTCCAGAATAGGAAACATAAGTCGATTACGGAACAGAGCGTACCCATCGCCCTTTCTTGAAAACAGTCCACATGTATCAAGAAATTCCGGAGAATATGATTTTGAACGCAAAAATCGGTACAGCCACTTTCCATCGGAAATCGAATAGCCCAACTGAAAGGTTGAAATAGACTCCTCTGTTATTCCCCGTTCGAGAACGTAGGCGCGACATTGTTTGCCCCGTTCATCTTCATTTAGAAAATACTGAAAGGTCGAGATGACCCGGGAATAGAGTTCCAACAGGGCATTACGCTCTCTCCCGGCGCTATCTTCCTCATCTGAATGCTCCAAATGAATTCCGGCCAGATCCGCCAGGTGCTCCACTGATTCAGGAAATGAGAGGCCTTCTATTTCCTGAATAAAGCGGAACACATCACCACCTTTCTGAGTGGCGAAACAGTAATAAAAACCTTCTTCCGGTTTAACTGTAAAGGAAGGAGTTTTTTCCGCCTTGAAGGGACTTAATCCCCACCACCGGTCTCCGCGCTGCTCCAGACGGGTGTATCTACCGACTACTTCAACGATATCGGTTCGTTCCCGAATTTTCTGCAACATCTGACGATTGAATTTCATGCCGTTGCTCAGACCTAACGCTGAAGAATGAAATCAACCCGGCGGTTTTTCCACCGCATCTGCTCGTCCGTATGGGGCACAACCGGAAGAGTCCCTCCCCTGCCCCGGGCACTCACCATTCCTGAAGGAACTCCCCGACGAATAAGCTCTTCACGGACCGCTTCGGCCCGTCGCTGGGACAGTGGCCGCAATTCCTCGGACTCCTCGCGTTGAGTGCCGGAAAGATTTACAGCGTGGCCCTCGACGATTATCGCGTATTCCGGAAAGCGTGAAAGAATTTCTGTAACTCTATCCAGGACGTCCCGATTATTACGGGTCGTTTGGTCGTCGTTGTCCGGCTGCAAATCGGCCGAATTCGGCGGAAATGTAATACTCGGAACCTGGATTCGGTATCCCCCGTTGTATGGTTCTACCAGAATATCCACTCGCAGGACGTCCTCCGCGACGGTCACATTCCCGAGAATATCGGAGACTTCAAGACGCCATGGGTATTTCTCGGCAGAAAGAACTGTCTCTCCGTTGCGCGCCATTCCATCCCAGCGAATGCTTTCCGGGGGTTGACCATCCCCGCCAACGTCATAAAAGAAAGCTCCCCGGGAATCATACATTTCCAGATACCAGTACTGAATTGGTGAATTGTCTGTCACCGTTACATGGAATGTTACAATGTCATCAATCCCGTCACCGTCGGGACTGAATGGTTGGGGATCAACAGATACAGAAATCTCCGGTCCCGTTGAATCTACCCTGAAACGAGGAGATTCTCGTAATAACCGTGGTCCATGATGGTATTCGGCTTCAAAGCGAGCGAAATATGTTCCGTCGGAAATATCGGCGATACGGTCAACCGCCGGCCAGCGAACCGGCTTTGGTTGTTTTTGACTATCGCCTTCTGTTTCAAAGACAGAGATTCCTCCGACATCGTTTATAATTCGTAACTGCCATTCCACCAACCCTTCAAGATCACTGACGACGGGCGTTATTGAGACGCTATCAAATGGAGCGACACCGTCCGGATTAACGGCACCCCGATTTACCCGGACAAAAGCTGTCACCGGACGAGTATCCACGATGAATTCTTCACTCTCGAAAAGTGCCGAGTTTCCTGCCTCGTCTTCCAGTTCAACGGCAACAGAATATCGTCCATCCGGTAGTGCCGATCCATCAAAGTTGCGAGGAATCCATGAATTCTCTCCAGGTTCCAGATTAACAGAGGCGGTTTGTACAGGTACGCGGGTCGGACCGTCTTTCCAAGAATACACTAGAAATCGACGTTTCAGACGGTCCCATCTCTCGTTTCCGGTGACCTGAAAAGTGAAGAGCAGTTCATCCTGTACCCCGTCACCATCGGGTGACACTATTCTCGGACCACTGAGTGCGACGGAAGCCGAAGGCGGGTTAGTATCGACGGTGATCCAGTCACCCCGGGATTCTTTGGTATCTACATCCGGAATACTTACCGACAAGGTTGGCCGGTACCTCCCGTCGGGAACTACCAGTCCTCGATCGTTTCGACCATCCCAGATGATCCTTTCCGGCAACGGCAAAAAACCGCGAAAGATTCTTATCACTTCGGAAGACTCGTTTTCCAACGTTACCAGGAATTCTCCGTTCTCGTCGGGTGGTCCTTCAAGCAGAAGAGTGACTACATCGAACACCCCATTTCCTGATGGTCCAAAGAGTCTTCGGAGCGGTACGACTCCAACTCCCGCAAGCCGTTCAAGCAACACGACGTCCCGTTCCTGTGATACGGCACGATTCCCCGTCTCGTCGGCAACTTCGGCGCGAACCCGGTACATTCCCGGAGGAAGCAGTTGTCCCTGATTCCCTGTGAGAGACCATATGAAAGTATCCGGAAGCCGTTCAAATTCGGCGAGGGTAAACGGGGCGATACCATCGTCTCGGCCGACCTGCTCTACCAATAAACTTGCCCGGGCAATTCCACTACCAGCTTCAAAATAGATTTCCACATCCCGGCCCTGCTCCGGACGTACCGTCTGTCGGGAAAGGGCAAGCTCCACAGACGGAGCCGTCCTGTCTGAATAGACTTTTCCCGCAGATACCGATGTTTCCGTTCCATTTTCGTACACGCTTCGGCCCGAAATTTCATAAACACCATCCACAGGAAAGACATTCCGGTCCAGGACAATTTCTTTCGGAGGCAGGTCTATTCCCGACCAACTACCGGTGATTTTTCCGGTACCTGTATCCGTTACAGTGATGCTCCATTCCCGAAGACCTTCAACCGGATTCAGTGATGCTCGCGCAATTACTCTATCTCTGTGTCCGTTCCCATTCGGCGCAACCCGATCATCCGACAAAACAATCTGGAAACTGGGAGACTCCTGTTCAACAATTACAGCATCACTAATTACGGAAGATCGGTTGTTCAGGAAATCCGTCGCTTCGATGGAAATCCGATACGCTCCGCTGGTAACCCGGGCCTCTTCAGGAGCACTACCGTTCCAGAGTACTTCCCCCGTGAGAAACCCTTCCTCGTTCGCGCTGCCCGAGATCCCTATTTCCAGCGGAAACATTTTTCGCCCCGCTTCGTCCATCAGGAATGCTGCGATTCGTTCCGCGTCTCTGACCTCGAACAGTGTCCGGAATTTGTGGTTTAGACGTAAAACATGGTCGTCCGTTTTCCGGGGTTCTGATGAATCAGCCTCATTTTTCTGCACACCGGTTTCAACGATATTCAGCTCCGGGCTTCGGGTATCCACAAGAATATCCAGGTATATCGGAACGGCCCTGTTTTCCCCGCCATCCTGGCCGGTTACTTCCAGACGGTAAAACCCATCCTTTTCCGCCAAATCTGATGTCCATAGAATGCGTCCTGATAACTCTGTCCTGTACAGGAAGGAAGACAATCGTTCACTGACACCTCCTTTCGGCGAGTTGGACCCCCTTGGAGAAAACGACCACTCTCTCACGACTTTGCCATCAGGGCCAGTCAATCTACAGGCAAGCTCTACTACTGACTGATCATCTTTCATGACCACGTCCACCAGAATTTCCCGGCTTTCCGACTGGGAACTGAGAAAAATTGTTCCCGCGCCGTCGTCACGAAAAACTTCAGGTGATATTACGGAAATTTCTATGCGGGGAGGCTGGGTATCAACGCTTGGCAGGACCGTACTGAAACCGCCGGAAAGATTGAGCCGACCCTGTCGATCAGGCTGGCCCGTCAGGTGGACCTTGGTATTCTTCTCGCGCCCGGACACCCCGTTTCCTACGGGAATTCCAAACCCTATACTTATGCCAGGCCACACCCCATCACGACCGACACCGAATCGGTGACTCCACCCGATGACACCCCAGACCCCTCCGGAGAACCGGGAAACAATACTTCCGTCAAGCCGAAGTGTCTGGAATGATTCCAGAGAAATCGCAGCGGAGAGATCTATCTTCATCGGGTCTATCGAAATAGCGGATAGCGTCAAACCCCCGAAAGGAGTAAACGCCGGAAACGGGGGGATCGAATCGGAACCAAAACGAACCGATTTACCAATGTTCCGCATACCACCGTACACGACAACGTCGGTATTCTTTCCGAAATCGGGCCGATACGAACCTGAAAGATTGAGGCCAATGCCAAAATCACCGTCAGACCCGTCCATACCGGCCTGCACCGTAACCGACGCGCCGCCGTCCAGACGATACCCGAGGGGTCGCCCCGCTCCGACATCTCCGCGCCATAGCGCTCCACCATCATCACTGTACACACCAGTGGCTGCCCCCAAAACTCCCCGACGAGCAGGAAAGAGTACGCCTATACTGCCCCCTCCGGCGCTACCATCCAGAGCAACTCCTCCACTTCCGGAGACTGTAGGACGTTGTGCCGAGGCTGACGCGTGGGGTAGAAAGAAAATGTTCAGAGGGTCACTCCAGTCATTCGCATATGTTCCGCCGGAGGCACCCAGGTACTCTGAACGCCAGAACACCGGCGCAAGTGAACCGGCCTCGGCGCCCTCTTCCGCGTATGCCGTATAGGCAAAAACGAGCAAAAAGATCGTCACGATCACCGGGGCAAAGATTTTATGACGTTGGAGCATTATTCACCCGCTGTATCAACTGTTCCATTTCTTCGATTGAATACCGCCCGTACAACTCTGACTCAAGTCTTCGTTTCAGATCTTCCAGGACCGGTTTCAGACCACTTTCCTGTGACGCGAGAAGTACGTACAATTCGTCCCGTTCCTCCGGATGTATGCGCATACTTTCATCAGACTTCAAAGGTCATACCTTCCCTGGCAAGATCAATTTCCAGATCCTTTCCACCAATTCTATTGGCGTACCACTGCGCGGATTGCAGATTCTGATCCAGTTTTTTGTCGCTGTATAGCGGTTCATGATGAAACATAAACATTCTTTTCACGTTCCACGCGACCGCAAAATCGACACCTAAACTGAAAGACGAATGGCCCCAGTCGTACTTTTCTATCGCCTCATCAAGTGTATACTGAGCATCAATAATCATTGCATCAAGGCCGTCAAAGAAAGAGGCGTTTGATCTCGAACGTTCGAAATCTCGTTCCCGTAACTCCACATCCGTTATATAGCCGAAGGACTTGCCATTTTCATCGATACGGTATCCAAAAGCCCGTCCCGGATGGTTGAGTTCTTTCCAGCGTATTTGCCGACCGTAAAGTTCTATTCCTTCTGCAGGCAACGTGTGGAAATGAAGGTTCCCTGACATCTTGTCTTCCATTGTAATCGGGAAATAGGGATGTCTCATCTGCTCCGACAATGTTTTTTGAAGACCATCCAGCGGACTGTAGAAGTGTACCTCCACAGCGGGGTTGAATGCTTGCGGAAGGAAGGGCAGTCCCTGAATGTGGTCGTAATGAAAATGAGTAAAAAAGATATGAAGCTCTTTTGGTGGCGGATCTTTTCGCAGAAGAGATATACCCAGCCCTACAACGCCGCTTCCTGCATCGAAAATGATTCGGTTTCCGTCATCAAACGCCACTTCAACACAGGCGGTGTTTCCGCTGGTTGTGCCAAAAAGCCATGTTGGAAGTGACGCAAGAAAACGCTCCCGGGCATCAGGACCGGTCAGGTCACTGGGTTTAATTCGCTGTACCACCGATGTGATCTTGCTCCGAACTGCCGCGGGTGTTATTGGTGTGGGGAACGATCCCCGAGCACCCCAGATCGTAAAACGCACTACCCTCTCCTTATCGGCCGGTTACGAATCCGGGCAGCAACTTTGTTACGAATGTCCACAAAAGAATGAAGCCGTCCGATGCCGATTCCCGGACACTCGCTGAATTCCCTGTTCCACATTTCTTCTCTTTCCAGAAGGTGACTCCAGAACGGATAGGTGCGACACTGTTCGGGCCTGTCTTCATACACTGAACATCCTCCGTCAGACCAGAAGATGCAGTCCTTGTTTTCCTGTTCTTTCAAAGAAATCTGTTCACCAAAGCCATCAGGGATGCACACGCAGTAACGCCGGATAAATGTCTCTTCCTCGATATGCATCCGGTTCAGGAGCCGTTGCAGATCCTGCCGGGAAAGAAAGACATATCCACTGTCATGGCGACAGCATCTGGAACACTGTGTACAGAAAAAACGCAATCCGTCGCTGTAAAACACGTTGCCGTCCATGTTCACAATGATACCACAGGAGAGAAAAAAAAATCCTTCATCGAACACGCCGATGAAGGATTTTGGGGAGTGCAGGATTCGAACCTGCGAAGGCTTAGCCAACAGATTTACAGTCTGCCCCGTTTGACCGCTCCGGAAACTCCCCGCAAGATGTCGCCGACGCTATCATGCGAAACCGTGAAGTGTCAAGAAACCAGCCGTCTGTCGGATTCGAACCGACGACCCCGAGATTACAAGTCACGTGCTCTGGCCAGCTGAGCTAAGACGGCAAAAATACGACGGCTACTCTGCCGGATTGAGGGGTTTATGTCAATCCAGGATGGCTCCGAACGGCACCTCTTCCGGAAGTTCATTCAAAGGAATTCCTCCAAATTGAAGAATTTTCACTCCGTCCGCTGTGACCAGTAACGAAAGCTCAAAGTGGGCACTGACAGAACCATCGCTGACCCGGTACCCCCAACCGTCCTCAAGCAGTGAAATATCCTTTCCACCATTGGAATACACCGGCTCAATATTCAATATCATCCCCGGCCGAACGAGGACATCACCACCTTCCCGAAGATTGTCCTGCTCCTGAAACGGAATGACCGGCGGTTCATGAAGATTCCTGCCAATTCCATGTCCTACAAACTCAGGTATTATCGAAATACCTTCTTCGTTCGCAGCCGCCATCGCAACCCGTCCGATCTCCCGGATTGATGTGTGTGGTTGGACAGCAAAGAGCGTTTTCCTGAAAGCTCGCCACGCGCCGCACACGAAGGCGCGGTGACTGGAAGATACTCCAGGCGTGTAATACGTCCAGGCGGTGTCTCCAACAAAACCATCGCTTTGGGCGGCAATATCAATAGAAACCACGTCTCCCCGCGATATTCTTCGTTCACCGGGAACGCCGTGTATAGCCACATCATTAATACATACGCTCACGACCGAAGGATATCCACGATACGTTTCCATCGCGCTATTGAGCCCGTAACGACGGAAAAACCGCCGGACAAACCGTTCTATCGCGCCGGTTTCAGCTCCAATGAGCGACTCCGACTGAATTCGTTTCAGCAAATCCAGAAGTCGTGTGGCAACATAGAGCATTTTGCGCTGCTCCAAAGCGGTGTGGATCCGTATCGCTTCGGAAAGATTCATACGGCACCCAGAAAGACCAACAGACCGCTGCTGCCAACGGTAATACTGAAGGATACCACCATACCTATCACCAGAAGTAAAACATGCACTATCGTTTTCACATTGCGATGATAGAAAAATAGCATAAGTTCCAGAATGAAAGCGATCGCCGATCCTACTGCGGCGATACTGCCGACAGATTGCATTATGGTCAGCAATTGGAATTGGGTTCTGTCTGTAAAGTTCTGATAGTTCCCGACCACATAGAACAATGCGACGATCAGCATAACCGATGTGACGAGAATTACAGCGCGTTCAAAGAGCCTCGTAGATCTGTGTAATACGCTTTCTTGATCTTGCATCCCTGATTTCGTAGTATCCAAGTATACATGTCTGTCCCGGCTCGGCAACACCATTTAATGGCACTGATCGACGATGCGTTATATCCCGCAACACCCGTTTGCACGCCCATGGAACCCCGGTTACCGTACCTTCCCGGTATTCGCTGGGTCGTATTCGATATATACGGGACTCTCCTTGCATCAGCCGCCGGAGAAATCGCCACGGATTCAGATACAAAGGATACTATTCCGGCATTTCGCAGAGTCCTGCAATGGTATATGGAATATTTTTCCAGTTTTTCTCTGGTCTGCCCGAACGAAAAGGAATTTGCCCGAGCTTTCTTCGAACTCATACGTAAAGAGCATGCCTCCCGGGTTTCTGAAAGGATTCCCCAACCGGAAGTGGATATCCGGAACATCTGGCGAACCCTATTCAAGACAATGCACATGCTTCCGCCGATTATTACCGGAACTGAAACTACTTCTGTTATAGAGGAAGCGGCATTACGTTTCGAACTGGCAGTAAATCCCGTTTGGCCCATGCCACATGCCAATGAGATTATTCTTCGCCTTCGCGAACGATCATACAATCTGGGGATTATTTCCAACGCCCAATTCTACACGCCCCTTATCATTGAGGTACTGTTTCAACAGACTCCCGCATCTCTGGGCTTCAATGTTTCCACATGGTCCTACATCGAAGGTATTGCAAAACCCTCGATTACCCTCTTTCGTATATTCATGGATAACGCCAGAGCGATAGATCCAGACATTAACGAAACGGAAGTCCTGTATATTGGGAACGATATAAGAAACGATATTTCCCCGGCACGGCAACTCGGCTTTCGAACGGCTCTCTATGCCGGAGATACCCGGTCACTCCGGCTCCGTCGGGACGATCCAAAACTTGCATTCGTGGAACCTGATATCGTCCTGACTGATCTGGAACAACTGAAACACGTGCTATTCCCGGAGGGGACTGATATAGTAAATAAGGAAAAACCCCGGAAAGGAAGTTTACCATGAAAAAGACGATCGTTATTCTTATTATACTGGCCCTTCTCGGAGGTGTCATTTTCGGTTTCGGCTACGTTCCACTCCGTGTGGAACCGGGCCGGCAGGTACTGATCTTTTCAAAAACAAGTGGTTGGGATGCTGAACCGATACCCGCCGGGAAGTTCGCCTGGCGATGGCAGCTTCTCATTCCCGGCAATGCATCTTTACACTTCGTTTCCAGCACGCCTCGCAGACTCACCATCAAAAGTCGGACCGCCCTGCCGTCAGCGGACCTTTACCGTGAGTATCTGGAGGGAACTCCCATCCTTGAAGAACGAATTGACCTCCGCCTGCGGTATCGCATTTCCGACGAAGGGCTCCTCGCCCTTGCCCCTTCAGGACTTGGGGAGGAGGAACTTGAACCGTGGTTCAAGGATTTCGACGACCAGCTGACCCGAACAACCACCGATGTTATCGGTCGAACCCTCCGAAATGTACTATTTACGGACGCTCCCGAAGCCCTTTCCCGGACCATAGTCGAGGCTGTCGAAACGGAAGTCGCCGAAAAACATCCTCATGTTGTTCTTGAATCGGTAATCCTGGAAGAGATTTTTGTACCCGATCTCATGCTTTACCTTCAGGGCAGGGAGACTTATATGGAGATTCAGCAGGTGCGTCGAAGAACCCTTGAGGACGTTACGGTCCAGTCAACTTCAATCAGAACCCAACAGAATGAACGTCTCGAAACTCTGTCAAGATATGGAGAAATACTCGACAGACATCCCATCCTTCTGGAGTATCTGGAAATCGCGGCACGTCATGGTGATGATCCACTTGAGCTTCGACGGTTGGAAATTCTGACGGACTGATTGATTTCCGACCTCAGGACTCGCTTTCAATCTGGATCATCTGTTTCAAGATTTTCTCGGTATTTTCTATCGTTTTGATATACCCGTTCAGTCTTGCATCCAGCGGTCTGTCTTCGGGTGATGTACTTTCGTATCCTCGATAGCGTTCGTTCAGCTGGCTGTGGTTACCTTTGATTATCAGCTGAAACGACTGTGAAATACCTGCAAGCTGATACGAAAATTTTTCGATAATGTTTTTGGCATCTCTTGCTTTCTGGTTCACCAGGGCACGATATGCTGCCAATTGACTCGTATCACGTTCGGTTGCTGTGTAGCGATACCGGTAGAATGTCTTTCCTTCCTCAGAATCGGGCGAAAAGGAGAGATCAAACTCCCGCAGGCGTTCTTCTACATCTTCCAGACCTGCTATGAGCAGTGTGAAATCCACTCCGCTGTGGCGGGTCCGTACAGGAAGTATTTTACCGAGAATTCTCATGAACTCCAGCATACCCCGACGATATACGTACTGGGTGAAGGTATGGACGATCTGAAGAGAGCGATACACCTCAAGTCGACCTATTCCCGAACGTTGTATGCCCGACTGAATCTCCGGGTGAAAGTACTCAAACTGGAGCAATCCTTTTGGAAATACTTCCTGGATAATATGTCCCAATACTCCCATGCGTATGTCGTTAAATCGCGTATCAAGTTCTTCAAGAACCTTTATCTTCAGATTGGAGTAGTAAAAGTCCCGCAGTTTGAGTTTAGGAACATAAGCGAGAAAACGATAATACGGGTCGTTCCGAAAAAATCGAATTATGTCGACCAGGGGTACCCGTTTTCGAACGTCTTTGCCTTTGGCAGCAAGATCCGAAAGTGCCTGTTTCATTATCTCCGTTTTCGATGAGGGAGGGACCTCGGCATCATCCATGGCCAGTTCCTTCTGGACGACGGCGTAATAAAAGTCAATGAGCTCCGGATAGATTCCAGGATCTCCGGTAATCCGACTGACACTGAACAGAGCGAGATACAACTCTTCCAGTAGATCAAGAACACGATGCGCCGCGGCCTGATGAAAGGTAACTTCCTTGGTCGAAATCGCTTCCGAAACAGATGACTGAAACTGGACATATAGACTTTCAAAGTCATACATAGCTACGTCTTTAAGGAGATACAGTCCTTTCAGACCCTGTTCAATCTCTTCCATCACCGCTTCCGGAATTGAGTCGACGTAGTGACTTACTCTGTCCAGAACAAGCTTTTTTAACTGATTCCGCGATTCCGTTTGCCGGAATACTTCCTGCATTTCCTGTGTTGAACAGAACTTGTTGAGTGATTGTTTTGCATCCGGTATGCGTTTTGCCAGGAGTACATCCAGAACCCGACGGAGCGACTCGGTATCACGCCACACCGTTTCAAAAAAGGGTTGTGCCATCGCAGCTGCACGCACCAGTTCCCGTAACAATTGAGGGAGACTGGGAAGGACAACTCTGTTATCGAAGCCAACCACGTCGTCTGTTTTCAATTTGATCCGTTCCTTGACCTGATCCAACCGAAAGCGGACAAACACCTCCTGTTCCCTCCCTCCGGCAACAATCCTCTTCAGCCAGAAACGCATCTTTTCCCAGAGGCTCATCCGCTTCATGTCGCTGTTGATGAGGGAAACACGCCGTTCTTGTCGAATCTCCCCATGGATGATTCGTTGCCGCCCTTTATCCTCGACACTGAGTGCGCGTTCTATGCGCCCAAGAAGTTCCTTTCTTTCACCCTCCGACAACGCTCGAGCCAGCTCATCGACACCGGACGTTATCAGAGTACGAGGGGTGTTAATACTGCGTGGATCATAAGCAATCGTCCGGTCAGTACTTTTACTTGACATTTTTCTTTTAGACACTCATTGCTGACACCGGCATCTCCCGCCTTCCAGACGAGATTGTCCAGGGGCCATTTTAACCCAATGCTTTCCATCCGACTTTCTCCGGAACCCGCCGGGAAAAATGAAACCTTCCTGTCCAAGGGAGCGCTAAACTCCATTATACCATCAATAACAGTCAGGATATCCCTTTCGGTGATCCAATATTTCGGATATCGCGGACGATGAAAGAGCTGCATTATTCCGAACAAATGGTCCAATCGACCGCCACCACCGCCAAGAATTGTAATATTTTCAATATTTCTTTTCCATAGGTAATTACAAGCAATTTCTGTATCAGTCCAGTCCTTTTCTGTTGAATATCTTTGTATTTCTATTCCTTCCAATGAATCCAGTACTGACGTGTCTCCCACTGAATCCATGTCTCCAACGACAGCGTCCACGGAAATTTCCAGTTTCTGCGCTCGACTCAACCCCGAATCCGCAGCAACTACCAACCAGTCGTCTCTTTCCTGTATCGACACCTCAACCTCGGGTCCCTCTCCTCCTGTAATAACCAATCCCCGCGGAAACTCATTCCTCGGTACGATATCATTTTTACTGTTACGAAAGCACATAGCGTGATGCTAAAACAAATTTTCTTTCAAGTCGAATCCTGAGATGCCGAAAATCTGAATGAGGACACGGACGTCCTCGAAATTTCATCAAGGAGGATGACATGATCATCAACCACAACATGAGTGCGATGTTTTCGCAACGCCAACAGAAGTTCAACACTATGGATGTTCTGGGAAACATCGAGAAGTTGTCTTCGGGTCTGCGGATAAACCGTGCCGGTGATGACGCGAGTGGTCTGGCGGTAAGTGAAAAGATGCGCTCTCAGATTCGCGGACTCGGACAGGCCGAGCGCAACGCTGGTGACGGAATTTCCCTTATCCAGACCACCGAGGGGTATCTGCAGGAAACCCAGGATATTCTGCAACGATTACGGGAACTGGCGGTCCAGTCGTCAAATGGTGTTTACACCGACGAAGATCGAATGCAAATTCAGGTTGAGGTTTCTCAGCTTGTTGATGAGATCAATCGCATCGCTTCCCACGCCCAGTTCAACGGCATGAACCTCCTGACCGGCCGTTTTGCAGCCGAAACCGGCACAAACGTGGTTACCGCAAGTATGTGGTTTCACATTGGTGCCAACATGGACCAGCGTGAACGTGTATACATAGGAACCATGACCGCTCAGGGACTTGGTATTCAAAGCACGTCCGGACTGCCTCACACGGCAAGCTTCATCAGCCTGTCAACACCGGATTTGGCCAACTCATCCATCGCGTTGCTTGATGAGGCGCTGAAGACTGTCAGCAAGCAGCGGGCAGATCTCGGTGCCTATCAGAATCGGCTGGACATGGCCCGCATAGGCCTCAGCGTTGGTGGGGAAAACCTCCAGGCAGCTGAATCCCGCATTCGCGACGTAGACATGGCCAACGAAGTCGTGGACTACACAAAGAATCAGATTCTTGTTCAGTCTTCCACTGCCATGCTGGCACAGGCCAACCAGACGACACAGTCCGTTCTGCAGCTTCTGCAGTAACTCTCAGTCGTCAGGTTGTGGAAGGGCCACCTCTATGAGGATGGCCCTTTTTTTGTCATTATAGGCCTATGTTTTCCGTCCCACGTCCTGTTAGAGAGCTGGCCCTTCGTTATCGTGATGCCGGGCATAATCTGTATATCGTCGGCGGCGCGGTTCGTGACTCTTTATTGAACAAAAAGGTTTCCGACTACGATTTCGCAACGTCTGCCCCGCCGGAAGTTTCCTGTTCTCTATTCCGTCGCACTGTTCCCACCGGTATTGACCATGGAACAGTCACTGTCATTTTCCGTGGTACTCCATACGAAATAACTACTTTTCGACGTGATGGTACATACCATGACCATCGGCATCCTGATACAATTTCATTTACTGATTCTTTGGTCGAAGACCTTCAACGAAGAGATCTTACTATCAACGCAATTGCTCTCGATCCTCTGACGGAAACACTTTACGATCCTTTCGATGGACGACGAGATCTGCGAGAACGCATTATTCGAACCGTTGGTGATCCGGAAGAAAGATTCCTGGAAGACGCTCTTCGAATGATACGAGCCGTCCGGTTTTCTACCACTCTGGAATTTACAATTGACGAAGCTACTGGGCGCGCAATTACTGCACAGGCTCACACTATTGACCATGTTGCAAAGGAACGGATTCGCCAGGAACTGGAAAAAATGATGACTGCCGGGCACCCTTCCAAAGGTTGGGAGCAATTGCGCTCACTGGGTCTGCTACGGCGAGTCGTACCGGAATTACTGGAAGACCAATTACAGGCATACACGTCCCAGCAGGGACCACCGGTTTTCGACCATTTGCTGG
Organism: uncultured Spirochaeta sp.; assembly: GCA_964496635.1. GTDB lineage: Bacteria > Spirochaetota > Spirochaetia > DSM-27196 > Alkalispirochaetaceae > Alkalispirochaeta. The sequence continues at coordinate 37,472 of CAZCAE010000006.1, forward strand.
CATCCTGTGACTGTGCCGACGCATGTGATCCAATACTTCGATGGGCAGCCCTGTTTCACGATATCGGCAAACCGCGAGCAATCGGTTGGCATGGCGAAAAAATTCATTTCATCTCTCACGATGCGATTTCTGCAGATATTGCTACGGAAATCATGGACCGTTTACGCTTTTCCAGAGAGATGATCCATTCCGTGTCTCATATTATACGACATCATATGTTTGGATACGATCGATCATGGAGCGACGCAGCCATCCGACGATTCATACATCGCGTCGGAGAAGAACACCTTGGTCGATTACTTACATTACGACGTGTCGACATATGCGGGAAGACGGGACTACCGCCGATTCTCTCCGATATTGACGATCTCGAACGACGAATCGCCGATATTTTAAAAGGAGATCCTCCATTAAGCACGGCGGATCTTGCGATAAACGGACGGGATATTATGAAGGAACTCGATATCCCTCCGGGTCCTGTGGTGGGAGTTATCCTCCGGGAGCTGCTTCAGACTGTCCTGGACGATCCCGGAATGAACGATCCCGGAAACCTTCTGCGGGTCGCCGGGCAATTTTATCAAAGCAGAATAAATTTTCCTGAGATTTCTGATTGAAGTCTACTCCGAAGCGTCTTCCGTCTCATCTATGCAAAGGTCTTCCCATGCTTCTCGCGCAGCCGCCTGCTCTGCCTCTTTTTTGTTTTTTCCCGATCCCGGACCGTACCGTTTCCCTTCGACCGTTACTTCAATCCAGAATGTCTTGTCATGGTCCGGTCCCGTCTTTTTCACGAGATTGTACTGCGGATATACCCTGAACCGCTTCTGAACAAGTTCCTGCAACAGCGTCTTGTAGTCTTTTCGATGTCGGTCTTCAAGTACTTTCTGAATTTCCGGAACAATGTGGCGGAGTACGAACCGTTTTGCCGCCTTGAAACCGGAATCCAGAAACAACGCACCGATCACAGCTTCAAGAGCATCCGCAAGTATCGCTTTCTTCCTACGGCCTCCGGAGTGCTCTTCTCCTTTTCCTATCAGAATGAAATTATCTATCCGAATTGCTCTGGCAATCAGGGCCAGACTGTCTTCACTGACGACGAAGCTCTTTATTCTTGCCAGTTCGCCTTCCGGACGATCGGAAAGGGAGATATACAGGTATTCGGCAACAACCAGTCCTAGCACGGAATCGCCAAGAAATTCCAACCGTTCATTGTTATCAACGCCGTTCCCCGCCTCATTTGCATGGGAACGGTGCGAAAACGCCTGGTTGAGTAGTTCCAGCCTCCTGAAGCGAAGACCGGCGTGGCTTTCGAATAGCTGAAGTTCTCTTTTCCGGCCTGAGTCTATATATAAACTGGAAGGTGAATTCCGGAGAAACGGCATAACAAAACAGCCGACCGGCTACGTCTGTTACCGGTCGGCCTGAACGCAGATAGATGCGATGTTACTTCTGCTGGCTTTTCAGGAAGTTGAGCGCATCTCCAACCGTCTCAAATTCATTTGCCTTTTCATCAGGAATGGCAATCCCCATTTCTTCTTCAATGGCGTAGACCAGCTCATAGGTATCGAGACTATCAGCACCGAGATCCTGCCGAAAGGAAGACTCGATGGTGATCTTTTCTTCGTCTATCTCAAGTTTTTCCGCGATCAGTTTCTTCATCTTTTCGAACAGTTCGTCCATACACCTATCCTCCTGTGATTAGCCGAGATCTTCGGTATCAATAACCCGTTTGCCGCGATAAAATCCCGACGCCGGATCAACACGATGCCTCCGAACCAGCTCCCCTGACTCCGGTGACGTCACCAGGGTCGGTAGACCAAGTTTTGCATTGATTTTGCGGCGACGCCGCGTTCTTGATTTCGAATGTTTTCCCTTCGGTACTGCCATTATAGGTTATCCTCTCATTTTTAAGTTACAAGTTCCGGGATCATATCTCCGGTACACACAATTTGTCAACCTCGGCTCACGACCGATAAAGAAGAAAGACTGTTCACGGAATCCTTCCAATCTTTTTTTGCAACCGTTCTTCTACGATTTTCGGCACCATCGCGCTGACATCGCCCCCGAGACGTACCAGTTCTTTTATGGATGAAGACCTTAAAACAAAATACTGAGCATCGGTTGGCATAAATATCGTTTCTATCTCACCGTCCAGTCCTTTATTCAACATTGAGAGTTCAAACTCATAGGAAAAATCCGAAAGCGCCCGTACTCCCCGTATCATCACCGGAGCACCAACTTTTCGTGCAAATTCCACTATCATCCTGTCCCAGAGATGAACCTGAACTTGGGGCCAACGCGCAGTAAGGCTGTTCATCATTTCCAGGCGCTCATTCGCGTCAAAGGTGTAACTTTTCTGGTTGTTGTGGGCAATAACCACCTCAATCTGATCAAAGATCTTGACCGCTCGTTCTATCAGGTTCAGGTGCCCGTTCGTCGGCGGGTCAAAAGATCCGGGCATAAGGGCCTTTTGCATGGAACAATAGTACCCGGAGGAATGTAGATTGACAAGGAAAGCCTCATAGTGAATCGTGCACTGTGATCTTTCGGCTGTTACGTATCATGGTGTTCTGCCTCATTGCCATTCTTTCGACTCACTGCAGAGAAACAGCGGCAGACGAATTGGACGACTCCACCGGTCCGGACATCGTTGACGACAAACCACAACTGCCGACGCCGGACTGGATCCCGGCTGGAACTGTTTCTCCCGCCGTTGCAAGACGAGCAATTGAGATGAGGGCTCGCTTGCAAAGTACGAGCCCGGAGTTCCAACGGGGCGCTTTGTCACAGATTTCTTCAGATATCGACCGTTTTGGACACAGCGAGATACGTGCAGCGGCTGTGCCGCTAATAATCGACCTTCTCTCCCAGGAATATCGGATACTGCAGTTTCCCCACAACTACCGGGTCGAACATGATGTTCGTGTTTTCGCCCTGGAAGTTTTGGCAGAACTGGGCGGTCAGGAGTCAAGAGAGCAGATTCGTTACAGTGTTACCGGAGATATCGATGATACCGTGCGCATTCGAGCCGCTCAGCTTCTTGCGCATACAACCAGCCCTGATCCCGACGGTGACCTGCATGTCCTTTCCACGGCTCTGCTGTCTGCCGTACGGGCACATCGAAGCGAAGCCGAAATTGTTCGATTGTTGTACGCCGCAACGGAACTGACGCAACGTGTGTGGAATCCTGAGCACCCGGACCTGTTGAGGGCACTCATTGTCATTCATGACGGGGCTTATTCACGCGGTCTGAGAAATTTTGCTATTTCTTTTTTGGAGGAGCTTGCAAATCGATAGCCATACGAAGGCAATTCTGCCGCTTCGGAGTCCAGGAGGCGTTCGGTCATGCGTCCCGCCAGTATTTCTACGGCACCATCAATATAGTCGGGATCTGTGATGCATTCCTGTAATTTCCGGATTTTTCCGGCGTCTATATGGCGTGCTACCCTGGCCATGGGGACTCAAACGCTCCTTCAATATGCTCTATCTGTCGATCCGTTTCATGAAGAAGCACAACGTCAAAGCGTTGTCGGTATTCCCGATACCGTTGCTCCTTTGCAAGGAAAAACCGGGCTGCATCAACAATTTTATGTTGTTTCAGCACTCCAATAGCGTGTTCCAGTGTCGCGGTCGAACCTCGATTCCACCGTTTTACCTCGACAAACACCACGGTTCCGGCTCTCTCACATATAATATCGACCTCTCCTCGCATACTCCTGAAATTTCGTTTGAGAATCGAGTAACCTTTTGATTGAAGATATTCTGCCGCCAGGTTTTCACCGTGGAAACCGTATCGGCGAGTATTCACGTTCCCTTGTGTTGCCGGGCCAGGGAATTGGCATCCACCGCTTTTGCAATAAAGACATTCTTTGCGGTCGCCAGATCAACCTCAGGACCGTTGTCGTCTATAAATTCGTGACCCTGTGCATCGATAATTGTTTTGACTCGTGGCTTCAGCGGCGCACTGCTGCGGTTTTCTATGACCCGACACACAGTCGAATCGCTGAGTAGCACGATACTTCCGATAGGGTATATACCCAGGACCTGAATGAAAGCTTTCAGTACCTCCGGATCGAAGCGTGTACCATTGTCACTCAGCAGGTTACGCATAGCGGTATATCCGATCATTGAACTTCTGTAAGGCTTGTTCGACACCATAGCAATAAACGAGTCCGCCACAGCAATTATTCTCGCCTCCATTCGAATCTGATCCCTGGCAATACGACGCGGATACCCCTGTCCGTCCCACCGTTCGTGGTGTTGCAGTGCCGTAATGCCGATTTCGTCGTTGTACCCCAATTCCTTAATTATGATTCGATACGAATGAACGGGATGAGTCTGCATCTGACGTTTTTCATCAACCGAAAGCTTGCCCTTTTTGTTGATGATTTCCGGACTGATGCGAAGCATTCCGGAATCCCGAAGTATCGCAGCGGTGCACAACATCATAACGCGGTGCCGGGAAAGCTGAAGTTTCTTTCCTACCAACGCGGAAAGAATTGTACCGTTTAGAGCGTTTTCAATCTCGCCGGTATCTCCCTGCATTCCATAGAGGATGTATTGAATTATCTTGGCGCCGTGTTCCTCTACCAGCTTGATCAGACGATCAACGATGTTGTTTATATGGTCCTGTTCAACCTGATTGTTACCACGCATTCCGCCGAAAAGTTCGAGCAGTTCATCCTGAAGAGAACCGTAAATTGATATAACCGCTTTTTGGTCGGGAGACTTGAATGCCTGCAGAAAAAATGCGTTCAAGGCGGTCTGAGGGTCTTCGGAAATAGCTTCACCCTCGCTGTAAACTTCGGAAATGTTCCACTTTCGAAGCCGTTCAATGTCACGTTCCTTGATAGGAATACCTTCCGGAACAAAAAGACTCTCTTTGTCGATATAGACCGGCTGAGAATACCGTTGGCCCGCTTCAAGTTTATTTACTTCAATCGCTTTCATTTTTTAATCATTCGCCCATATTTTCATCAATTTGCATAACGAATGCAAATATCGTCGCTATCGGTTGGTAAATCTCTTCAGGGACAAAATCTCCCGTTCCAAGATAAAACAGTCTGCCTGCAAGCTCATTCTCGGACACTACAGGTATGCCAAATCGTTCGGCAGCATCCATTATTTTTCCAGCCAGATGTCCACGTCCCCGGGCCGTCACGAACGGCGCCGGAAGTGAAGAGTCATACCGTAACGCCGCAGCAAATCTCTTATCCATAGTATTGAATCCGCTCAAGTCCAACCGTTTCCTGGAAGACGGATAGACCGTCCTCTTTACAGACACGCTCAGTATGTCCGGTAACGCCAAGTGTCGCAAGTAGAGATTCCGGAGGGACCTTCACATTTCCCTGATATCCTGTTTTTTGCAACTTTACACCACCGTCCAGAGTCCAGTAGAACCACCAAAGCGGCTGTTCAATACCGTCCTCTTTGGATACACCAATTTCTTCCCGGAAGGAAACAGGTGGTTCCACGGACAGGAGAGCTCGAACAGCAACCTGTCGGCGTATATCCACCGCGATTTTCAGGACCCCACGAACCGATGGACTCATTCGTTCTATCCTGAAGGCACCCAGTGGAATAACCACCCAATGCAGATCTCCCGTAGCCGGCAGTATGTGATTGTACAGTTGTAGCGGATGATTAATACGAAGCTCGCTGCGAAAACAGTACTTTTTCAGGTTTCGAGTCGTCCGGGAAAAACCTTTTCGGGGTGTGTCGTTATCACCACTGCCATGCTCTCGCTCCTCTCCGGAAGAATCCGGGTATCCTCCTGCAAACCAGCGCATCAGTTCTGCAAGGTGCTCGCGTTTCAGCAGGTACGACGGTAGATCCCTGTCGGTCCACTCGAGGGCGAATCGGGTGCGGACCGAATCGGAAACCGGCCGTTCCACCTCCTTGCGATCATCAGTATCGGAAACACTTAAGATCCCATCGATTCGGGAGGCGTGCCGCAAAGACTTTTGAAGAAGATGTTCCAGAACATGCCGACGGGATACAAGAAGAGCTGACAGCAAAGACCTCGCAATTGGTGTATCCGCTATCTTGAAGCTGTTGAGTATTTCGCTGATAAGACGTACCGAACGGGACGATTCACTCCCTGCCGTAAGGGAAAGACTATCGGGAGTGCGACGTTCCAGCAGCTCCAGAACAAGTTTCCCGCCGCTCGTCGTTGCACGCACCGTTACCACTTCTCCGGCACGCAGCTGTGCGGAGTTTCTGGCTACAAGGCGAAACGAGCGGCCGGCGAGGTGGACCCACCGACCGGAACGTTTTTCTACACGTAATGAAAGAACCGAGCCTTCATGGATCTTATTCCGTTCCGTGGCTTCAAACCGTATGTTTGTAAGCGTACTGCCGTGAACGGAAGACCCTTCCACCGCTAAAAAACCGAATCAGGTCTTTTTCTTGCGGATAAGTTCCGGCACTTTCGCCGCTTTACCAACGCGGTCCCGAATGTAGTAAAGCTTTGCCCGGCGAACTCTACCGCGACGAACGACTTCAATTCTCTGAACCCGGGGGCTGTGCACGGGGAAAACACGTTCCACACCGACACCGTAACTGAGTTTCCGCACGGTAACGGAGCGGCTGACACCGCTACCCCGACGGGCAATAACAAGTCCCTCGTAGATCTGAGTTCGTTCAGTCTTTCCTTCAACAATGCGAAAATGAACCTTAACGGTATCACCGATACGAAACTCGTCAGTTTTTTCCTTGAGATGGCGACCTTCTACCGTCTTTATTGCGTCCATATTTACTCCTTGTCTTCGTTCAGCATACATTCGGCATACGCCTGTTCGTCGGCACTCAATTCAACACCGGAGAGCAGGTCCGGTCGATTTTTCGCCGTCTTGCGAATTTTTTCCCGTCTTCGCCATGACGTGATGTTACCGTGATGCCCCGACAAAAGGACGTCTGGAACGGTACTCCCTCGAAATTCCAGGGGGCGAGTGTAGTGAGGGTGTTCCAGCAGACCATCCTGAAAGCTGTCATCCGTTACACTCTCCTGTTTTATGATGCCATGACGTAGACGGTACACCGCATCAATTATTACCATCGTGGCAAGCTCTCCCGACGATAGTACGTAATCGCCAATTGAAAGCTCTTCATCCACGTATTCGTCGATAATACGTTGGTCGATACCTTCATAACGTCCGCATATAAAGACGATATCGTCCAACTCTGAAAGCCTTGCAGCTCGATCCTGAGTAAAACGAACACCCGAGGGACTTGGAAATACCACGTGTCGGTAGTGCGCGTCAACCGAGTCAAGCGCGCCCGCCAGTGGTCCTGCCATGAGAACCATCCCCGCTCCACCGCCATAGGGTGCATCATCACAACTGCGATGCCTGTCAGTCGCGAAGTCCCGAATATCGATTACATTCGGAATAACTGATCCCTTTTCAACAGCCTTTCCCAAAATGGATGTTCCGAAGTATCCATGCAAAAACTCCGGGAATAGGGACAGGACGCTTATTCGAAGTCCAGTATCCATGGCTTCCTGATGTCCAGACGGTCCGTCTGAAGATCTACCGTCCCAACGTACTCTTCCATAAATGGTACAAGAACCTTTCCTGAAGTATCTTCTCCGGACTGGTCAATTGCTATCTCAAGCAACGACGCCTGTCCACCGTCAATAACTGCAGTTACGGTTCCTCGACACACTCCGTCGGCAAAAACATTCAAACCTACCAGATCAACATTGTAAAACTCGTCCTTTGCCAGAGGAGCCGCAGCGGTACGGGGAACCTGTATTTCCCATCCCGTCAGCTTACGTGCCTCTTCAGGCGTCTCCACGCCAACGAACGTAATTACCGGAACCGCATTGTGTACTTCCACCGAACGAATCCGGGCTTCCCGAACGTGTCCGTTAAAGACGAGCTCAACTTCTTTCAGGTTGCGAAAGTGCTCATATTCGCCGGAATAGCTTTCCACCTTGAGGGCGCCGCGGATACCGTGGGGTCTTCGGAGTACACCAATGAAAAGTGTCGACACACAAATACCGTCATTTAGTCCAGTATTTCCAACACCACTCGCTTGCCTGTCCGGGTCGATACTGCAGCCAGGACCGTTCGAACCGCCTTGGCAATTCTTCCGTGTTTGCCGATAACTTTTCCAACATCGTCCGAACCGACTTTCAGCTCGAGGATCGTCGATTTCTCACCTTCGATCATATTGACCTCAACTTCGTCGGGACTGTCTACCAGAGCTTTTGCAATGTATTCTACGAGTTCACGTTCCACTATCAACGCTCCTTCCCAAAAAGCCCGTCACTTGACACGAAAATCGCTGCGATTGAGAAGCTTTCGGACGGTTGTTGTCGGCTGGGCGCCCTTCTGGAGCCAATTGCGAACCTTTTCTTCATCAAAACGAACCTGTTCCGCTTCGTCCGATTCGATAGGATGGTACAGACCGACCTCATCGAGGGCACGACCATCTCGGGGAGCTCGACTGTCTACTACGACAATCCGATAAAAGGGTCTCTTTTTTGTTCCAAAACGCTTCAGCCGTATCTTTGTGCTCATTCAATTCCTCCTGAAAATCTACATATGGCCCATTTGCGACATCAATCTGGCCTGATATTTCTTGTTTTTAGTCATCTTTTTCATCATACCCCGCATCTTGTCAAACCGCCGAATGAGCTGGTTTACCTCAAATACGGAAGTACCACTACCGCCGGCAATTCTTTTCCTTCGGCCCGCCCCGATTATCCGGTGATTGTCCCGTTCTTCCGGGGTCATTGATAGTATGATCGCCTCTTCCCGTTTGATCTTATCCATGTCCACCTGTTCCGGATCAACCTGACCTTTCATGCCCGGGATCATATCCAGAAGTGACTGTACAGACCCCATTTTGCGGACCCTTTGAAACTGCTCGAGATAATCTGCGAGGGTGAACGTGGCGGAAGCCATTTTCTTCTGAAGAACTATAGCTTCTTCGGCGTCGATCGTTTCCTGCGCCTTCTCGACCAGTGTAACCACATCGCCCATACCGAGTATACGCGAAGCGATACGATCGGGATAAAAAGGTTCAAGGTCTTCCGGCTTTTCACCCGTTCCAATAAACTTTATTGGGGTTCCGGCAATGGTCTTGATCGAAATTGCCGCTCCGCCCCGGGTGTCACTGTCAAACTTGCTCAGAATGACACCGGTCAAATCGATGGACTCATGGAAAGCCTGGGCAACATCCACGGCGTTCTGGCCGGTCATTGCATCTGCCACCAGAATCCGCTCATCCGGTTTAGCCAGTGCAGCTACCGCCCGAATTTCTTCCATCAGGACTTCATCCACCTGCATCCGTCCGGCAGTGTCGATAATGAGCGTATCAAATTGCTCCCTAGCCGCCCTTTTTTGAGCTTCCCTTACTACTTTCAACGGATCCGTCGCACCGTCGATAGAATGGACAACTACATGGACTTGCCGTCCCAACTGCTGGAGCTGATCAACCGCCGCCGGCCGGACCAGGTCAGCCGCTACCAGAAGAGGGCGTCGGCCTTCTTTCTTCAGACGCAAGGCGAGTTTTGCGGCAGTAGTCGTCTTTCCGGAGCCCTGAAGTCCGGCAAAAAGAATGACGCTGGTAACATCGGGACCACGAAGAACCAGATCCTGCCGTTCGTCTCCAAGAAACTCCACCAACCGGTCATGGACGACCTTGATAAACTGTTGCCCCGGTGAAACCGAACGAAGTACCGACTCTCCGGTAGCATCCCTGAGGGTCCTGCTGACGAAACGCCGAACAACTTTCAGGCTTACGTCTGCCTCAAGAAGAGCCAGCTTTATCTCTTCAACCGCGTCCTGAACATTCTTTTCGCTGATGCGGTCTTTACCTGAGACGGTGCGCAATGCATCTGTAAGTTTCGTGCTCAGTCTATCCAGCATGACATTTGCTCGTTAAAGTCGAAGGATAGTTATAAAAAATAACCGGACCCGGTGTCAATCCGCCGGGACCATCGCTGGATCGATATATCTACCGAATATGAAAGAAATGGCGGTTAAGATATCTGTGTCTGTTCTCTGCCGCCTCCACGTGCGGACTGAACGGATAGCGATCAACCAGGAGAGCGTAAAGGTCCCGTGCCCGTCGGACATTTCGGGTTTGTCTGTCGGAATCGTAGTATTGGGCCAGTCGGTACAGAACTTCGTCGCTCTGCCATCGAGGAGTGGCCCACAGAGCTTCCAGGAGCTCCCCCTGAGCCTCCTGTTCGCCATTTCCATCAAGGACACTCAGATATTCTGCCACCAGCTTCCAGGACAGCTCATCGGCTTCTTCACCGTTTTCCGTTATGGTTTGCAATAAATCGGCCGGAAGGTCCGGATCGGAACTGACCAATTCGCCCGAATCCAGCCTTGCCGCAAGAGAGAGCGGAATCGATGTCGATGTCTCGTCCGGTTGTTGGGTCGACCCTGAAACTCGTGAATCAGTTCCAACTGAGGGTTCCTCCGTATTTGCCGTCGGGGCAGCCCCTGTTTCACCATCCCGGCCGTGTGGTGTAGACGGAAATGCTGCAATTTTCCTTTCTCCTTCTTCCCAAAGTATCTCTTCTTCGTGTCGTTGCCTGTTGCCGGTAACAAGGTCCTGCGATTCAAATTCCAATGTCGCCGATCCGGTAACGCGAAAAACAAAACGGGTTGTCTCTCGCCCCCAGTCTACTTCCCGCGAAATAAACTCAACTTCACCGGAACTTCCCAGGTATAGCCATCCGGGTCCCGGAAGTTCGATATCCACAGTTTCACCATAATTTATTCGTCGTTCCGAAGTTGTCGGCTGAAGGGAAAATGCCGGTTCATCGGACGGAGCGGGAACGCTGATTATCGTCGGCTCCTGGTCCGAATGCACGGCTGTATTTCGAGCTATGTTCAAATCGTCCTCCCGGTTTGGCATCGGTTTCACCGGGTCCAACTGAATATCAATGGAATCAATCGGAAGGTTTGATACGTTGTTTCTCAGCGGTGCTGCCGGAGATATCATCATATTGTGCCGAAACGGGACGATGCGACCGGTCCGATCCGAAATTGCCGGAGTGTTCGGCTCCGGTAGTATTATCCGCCGGGTCCCTTCAGTAATTGCATGAAGCGGATACGATGTCGGTGACATGGAAATTTTCCCTGGGACTTCAGGAAACGGCCGTTCCGGTTCCAAAACACCCTCTGGAATCGGTAACGAAGACTTCTCAATCCCAAACACAGCGAGGGGTGCACTTTGATGTGCTATTCCCGGTTCAACGATTTCCGCATCAACAATTTCTGTTTCACGTTCAAATACCCCTTTGGGTACATTCTCTACGACTCGGGTCGATTGTTCCTTGATCTGCGGCGTCCCGGCACATCCGTATATCAGCGTGATCGGAAGAATTACTGAAATCAGCTTCTTAATCAAATAGCAATTCCTCCAAACGTGTTTCTACCCGGGGTCGAAACGATTCTTCCAGAGATTCTCCGAGATCGATTGTGAGGTCTTCTACCAGTTTTTCGTCCAGAGGTTGTTCAGGATCGATGTACCAAACGAAGTCCGGTTCAAGAACCTGTTCTTCCACCGATGGAAGTGCGTATCTCTGGTCCGGAAGCAACAACTCCCGGTCGGCGTAACCATCCACCTCAACGCTACTGTCCTTTATGAAATTCTGCCTGACAAGGAGAATCAAGATACCCACTATGAGCAGTCCCGCGACTACCGCCGCATTAATCAGAATAGTCCGCTTACCCTTCATGACTCCTCGACACCGACAGGAAGATCTTCCGTCTCCGGCTCCGCACCGTCAATACGAACCGCCACAACCTGACTGACGCCACTTTCCTGCATGGTCACACCAAGAAGAGTATTGGCCCCGGCAACAGTTTTTTTATTATGAGTGATGACGATAAACTGAGACTGCTTACTGAACTCGTGGAGCATGTTCACAAACCGGGAAACATTATGTTCGTCCAGGGCTGCATCTATTTCGTCCAGTAAAGTAAAAGGACTTGGCCGAACCATAAAGGTTGCGAATAGCAGAGCCACAGCTGTAAGACTTCGTTCTCCACCCGACAGAAGAGCAATATTCTCCAGTTTCTTTCCAGGCGGTTGAACCAGGATATCAATACCGGAATCGAGGACGTTATCCGGATCCACCAGACGCAACTCCGCCCGACCGCCTCCAAAGAGGCGCCGAAAGACTGTGTGAAAGTTCTTGCGTATACGGTTGTATGTTTCTACAAAAAGCTGTTCCGATTCCCGCTTGATCTCTGCGGTCACCTGAATCAGGTCTGCCCGGGCGGTACGTAGGTCTTCCACCTGCGAATGAAGGAAATCATATCTATCAGAGACCTCTGCAAATTCTTCCACCGCCATGAGGTTCACGCTTCCAATCGCCTTGACACCGTCCTTTACGGTAGCTATCTGTTCACGAAGCTTTTTCTGGTCACCGTCGAACGCCGGTTTACGATCCTCAAACTCCCGAAGATCCCGTCCGTGTCGCTCGGAAAAACTGTCGTATAGCGCCCGAATCTCGGTGCGTTTTTCCGTGCGTCGAAGCTGAACGTCTTCCAGTTTTTCCTGAGTCCGCGCAAGTTCCTGCATCTTCTCTTTAAGACGCTGTTCTTCATCCTTGAGAATTCGATTATCCGAAGCGATTGAGTTTTCCAAAGTGGCAATTTCGTCCCGAATCTGCCTTTCCTGTTCTTCCAGATTGTCATGTTCTTTCTGCAGGGCAAGAATTCCCTTTTCAAGCTGACCCACCCGGGACCGGTCGCGTTCAATCCGGGCATCAAGGTCGACAAGACTTTTTTGGTTCTCATCCAGCTCTTTGCCGTGTCGCTTCACCGTCTCCCATTGTGAATGAACGCGTCCCTGCAGTTGCACCCGGTTCAGTCGCAACTGTTCCAGATTCGACCGTTCCTTTTCCGCGGACTTTTGTAGTGCAGAAATCTCCTCGTTCAGTTCGTTATTCCGCTGACGCAACTGGCTGTTTTTGTCCTGGGCTTCTTCTATCCGCTCGTCGAGAGAGCGTTTCCGGGTGATAGTACCTTCCGGCGCAAGAAAGTCGTCAAGAAACCGGGGAATTGTCGCCTGATACAGACTCAGAGCGTGACCGACACCGTTCCAGGACTCCCTGATGGCCGTGAAAGCCTGCTCTGTCGCTTCTTCCCGTTGGTGAAACTTTTCCTGGAGCTTCAACCGATCAAGAAGGGACTTCTTTCTGCCGCGAATGACGATATCGTGGTTTTCCAGAGCCTGCTGCAACGTCTCTTCTGCACGCTGCCTCTCTGCAGCGGAATACCCAGACTCACGGAGTTTGACGTCCAAAGCGCCCACCAATTCATCAGTAACTTGACGGAGCTCCCGCTGGCACTGACTGATCTCCCTATCGTTCTCAGTGATGGTCCCTTCGTTTTTCTGAATATTCCGACGCGATTCCTGTTGTCTCTGTTGACTGCGTTCTATCCGTTCTTCTACCGCAACAATTGAAGCGTCAATTTCGGCGATTTCCTTTTCGCTGATTTTTACAGATTCTTCCGCCTGCGTCCGGGCCGCTTCAAGTTCACGGGATTTTCCTTTCAGAGCGTCAAGACGGGACTGTTCACCGGCAATTTGCTCTTCCAGCTCATCTATCTGCCGCCGAATGAGTGCCACCCGTTCCAATCGAGAACTTTTCTCCACTTCAATCCCGTACAGTTGTTTCTGGTTTTCAATTAGCCGGGACTCCATAGTATTTACTTTGGACAGTTCCAGTTCGAGCTTTGCATTGAGACCGTCAATTTCCTTCTTTATTTCTGTTCTGCCGGAATCCAGAGATTCATATCGTCGGTCCGATGCGGACTGCTGCTCTTTCAGCTGGACCAGTCGCGAAAGTTGCAGATCAAGTTCAAGGTCGAATAGGCGGCTGCGAAGTTCTCGATATTGCTGCGTTTTTTCGGCTTGTTTTTTCAGAGTGTCATATGACCGCTTGACCTCCGTAAGGACCGATTCCACCTCGTGCATATTTGTCTCAGTCCGTTCCAGCTTTCGGTCCGCTTCCCGCCCCCGCATTTTATACCGTGTAATTCCTGCCGCCTCTTCAAACAGGGAGCGTCGGTCTTCGGGTTTCGTAGAGAGAATCTGGTCAATTTTCCCCTGTTCCATAATTGAATAGGCGGACTTTCCGATACCCGTATCGTAAAAAAGCTCCCGGACGTCTTTCAGTTTCACAGGTGCACCGTTAATGAAGTATTCACTTTCGCCGGAACGGAAAAGACGACGACGCACCGTGATTTCCGGCACATCCAGAGGCAGAACGCCGTTGTTTTCAAGAGTCAGTGTGACTTCCGCTACGTTCAGAGCTTTCCGATTGTCGGTTCCATTAAAAATAACGTCTTCCATGCGTTCGGCCCGGAGACTCTTTGTAGCCTGTTCGCCGAGTACCCACTTCACCCCATCAACAACGTTACTTTTCCCGCAGCCGTTCGGACCAATCAATGCGGATATTCCGTCGGTGAACCCAATGTGGCTTTTGTCCGCGAACGACTTGAATCCAAACAGATCAACACTCTTTAAAAACACGCTTGCTCCGTTACCAAAGTTTTCGTAGTATACCGTAGATCATGGACCGCCCCAAGAGAAAACCTCTTATTTGCGGCATAGACGAAGTTGGAAGGGGGCCGCTGGCCGGACCGGTTACAGCTGCCGCGGTAATTCTTCCCGCCGATTTCGAAACCTCCCTGCTTCGTGACTCCAAGGCTCTTTCACCAAAGCGTCGAACCGTCCTGGAACAGATCATACTTTCAAGTGGTGCCATCCACCGGCTCGGCTGGGTATACCCGGAAGAAATTGACCGCATCAATATACACAACGCTTCACTTCTGGCCATGCGGCACGCCTTTACGGCTCTGTGGGAGTACGTAACGCAGGAATTCTCAACCCTCGGCGCCAACGGGACAACTGTGCGTGTCATCGTTGACGGAAAATTCTGTCCTGACCTGTCCGATCCAGCCGGAAGTATTGATTGCATCGCCATGGTCGGAGCCGACCGCACCGTTCCGGAAGTTATGGCCGCCAGTATTGTGGCGAAAAATTCCCGGGACCGACTAATGGAAAGCTACGCCGTCGCCTATAAACTGTACGGTTTTCAACGTCACAAAGGATATCCAACGGCGGAACACAAAGCAGCACTGAATCGATACGGTCCTACTTCTATACATCGCAGGTCGTTCAAGGGAGTGCTGCCCGGCTCCACCATATAGAAACTACCTTCGCGACGATCCACCATGATCGTCGCGATCGCCCCGCTCGACTCGTCGGGAAACACCGGAGAAACCCCGCACCCGGTTTCCCTGTCCTTTTGCACGCTCTTCGAGGTACCCGATGATCGTCTCAAGCCCCTTCCTGAAAATTTCAATGTCATCCTCGAACACGACAATCTGATGGCGCTCAAACTGCTCTGAACCTTCCTGTTTTTTGCTTTCGACTATAGTGAGAAACAGATCGTTCCGCCGGTTTTCCTTTACATTGAAAAAATATGTTCGTCGATCATTCTTGCTTCGCGCCCGGGCTGAAAAAAGCTCACCTCTTACCCCCATTACGTGCTCCTCTGTGCCGGTATTCGGCGGATATAGTACTCCGTCATGAGTGACAAATCGCTGTAATAACCCCGGAAACGGTCCGGCAACAGCACAGCCAGCTGATACATTATTTCGTCGGCCATCTTTCTTAAATCATCCCGGGATGGTTCTCCGCCATCCGGAAGACCCAACAGAAAAGGCTCCCCCACCCGGAAGTGAATCGCGGTTTTACGGAACCGTTTCAGGTTTTTCAAAAAGTCCTGTACTCCCCATTGAACCACCGGAATAACAGGAACACCCGCCCCTGTGGCGAGTAAAGCAGCTCCCGGTCGACCCCGTTGCAACTGTCCCGTCTCGCTACGCGTTCCTTCCGGAGCGATCCCCAGGAGGCCTCCTCGTTGCAAGGCCAGTTTCGCCCGGGCCAGCGCTTTTCGATCGGGTCCCCCTCTGTTCAAAGGGATAACTCCCCAAACCTGCATAACAAACCTCGTGAGTGGATGGTTCCAGAGTTCTCGTTTTCCCAGAGCCGTCATAGGACGGGGGTCCAACAAAACATAATATATGGGGCCTTCCAGATTCGTGGAATGGTTGGTCACCAGTATCCCCGGTCCGGTTGCAGGGATACCGTCGAGTTCAGTCGTATCTATCCTGAAGAGGCTGTACAGCACTCCCCGAATAGCGCTGTTTACAACAAACTCTGCAATTGGCATAGACATTGGGCAATTCTCCTGTGGACAGTTTACCATTTCCGGCCTAGAATTCCCCAACCGATAGGAGGTTCCATGCTCGGCGATATTAGCAGCGGATTCAAAACATCCACCACTGAAACATACATCTTTCTGGGCATTATAGGCCTTATTATACTCGTCCTTATTGTCTATCAGCTCTATAAAGGTTATGAAAACCGAAAGGCCTTGGAGGAACGAACCAAGAATCCTCCGCAGCCGGTTCTCAGGACATACCACCACACAAGGCGAGACCTGATCCATCTGTCAAGCCGTGAACAACGGACCTTAGACCATCTGGCATGGTTTCTCAAGGACCCTTCAAAACAGGAGAAGTTTATCGACGACGACGCTCTCCTGTTAAAAGCGGCACGCCGAGGTATTCGGGAGGGCATTGTTGACGAAGCTGAGGTTCTTCGCCTTCTGAATAAACTTGAGGTCAACAGTGAGGCTCTCACCGCCGGAGGGAAGTCCAGCGGCTCTATTCCTACCGGAGCCGAAGTTTCCATCTCTGATCGTAATCTTAATATGGCGGTTGGAGAATTACTGTTGGGTAACGATACAGGAATCTCCGTCCGCATAGAAAAGGGAAACGCCGTCTTTCCTATTGGAACTCCCGTCGAAGTAGTCTGTAACAGCCTGGAAGGAATGTACCGTTTTCATTCCGCCGTTATGAAGGTAGAAGGGAAACACCTTGTGCTACAGCATTCCCGCCACGTCGAACACGTCCAACGGCGGAAATACCGGCGCCGCGACGTAGAACTTGCCGTGGAGGTTACCATCCCCGGGATATCGGTCAAACCGCTGAAGACAAAAACCACCGATATCAGCATCGGAGGTACCGCGCTTAAAAATCCCCGTAAGAAGATCTCCACAGGAACCAGAGTCGACTGTACCATTGATGCCGACGGCGCGGCGCCTATTACCGTTCCCGGCACGGCCTTAAGGACATCAAGGCGCGGAAAGACCGTTCATGTGAGTTTTGGTCCACTTGACGAGAAGCTCCGGCACCGTCTGTTCCGTAAACTGATTCGAATGGGTAGCTCAGATTCACGATAGTGGCGGGACAACGCGGTTGCGCCCGGCCTTTTTAGCCTCATACATCCTCGTGTCGGCGCCCTCAAGTAATTCCTGTTCGTTTTTGATCTCTCCGGAAAGTGACATCACACCGAAACTGGCAGTAACGGCGTAGTTTTCATCACCATCCAGGAATACCCACTCCTCCAGTCGGAACCGAATGCGTTCAGCCAGTTCCTGTGCCTCTACTTCACCCGTCTCCGGAAGAAGAAGCACAAATTCCTCTCCACCGTAACGGCAGAAAAAATCACTGCTGCGAATCTCTTCGGAGACGATAGTACTGAGTACCTGTAACACCCGGTCTCCCTCACCGTGTCCCCGATTGTCGTTGATCACCTTGAAGTGGTCCAGGTCGAACATCACCACACTGAAACTGCGCCCGTACCGCCGGTGGCGGTCAAATTCTTCACGAACGCGCTGGTCCAGAAACCTCCGATTGTACGCCCCGGTTAATGAATCGGTCTGATTCAAAAGACGAAGCCTCTTTTCGAGTACGACGCTGTCGGTGACGTCCTGCACCGTTATCGCGATCACATCGATCTCTCCGTCGGCGTTGCGAATTGGTGTCATGGAACAGCTTTGTTGCATCATCTCGAGTCCCGTTTCCTCATCGGTACCGTACAGGCGAATTGGAAAGAGATACTGATGAAGTTTCTGTGAGAGATAAACGACATTTCCAAAGGTAAACACCGTTCGACAAGAACGAAGAAAACTTGGCCTGTTGAGTTCCGGGTAAAAAGAAAAAAGACTGGAACCTTCAATCTCTACTGAAGAGATCCGGCTGTACATTTCCATCCATCGATTCCATCCGACAACTGTGAACGAACGGTTCACTAACACGATACCAAGGGGAATCACATCGAGAATGGACCATTCCGTCATTGATAGGTGCTCCAGAACTCACCTAGAGCGCGTTTCAATCCTTCGGCGGCGGACTGACGGTTCAGAAGATACAACTGACCTTCCACCTGTCTGTCCTCAAAACTGAACTCTGCCCGAAGAGTGATAGCAAAATCGTCCTTCGTGAAGGCACCACGTCTGAGGAGATCCTCAAATGCGTACCCCCCGGTCGTTCGGGGCGGCATGTAGTTTATCCTTCGGTCCAACAGTTCAAACAGGCGTCCTACCGTAGCTCCAATCAGTACATTCCCGATTTCCAGAAGAACTTCCTGTTCCAGCTCCAGCCGAATATCGGACGCCAGAATTTCGCTGTCTTCCGGTTGAAAGAACGAAATGAGAAGTTTTTCGGCCCCCGGAGGAAAAAGGAGCAGCGCCATTCCATCACCCTGCCCGCGATACTGTTGCTCTACAACGCTGGTCTTCTGAAAATTCGGGATATCCCGCGCAAGAAAAGCAGGTAGCTCATTGATCGGTATTATCTTGATTTCCGGTGTCCGCAGACGAATAAAAACATCTACTACTTCCGCCAGCTCGGCTGCCGCCGTGCCGAATGCCATGTTCATAATTTCCTGAAGAGTATCCAGCTCCATTTCGGAGAACATGTCGGCACTCACCCGGCAGCACCCTTCGGAAAGGTCTTGTGGAAGGCTTCCAGAACTGGTTCCTTCCGGGGAGGCTTTTTGAGGAAATCCATGACACCCAATTCTGTAATCCTGTCGATCGTCTTCTTCTGGACATCTGCCGTCAGCACGACAATACGTGCGCGTTCGTCAAACTCCAGAATGACCCGTACCGCTTCAAAACCATCCATGACCGGCATCGTCAGGTCCATGAACACGAGATCTGGACGCGACTTTTTGTATTCTTCGACACCTTGTTCGCCATTTTCCGCTTCGAAAATTTCGACACCGTGTGCCGGCAGACAGCTTCGCAGAAAAAACCGTGCAGATCTGGAGTCATCAACGATAAGAATTTTTACCACGCCGCAATTGTAATGGTACGCACACGAAAATTCAATCTCACAAAACGATATCACTTCCGGGCAACAATGAGCATCGTAATGTCATCGAACTGCTCGTCTTCATAGATATGACTGAATTCAAGGTATTCGTCGTCTATGCCGGGCTGCCGCTCCTCTTCCCGTTTGGCGTCTTCGCTGTTTGTGTCACCTTTTTCGACAGGAGAGTGAAAATATTTACCATACTGCAGAAAATGGGTTTTCAGAAAGTCATGCACGATCCTGTCAACCTTCACGCGGTCCTCCGGACCCGCCGACGGATCAGGTACCATACGAAATATCTTTTCAATAGCAACGATAGCAAGGACTGTGTCGTGAACCGGGTCCGTAGATGTGGAAAAATCGAAAATCAGCTCTTCATCCTCTATGGGATTCATGAGTCTCTGCAGCTGGTACCGTCCCTTTCCTGCAACGGCCTTCACTATTTCGTGGATTCGTTCGTTGGAGAGTTCTTCTCCGTCCTCTCCCACCTGCAACCCTTCATCCACCGTACCGGCGTCAACCATTTCCTGGGATACGACAAAGGTACTCCAGTCCTTTCCGCGAAGAAGGCGCTTTGCCTCTTCCAGACCGTCTGTAAAGAGAAGCAACAGGTCACCCATTGCCAACTGGTGCATTTCCTGGGGAAACTGAATCGGGATATCGGCACTGGAGAACGTGCCCGCCGCCGGACCTCCGGGGATAGTAAGGACTTCTACGGCTCCCAGGGCCTTTCGGTAGATATGAAGCTTCACATCGCCGGCGTTGGCCGTATAAAAGGTTCCTTTCTGGGTATCGAGAATTCCGACGGTAAGGGCGGCGAAACGTCCTTTGAACTGGCGCTCCGCAACGGTATCGTTGATGCGAAGTACCATGGTGGAGAGATCCAGGCCGGGACGTTTAAGTGACCAGTTACGAAAGTAGTCATTGAACATAGTGGCCACCTGAACCATTATGAGCGCCGCCGGGATACCCTTACCGGCAACATCACATTTCACCATTGCAACGAAACGCTCGTCCAGCTGCTGATACGCGAAATAGTCACCGGAAACACCTTTGGCACCTTCGTAATATCCGAAAAATCTGGCGTGATCTGTCTCCATTGACCCGTGGGTCTTTTTCGCGTCATCACTGATTCGTTCCAATGGAATAAAGGCTTTTTGCGTTTCCTTACCGAACATGAGGTCTTTCGTCGTTTCGGCACCCTTTACAAGCCCCTCGATCATCTGGTTGATCGATGTAGCCAGCTGATTCAGCTCGTCCCGACTGCGCAGTGAAAGAGAGCGGCCTTTCAGGCTCGCCTTATCCTCGGTCGCAGTGATCTCTTCAACAAGGCCGACAAGACGCTGAATAGGACGCACAACCAGCGTCGCCAGAATGTACGCCCCGAGGATTCCTACCCCTACCGCCGCCGCGGCGATAATCATCGTCGAGATAATAAGATCACGACGGGTCCGGTCTATCTCGTCAATAATCAACTGTGTGGAAATTCCCACCCGGATGGTACCCCGGTAGAAGTTCCGAAAGTCTACTCCCGCTCCGGGAACGATATCCATAACTGGCTTATAGAAAAGATACGTCGTAATATCCCGTCGGAGCTTCTGGAAATCAAAATCCGGTTCACTTCGAATAGGCCCTGCTATCTGGGAGAGACGTTCCTGCCCACGCCGGAGCAGTTCAACCCGAATTTCATCGATTCTGGCAATCTCTTCGTCTTCAGCTCCCTGAAGAATAAGCTGTTGCGCCTCCCGAGTAAGTTGTTCAATTTCCGCCGGTATTGATCCCAGTTCTTCCGATGCCTGGGCGTTCAATTCTTCTGCAAGGTCCTCAATCCGGTCACTTATCGGATCGTTCAGGCGCGAGAAACCGATCGCGTAACTATCGGTATCTATCCGGTTTTCCTCGGCATTGATAACCGCCGGGTCGGATGTGGCGTAAACAGTCTGTAATTGTCCCTGCTGATTCAATCCGGTTATGGACACATACAGTGCCTCGGTCATCGCTTCACCCTGATTCACGAGGTTCTGAAGCTGGTCGAGATTGAGCTGGGGATTCTCCAGAGCCGGCCGGGCACCGGTAGCCTGCCCCTCAACCAGAAGCTCTATCCGTTCCTGAAGACCCGAAACAAGTATCCGCTCCTGCCGTTCAAGTACATTTCGTCCGAGGACAACCGCAACCAGAACAACGACGCCGATAACCAGAAGTACGACGAAGAACATGAACTTTATGCGCAGTCCCGTCCAATGGATTTTCATCTGTTGAGCCCTCTCTCTCTGTCGGCGTCGTTCTTCCGCATCTACCTCGGCCTCGCCCCGAACGAGAATTGCCGCTTCTCTTCCAAGAGCCGTCATTTCCCGGGAAATACCGACCAGACGCCCACCGGAAATGAGAATCAGAGCCACCGCTCCCGCAATGACCAGTATATACACAATTTCCTGGACTGTTCGGGCCTGCTTCTCCGAGTCATCAAGGCGGTACACCGGCGCAAAAACAGGTGTGAAGTCGCCGTACCGAATCGTTCCCCGCCGCGTAAAGGATATCCGTTCCGGAGCAACATACATTCCCCGTTCAGAGTGAAGCAGACCTAATCGAAATGCATCGGTATCTATATCGTCAATTCTCAAACCGGAAATACGGCGGTCATCAACGACGGTAAAATGGTTCTGCCATGCGTTGAATTCATGATCGTACGGCGGAGCACCGTCCCGATCAATTACAATCTGACGGATTGTACCATTACTTGTAAAACCGCGTCCGTTAATATCCAGACTATACCGACCCAGCATATCCCGACGGGCTGTCACCGAAAACACCTGCGTCACCGGTATGTATTTGTTCAGCCTGAGAGGAAGACTCCGCGGTTCACCAACATTCCCGACGCCATCGACCGCTGCCACAGTGAGCAACCAGGTACCGTCGTCCAAGTTCGTTCCCCCCGCACCGGCGGTACGGGATGTCACTCGCTGCGGCACATCCGGTGTATCTTCCGTCCCGGAAATTTCCGCAGTGTCCTCACCGAGATAATCCAGACGGACGCTGTACCCGCCCATATCCTCTTCTTCCTCCGGTGGCAACCAGCCCACCTGAAAGGTATTCGATACAAGGAATCCGTTTTCATCCACCGGTGGCGGAGGGAAGACCACCGGCCCCGGAGGAGTATTGTCCAGATAGAACTCTGCCGTTGCCTGTTGTGACCAGTTTCCCGCAAAGTCCGTTGCCCTGACACGAAAATACCACTCACCATCCTGGTCGGCCCGTACCGTAACGGTACGTTGAGGAACGCGTTGTATAATCTCTTTGGGAACCTCTGCCTGGGGGTCGCGGGACCAGACGTAACTGAACCCCCGAATCCCCGATGCGTCTTCGGGATCTACGAGAATAAAGGTGGCCGCCGGATTTCCGCTGCGTTCTCCAAGGCGAAAATTGCTGCCCCTGATTCCAGGTGGGGCAACACTCTGATCCGGCTCGAGATACACCAGGTCGGCTCCATCTTCCCCGGCTCGTCTTTGCCAGACGATATGAAGCCTATCCTTGAAGGAGGTGGCTTCCGCAAATGTCGCTTCGCCGACCATCGGGCTGAGCCGCTGGGGAACCCAGCGGAATCCGTCGCGACGTCCAAGGATGACCCGACTATTACCCTGAGGATTGGTAAACCATGTAATGACCGGTTCGCTTCCGTCAAAGGCGATACGAGGAGATCTGGCCAGTTCAAATCGACCGGTAACTTCCTCCAGCACGCCGTTGGGTTTTCCCGCTGCATCAAATCCTCCAATGTACACTTGGGGACTTCCGGTGGTAAACCTTCGTTCCCAGGCAAGAAGAAGCTGCTCTCCGGACGGATCAGATACAAGATTTGGCCGTTGGTTATCGAAGAGATCAGGGTTGTCCGAAAGGCCGGGATCGACAAAGTTGGTAATTCGCTCCGCCGTCGACCAGGTATCGCCACCATCATCGCTGGTCTTTATATAAAGCTGGTAAGTGGTTCGGTCAGTGATGTTGATTCCCTGATATACCACGAAATCTCGACCATTCAATACCGCGTGAACAGGTAAAAACGTAAGACCAATTGTGGAATCGGTCTCCAGCGGTCGGGACGTCGTCCAGCTTTCTCCGTCTTCGGAAAGGAGATAGACCACTTGTTGTCGACCATCCAGGTTTTGATTTACGAAAAGGAGAATGTTGCCGCCCGAAGCAACAGACAGCGTTGGAGCAACGTTGGTACGAGTGGTCCGCAACTCGTGGACTGCCCGAAAGGTTTCACCGAGATCGCTGCTCCGATATATTACCGTCCGGTCCGCCGATTCGGTAACTGCAATATAAATATTGTCGTCGGGACCGACCACCGTTGAATAAACAAAGGGCGGACTTCCTCCGGCATATGGAACCGGTCCGATCCGTCTTGGAAGAGAGTTCCATGAACGACCGTCCGGGGTCCACTCCAGCGAAACGTACAGACTCCCTCGCTCCTCTTGTTGCTCGTCGGGAACCATTTCCTGAAACACCGTAATCAAACGGTCTCCTGTCGTAAGCAATCGCGGAAAGCGCATACGTCCGGTAGCAATTGGGCGGGGAGCCTCGAAATACTCGGTGGGCTGGGCCGACAGTGCGACAGAATTGCAAATCAGGAGAACCACGATCAAAGTCGGCCGGATACTTCTTGATTTCGAATTCATCAAATACCGAGCCGTAATGATATTCTGCGGCGAAGGTCCACCAGCGGGGGATAGTTCCGGTTTTCCTCGTCGCGTAACAACCGTTCAACGATAGAAAAAGCCTGTAATGCCTGTCCCTGACTGAAAAGCGTCTCAGCCCGGCGGTATTGCTGTTCGTCGGAAGTGGTCAGAGCGACGGTAGCCTGTCCACCCAGTCGTATTCGTAACTGGTCCAGAAGGAAAGCGGCCTGGCCATTTGTGGGATCAAGTACAACTGCCTCCTCCAGGAGCGAAACGGCAACAATTGCTTGATCCCGGGAACCGCCGCTCAGGTTTTCGGCCCGCTGGTACAGAGCCGATGCCTGCTGACGCCGAGCTGCATCAACCGGGTCGGGCCGTAAGTTCAGGGTTATTTCAAGACGACGAATTTGCTCCTGTATACCCGGATAATCGGGGTTTATTTCTGCCAGGACTTCCAGTTCACTGTACACTTCAAGGGGTCCGTCCTCATCGAGTCTGTTCAAAGCCTGCTCATACCGGGTTGCAAATACCGTCTCGAAGTCGCCGGCATTTCGAACCTGGGCAATTCGCAGTTCCAATATCCGAGCATCCCAGTTAAGTGGCCTCACGTCTCGCACGTTTCGGAGATTCTCAATAGCCCTGTCGAACAGCGGTTCCGCAGGAACCTCTCTGCCGGCTTCGTACAACGCTATTGCCCGGTTGTAATCGTCTCGGGCAATACTGAGATAATTACTCAAAATTGGGTACAACGGGTCGGTCAGAGCGAGATCTCTTCCTTCTTCAAGACTTAAGGCCGCTGTAACAAGCCGAAGCAGCCGATCGATTTCACTATTGGAGGTTACGTTCGTCTGCTCCCACGTTTGCTGCGCTTCCAACAGGGTGTCCCGGGCCGCCACAAACTCATCCTGGTTGTAAAAGTTGTTAGCCTGTGTAAGGAGTTCTCGAACTCTTTGAACCACTATGACATTTTCCAATTCCCTCAGTTCATCCCCCAGGCCCTGTATCCGTGCGTCCACGATTTCCCGAAACTCAGGATCTTCCCGTAGTTCCAGAGATTCGAAATAGGCTTCCCGAACGGCTTCAAAGTTATTTCGGGCTGCGTTTATCTGGGTTGCTCTGATGGCGGCCCTCATGTCGGCGGTGCGGGCGAGAGCTTCGGCAATGAGAGATTCAGACTCTGCAATCAGTTCTTCCGATTGTGCAGCTCCTTCCTCCGCCCTGCGAAGAATTTCTTCAAGGTTCTCTTCCAGATCAATCAGTCGTTCCTCTGCAATTGCCACGATTTCACCGGACCGGACGTACTCCGGTTCATTCTGTACCGTTTCCAGCGCATTCTGTACAACGGCGATATCAGCGGCGGCATCGTCCAGAACCGTCTGATAGTTCTCCAGCGCGTCGTCGGGGTAGCGGGATATCCGAACCGCACCTTCCTCATCACCGATTGAGACTTCCACTCCATCATTCAGGGGCGCAGTCGTAGAGAGTTCCCGCCGGTACCGTTCTATCGCTGCCGGTATTTCTTCTGTCCTTAAAGAAGCTATGCGACTGACCAGGCTTTGCTCCCTGGCAATTGCCCGTTCCAGACCTGAAGCCCAGGCGTTGTCCACCCGATCTATCCGTTCCTTCAAAGGTTGCTCCATGAGTTCGGAGGGCAGCTGGAGAAACGAATCTCTTCGAGACTGCCATTCGGCTTCGCCGGTATTCAAAGTGAGAACGATACCGCTGGTGGAGTCTTTTCTGCTTTCCAGAGAAAAGAGCGTGTCTTCCCGGTTCGAACCTGTTTCAACGAATACCGACATAGTATTGGAAAGGTTTTCCAGACTTCGCACAACCTCTGTTGTTCCCCCCGCCGTCACAATTGACCCGGCATATTCGGAAGTGAGCCCGTCAACTATCTCTGTAACGTCTCCGGTCATATCGAAAAGACCCGCCCGTGCGCCTTCGGCCTGAACCCAGATGATGCTGTTTGCCTGGGCTTCGCTGTAGAATTGCGCCGCTTCGTCGTGGCGGTCCGCCGCCGCAGCGGAGTTTCCCAGAGCCAGAAGCTCCAGTGTTCCGTTTCGGCCTGCTTCGACGAGGGGAACCATTGAGTCGAGATACGCCCGTTCCATAGCGTAGGCCAGGCCCTCTTCACCTCTCAGCGAAAGGCGCCCGCGAAGGATTGTTTCCTGGAAGTTGAGAAACCAGTCCACCGGATCATTTGGAAACTGCAGGGGAACCTGGGAACGGATTACCGCCATTTCACCGGACAACAGAGTTACTCGGCTTAATAGTTCAACCATTTGTACGGCATCGGAAAAGAACGCCGACAGGTCTTCGCGGTCCACTTCCTCAAGATCTTCCGTAGCGGCAAGACGCACCTGTTGACCCAGTTGCCGATATGTTACCAGACGCTCTACAAATTCTTCCGCCACTTCGGGAACTTCAGAAACCGCTTCATTTACTGTATTTATGAAGATATCTCCATAACCTCTCGCCTCAAAGCGATCTTTTTGGAGTTCCCGGAGACTCATGTATGTATCCACAGCTGCCGCATATTCACCCTCAGCCAGGAGTTCCCGAGCTTCATCCATACGCCGGTCAAGAAGGTTTCTATCATAGGCAAGCTGAGCGACAATACGGGCATCTTCTATCTGTTCTACCACTCTCTGATTTGGAAACTCGTCCAGCCGTTCCATCTCTTCGATAATTTCAAGGGTTCGTTCGATATCATCCGGGTTGTTGACGAGATTGTCGATAAGCTCGTCGAAGAGTATGTTGTACTCTCCACGGATTTCCCGAATTGTGCGCAACAGGTCTTCGGCCTGTTGTATCCGGTCCGGATCTTCCCGGACAGTCTGTTCCAGCAAAAGAATCGCTTCGTTTATGCGATTTCGAGCTACCAGTTCCCGGGCCTGTCGAATCGGATCGTCACTTTTCCCCATAGGAAAAGCCCGATGCGGTATCAACGCAAGAATAAATATTGAGATGATCGCAAAGAGTACGTTTTTATACATCCCCTACCCGACTACAGTTTATCACCACCGGCGCTCGATTCGCTACTGCGGCAAGCCGATACCCTATATAGAATAATCGGCACTGTAGCGATACAATGAAACACAGGGTGAAACGCTGGCGGCAAAGGACGATATTTTCCCTTCTCGGTTTTCTCATCACGGGAAATGTATATGCCGCCGGCGTTTCGGAGGAAGCATTCAGCACCTGGTACGGAGATATTGCCGGCAATTATTCGGTGGAAGATGTAGAAAACACGGGGCTTACTGTTTTTCCCACACTTGAAATACCTATGGGAGGAGAATATGAAGCCTTGGGCTCGGCATACACCGCTGTGGCAAGGGATGTAACCTTTCTCGAAGCAAATCCGGCAGCCAGCTCAGATTTGGTATATACGGAGCTTGCAGTATTCCACAACAACCTGATTGCCGACACCAATATGGAGAGCGTCGCCTATACGACCCGCCTCGAAAACTTCGGTACCGGCGTAGGAATCAAGTATCTTCACGTTCCTTTCACCGAATATGACGATTTTGGTATCCAGCAGGCGACGGCTCGGTACAGCGAAGCAATCGCAGCTTTCAACGTTTCGTACAACTTCTTCAACAGTTTTTACTACAACGGGGTATCTGCCGGAGCCAACCTAAAAGTGGCGTACCGTGACATTCCGGATATCATCGTCTCGGACCAGTCGGCCGCCGGAATAATGGGCGACTTCGGATTGTTGACTCGATTCGACTTCCTGAAATTTTATCCTTCCCGCACACGCAACTTCGCCGTCGGTACGGTTTTAAGAAATCTTGGACCAAACGTTCTTGATGAACCTTTACCGACAACGTGGTCCAGCGGTATTGCCTATTCGCCGCTGAGACCGCTCATTTTTTCAGCGGACGTGAACGTTCCGGTGATGCTGCTATCAGACCTTCCGGCGCCACCGATAGGATATGCCGTCGGGACCGCCGCGACGGTAACCGATTTCTTCTCGATTCGCGGGGGATACCAACTGAAGGGTGGAAATCCCCGAATCAGTCTAGGTGGCACCATCAGGATTCAGGATATGACGGTAACGGTAAATTACACCCTTGATATGACGACGCAGCTTACGGCGTTCGACAGGTTCAGTCTTCAAGCGGGCTTTTCCCTGGGCGACCGGGGACGGGGAGACCGCCAGGATAACGTCCGGACACTGTATCTCGATGCACTGGAAGCTTTTGCACTTGGCGATCTTGAACTAACCGTTGAGTTGACCGACCGTGCCCTCGAAATTGATAAAACATTCCAACCGGCCGCCGAAACACGACAAATGGCGACTCGCATGCTGGAACTTCAAGAACAGATGGAACGGATCCGAACCGGTTCCGAAGCTGAATCACCGGAATAGTCTCTCACCGACGCTTCAGAAACGATCGGATTCGGTCACCGAAGTTTGTCGTGTCACTTCGATCCGATTCCGCCCGAGATACCTTCGTCTGAGGTACCGACAGCGCTTCATCGGATATAATGATATACACCAGGGTCGTACTGAAGTCGTCGGCACCGAAAGCCTTGAAACCTGGAGTTGCCACGGTACGTCCAAAGACCCCCGCAAAGACCATTTCCCGACCATTTACCGTGACGGAACCGGGTCCATTCCCGGCGAGCAGGTGGGAAGCCATTGCCGCCGGTACAGGCTCGAATTCAGGCTCGTCTGAATTGCCGTTTTCTTCCTCCATCCAGTGCGCACTCGCATACAGGACGGTCCCCGTACCCGAAAGAACAAGAATAGTCTGATCGGCGATACTTCGCATCAGCACATGAATAAGGGTCTGCTGAGCGCGAATACGCCCCGTTTTGACGGTGGAAAGACGTGATAACTCCGCCCCGTAATCGTGGATAACCGCACCGAGGCTGGAGAGGTCGCCGTCATCTCCTTTGGCGGAATCCCCTGACCCTGCCCGAATTCGAGCGAGCTCCCTCTCCAGACGAAAGCTCCTTCGTGTAACGGTAGCGAACCACCACACCGAAGAAACCACCATCAGTGCTGCTACAGCCGCCGCCGCTTCTACATACCAGACAAATGACTCCGGGACACCCGGGTACGCCACGACCAGTCCGACAAAAGATGCCACGGACAGAAGCAACACCGGAGTTACCCCCAGTACCACCCACGATACCGGTAGAAGAACTGTTCTACGTCTTGAAACCTTCATCGCAAATCAATCCTCCCGGGAAAACTCGGCGATATCATATTCCGTTCCAATCAACAGCAATCGGTCGTGTGTACCGATAACGGTGGAACCCTCGGGAAGAACAAAACGTGTACGGGAAATCTCGTTTCCATCCTCGTCGGTGGTATATTCCAATCGGCGAACACCTACGATGTTCACTTTGAACTTTCGGCGTAGATCAAGTTCAATCAAGGTTTTCCCCTGCATCTGTTCGGGTGGATTAACCGCCACAAATTGATAGGCATCTTCAAGAGTGGCAAGATTTTCCAGCCCCCTCTGGACAAGCTCTCCGGCCAACCGCTCCGCTGCCTGAGACTCAGGATTGATGATCCGAGTTACGCCCAGCTTTTCCAGAATCTTGCGGTGAACTCCGCTGACGGCCCGGGCGTAAATCATTTCGACGCCCAACTCCTGTAGATTCAGAGTGGTTATGATGCTGTTTTCCGTGTGTTCCCCAATGGCAACAATTACAGCATCAGCATCAACTGCGTCGGCCCGACGTAGAACAACCGGGTCAGTAGAGTCACCAACCATCACCCGGTCGACAATATCTTTGACGGCGTCAACACTTTCCTTCGTGTTGTCCACCGCCACAACTTCAGCGCCATCACGTTTCAGGGAACGACAGAGAAACTGACCAAATGTACCGAGACCCAGGACTACAACTTTTTTGCTCATTTCCATTATCTCCTGCTAATACAAAAATACTCGGCGACAGCCGTAACTATTAACCGATCGGTACAATTCCGTCGGGGTATTTTACGGCGCTTCCGGAGATTTTCGGTCGAAGAGCGACAACCAGGGTCAGCGGACCGAGACGTCCCAGGAACATCAGCATAATGATTACCCACCGACCGCCGCCGCTGAGATTTCCGGTCAGCCCGGCAGACAACCCTACCGTCCCCAGGGCCGATACAATTTCGAACAGCAGCACCTCCAGGGTTGCCACTTCGGTCAACATCAAAACCAGCCCTGCAAGAAATACGATTGCTACACCTCCAATAACGAGAATATACGCCTCCGCTATGGTCTTTCGGGACACCCGCCTGTAGAGGAGAACGGCATCTTCTTTTCCCGTCGCAAAGCGCCGAATATCGGCCCAGATCGTCGCCAGGGTACCAAGCTTCACTCCACCGGCAGTGCCCCCCGAGGCAGCGCCGATGAACATGAACGGAAGCATCAACAGTAGAGTGGCCGGTCGCAATAGCGATATATCAACGGTATTGAAGCCGGCAGTACGAAGTGTGACTGATTGAAAGAAGGATTGCAGGTACTTTTCTCCAAGCACGACGCTTCGCAGGACTCCGTCGGTTTCAAAGAGATAGAAGCTGATGAATCCGGCAAACAACAATATCGCAGTACCCTGCAACGCCACCACGGTTGACTCTGAACGGAGATAACGTAATTCCGGTCTCTGGCGGAAGAGAAGAGGTCGTATACGACCGCTCCGATCCCGTTCTCCGGAAAAGGGATTGATAAATCGAAATATCTTTGCCAGATCATCCCTGAGGACAGTGAGAGTAAAAAATCCAATTCCGCCGGCAATAATCAAACCCGACACGGTAACGTTCACAACAACATTGCCGGAAAACCGGGTAAGACTGTCGCTGAAGAGCGAAAATCCGGCGTTACAGAATGCTGATACTGCGTGGAAAAAGGCGACCCACACCGGACTTGCCACATTGGAGCGGTACATTGGTGCGATCAGTAATAGTGTTCCCAACAACTCTATTGCGATGGTAAAGACAATCACGCTTACCAATTGTCCCCGCAGAGTCGTCCGGTCCTCCTCGTTCAGCATATACGACAGCAGTTCCGTCTCGCCGACGGACAAACGCTTTTTCGTCAGAAAGACCACCGCCAGGGAAAAGGCCATTATTCCCAGACCTCCAATCTGAATGAGGATCAGAATTACGATGTGACCGAAAAGGGAAAAGTAGACCGGTGTATCCACAACGATGAGGCCGGTTACACATACTGCCGAAACTGCGGTAAAGAAGGCGTCACGAAAACCGAGAGACTCCTCCGTTGTCGAGGCTGCCGGCAACATGAGGAGTACCGCGCCGACGAGGGCAACCATTACAAAAGAAAGTACCACAATCCGGGCCGGTCGTTCCCAGAGCACATCAACTATGCGATTTACCACAGAAACGCCGCCTTTCGTATTACCTTCATCGCGGCAAGACCGTCTTCGAGAGACGACCTTGAGACCGCATGAGGATCATTCACCAGCCGAATCGCCTCGTTCACCATGCCGGAAAAGTACTCTGTCGGCCGGGGAGGAAAGCGGTGCTGTTCCATGAGAGAGCGGTACGACGAATAGTGAGCACTGGGACGCCCCCGGTACCACTGAAAGATCCCGTTTCCAAGACGTATTTCACCGTTTTCGAAAGAGAGAACAATTTCGAAGTGGAGGTAGTTCCGCTCCGCTCCGACCTCTATTACCACGGGAATTTGCTTCTTTTTTGTGGAGCCATGGAGAAAGACAGAAGAGGAACTGCTGCGATATCTCCCGACCTTGCGGTGAAGGGTCATGCGGTCTCCCGTGAGAAAGTTCAAAGCATCAACCAAATGAGTGCCGTCATGAAGGAACACTCTGTCGTGCCGTCCCCGAGCACCGAAAAAGAGACGTCCATGCATCGCTACCAGATTCCCGAAGGTACGAGATGAAACGGCCTGCCGGGCCAGAATGAAATCGCGGGAAAATCGTCTTTCATGGTTGACGACCACCCGAAGAAGTTCGCGTCGCTCCAGGTTGGCCATTCTCTTTCCAATGTGATACCGGTGAGCGATCGGTTTCTCACAGATTACTACCGGTATTTTCAATCGCACGGCGGCACGGAGGTAATGAAAATGGCTGTCCGGATGGGTTGCGATAACAAGAATCCGCGGACGTACCGTCCGTGCCAGCTCGTCCACATCGGTAAAATCGGGAACGTCCCACCTTTTCGCAAACTGTCGTCGCCGTTCTTCTGCAATATCCGTTCCACCGGCAATATGACAGCGTGTATCGAGTGAGACGGCACCCGCGTGGGTTGCCGGTTTCTCCCGAAGGGGGTCTGCTTCAAGGAGTGACGCTATTCTGCCGAGTCCTACGAATCCAACCGGTATCGACTGTCCCATACACTCTCCGTGGGAAAGACAGCGCCTTTCACAGTACGAACCGTCCGTCGCGAATGATCGTCACTGACGATCCATCGGCACACGTTGCAGAGACCTCAATATCTTCGCTCCCTATCATATAATCGAGATGCTGCCTGCTCCGGTTGGCTCCCACTGCTTCCAGCTGCCGATCGTCCATTTCGGATCCACCGATCACGGTGGTGGGATACGCCGCTCCCAGAGCGAAATGGCACGTTGCATTCTCGTCCAGAAGAATATTCTCGAAAACCAGACCCGAGGCAAAGATAGGAGAAGTACTGTCCACGAGAGCTATTTCACCCATGAATGAACTCCCTTCATCAACGGAGAGAAAGGCCTCCAGAAGATCTTTCCCCGTGTCGGCACCGTAATCCACAACCTTTCCTTCTTCAAAGCGGAACCATCCTCCCTGTACCAGTCCTCCAAGAACCCGAACAGGCCTGGTTACGGCCACCCGGCCGGATACCCCCGGCGCGTACGGCGCGGTATAGACTTCTTCTGTGGGAATATTGGGAGAGAACTCAACACCCCCGGCAGTCACCGACCCTCCCCCATGCCACAGCGCCGTTTCATGAAGGGGCACCGTCAATTCTGTTCCATCGTCGAAAAAATGGAGAGCAGTAATACCCAGTGCGGTCAGTCCGGCAGCCCGAGCCTGAAGCGTTCCGCGGTGAGCGCGCCAGAATGCCGGCGGATCTTCGTGGTCCAATCTGAGAATAGGTATCATTTTTTCCCACATCGCATGAAGGGCCTTCGATGGATCTTTCACTGCCACGACCCGTTGTGCCCACGCCGCCGCAGGAGGAGCCATGACAAGCCATTGGGTCGCTTCCGCACCAAGCGCCCGACGCAGAGGTTCATCAACCATGGTAAATGCTCGGTTCACCCGACCCGCTTTTGCCGCATCGACTCCGTCCAGGACCGACGGATCCACGGGGCTTTTCAACGACAGAAGAGCCCAGGATTCGTGCAGGAATTCGGCATGCCGGAGAGCGCGGTAACCGGGAACGTAATCAAGAAACTCTTCCTCAGAGTAGTCCAGACGGCTTCTGAGAAACCGCTCCGGTTCCGGCCAGATATCCACATAGCGAGCTCCCCGGCGGTACGCTCCTTCTGCCAGCGCAACGGCTACATCCATGTGTTCCGGCGACATTTTTATTGCGAGAGACTGCCCTCTTTGAAGGTTGAGTCCGGAAAGGGCAATTTCAGCAAATCGTTGATACTGGAGATCCAGATTCATTGGCCAATATTAGCACGACCCGGTAACGGCGTGTATACTGATCACTGACAGGAAATTGTAATGAAAAAAACGGCAATAGTTGGAGATGTTCACGGTGAGGCGGAGATACTGACATATCTGCTGGACGAGTTATCTGACCGCCATAACGTTACCCCGGAGAATTACAACTTCGTTTTCGTCGGGGATCTGGTTGACCGGGGACCCAGGAGCGCCGAGGTCGTCTCAACGGTACGGAAAATGGTCGCAGAAGGCTCTGCGTTCTGCGTGCTCGGTAATCACGATGAGATGTTTCTCCAGGTCTTACTGCTTTACAGACAGGATCTGTTCCTCAGCGCCGGTCTTGATCCGGAAGAGCATGCTTCGATTGTTGATGATTTCCGCTTCGCTCCAGATCGGATCCTTTCTCACTGGATCGATCAGGGTGGGGGGAAAACCATCCGCAGTTACCGAGGGAACCCGTTGGACCCACAAACGTGGGATGTACCGCCGGAAGATATAGCTTTTCTCGCACAACTACCCCTTGTGTGGAAGATGGGAGATGTGACGGTAACTCACGCGCGGGCTCACCCTCAGGCCATTACCGAGGGTCTGATTCACCGGGAGAGGCCGTGGGACATATCCGCCGCATCCCGGGCTTCCTTACTCTGGGACAGGGACCGTGTTGAAAGTGTTTCGAAGGGTATTCATATATGCGGCCATACACCCAGAAAGACGCCGGTACGGGATGGACGCACCCGGGAAATCGACACGGGATGTGTATACGGAGGCACATTGACGGCGTATCTGGTGGAGGACGATCTCTTTCTGGGTCTCCCCTGTCGGTGATACACGCGAATTCCCCGCGATGTTCCCGACTGACTGGACCATCCTTGTCAGGCAAGCAATCGAATTCGGCTGAATATGTATTCCAGGCTTTCCTCATTGATGACCAATCGGGAAAACGGTGTGTCTTCCAGCTGTTTGCCGGTTTCAACGCGGTACTGCATTCGTTTCTGCTTGATGGACCGGTCAAACCAGTACACGAGACGAATAGCCCCCTTCTCGATCTCCAGATTCGTCATGCCCCGTTTGCCGAGAACACATCCTGAGTTAAAGAGACTGGGCACCAGCAGATGCTCCCGGTATAGACTTGTACTGTCCCGATTCTTTTTCTCCTCTGCCCGGAGAATTCGCAAGTCTTCCTTCAAAACGGAAATACGATCTTCAATTCTATGCTGCTTCTTGCTTTTCGGATACTTCCGACAGAGCCGTTCTATTTCAAACTGAATTGCATCATTTTTCGACATGGATTCAAAGAGCGGCCGGTGGGTGTGCCCGATTATACCGAGAATTTTTCGGGAACTGGTAAACTCGTAGGCTCGCCGCTCAGTCTTGAATCGACGAGTACTGTCCGCGGCGACGGTAAAATTGCCAATACGCAACGGGTTGGCCAGATACCTGAGAACAAGGCGAACTTTGTTGTTGTGCTCCTCATACCGCCGGGACGTCTGGTGTCCGTGAAAAACAAAGAGTTCACCGCTGCTGTGCTGCAATCGGAGCCCCTCTTCGATAGGGGTCGTAAACGTTTCCGGCCAGCTCTGCCATCCATGAATAG
Source organism: uncultured Spirochaeta sp. (assembly GCA_964496635.1). Lineage (GTDB taxonomy): Bacteria > Spirochaetota > Spirochaetia > DSM-27196 > Alkalispirochaetaceae > Alkalispirochaeta. The sequence goes on from CAZCAE010000006.1 coordinate 72,529, forward strand.
CCAGTCCCGAAACGGCGGGGCCACCTTCCACCAGTTCAAGGTCGTGATTTCCGACGATCCTGGTGAGTCCACCGGAAGAGACTACACTCGCCAATGCGTTATACACGTCGGGCCAGCGACGGACTATGGACCGCATAGGGTATCGCTGTAAATCCTCTACGTCTCCGTTCAGGATGAGATGGAACTTGTTTGGCACATAATACCGCCGGAGTACCTCCGTGAACATCTCGGCGTTATGTACGAAATCATCAGTCCCGGAACCATTTCCCATGTGAAGATCGCTGAAAATTACGATTTTGTCGTTGTCGGACAAAGGACGCACGGGAACCCGTTGGTACAGTTTCCCAAGATTGTCATTGCTGAAATCTTTTGCCGTCATGCTCTTCATGTTACGTCCGGAATGTTACGTTTCCGTTATGGTCCGGATTCTACAAAAAATAAACCGGGGGCACGCTTTTTTCGGATCTTTGCTGTATTATGAGTGTAACGATATGCAACCAGTTTTTGTAACATACGATACAAAACAACGAGAAGAGTTCCTTTCACAGATAGGAAATTTCTCGCCGGGAGAAAGGGACGCTTTTCACAAGCTGTGCCAGAACTGGCAGGAGCGAATTCCCTACAATCGATTTGTCGGTCTGGTAAACAGGGGTGATGGTGCGTCCACATCTGATCTTCATTCTCTTATGACAAAGCTCCGCAGTCGCGGCTATGGGCTTACTCGAACAACAGTTCAGGAGGGACAACGCAGCCGAGAAGCCATCGTAATTACCGAATGCTTCAGCCGCAGGTTCGTATCGGAGTTGCTGGAAGAGTACTTCAACGACCTTCTCGAATCGATTGCGAGCCCCCTTCCCCTGTTGTCCACTATTCAAGAGACCTTTCCGGAATTTCCCGCTCATGAATTGACATACGTCTCTTCCGACAATCTTGCCCGGGAATATTCAACGCATGATGAGCCCGAACAGCCTCTGGCAGTTGAGAGCGTTGATGGTGATCGGATTCTCGTTACCCGCGGCAAACTTCGACCGTGTATCACCGTTTCCATGCTTAAACTCCGATATTATCTCGGAAGCGCAACCCTTCTGGAATTGCTTGCCCGATTTCTGGATACCAGTCTCATTGCCCTGAAACAGAAGATCGGTGCCAAAGATCCACAGATCTGGCTTTCCGTGTCCCAGAAAATCATTGACAAACGCAAAGAAATTGACGCATTGCGAAACGTACGGGTAGACAATAACTTCTTTCACGCCGCGTGGTTATTGAAACGCCTTCTGGAATCACAAATAACCGAAGCTGAAGAGAAGAAACGGGATGCCGAGAATCGCAAAGTTGATCTCGAGGCGTTAGCTATGGCGGTCAAGGAATCTCCGGAAGGATGGATGGAGCAGGAACAGCTCACCCGTACAATTGACGGACTGCAGGATAAGTACGAAAAGAATTTTGACTCATTTAGAGAAGAATTCTACGAAAAGTGCGTCCATACCCATAGCAGGAACGGCCTGCCGAAAGTCGTGTTACTGGACGGCCGATACATGCACCGGGACCGGGTTTTTCCTCTCTTTCTGGCCCATTTTCGGGAAGCGGAAAGCGAGTTGAAACCATATTTTATCGCTTTGATGGAATCGCAACTCCGTCGAGGTAGTCCCGGTGGAGACAGTACATTCGTCGATCTGGACAATTTCGATAATGCTATTCTAGAACATGTCAGAAAAATGAGTCCTCTGTTGGCTTCAATGATCGAAAAACCTGCGATTTTAGCGGAAGGGATGATTCTTCACGCCAAGCAGAACAAACTGGTTCAGGATGTTGCCGAATTGAAGCAACGTCTGGCGGTCTATTTCGATCCGGAAACCATGAAACCTCTCCCTCTTCACGAATGGTTTAACCTCCGCCTGCTGGAGCTCTTTGAAACCGCCTTCGAGCGAATGCCTATCTTGCGTCGCATCTGGATACGGATCACCGGTCGGTACGAAAGTTTCCGGAGTCGCTATGTAACGCAGTCGACAATCCGCAGACAGGAGCGCCAATACGAGTCGTCCGTGTCCCGAAAGCGGGAGGAAGGATCATCCTCCTTGGATCGAAACGACCGGAAAAACTACCCCGGCTCCCGGTCCCGGAAAGAGCGATCAGGAGCATTGTCCGATTCACGTTCATCCACCAGAACTACACCGGCACAGGAACAAAAAAAGCGGGGATACACGAAGAAACAGGTTGACAGCGCCTGGGAACAGTTCGGCAGCTCCATCAAGAAAAAAGACTGATGCCGCAGCGGGACCATGAAGATATCTTGATTGTCGGGACGGGAGTACATGGAATGCATCTGTATATCCGTCTTTGTACTCTCGATTCTTTTTCCGGCGCCCGAATATGCACAATAGACCCCGCTCCGCAGCCACTGGCGTTATGGAAGAAGCGCGCAGCCAATACCACTATGAAGTACCTCCGATCGCCGGCCAGTCATGGCCTCCATCCCAGTTTGCCTCGCATTCGCAGATTCGCCGGCGCAGGCGACTTTATCCCTCCTTACCATCGCCCTTCCCTGGCCCTTTTCAATCAGCACAGCGAAACCGAGATTGCAGCGTGTCGACTCCAACGAAACCATTACACGGGAGTCATTGAAGACATTCAACAGAAGCGTGCGAAAACGGTAGTCTCGCTGCGCAGAAATGACGACTCAGTGTTGCACGTGAATACTGATGTGGTTGTTCTCGCCCCGGGACAGCCACCCCTGAATATTCCCGAACCTTTTCAGTTACCTTCCCGCCGCATTACTCATATATACAGTAACTGTCTTTTACCTGAGAGGCTTTCCGGAGCAAAATCAGTAGCCATAGTAGGCTGCGGGATCGGCGGAACACATCTGGCGGTCACGCTCTCATCACAGGGAATTCGGACCGAAATGTGGTGCCGGAATGTGCCTGAAACGTGGCAGTTTGACAGCGACCCATGCTTTATTGGTCCCCGCTGCGGAGACGTCTTTCGAAGAGTTACAGCATACAATGTACGCAGAAATATTATCCGAAAAGAGCGTCGTACCGGTAGCGTCCCCCCCGATCTTGCGCGTCGTCGGGACCAGATGTTGACCGGCGAACACCTTGCAATATTACACACCGATGTGCTGTCGGTTCAGGAGACGGAGAAAGGAATACAACTGAAAGGTAACGCCTCCGGGACAACGCGATGCTATGACCATGTGGTATTGGCCACCGGATTCGTCTCAGAACCGCCGGCAAATAAACTGATCGAACGGGTATCCGAAAGGTACAATCTTCCCCGGGCTGAAGACGGTTTCCCCCTTGTTGACGCGTCGTTGCGCTGGCGACCCACGAAAAGGACAGCACATGCAAATACGACCGTCACGGCACCCAGAATCTATTGCATGGGTGCCCTTGCCGAACTTGAACTCGGCCCACCGGCGCGTAATATCATCGGCGCTCATCTGGCGGGACGTAGAATCACAGCCGATCTGTTGCGGTCAGTCAGCCGCTGAGCAGTTCGATATCTTCACTATTATACTGGTATTCCAGGATGGAAGCGTTGAGAGCCAGAAATACCATCGGGAATACCACGTTATGAAAATAGGCGCGCTGGGCGATTTCCACCTTTTTTTGTTCGTATGTCGCCATGTATCGATGCATCCCTCCCTGAACGTACTGTTCATACCCTGCAAATGGGAGAGGAGACGAGTCGACAGGTGTCGTCTCATTGATCAGATCCTGATACCTGCCGAGTTTCTTCAGAAGATTGAAGAGACTATACGATTTTGAAAGGTTTATTTCGGCAGCTTCCCTGCTGCCGGTCTTTTTTACCATGTGTTCCGCCCGTTTCGGGTACATAAGCTCGTACATCTCCAGACGGCGCAGGGTCACACCCGCCTGCACCAGCGTCTCTTCCATAGCGTCAATGACGTATCGGTTGCCACGATAATACTGAAAGAGTTCGACAATCAGTTGAGCTCCATGTGGAACCTGATCGAGTAACGCCTGAGTCTGCCGGGCAATCTGTTCGGGAAGACCTGGATTCACCTGGATGCTGCACGTCTCATACACAGCACCACCCTTCTCCTTCACCACGACCGGTCGAATAGCAAACAGTTCATTCTTCGAAATATTGCGGTAACGTCCTCCAAGGGCTCCCGCTTCCCGACGGAATCGTTCGTGGTATTCATCGGCAATACCCTGTTCATCAAGCATCTCAAAGTAACGTTTTGAAATACGGAGCCCGCCTACCGGAGCGGTCGTTTCCATCCGCTTTGCATCTATGACGGGCATACCGATAACATCCCACTGCCGCGCTCCTTCGGGACCAAAGTTACCGATAGTAACCTCCCCGAGGTTCGCACCAATGCGGATCCTGATCTGAAACATGGCAGAAAGGGGATTGGACACGGCATCATCACTGCGCAAGCGCTGTATGATGGAAAAAGCCCTTTCCAGAGTTTCCTGGTCGCTCTTTGAAGCTGAATCATCGAGAAATCGCGAGTCCGCATTGTTAAAACGAACACTGACTCGTTGCATTTCGACACAGGTATTGAAAAGCTGGCGGCTGATATATCGACGGACCTGTGAGACGTCTTTGATGTTGCGTACAGTCGGGTCTATCAGACCACCGTAATGAAACATCAGGGAGTCACCTTCGATCTTGTTGAGATACCCGCCGTGTCGACGTAGCACGGAACTGAACGCCGTATAGAGGCCGTTCAGAACTTCCTGATTTTCTTTTGGAGTGAGGAATTTTGAAAGGAACGTATAATTGGCAATATCAATAAAGCCGACACCAACCTCAACTTCTTCACTTTCCCTGGGAATTCCGCCTACTTCCAGGATCGCTTCTACAAGCTGCCGTGGAAGATAAAACTCCTCAATCTGGCTGCGCAGTTCCGCGGACATACGATAATGCTACTACGACGACGATTAGGGAGCAATAGCGGGTCGGCCCTTACAATGCGTCGTTATCGATAAATGAATCGAATTCCTCTTCAGAAATGACGGTAACTCCGAGTCTGCGAGCCTTTGCAAGTTTGGATGAAGACCCGGCGGGATCATTTGTGACAAGATAACTGAGTGCCCCTGAGACGCCTGACTTCGCCTCGCCGCCAAGCTGACGAACCAACCGCTCCGCTTCATTACGGGTGCGCCGTTCCAATGCCCCGGTGAAACAGAAACTCTTACCCTGGAGAGGCAGCTTCCGCACGCCGCTTTCAACTTCCGCCCGGTGCGCCCTCCCTTCTTCAATCGTTACAACACCCATATTGAGAAGTTCGTTCATCTGTTGGGATACGGCATCCAGACCCTCTTTTATCTGTCGCGCCGTTATTTCTCCGATCCCCTCCGTTGCCGCCATACTCTCCACCGAGGCATTTCTCAGTTTCTGCAGCGTATCAAAACCAGAGTCCACTACCCTCGCAATTTTCAGTTCGGCAATACCACCAATGTCGAATCCCGCCACAAAACGGGACAGGTGAATCGTTCCGACACTTCTCAGATTTTCCAGAGCCTTTCGAGCACTGGTTTCACCGACACCTTCGAACCGCACTATTTGTTCCCAGGAGAGTCTGTAAAGATCCGGTATATCCTGTACAATGCCTGCTTTAAAAAGCTTGCCGAGCATCACGTCGCCAAAGTCTCGAACTTCCAGTATGTCCAACCATTTACGAAGGCGGTGGAACGCCCGACGGGGACACCCAGGATTCGGACAATACAACCGCTTCCCTTCATTGACGAGCTCCGTGCCACACGTTCCGCACCGTTCCGGCAGAATTATGGGCGACGTTTCATCCAAATGGCGTACGAGTCGTTCAATCTTTGGAATTATGTCGCCACGTTTCGTAATGACCACTTCGCTGCCGATCCGCAGTTTCATGTGCTCAATCAGTTCGGGATGCACGAGACTTGCCCTGCGAACGGTAGTACCGGCAAGATGTACGGGATCGACGATGGCTACCGGTGTGTACAGATGACCAGACTCGCTCCATTCTACATCACGAAGAACCGTCAGCGCCTCTTCGGCAGAAAACTTGTAAGCGATCTGTTTTTGAGGTCGTGGACGCTGCATATCGGCGATGTCTACTTCGGGACCCTTGACGACCAGACCGTCAATATCATAATCCAGGCTTCCCCTTCTTTCCGCCACGAGATCGCGAAAATGGACGACCTCTTCGGCCGTAGAGAAGATTCGATACGGTACGGTCTTGAAACCCATAGCCTCAAGCCACTGCAGTTTATCCTCTTCCCGGGAAAATTCCCGGGTATCACCGGCACTGTGGGCGTCATAGCAAAGTATGAGCAGATGTTCACTTCCGACTCCGTCTTTTCTCTTCATAAGGCCATTAGCGGCATTGCGGCAGTTTGCCTTGCCGGGATAGTACCGACGGTGTACATCATGTTCCATGATGACTTCCCCACGAACGGCACCTGAAAACGGCTCATTCAGTTGAAACGGAATCCCCCGCATCCTGCGAACATTCGCAGTAATGTCGTCGCCCCGGGTTCCATCGCCGCGAGTCACACCGTAACGGAACGTCCCGTTTTCGTATTGCAACTCTATGCTCGCTCCGTCAAGCTTGTGTTGAACGATGAACCGAGAATGGCCAATTCGGTTAGCCCACTTTATAAACTGTTCCGCCGTCGCAGCCTTTTCCTGACTCCCCATTGGCATAAGGTGGGCTCGTTTGGGAAATCCGCCGGCCTGATCCGCGCCGATCTCCGAGAAGACGAGATGGTCCGGTTCCAGATATTTCAACTCATCCCAAAGAGCATCAAACTCCGTATCCGAGATTTCCGGTTCCTCGTTGTAATACCTGTCCTGGTGATATCGGATCAGCCGTGAAAGTTCTTCAACCCGGTTGTTCATAGCACCTACTATAGCGAAAATCAACCGATAGAACCATAAAAAAAGGCCTGCGAGGAAAGGAGGTAAACCTCGCAGGCCAGACACTGCTGACTCATTTAATGAAACAACCAACCCCACCGGGGGTTACACTTAAGAACGAAAGAGAGGATGAATCTTTTTTCGATATTCTTCGTAGCCTTCTCCGGCGTGATAGGATGACCGCACAAGGGGCCCCGCGTCACAGTGGACGAACCCTTTTTCTATGGCTGTCGCCTTCAGCGCAGCAAACTCTTCAGGCAGCCAGTAGCGTTGTACCGGAAGGTGCGTTCGCGAAGGCTGAAGATATTGCCCGATGTTCAGCAGATCCACACCAGCTTTCCGAAGATCGACCATCGCTTCTTCAATGTCGTCTTCCGTCTCGCCAAGCCCTACCATGATACTGCTTTTAGTCACGATATCCGGCGCATATTTCCGGGAGTATTCAAGGACTTCCAGAGACCGATCGTAATCACTTCGGGAACGAACCTGCCGGGTCAGCCGACGGACTGTTTCTACATTATGGCTCATGATTTCCGGCCTGGCCTCCAGAACTGCGGCTATTGCGTCCCGGTTTCCCAGGAAATCGCCGATAAGAACCTCTATCGTACAATCGGGAGCTTGGTGATGGATAGCCCTGACTGTGGCCGCCATCATACCGGCACCGCCGTCTTTCAGATCGTCCCGGTTTACCATGGTAATGACTACATGCCGCAACTCCATCTTCCCTACCGATTGAGCCACCCTTTCGGGTTCGCCGTGGTCGAGAGCTCCTGGCAAACCTGTCTTGACCGCACAGAAACGACACCGACGGGTACAGGTATCGCCGAGGATCATAAAAGTCGCCGTACGATGCTGCCCCCAGCATTCGTGGATGTTGGGACAGCGAGCCTCTTCGCATACAGTATTGAGGTGCTCGTCTTTCATCAGTCTTTTGAGGTAACGGAAGTTATCGCTCGTATTCAGCTTTATTTTCAGCCAGTCCGGCTTTCTGATAGCATCTGCACTCATGGTGTAAAGGTATCAAAACTCACCTGTACGCGGGTAGCCCTAACGCCAAACCGGGGCCGCGAACGCGCTTGACATGCACTTACACCGGTTCGTACTGTTGGCTGATGAAAATCCGCTATAACGCGCCGGTAACGTTAACTTTCACCCTCCTTGCTACAGTAGTTCTGATACTGGATCAGGCTATCTTTCCGCGAATCCTGGAACGATTTTTTATTGTTCCGGCAGTAATCAACCCTGCAGACCCCCTGGACTACTTTCGTCTTCTTTCTCACGTCATCGGCCACTCAAGCTGGGCCCATCTTATGGGGAATTTCGCCTTTATTCTGCTGCTGGGACCGATCCTGGAAGAGAAGTACGGTTCAGGAAGTATGTTTATCATGATCGCCGTGACCGCGCTGGTAACGGGACTGATTAACGTCCTGTTTCTCCCAACGGCCCTACTTGGAGCGAGCGGTGTTGTCTTTATGATGATCCTGCTTGTGTCATTCACAAACATCAGACAGGGTGAAATTCCGTTGACCTTTATTCTCATTGTTATTCTGTTTTTGACTCAGGAAGTGGTCACTTCTGTGAGAAGTGACTCCATCGCCCAGTTTGCCCATATTGCCGGTGGTATCATCGGGAGTATGTTTGGATTTCTGAAACCCCGAAAGAACGGATAAATTCATGACCGAAAAACTCGACCAGTTTCGCGCCCGTCTCGCGGAAGTTGAAAGACAGGTGGCGGATCCGGAAATTCACAAAGACCAGCAACGTGCCGTTGAAGCGATGCGGGAACATTCCAGACTCGCAAGAATCGTAGAAACTTGGGATAACCTGGAATCGCTGGAACGCCAGATTGAAGAAAACCGTGACCTGCTGAACGGGGAGAACGACGGGGAGCTGAAAGCCATGGCCCAGGAAGAACTGGATGACCTTCTTCCGCGTCTGGAGAAGACACAAAAGAAGTTGAAAGTACTCCTCATACCGCCGGACCCACTGGACGGGAAAAACACTATCATGGAGATTCGCGCCGGTACAGGGGGTGATGAGGCGTCCCTTTTTGCGTCGGATCTATACCGCATGTACATGCGTTTCGCCGAATCGATGGGTTGGAAAACCGAGTTGATCGAGGCAAACGAAACGGAAGTCGGCGGTTTCAAAGAGATTATCATTTCGATTGCGGGACAGGAGGTGTACAGCCATCTGAAGTACGAAAGCGGTGTTCACCGGGTTCAGCGAGTCCCCTCTACTGAAAGCGGCGGGCGTATACATACCTCTGCGGTCACCGTAGCCGTACTCCCCGAGGCAGAAGAGACAGACATAACAATTCGTCCCGACGACCTGAAAATCGATGTCTTCCGCTCTTCCGGACCGGGAGGCCAGAGTGTAAACACCACAGACTCGGCAGTTCGAGTTACACATCTCCCCTCGGGCCTGGTAGTGATCTGTCAGGACGAAAAAAGCCAATTGAAAAACAAAGCCAAGGCACTGCGGGTACTGAAGGCCCGCCTCTTCGAACTGGAAGAACGCAAACGCCGTGACGAAGAAGCGGCCGCCCGAAAAAGCCAGGTCGGCAGTGGAGACCGCAGTGAGCGCATCCGGACCTACAACTTTCCGCAGAACCGTCTTACCGACCACCGAATAAACCTGACTCTCTACAGACTTGACGCTATCATTTCCGGAGACTTATCAGAGGTCGTGGATGCATTGAGACTCAGCGCCGGCCACGGTGAAACGCTTTGATAACGATCCGATCCCTGCTGGCGGAAGCGAGGGACGCTCTTTCTACCGGTGAAACCCCGTATCTCGATGCACTCGTCCTTCTGGAATGGGCCACACATCGCGACAGAGGATATCTGCTGGCGGAACAGAACGAAGAGGCAGAAGAGCTTCTCGGGGCCCGGTGTATAGATCTGTTTCGGGGTGTCGTTGGACGTCGTCGATCGGGAGAGCCCGTTGCATACATCACCGGGCACAGGGAGTTTTACGACATGGATTTTACCGTTGGCCCAGGAGCGCTCGTTCCCCGGCCCGATTCGGAAGTCCTTGTGGATCGAAGTGTAGAAATCCTGCGTGAAACTGCTTCAGGCGAAGCATCCCCGACATTGTCAGTGCACGATTGCTGCACCGGCACCGGTTGCATAGGTATCAGTGTTGTCGCTACGTTTTCCCGGGAGTACAAAGAAAACATTCGGCTCGTACTATCGGATATTGACGAGATCGCCCTTTCATGGTGTCGCCGGAATGTTCATTCCCTTGGACATCGTCTTGGACCCCACACGGAAGTTGTCATTGTACAGGCCGATTTAGTCACGTCCAACAATGCAGTTGATCTTATAACCGCCAATCCGCCGTATCTGACGCGAGATGAAACGCAGTCGGTCCTGTCTGCCGGATGGGGCGAACCGGAAATCGCCCTTTCCGCCGGGGCTGACGGATTGGAAGCAATCAACAAACTTGTTCCGCAGGCGTTTTCGCACCTTCGCCCGGGTGGATATCTTGTAATGGAACATGGTAACACTCAAGCTGACGCGGTACGGGAATTGTGTCGACAGAACGGTTTTGAAAGTGTCCAAACGGGAAGAGACCTTGCCGATAATGAACGATATGTAGAAGCCCGCAAACCGGTCGGGTAGAAGAAAAGAGGATGATTACGACAATTCAGGGCTTGCAGGAAAGCATCTCTTCGTACTCTCCCCAGGAGCAGACTCGAATTATTGATGCCGCGGAACTCTCCCAGGACCTTCACAAAGAGCAGGTCAGAGATTCGGGGGAGCCCTATTTTATTCATCCCCTGCAGGTTGCCGAAATTCTTATTGATATGAAGTTGGATGGCGCTACTATCGCCGCTTCGTTGCTCCATGATGTACTGGAAGATACCATTCTGACTCGAAACGAATTGAAAAAGCGATGCGGCCGAGATGTGGACATGCTTGTTTACGGCGTTACGAAGATTTCCGTCGTTAAAGCCAAGAACAAGAGTTTTCAAGAGGCCGAAACGATCCGGAAAATGCTTCTGGCGATGGTGAAGGACGTTCGGGTCATTCTTATAAAGCTGGCAGATAAACTTCACAATATGCGGACCCTTCAGTTCAAGGAGGGGCCTCGACAACGGGAAATTGCCCAGGAAACACTGGACATCTATGCGCCGCTTGCCGGAAGACTCGGTATCAGTTGGTTGAAAGATGAGCTGGAAGACCTGTCGTTAAAACACCTCCACCCCGACATTTACCGGTCCATCAAGGAACGGGTCTCAGAAAAAAAGGATCAGCGGGGGGCGTATCTGCACCGAATCAAGGAAATCATTCGTAAGGAAGCAAAAAAGGAAAAAGTTCCTGTAGTGGTGGAAAGCCGGGCGAAACACTTTTACAGCATCTACCAGAAGATGAAACGCTTCGGAAAAGAGATCAACGAAATGTACGATCTTCTGGGTGTAAGAATGCTCTGTCAAACCACCACCGAATGCTACCAGCTCCTGGGCCTGGTACACCGATTGTGGCCCCCGATTGAAGGTCGATTCAAGGACTATATTGCTATGCCCAAGTCCAATCAGTATCAGAGCCTCCATACCGCCGTCCTGGGCTTCGAAGGCAAAATTGTCGAGTTCCAGATTCGCACGCACGACATGCATCGGACAGCCGAATACGGCATTGCCGCACATTGGCTCTATAAAAAGGGTTTAAGTCAGAATCGATTTAAACCGGACGATCTGGCGATAATGCACCGGGTAAAAGACCTTCAAGACTCACGGATTACCACCGATGAGTTTCTCGAAGAGATCAAGCGGGAAATTCTAAGAGACTCGATTTACGTATTCACGCCGAAAGGTGACGCAATTCAGTTACCAAAAGGGGCAACAGCAATAGATTTTGCCTATCACATTCATACGGAAGTGGGTCATCATACTATGGGAGCGAAGGCGGACGGTTCTATTATTCCGCTGAAAGAGCCGTTGAAAAATACCCAGGTAATCGAAGTTCTGACCAGCCCCAGTGCCCACCCGCACCTCAACTGGTTGAGGTATGCCCATACTTCCAGGGCGAGAAGCAAGGTCAGGGCGTGGCTCAACAAGAACGATGAAACTCTTATAATCAACCAGCGGATCATCGCCCGAAAGAGCAGTCGCCTGGATACAACGACGGAGCCCGCGTTAGAGCGGGAACGTCGCATACCACGGAAGAGTGGCGCCGGCCCTTCCCCGGAAACGAATCAGATTCTGGACGAGCATAAAGTAGCGATCCGTGTGGGCAAGGAAAAAAACCTGATGTTCCACTTTGCCCAGTGCTGCAGACCCCGTACCGGCGACGATATTGTGGGTTACGTCTCACGGGGACGGGGCATTATCATTCACAAGCGAGACTGCCGGAGTCTGTTGAGTATACCCGACGTGGAAGAGCGGATGATCGAAGTCGAATGGGAAACGGTATCACCCAAAATGACCCGACGTTTTCGCGTTGCAGCTCGACAGTCCACCGACCTTTTCAGCGAGATTGAAGGTGCTGTCAGGAAGATACATGGTCATCTTATAGAAGGCCGTATCGACGAGACAAGTCAGGGAACTCTGGAAGCCAGTTTTACACTTGAACTGGAGCGCCGCCAGGATCTTCGAAAGATCACCAAATGCATTCGGGCAATCCCCGCGGTAATGAGCCTTCAGGACCTCCCGGAAAATAGCTGACAATTATTATCAATTTCATTGCCTCAACTGCGGGACGTGTGTACATTTATTTACATGGCACAGATAACATTTAAAGGAAATGCAGTACAGACAATCGGAAACTTGCCTGCATTAGGTAGCAAAGCGCTGGACTTTGTTCTTACCAACGCCAAACTGGAAGATGTAACGCTCGGCGCCTTCTCCGGAAAAAAGAAAATACTCAATATCGTACCAAGCCTGGATACGGGAGTATGCGCCGCCAGTGCGAGGCGATTCGACAAGGAGGTTGCGTCAAAAAAAGATGTAGTATGTCTCACCATAAGTGATGACCTTCCCTTCGCTTCTGCCCGGTTCTGCAAGGCAGATGGGATAGAAAACATCGTTACGCTGAGCGAACTCCGCAACAGGGATTTCGGGACAGACTACGGCTGCCGTATGAAAGACGGTCCTCTGGCAGGCCTTCTGAGTCGCTGTATTGTCGTTTTGGACGAAAACAATCAAGTGATATACACGGAGCAGGTACCGGAAATAGCTCAGGAACCGGATTACGACAAGGCACTTGAGTCGGTTTGACAAACAGAATTGTTCATTGACAGCCACCTTGGAGGTCACTACGATGGCCTCCAAGGTGGCCAGGACGATGGAACAAAAACCGGTCTCAGAACTGCTGAAAACACTTCAAAAGGCACGACGAGTTCAGACTGGGGCACTGATGATAGCCCTGATTACAGCTGGTGCCTTAATTTCAATACCGCTGCCCTTCTCCCCCGTTCCAGTCGTACTTCAAAACATGTTCGTCGTCACTGCCGGAGTTTTTCTCCCTCCTGCGTGGGCCATTCTTACACTGGTGGTCTACCTGTCAATGGGTGCGGTGGGTCTTCCGGTATTTGCCGGAGCAACCGGTGGACTCGCACACTTCGCCGGTCCGACCGGTGGATTCCTCGTGGGGTTCGTGCTATCGGCTTGGACAGTTTCATTCCTGATACACCGGCGTTCCCATACAGACAGGGAGGAGTCTTTTGATTTACACCGATACATCCGAGCCGTTATGGCAGGAATGTTTGTTCCATATATTACAGGGGTTCCCTGGTTGTCTGCCGTAACGGGATTATCTCTCACCCAGGCCATTCTGGCGGGAGTCCTGCCATTTCTTCCCGGTGACGCTTTGAAAGCATTTATCCTTATCATCTTCCTGCGTCGCCTTCCCGAATCGTTATGGCGTCGCTTGAAGTAAGGAACCTGACGGTCCATCTGGGAGATCCGAAGCACAGTGTTCTTTCCAATCTCTCGTTCCAAACGACCGTTCCATCTGTAGTCCTGTTGCTGGGGGCAAACGGATCCGGTAAATCTGTGCTTCTCCGGACTATTCTCGGACTCCACTCCGCAACCGAGGGGACGATCCTCGTCAACGGCCGGCCCGTAACAGACTTTCGAAAACAGATTCACCGCTATTCAGGAATTTCGCTCCAGAATCCGGACCACCAGATCTTCGGAGACACCGTCCTGGATGATCTTTCGATCGGCAAGTCGGAAAAGGTTCCTCCAGACCATCCGGCGATAACTGCGATGGGACTCACGGATATCCTTGACACTCCTCCATATGAGTTGAGCGGCGGCCAACGACGACGACTGGCTCTGGCCGGAGCGTGTATGACGGCCCGAGACTTTCTCTTTCTTGATGAGCCTTTTATAGAACTCGACTACCCCCATATTCTTCGTCTTATCGACCTGATTATCGATGCCCGGGACAGAGACACCACTGTTATCGTGGCGTCTCACGAGACGAGAGACATCTGGGAAATTGCTGATTCTATTCTCCTTTTGCATCAGGGTGCGTCGGTCGTCTTTGGGACTCATGAGGATGTAATTTCATCCATAAAACTGGAGGTTGGCCTTCGTCCGCAGGAAATAGCGGAGAACCGCTGATGAAGAATCATCGATTTTTTTCAAGTGATACAGGAGTCCTCCTTATCGCCATTCTATTGCAGGTTCTTATCCTGAGAATTTCCCACCTTTCATTGGCCGCCGCGACCTGTGTTGTCCTTATAGTTTTCAGTCTATTTTTTTCTAAACGACGCCGAGGCATTATCGCCATTTTCATGTCTATTGCGATACTGACTGTACCCGCCCTTCTTGTCCGCGTGCTGACCGGAGACAACAGATTGTCAGAAATGATCACGTGGTCAGCCTACTATCTCAGGCTGGTCAGTGCGGCTCTGACCGCAAGACTGTTTCTTCTTATTCGCGGAACCTCCGGTATTCAACGCGGTTTTGTCGGACTGGTGAGTTTTCTCCCGGGAACACTTCCTCTGGTCATCGGCAGTCTGGTTGGGAACAGTCTCTTTCTCGTTCCTGTAGTTCTTGTGCATATACGAAGGACGTTTCAGATCTCCCGGATACGGTACAGTGGGCGCTCGGGAGATTCTATCCGCGTGATACCGCGGGTTCTTTGTGCCATTTTCGCAAGTCTTTCCGTTTTACCGGTTCAGAGAGCGGAAGGCATGGTTATCCGGGGACTCGTTAGATGATTCACATCGTTCTGGTAGAACCGGAGATCCCACCTAATACCGGCAATATTGCAAGAACCTGTGCTGCCACGGGTATTCCTCTCCATCTTGTTCAGCCTCTCGGTTTTTCCCTCACTGACAAACATCTCAAACGGGCGGGTCTCGATTACTGGAGCGACATGGAGCTGAAAATTCATCGTGACGTTCCGGCGCTGTTAGAGTACGCAACGAACCAGTTTGAACCTGTATTTCCCCCGGCGCTGCTCACTACCAAAGGCCGCTGGCCCTACACCCGTATCGCCCCCCCCGCCGGCAAGGAAACACTTTTTCTCATTTTCGGACCGGAAACAAGAGGGCTTTCCGACGATCTTCTTGCGCGATATCCGGAGCGGCAGTATCGTATACCTATGCTTCCGGATCGGCGCTCCCTGAATCTGAGCAATTCTGTGGCCATCGTTGTCTACGACCTCTTGCGTAAGCTGGAGTTCCCGGGAATGATGTGACCCCGCTACAGGAGTGTTGTTACATGAAGAATATTGGAATAATCGGAACAGGCTATATGGGTACCGCAGTAATGCGAGGTATCCTCCGTCAAAACTCTCACGTTCAGTTTGGCATGGTCGAAAAAGACGGTTCCCGTCGGGATTACTGCACCCGAGAACTGGGAGCACTGGATTTTTCCGCAAAACCGGACGAGCTTTTTGGTTTTGCAGAAATGGTAATTCTTGCAATCAAACCGCAGGACCTGGAGACCCTTGCCGATTCCATTGGACCAGGCGCCCGAAACTCTCTCGTACTTTCAATGCTGGCGGGAACGTCAATTGCCCGTATTGGAGATCTGTTGGGAACGCGCAGGATCATCAGAATTATGCCGAATCTGGCGGCAGATATCGGCAAAGCCGTGACGGGGGTAGCCTTTTCCGACGCGGTGGAATATCCAACACGGATGGAGACTCTTGATCTCCTGTCGGGAATTGGAACTCTTCTGGATGTCCGGGAGGATCAGCTTAATGCTGTAACCGGTCTGTCCGGAAGCGGAATCGCCTTCGTTTTAAAGTTTATCGACGCGTTGGCAATGGGTGGTGTAGAACAGGGCCTTCCCTACCGTCAGGCGCTGTCCGCTGCCCGAGATGTTGTAGAATCGGCAGCGCTGCTTCTAAAGGATGACGACATACAACCGACAGAACTGATCAGTCGCGTTTCCTCGCCCGGCGGAACTACTATTCGAGGAATCCGAGCACTGGAAGACGGCCGGTTTTCGGCCTCCGTCATGGCCGCTGTTGAAGCGGCAACCAGGCGTGCTTGCGAGATGGAACAGTAAGGGCATATTACGCGCTGCTGACTGCATTGTCCGGCAGGCGCGTTGTTTTTCGTGGCACCTCGCTTGTTCCAAATCTTCACCTCAGATACTATAAGCCATGCTCGATCTGAAATTTGTGCGGAACAATCCGGAACTCGTTCGAAAAAACATCAAACAACGGAACGTCTCTGCCGATCTTGACGCTGTTCTTGATCTGTATGACCGTCATCTTGAGACGTTGCGGGCCGTTGAAGATCTGCGGACCCGTCGAAACGAAAATGCTGCGGCCATGAAACAGCGACTGCCCGATGATGATCGGCAACGCCTCATCGAAGAAGGGAAAAGGCTGAAAGAGGAAATTGCCTTTCGAGAAAATGACCTTAAGACCCTGGAAAAGGAGCTCTACGCAGCCGCCGACTCGCTTCCCAATTTAACCCATCCCGAAACACCCGTTGGAAGTGACGAAGGGGCAAATCGGGAATTGGAGATTGTCGGTACCGTTCCGGTGTTCGATTTTACGCCGAAAGACCATGTAGAACTCGGGACCAATCTCGATATCGTTGATTTTGAACGAGCTGCAAAGGTATCCGGTACCAAGTTCTACTATCTGCGAAATGAAGGTGTCTATCTTGAACTTGCCCTCGTTCGTTTTGCCCTTGATACGCTGAAAGAACGTGGTTTTACACCTATGATTACTCCGGACATCGCCAGAACCGACGTTGTCGCCGGTATAGGTTTCAATCCGCGAGGCCCGGAGTCGAATATTTACAATCTTCAGGACGAAGACACCAGCCTGGTCGGCACTGCCGAAATAACGCTGGGTGGCTATTATGCGAATGAGACTCTGCAGACGGAAGAGCTTCCACTGCAAATGGCCGGACTCTCTCACTGTTTTCGACGAGAAGCGGGGGCAGCGGGCCAGTTCTCCCGCGGTCTCTATCGGGTTCATCAGTTTACAAAAGTGGAGATGTTCATTCTCTGCCACCCGGAAGAATCAGAACGATACCACCTGGAAATGCTTCAAATTGAAAAGGACATTTTCTCCCGTCTGGGTATACCGTTCCGAGTCCTGGATATCTGCAGTGGCGATCTGGGTGGGCCGGCTTATCGCAAGTTCGATCTGGAAGCGTGGATGCCCGGGAGGGGTGACGGCGGAGAATGGGGTGAAGTGACAAGCACCTCTAACTGTACCGATTTCCAGAGTCGACGCCTCAATATCCGATACCAAAAAAAGCTCGAAGGTGAAAAAAAAGAGCGAGGATACGTTCATCTCCTGAATGGAACAGCCATTGCTGTTTCCCGGGCCATTATTGCCATCCTGGAAAACTTTCAGCACGCCGACGGATCAGTGACCATACCCGAAGTCTTGCGGCCATATACCGGTTTTGACCGGATCGGCGCAAGAAAGGAATAGTCCGGCGTGGATGAAACCGTGGTCGTGACGTCTCCGCGGGTCATTGCGGAAATCGGTACTGCACATGAAGGTAATCTTGATCGTGCGAAACAGCTGATCAAAGCGGCCGGAAATGCGGGAGCACAGACAGCAAAGTTTCAGCTCGTTATAGCTGATGAGATTCTTCACCCCCTCTCCGGCTCGGTAGATCTCCCTGGAGGGACTTTTCCTTTGTACGACCGGTTTCGTGAACTTGAGCGGGACACAGAGTATTATCATCAGCTTCAGGAGATATGTCGTGAAGAAGGTATCGGTTTTCTCTGTACTCCTTTCGGTATTGAAAGCGCTCGTATCCTCTACTCCCTGGGTGTGGACGAGTACAAAATTGCCTCACCGGAACTGAATCATCATCCCCTGCTGAAAGAAGTTGCGTCGTACCAAAAACCAATGATTCTCTCAACCGGAGTTGCCCGTCTCAGGGATATCAGCGAAAGCCTTGACTACATTGCTTCATTAAACACGAAAGTGGCGCTCCAGCTTTTACACTGTGTCACCTCCTACCCCGCCCGGGAGGAAGAATACAATCTGCGGGTTATACCGGCACTGAAAAGTATTTGCGGATATCCGGTAGGCATATCCGATCATACCATGGACCCGATTCTGGTACCTGCGCTCGCCACCATTCTTGGCGCGGTAACTATAGAGAAACACATCACGTTGAACCGAAACGCCAGCGGCCTTGATGACCCAATAGCTCTGGACCCGCAGTGCTTCGCATTGATGGTCGCTGAAGTACACGATATTGGACACCGACTCGCCCAGGCAACCAATCGGGTTGAGCTTGAACAAGTCCGAATGAATGAGATACAGCGCCTTCAAAAACGCTACGGCGAGGACCGAGTGAACTCTGTTCTCGGGGACGGTGTAAAAAAACTGGCCCCCAGTGAAGTAAGGCATTACGGATTTACCAACCGGAGTATTCATGCAGTAGATGACATTCCCGTCGGGACGACCCTTTCTTCGGATAAGCTTGCCATCCTGAGAAGTGAAAAAAACCTTACCCCCGGCCTGCATCCACGTTACTGGGAAATTATTCTGGATCGGAAAGTGGTCGTACCAGTCCGGGCAGGTGAAGGTCTCCGGTGGGAGCACTTGTAACGTATTTACAAGCGTGTTGAACTTGATTATGCCCGAGGTACAGCGCGATTCTCACAACCAATCCCTGCTACCGAAATCGATACGTCGGGTGTTTCTCGCTGAGATAGTCATACCCCCGGTACGATGGAAGGTTGGGTAGAAGGGTACAAGTGTCCGGGTACCCTTTTGCGCCGCCAGAGACCTTCCGGCGGCAACGTCAACACAGTTGTGAATACAACCTAAGCAATCAGCTTCCTTAGAACGGTATGGAGAATACCACCATTCCGGTAATATTCAACCTCAACAGGCGTATCGATTCGACATACAGTTTCAAGCGTAAATGCATTTCCATCCTCACCGGTTACCTCGACGGTAACGTCCTGACCTGGTTTCAATGAGTCGTCTATCATAATTGCATAGGACTCCTTTCCGGTCAGTCCGAGAGATTCCGTCGATTCCCCGTTTTTGAATTGTAACGGAAGCACGCCCATACCTACCAGATTGCTCCGATGAATCCGCTCAAAGCTTTCTGCAATGACCGCCCGAATCCCCAGAAGCTGAACCCCCTTTGCTGCCCAGTCCCTGGAGGAACCCATGCCGTAATCCTTACCGGCCAGGACAATTGTGGAAACTCCCTCTTCCCGGTACCGCTGGGCGGCGTCGAAAATGCTCAAGACTTCGCCGGATGGAATATGGGTCGTTACAGAGCCTTCTGTCCCCGGAGCCATACCATTCCGAAAACGAATGTTGGCAAACGTTCCCCGGGTCATGATCTGATCGTTACCCCTGCGGCTACCGTACGAATTGAAATCCTTGCGTTCTATCCCTTGCTCCACGAGAAACTTGCCGGCAGGGCTGTCGGGAGCAATTGCTCCGGCCGGACTGATGTGGTCGGTAGTTATGCTGTCACCAGCTTTTACTAGGACCCTGGCACCGGTAATAGAAGAAATGGGTTCACTCTTCAGGTTCATACCCTTGAAAAAAGGCGGCTCCTGAATGTAGCTCGAAGACTCCTTCCAGTCATACAGGGCAGATGAAGCAACCGGTATAGCGTTCCATTCAGGATTGGAGCCTTCGAGTCCGCTGTAACTGTCTATAAAGGCATCCCGGTCAAGAGCCTGCCGGATATACTCCTGAAGCTCTTCCGCAGTCGGCCATATGTCCCGAAGATACACAGGCTGTCCGTCATTTCCAATTCCAATCGGGTCAGAGGAGAGGTCTATGTTCACAGTACCGGCAACGGAATAGGCAACAACAAGAGGCGGCGACATCAGAAAGTTTGCCTTTGTGTGGGGATTGATTCGACCTTCGAAGTTACGATTCCCCGAAAGCACTCCGGCTACAACTAAATCTTCCGCTTCTATGGCCTTTGCAATATGTTCCGGAACGGGACCACTGTTGCCGATACAGGTGGTGCAACCGTACCCGACCAGGTAGAAACCGAGTTTCTCGAGGTAGGTCATCAAGCCGGTCCGTTGCAGGTACTCTGTAACGACCATGGATCCCGGGGCGAAACTTGTTTTGACCCAGTCTTTACGGCCAAGGCCCATTTCAAAGGCCTTCTTTGCAAGGAGTCCGGCTCCGAGAAGCACGCTGGGATTGCTGGTATTGGTACAACTGGTAATGGCGGCGATAACCACATCGCCGTGGGTAAGCTCCTTGCGCGAGCCGTCTTTCAGGTCTACCGGAGATTTCTTTTGTACTTCAGTTTCTGAAAGGTCGTATCCGCCCTTCTCTACCGGTGCCCGCATGAGGTTTTGCCATGCTGTCTTAACGTCACTGACGGCAATCCGGTCCTGTGGACGTTTGGGTCCTGCAATACACGGTTCAATTTCGCCAAGATCGAGTTCCAGGACTGCTTCAAACTGAGGATCCGGTGTTTCGTCGGTACGGAACATATCCTGTGCCCGGGCGTACTCTTCCACCGTTCTGATCTGCTCCTCACTGCGGCCTGTGGCCCACATGTAATCCAGAGTCTGTTGATCAATAGGAAAGAAACCCATCGTGGCGCCGTATTCCGGGGCCATATTGGAAATGGTTGCCCTGTCCGGCACCGTCATTTGACTAAGTCCGGGGCCAAAGAACTCTACGAATTTACCGACGACTCCGTGCTTCCGCAGCATTTCGGTAATTCGCAGAACCAGGTCTGTCGCGGTTATCCCCGGTTTAAGCGAGCCCCTGAGCTTAACTCCAACAACTGCGGGGGCAAGCACATAAATCGGTTGACCCAGCATAGCCGCTTCCGCTTCAATACCGCCGACACCCCAGCCGACGACACCCAGTCCGTTTATCATGGGCGTGTGGCTGTCCGTACCAACGAGTGAGTCAAAATACGCAACTTTACTGTTGTGCTCCTCACGAACCTGTACTCCCTTGCCCAGGTACTCGAGATTCACCTGGTGACATATGCCGCTTGCCGGCGGAACTACGGAAAAATTCTTAAATGCACGTTGCCCCCACCGAAGAAACTCGTAGCGCTCACGGTTTCGATGAAACTCAAGCTCCGCATTTTTTCGTAGCGATTCCGAACTGTTAAAGAAATCCACCTGTACAGAGTGGTCAATGACAAGATCTACCGGCAGTTCCGGATTTATTTTATCGGGATCACCCCCCATTCGGGAAACGGCACTACGCATTGCAGCAAGGTCGACTACACTGGGCACTCCGGTAAAATCCTGTAGAAGCACTCTCGCCGGCTTGAAGGGAATTTCAACTTTGGCAGGACTACCGGGATTGTACCTTCCAATAGCATCGATATGTTCTTTGGTCACCTCAAAGCCGTCTTCGTGTCTGAGAATAGATTCGAGCAGAACACGAATAGAAAAAGGCAGGTTCCGTACATCGGGATACACCGTTTCCGCGAGATGGGGAATACTGTAGTATTCGACTTCGCCCAGGGCCGTCTTCATCCTTCTTTTCGTGTCGTAGCTGTTTCCTGCTGAGGTTTGACTCATTCTTTGCTCTCCTTGTAAAGAAATAATAATGTCCCTGACGGGTAGTCGACTACCCTGTACAGTCGTGCTATAGTGCGCTCGGAGAATTTATGGTTACAAATACAGTAAACAATAATAAAACTCTACGGTCGTTATATTCAACTATGGTGACGGCTCGCCATATGGACCTGATTGAACAGAGTTACGCGTCCCGAGGAGAGGCTTTCTTTCATGTTTCCGGCGCGGGCCATGAAGGTTCGATTTCGCTGTATCCTCACCTTACTGAAAATGACTGGCTACATTGCCATTATCGGGATAAAGCTCTCATGCTGGCACGGGGAATCACACCCTATATGTTCTTCCTGAGTCTCTTCAACAAGGATGAATCTCACTCTCGGGGGCGACAGATGAACGCCCATATGAGCGATCCTGAACGAAAAGTGCTAAGCATCGTGGGCCCCGTCGGTAACAGCGCGTTGCAGGCCGTTGGGATCGCTGAGGCGATAAAGGACCAAACGGACAACCCGTTGGTTCTGTGTGCCCTCGGTGAGGGAATGACCCAGGAAAGTGAAGTGCTTGAAGCAATTGGTCACACCGTTCGGGAAGAACTGCCGGTTCTCTTTGTCATTCAGGATAATAAATATGCCATTTCAACCAAAACGACGGGACGTACCTTCTACTCTCGCCCGGATGGAGAAGCCGTTGAGTTTTACGGTGTACCAATAACCCGTATCGACGGAAGGAAGACCGTTGAAGCGATTGATCACTTTGGCGAGGTGGTTCGACGAATCCGTTCGGAGCGCGCGCCGCAAATCGTAGTCTTTTCGGTGGAACGACTTCACAATCACACAAACGCAGATGATCAGCGAATATACCGGAGTCCCGACGAGATTGCGGCTGCTACCGCTACCGGCGACCCCGTTGCGTTACTTCGGGCCCAGCTTATAGAAGCCGGTATAGACGAGAAGGAACTGACCGGGGAAGAAGAAACTATTCTCGATTTTCTCAAGAACGAAGCACGCCGGGCTCAGAGAAGCGCCGAACCGCATCCAGTCCATGACGCCAAGGTTCCGCTTCCGGCTCGGCTGAAAGATGCAACAATAGAATATACCGGAAATGGTGAATCGGAGCTGGTCATGCTTGAGGCAATCAGAGAAGTACTCGACTCGCAGATGGGAAAAGACCCACGGGTGACACTTTTCGGTGAGGATATAGAAGATCCGAAAGGAGACGTCTTCGGCATCACCCGTGGACTGGGACGAAAGTACGGTAACAGAATCAAGAACAGCCCGCTCAGTGAATCGCTGATTCTGGGTGTTTCCGTCGGTCGGGCCATTGCCGGGGGTCGCCCGGTTGCTTTTCTCCAGTTCGCTGACTTTCTGCCTATCGCCTACAACCAGATCTTCTCAGAACTGGGCAGCATGTACTGGAGAACGGACGGTGGATGGAATGCTCCAGTTATTGTCATGGTTACCGCCGGTGGCTATCGGCCCGGTCTCGGTCCGTTTCATGCGTCGACTCTGGAGGCATTGGTTGCTCACACGCCCGGCATAGACGTTTTCATGCCATCCTCCGCCGGCGATGCTGCGGGTTTGCTGAATGCAGCCTTCGAGTCGGCCCGGCCAACTGTCTTCTTCTATCCCAAGAATCAACTCAATGACCGGGCTCGTATGACAAGCCGGGATGTTTCCCGTCAGATTGTTCCACTTGGTGTATCCCGACGTCTCAGGAAAGGGTCGGACCTTTCTATTGTGGCTTACGGGAATACCGTCCCGTTGGCTGAACGGGCTGCCGATGAGCTTTCGGTTCACGGTGTTACTGTTGACCTTTTGGACCTGAGAAGCCTCGTTCCCTGGGACGAAGCGGCGGTCATCGAAAGCGCTGAACGCACTGGACGCCTCATCGTTACTCATGAGGACAACCACACCGCCGGATTCGGCTCCGAGATAGTCGCAACGGTCCTTGAAAAGAATCGCCGACACGTCATTGGTCGTCGGGTCACCCGAGGCGACACCTACGTTCCGTGCAATTTCGGCAACCAGCTGGAGGTGCTGCCGTCATACAAACGCATCCTCGAAACGGCAGTCGACCTCCTTGGAGGGACACTCGTGTGGAAGCGGGACGACGCCGGTGAGACGGGAGTATTCGATATTGAAGCAATTGGTTCCAGCCCCTCCGATGAAACGATTACTGTTGTGGAATGGAAGGTTGAGCCGGGTGTTTCTGTCGAAGAGGGCGACCTCCTGGCGGAAGTTGAAGCGGACAAGGCGGCGACGGAATTGAAATCTCCCGTTTCGGGTACCGTCACGGAACTGCTTATCCAGGAGGGCGACAACGTTCCAGTGGGAACTCCGATACTTCGAGTCAGAACTGCAGAAAACGAACCAGTTCACACGAAACCCATGACCCGGGAAAACCCCGGAGCTCCTGTCATAACCGGCCTGGAAGGCTTCAGTTCCGGTGCGCGAAAGGTCTTCGGTGGTTCCAACACCACAGCCGAAAGCGCAGCGGCGGCATCGGGCCGAAACCGCTACGACGATGTATGTCTCATTATAGGCACCGCTGTCAGCAAAGGTTCCCGCCTGGTAGACAATAATGAAATTGCCGCCATGGCGCCGGACTGGGACGCAGAAGATATTCGGAAGCGAACAGGGATCGAGCGGCGCCACTGGGTTGGACCGGGGGAAGACGCTCTCACCCTTGCCGTGAACGCCTCCCGGTCTGTACTGGTCTCCCACAACTACAGCATCACCAATGTGGACCTTATCATCTTTTCTACGGGAACACCTTCCAGCACTACGCCGTCGATGGCGACGCTACTTCAACACTCCCTTGGTCAGGCCGAATCCGTACAGGCGACGTGCCCCGCGTACGATATTAATGCGGCGTGCTCAGGTTACATTTACGGCCTTCAGATCGCCTGGGACTACCTCAGCAACAGTCCGGACAAAACGATTCTTCTAGTTACCAGCGAAGTCCTCAGTCCTCGACTGGACATGCATGACGGAGGGACAGCTCCTATTTTTGGTGATGCTGCGACGGCGACCCTCCTTGGTGGCGGCGCATCTCCGGCGGCACGGCAAGCATATGCATCGGTGGACCGGCCAGTTATCGCAGCCAAAGGCGAATCCGGTGAGTCTCTCCGTGTACCACAGGAAGCTGACCAGCCAATATCAATGGACGGACCAACCGTATACCTGGAAGCCGTAAAAGCGATGATTCAGACATTGGGTGAATGCGCGGACGCAGCCGGAGTTCGGGCCGATTCCCTGGACCTTTACATCCCCCATCAAGCCAATCAACGCATTATCAACGCTATCAGACAGCGGATGAAAGTAGATCGCAGCCGGATGTACAGCAATATCGCCGATAACGGAAACACCTCCTCCAGCACCATACCGATTTGTCTCAACGAGGTTCTACCGCAACGGAGAGATGGGCAATTGTGGGGAATCACCGCTTTCGGTGGAGGATTTACCTACGGGGCCGCTCTTATTCGCACTATCTCGTAATTGGTAGGCTTCCAGACAAAAAAAGAACCCCGGGGCAAAGGAGGTGAAATCCCCGGGGTTAAAGTCATTGGTGCTTACTTGGTCTACCCTGTATAACAACGTACCGGCATCGGAGTTACACCTTGCACCGGAGACTATTTGACCTTTTCTGGTTAACGTTTGTCTCGAACCACTCCATCTCCCGACTCACCGGACAGGATATCCGGCGGTGTTCCTCCTTCAGGAACGAAAACCAGTGACGCTGAGTTCATGCAGTAGCGCAGACCCGTCGGTTCGGGACCGTCCGGGAAGACGTGACCAAGGTGGGACCCGCTGAGACTATCGACCACTTCAATCCGAACCATGCCGTGACTTTGATCAATGCGATACCGTACGGCATCCGGCTCAACAGGTTGGGTGAAGCTAGGCCAGCCCGATCCACTGTCGTACTTTGCATCGGAACTGAACAGAGGTTGACCTGTTGCCGCGGAGTGGTATGTGCCTGCATCCTTATTAGTATTTAAAGGACCGGAAAATGCGCCCTCTGTCCCCTTTTCTCTCAATACGTGGTAGCGAACATCATCGAGAAGTTTCCTCCACTCCTCTTCCGTGCGTTCAACCGGAAATGAATCTTCCACAGGAAGCTCTTCTACCAGAGTTCTTTCTTTTTGACTGAGATATTTCGTGAGCTGACGGTCGATATTTCTATCCTCCTCATTGAGATTTACAGGAGCGTTCAATTGTGTCTCGTATTCCGACCCTTCCCGGCCCCCTTCGGCTAAGAGAACCCCCGACACCAGTACAATTAGGGTGAAGACGTGCGGCACGTTTGAAAGACCCATTCGTTGCCCCTCCTGTACCTGATAATATAACAATTTTTGTAATAGAAATTATTCCCGTGGAAATGATACGGAAAGAATATACCGACGAAACCGTTCGGCCTCGTCAAATACCGCCGGTAAATGTGCCAGAGCGTCATCACCCTTTTCGGCTGCACAGTCGTCTTCAACCGTTTTCGCAACTTCACCAAGTGCCTGACTGTTAAGATTCCACGCCCCACCCTTGACGGCATGAATAATGACCCGGGCGTCGGCGACCTTTCCATCCTTGATAAGCGATTCCACCTGAGCCAACTGTTCCGGCAACCTCTCAGCGAAAGCACGGCTTACCCGTTCCGCCGTCTCGACGTCTCCCATAAAGGATTCAATGGTTTCAGCGATATCCATTGGCGGAGAGGAAATGGAAGCGTCCTCACTTTCGTTTGTGTCATCGTACGTTTCCAGTTCAACAATGTCATCTTCCAGGGGTATGAGTCCATCGGTGGAATCTTCATCATCCAGGGCGTTTGATGTCGTGACAGGATCATTGCCCCTGAAAAAACCGGAATCTTCCAACCGTTTCAGGACCGCATCGATATCACCCTTCTTGAACGGTTTGGCCATGTATTCGTTCATGCCTAAACGGACACAACGATCCCTGTCACCGGAAAGTGCGTTAGCCGTTACGGCCACTATAGGGGTCTGTATACCGAGTTCCCTGATTCGTATCGTCGCGTCATATCCGTTCAGATTAGGCATCTGCACGTCCATAAATATGAGGCCTATTTCGGGATTCGTCTGGACCGCCTTGACCGCTTCCAGGCCATCTGACGCAACAAGTGTACGAAAACCACGTTTTTCCAGGATCGTCTGGAAAAGTTGCTGATTTACAAAATGGTCTTCGGCGACAAGGACCGTCTCCGGAAGAACAACCTGCCTTTTTAAGGGACTTATTTTACGTCGACCACCATCTTCCTCGACCGCTTCTACGTCTACCGCTTCCAGCTCTTCAATATCGTCGGCAAAGACCGCCTCGAAGGCCTGTTTAAGCTCCCTCGGTTTCACCGGTTTATTGATGTATGCCTTGAACCAGCGTAGGAGCTTCATTTTGGCGTCACCCGAACTGACCCCCGTCGGACTCATGAGAGCAAGTGGGATAGCATCGAAGCGATCGTCATTTCTGATCTCCGATGCCAGTTGCCATCCATCCATGCTTGGCAAGCGGAGATCCAGAAAGACGATATCCGGTGAGTTTTCGCTACCTGCAGTCTGTTCCAGAACCTGTATGGCAGACGACGCATCTCCGGCCGTTTCGACGGTCACACCCCAGCGCCCAAGATACGTTTCCATTGCCAGGCGACTCTCACGGTTATCGTCAACTACGAGGCATATGGCACGTTCCGGTAAACCTCTGGGAGGATCGAGTGTGGTTGTTTCCGAGCCGGGTTCTACCAGTGGGAGAGAAAACCAGAAATTTGATCCCAGACCAGGCTTGCTTTTTACACCAATCTTGCCGCCCATCATACCGACAAGGTCCCGGGAAATTGATAGTCCCAGTCCCGTACCGCCGTAGCGACGGGTCATGGATGCGTCAACCTGACTGAATGGTTTGAAGAGGCGGTTCTGTCGCTCCAGAGGAATTCCAATTCCCGTATCCTTTACCTGTATCAGGATCTGAAAACCGAATCCCCGCTTTCTCAACTCAGCAGAAACCCGGATATACCCGTTCTCAGTAAACTTGACTGCGTTGTTCACCAGGTTAACAACAACCTGGCGAATCCGGGCGGGATCACCAACCACTGTTGCAGGAATGTCTTCATCGGTAATGAGAACGACCTCCAGACCTTTCCGGTGGGCCTGCATGCTCACCATGTCCACGGCGTCTTCAATCATCTTGACCGGTTCAAATCGGATCTGTTCCAGTTGAAGACGACCGGCTTCAATTTTCGAAAAATCTAGAATGTCGTTAATAAGGCCCAGAAGTACTTCACTGGCAAACTGAATCTGATTGAGGTACTCCAGCTGTTCTTCATCCAGACCAGTTTCACGCATCAGCTCGGCCATACCGTTTATCGTATGCAGCGGTGTGCGTATCTCGTGACTCATATTGGCAAGAAAGGCACTTTTTGTTCTGGTAGCCGCTTCCGCCAGTTCTTTCGCACGTCGCAGACGTTCCTCGTCGTTTTTCTGGGAGGTAATATCGTCTACTACAGCAATCATAAAAGGAGAACTGTCTTCAGGACGGACCGCGCGCATGTCCACACGCCACCACGCTATGTTCCCGGATTTCTGTTTGCACCGGGATACTACCTGAAAGTCGTCTCGGTCACCTTCAACAATTTCGGCGAAGAGCGTCTGAAAGAACTCCGAATCCTCCTGGTGCGAGAAGGAGGTAAGGAAACCGCCAATGAGGTCCCGTTCCCCGTAACCGAGAAAACTGCGGACGGCGTTGTTCACATATTGGATCCGGCCGACGCCGTCCATCACGACAATTCCAATGGGCGACTGTTCAAAGACAACCTGAAACTGCCTGCCGAATGGGGATTCCGTGCTCATTTTTTTGTGTTCATCCCGCTTTACGCTCGTCCCATCGATACCGGAACGCTAAAAATTCATCTGGAGGATCTCAGAAGCCTTGTTTCGTATTGCCTGAGGCTTCAGAGGTTTAATCATATAACTGGAAACTCCCATTTTAAGGGCCTGTAAGACCGTTTCTCGCTTTGACAGGGCGGAGAGAACGATGATAGGCGGCTTGTTCTCAACCTCTTTCAAACGTTGGAGAACCTGAAAACCGTCCATTTCCGGCATCATGAGATCCAGAAAGACCAGATCCGATTCAAGGCTTTCGTCTGCATCAATGAACTCCCGGCCATTCCTAAAGCGATTAAAAGAAAATTTGGTATCTGCAAAAGCTGAAACTATCAGCTCCTGAATTATTTCATCATCGTCAACTATAGAAATGCGAACGGAGTCGCCCAGGGAAGCGAGATCCAGAGAGTGCTTCTGTTCTTCCTGAAAGCGCATATTAATTGATTCTTTCCGTTTCTTTTTGGGAGCGCTGGTTTGCACCACGTCCTCCCTTGCGTCAGGACCCTCCTCGAGGTATGGTCCGCCGGAGTTCGCCTTTTTTCCAAGTAGTCCGTCCATAGCTCGTTCGAGGTTATCGGTGACGTCGATACCACTGTACTCATTACGGCTTTCCAGATATTCCCTTACATAGTCACTCTGGGTAAGCACTTTTGTGTACTTCTTTATTGCACCGGATGCGTCCAGAATTGTCGAAAAGAGCGCTGAAAGTTTTATGGAATCTGCCGTGGAGACTTCAATGCTGGTCATCATGACCAGGATTTTTGGACTCTTGAGCTCGTACAGATCCATAAGTTCTTCAAGTTTGTATCTCAGAAGATCAATCTTTTCCCGATTGAGTCCCTGCGCAACTTCGATAAAGATGATGTCTTCGTTCACGTGCGCTTCAATAATGCATGGCGTGGTATCTATTGTCACCGGCACCTGAAGAACATCGCTGACAGCTTTCAGTAGCGCATCCACTCGTATCGGCTTTGCAAGAAATTTTTTCACATTGTACCGGGCAACCTCTACAAGGGCATCGCGGTCCACTTTGGCCGAGGCGATAATCACGGGGATTTTTTTTGTATTGGGGTCTGCCATCTTTTCTTGAAGAAGCTCAACGGCCGATTTGCGACTCAGATGATAGTCCGTTATCAGAAGGTCCGGTGTATTGGTGCGTAGCTTGGACGCTCCATCCAGACCGCTTACTGCGGTAATTACCTCAAACCCGTAGTGTTCAAGTTTTTTTTGTAGATAATCACGGAACAGCTGCGACTCGTCTATTACTAAAATTTTTTTCATCGAGAAACCTTTTGTGTCATTATCAATTCACTCCTTTCAAAAATCAAGGGTTTCGCTATACTTGCCGGTATGGAATTACATTGTGGAAGAAGTGAAACGGAAAGCTCGCCGAAGCGGACGGAACTGCTGTCATCCATGGTTCTCAGCCCTTCCGGCTGGCGCGCCGTATTTGGAGGAACCGATGGCTCCATGGACCCTGCATTAACGCCCGAGTATCGCGATATAGTTGCCGTAGCCGCATCCACATACGCTCGGTTTCTCAAGGTTCAATCCGGTAAGGACCGACCGATTGTAGTCGTCGGGACAGATACACGACCGACAGGCCCCGCAATCGCCGACACGGCGTTGCGAGTTTTTCTTCACCACCAGCTGAAACCCCGATGGCTCGGCCAAACCGCGACCCCGGAAATTATAAGTTATACCGGTGAAACACACGATTGCGACGGTATGTTTTACATCTCGGCAAGCCATAACCCGCCGGGGCACAATGGTCTGAAATTGGCTCTATCCGACGGCTCCATCATTCCCGGACCGATGGTACAACCCCTTATTGATACTTTTCGTACACGTTGCCGGGATGACAAGGACGTCGCCGAACTGGTCAGCGCTATTATCGCAGTCTCCCCTCGGGCACTGAATCTTCTTTACGACAGTCGAAATACATGGAAAGACCGATCTTTGAGGGTTTATAGCGATTTTTCTCTCGCCGTTGCCGTAGCCCCGGAGGAAAAGACCCCCGGACGCCGGCAAGAATTTCTTCAGGAAATATCCCAACGCCTTTCCCGCCGCCCTCTCGGTTTTGTGGGTGAACTCAACGGCAGTGCCAGATGCACATCTATCGACCGATCATTTTTACCTGACCTTGGTGTGCGAACAGCCCTGCATAATGATATACCCGGTACATTTTCCCACCAGATTCTACCGGAAGGGGTCGGCCTGGATGAAGCGACGGCATTGCTGGAACGGTATCACCGGATCGATCCTTCCTATCGTGTTGCGTACGTCCCGGATAACGACGGAGACCGTGGAAACCTTGTGTTTTACGACGACCACCGTGGTTGTATTGCCCTGGACGCTCAGACAGTCTTTGCCCTGGTGGTAACAATTCAACTGGCATGGCACCGACATCTGGGTTTTTCCGCCGAAAACACTGCCGTCGTTGCCAACGGCCCGACTTCCCTCAGAATAGAGCGCATCTGCCGCCGTTTCGGAGCAACTCTTTTCCGCGCCGAAGTAGGTGAAGCGAACGTTGTATCCCTGTCTCGTGCATTAAGAGCGAAAGGATGGACGGTAGCCATTCTCGGAGAGGGATCCAATGGCGGCAATATCACACCTCCCGCGACAGTGCGTGATCCGATGAGTACGCTGCTGGCTCTCATAAAACTTCATGCGTATAACCTTGCAGCCTATTGGGACTCCAACCTTTCCGGAGAGGCCGACTTTATGGACCTGGTTGATTCCCTACCATCGTTTCTTACGGTAGAAACCGACAATTCCCGGGCAAAAATGCAGATACCTCATATATCCCACAGGGATTTGAAACGGAATTACGAAGATCGGCTCCCGGAAACGATTGTTCCTTTGCTGAAAGTTCTTGGAACAAAATATGCTGGGCCGATCAGTTACCGGCTCGTCAATTACGAGGGTACCGAAACAACCGAAGGTCCGGGTAATCGTCAGGGCCTGGAGACAGGTGGACTGAAAGTCCTGTTCAGCGACTCCTCCGGTCTGGATATTGCATCTGTATGGATGCGCGGCAGTGGAACCGAGCCGCTCTTTCGAATCCTTGCGGATTGTGAAGGCACACATTTTGACATATTGAATGAACTGATTGAGTGGCAACGTCGCGAGGTTGCCAAAGCAGCAGGAGTGTTCTAAGAACAGTACCGTTACCTGCTGATGACCAGATAGCGACCGTTCCGTCCGGACCGTTGCACCAGCCCTTCCCTTTCCAGAGTCTCCACCGCCCTGGAAACCTCATCACCGGAAAATCCCGTATATTCAGGTAATTCCTCCGCCGCTGTCATACCTTCATGGCTCAGACGGTGCAGAATTCGTCCGCGTAGTTGTCGTTGACTATTTTCGAATGGGCTTTGTGTTGCGTAATGGGCGCTGCGCCGGTTTGCGTTGCCATCGATTCTCGAAAGACAGACTCCAATATCCATAAGGTTCCAGTACCATTCTCGGGGGTGATCAGCCGGTAACGCCGCATCAATCAACGGGTATATTTCTCGATCGTGTACGAATTGCGTGCCGCTTTGAAAAAAAGCGGTAAGGAAAACTCGTCTTATATTGGTCTCAATAAAGACTACCGGTCGGTTGTAGGCAAACGCCGCGATTGAACCGGCCGTATTGGGGCCAATACCGGGCAGATTCACCAGTACAGCCGGATCATCCGGGAGCGTTCCGCCGTAGGTAGAGTCGATAATCCGGGCAGTTTCACGGAGGAAACGCGCCCGGCGGTTATATCCAAGACCACTCCAGAGTTTCATTACCTCCTGCAGATCGGCAACGGCCAGGGCACCAACATCGGGAAATCGGTCAACAAACGCACCGAATTTCTCAATCACCCGGGAAACCTGAGTCTGCTGGAGCATCACTTCCGATACAAGGATCCAATACGGATCGGTATTGTCGCGCCAGGGCATGTTTCTGAAAAGAGCTCTGCCGACCTTCTCGACAATATCCCGAAAACGGTGGAAATCCTCCGGATGATCTGCACGGAAAACACCATCGATCAGACCGGATCGAACCAGCGAATCAACCTCGCCGCAGTCCGCCACTCTTCGCTATCCGTCCCGCTTCATCGATTTTTCGGCTTTTCGCCTTATCCTGTTCCAGATTCCCGAAAGCCCCATGGCTTTACGTACTTCCTGAAGTGTTTCCTCGGCAACTTCGCGCATTTTCATGGTCCCCCGAAAGATCACCTCGTCGACCAGACCCGATCGGCTGCCGTATTCTTCCCGTTTCTCTCTTATAGGATCGAGAAACTCATTGATAGCTCTGGAGAGTTTTTCTTTCACTTCTACATCACCGACCCGACCAGTCCGGTAGCGCTCTTTCAGTTCATCGACTTCGTCCGTACATGTATTGAACACATCGTGGTAGATGAAAACCGGATTGCCCTCTACGTTTCCCGGAACATCGGCCCTCACTCGATTTGGGTCTGTATACATGCCCCGCACTTTCTTCTCTACCGTTTTCGCATCGTCCGAAAGCATGATGGCGTTGTTCAGCGACTTTGACATCTTGGCGGAGCCGTCTGTACCGACGAGGGTAGGTACATCACCGACCATAACGTCGGGCACGGGGAAAACTTCTCCGTAGAGGTAGTTGAAACGCCTCGCTATTTCCCGGGTAAGTTCCACGTGAGCTTCGTTGTCCTTCCCGACGGGGACGAGGTGGGCCCGGGGAAGAAGAATATCTCCACTCTGCAGAACCGGATACCCGAGAAGTCCGAATGGCATTTCCGTGAGATTCGCGTTCCGGGCCATATCCTTGAGGCTGGGCAACCGTTGCAACCGCGGAACCGTTACCAGCATCTCCAGAAGCAGGTTCAATTCATAAATCTCGGGGACCGCACTCTGCAGATAGATAGTCGAACGTTCAGGATCAATACCAACGGCAAGGTAATCAAGTACCATCTCCCTGGCGTTTGCAGCAATTTCCTCTATTGCGGTCTTTTCGGGTCGGGTCGTCAAGGTGTGCAGGTCGGCAATGATAAAGTAGCATTCGTACTCGTCCTGAAGGCGGACCCGATTTTTCAGGGAACCAACGTAGTGTCCCAAGTGGAGCTTACCCGTAGGTCTGTCACCAGTGAGGATTTTTTTTCTGTCGTTATTCACGTGCTGCCTCAGTTTCCGCCTGGTCGTTCCTTGAACGACGAGGTCTGTAGTTTCCCGTTCCCATGAGAACGCCGAAGGGCTCCAGGCCAGGTACATTTTCAAAAATTATCTTGATTACAACGGTCAACGGCACCGCCAGAAAAAGACCGGCCGTTCCCCAGAGCCATCCCCACAGGAGAAGGGAAAGGAGTATAACCACCGGTGACAGGTTCAGGCTATCCCCCAGAAGTTTGGGGTCCAGAATGTTTCCGATAATAAACTGCGTCGCCGACATACTGATAACGGTAGCCAGAACGAGGTTCCAATCGGGCAGAAACTGAACCAGGGCAAATACGCCGGCCAGAAAGGTTATCGCTATAGAACCGATACTGGGAATGAAGTTGAACAGAAAGGTCATAACCGCCCAGATAAAGGGAAAATCGACTCCTATCAATGCGAAAGAAATATAGACAATAGTGGCAGTAAGGCCACTGACCAGTAGTTTTACCGCCATGTAGCGACCAATCTGGCCGGTAATATGAATCAGCACAATGTTGAACCGACGGGTTGTCTCATCACGTACCGCCAGGGCCATCTTTCTGCGGACATACGGTTTTTCAAGCAACAGAAAGAGAAGAAAGATAAAAACCAGCATAAACCCGTTGAGAAAGGACATGAGATTTCCCGAAAGGGAGACAACCACGTTTCCAACGGTCCGGGTAATTTCCAGGTCGCGGACGATAGTTGTAGGAAGATCAAACCGGACAATAGTGTCTGTCAGAAGCTGGGTAAATCGCTGTTGATAGCGGGGAAATTCCCGAAGCAGACTCTGCGCGCTCGTATATACAACCTGAAAAGCCAGATATCCAAAGGCAAGAAAAATCAGAAGGACTATTGTTATCGCCAGAAAGCGGGGAACCTTTCGCTTCACCATGAACGAGACCATAGGCGCAAAGACAAACGACAGAAGTATTGCAATTGTGAAGGGAATGAATATCTGCCCCGTCATTCGCAGCACAGTGCCGGCCGCAACAAGGGCTACTATAAACAGATATACCGTATTGGCACGCAGCATTCCCTGAGGTAGCCGGATTTGTCTGAAACGGGTCTTCCCGGACGAACCGGGCGCACCGATAGAATCGTTCTGTTC
>CAZCAE010000007.1:0-99942 GCA_964496635.1 uncultured Spirochaeta sp.
ATGATCGTCTCCGGTGCAATACTGGCTCTGGTGCCCGGTGTGCTGTCCCTGTAGCCCCGGCGGGTCCTTCTACGGGATGCCATTGGTCGGAAAGGATCGAATCGGAACTACAGGGATGCATACCGCAGAAGATTCAAAACGGTGGTTATCTCGGATGTTCTCGTTCGTAGGCCATCGAACCTGGTCGGACCTTATGTGTGGCGCGAGGCACAAGCGACCTCATCGTTATGTTGGCATCTGACTGGTTGAGAATAGGGGGATGCGCCCGGAATCCTGTTCAGATTACGGCCCGCACTGCCCCGCCTGGCGACGGCCAATTTCCTGAAGTACACCGCCGGCCACGGCATGTACCGTCTTGAGTGTATCCAACAAATCGGCGAGCGGTTTTGTACGTGTGACGACTATCTCCACGGTGCAGCGCGCATCCGCAGTACCAACCCCGAGCGCGCCCAAGACTACTTCCGGCCGTTTTCGTGCAAGAGCTTCTATCGCTGTCCCTGGACGCAGGACTGATCAGATGCAGGACCAAGCAGCCGGAGGCTGCGACCGGATTGATCAGGATCGGGCGGTCCCCATCGGGTTTCGATCCGGATCACCTCAACTGATCGTTTCTTCCATTCCACCACTCTATTTTTCCGGCAGCCTCTTCAAAGGCGCGGACTATCTCCGGACGTGCCGCCTGGAACGCGGTAACAAGCTCGGGATCAGGTGGGACCGATGACTCCGACGAAACCAGTTCCCGCCGAATACGGTCAGTATCGGCGTCGCGACCGAGGGTACCGCACAGGGTCTGCCACGCCGAGAGGGCACTTCCAGTGGCGGCGCCGGAGCTCTCCATGACGATCACCGGCCGTTCGAAGACGGCGGCGACGCGTTTCACAATAGCTTCGCTGCGGGCGGGACCACCGGTCAGAGCAAGCGGACCCCTGTTTGTCTCAAAACCGCGGGCGTAGTGGCGGGTCAGAACGAGAGCAGAGTCCACCACGGCGGGGTATAGTTCCCGGAACGTCCCCGAGCCGGTCCGGGCGGCTGGGTTGTCCACGGGGGGCGCCACGGGGTAACTCTCGGCGTAGGGTTGCCAGATCGCTACCGTCGCACCCGGCTTGGCTGCATCCAGGGCGCTGTCGGCGACCGCGTAGTCCGTTCCAAAGGCGTTACGCAGCCGGTCCCATACCATGGCGCCGTTGGTTCTGCAGGCAAAGACGAAGGGACGGCCCAGACCGTCATACATGCTGTTGGCATAACCCTGCAGATCTACCACCGGCTCGCCGGTGTCTACCATGTAGACAAAACTGGTTCCAAGGGAGAGGAGGTCTCCGTCTATCATGACCTTGGATTGAGGGTTGTCGCCGCTGCCTGCGTTGACCATGCACTCCGGAGAGAAGTCGTAGCGTGTCACGAAGTAGCCGGCTATTGTCCCCACCGGGATTACCGGCGAAGTCGTTTCAGGCAGCTTTCGCTTCAGCGCGTCAACGCCACCGGGAAGGTCAGCTGCCACGGCCTGCATCAGTTCCGGCGACCACTGTCGGGTACGGTAGTCCATGAGGGTCATGCCGGCGCCGTTACCCCAGTCAATAGGGCAGTCGGGACGGGCTGTCAGCACGCCGGATATGAAAGAACTCAACAGTGAAACCAGTGCCGTCTTCTGCCACGCCTCGGGAAATCGTCGGGCGGTACGACGCATCACCGCACCGGTAAAGCGGGCGGGACTGTCCGAGCCGGACGCCTCCACCACCGCCCGGGTTCCCCCTGTGGCGGAACGAATCTCATCGGCGGCAAACTGGGAGTCGGCGGTCTGC
Organism: uncultured Spirochaeta sp.; assembly: GCA_964496635.1. GTDB lineage: Bacteria > Spirochaetota > Spirochaetia > DSM-27196 > Alkalispirochaetaceae > Alkalispirochaeta. The sequence continues at coordinate 1,800 of CAZCAE010000007.1, forward strand.
CAGATGGGGGCGGTACCGTAGGCGAAAGACCCGCTGAGGAGGGTAACCAGATCCGCCGACGCCCCGGACAACCCGGCCCCATGTAAGTCGGTACCTCCGTTGTTGAGACGGGAGATGTTCTCCAAACCCTCGGCGGAAAGATAGACGTGACCGTGTTGCTGGGCGCTGACGGAAATTGCGGCGATCCGTGACAGGTCCAGCCTCTGCTTTCTCAGATCTTCAAAGAGGGCGTCAAGACCGGCAAGAAACATCTCCGGAGGCTGGTCGGCCTCACCGGCAACACGGGGCGGCACCAGAAGAGTGTCGTGATCGATGCCGAAGCGATTCAGCCGGGGATCGTCCCGGTAGGCAATGGTGTGTTCCGCCACGACAGTGGCGGGACCGGGTTCCGGCCGGATAGCTACGGCGGAGATGCTCTGGGTACTGACGTCGATGCCCAGGGTGAGTGTATCGTTCATGGGTCGTTACCTCCTCGGGTATACAGAATCGTGTTGCAGAATCGGTCCTAATTCGTTATAGCAGCAGGTGCTGCCCTGTAAAAGGGATCACTACCGCGATAAATCTTTTTTGCACCATTATTTATGACCAATCCTGCAACAACAATGTGTATACGATCACAGGAACCGATTGATCACCGACTCCAGGTATTCCTGCCGTCCCGATGCGGGATGCATGACCTTTCGGTCCAGGACCCACTCTTCAAGCTCCTTGAAGGAGGTCTGCTTGGCGGCAATCTTCTTACCGATGCCGTCGTTGTACCCATTGTAGCGGTTTTCTACGAAGCCGGGGAGTTCTCCGTCATCAAGGATGGCCTGGGCCGCCATAAGCCCCCTGGCAAAGCTGTCCATACCGACGATGTGGGCTTGAACCAGGTCTTCCACCGTGTAGGAGGGGCGACGCACCTTGGCATCAAAGTTGAGACCGCCACCGTGAAGTCCACCGTTGAGGAGAATCTCGTACATCATCGAAGTGGTCACGTAGAGGTCTGTGGGAAACTGGTCGGTGTCCCACCCCAGAAGGGTGTCCCCCTGGTTTGCGTCCACACTGCCGAGAATTCCCTTGACCCGGGCAAAGTGAAGCTCATGCTGGATGGAATGGCCTGCCAGGGTGGCGTGGTTGGTCTCAATATTCAGTTTCAGATCCTTATCCAGGCCGTATTCCTGCAGGAAGCCCCAGACGGAGCCGGTGTCGGCGTCGTACTGGTGCTTGGTCGGTTCCATTGGCTTCGGTTCAATCAGAAGCTGCCCGTCAAAACCGATCTCTTTTTTGTAGTTCACCGCCATGTTGAGAAAAAATCCCAGGTTGTCCAGCTCCCGTTGCATGTCCGTATTGAGAACGGTCTCATATCCTTCTCTACCGCCCCAGAAGACGTAGTTGGCCCCTCCCAGTTCCTTGGTTACCTCCATCGCCTTCTTCACCTGGCCGGCGGCGTACGCATAGACCGACGGGTCCGGTGACGTTGCCGCGCCGTTCATATAGCGAGGATGAAAAAATAGACGTGCCGTCCCCCAGAGTAACCGCGTGGGATAGTCGTTCATCAGCGACTTTGTCAGAGCAACGATTTCGTCGAGGTTCCTGTTGCTTTCCCGGAGAGTTGCACCGTCGGGGGCAACGTCACGGTCATGAAAGCAGAAAAATGGGATATTCAACTTGGTGGTCAGCTCAAAGATGCCCCGCATTTTTGTGCGGGCCAGCTCCATTGGATCGGTAATGGTATCCCACGGACGAATAGCCGTGACCGTCCCGAAGGGATCGGTACCTCCCCCGTTCATGGTATGCCAGAAAGCCATGGAAAAGCGAAAATGCTCCGCCATCGTCTTGCCGCCCACTTTTTTTTGGGGCTGGTAGTATCGAAAGGCCATCGGGTTTCGGGTATCCGGTCCTTCAAACTCTATCTTTGGAATATTTGAAAAAATCTCTGCCATTTATGAATCCTCCACCTACCACGGTACAATCAGGAACTCTTGGCGACCATATCTGTATTTGATATCAAGAACCGTTGTTTGATGGTACACTCGGCTCAATGGAAATCAAGGATATCGTCTTTGTGTATCAGCTCAAGACACCGGAACTGTTAACGTGGCATTCCCGTCGCCACCATCACAAAGCGGGAGAGTATGAACTTCACTACTTTCTCAATGGTGAGGGGCGCTTCGAAAAAGGAGACGTACGATACGTTATTTCACCGGGCTCTCTCCATTTTTCGCCACCTTCGGAGCAACACGCAGTCCGTCCCGGTGATATCAGGCGTCCCGTCTCTTATTATGCAGTCCTGTTTACCGTGGATCGTGAAAATCCCCTCGCGCCGGTTCTCAACGACCAATCGTACCTGTCATCATTTCCCCGACAGGTTGGTGCCCGGTACCGCGTCCTCTTCGAAGACCTGAAGAATCGCTACACCCACACCAGTACCGCCAGACGCCACGCGGCAGTGCACATGCTGCAGTCTCTGTTATGGGACCTTGCAGCCGAGGCGGAAACGCCCGGTGGCACACCGCCGGACATGTCCGACTATAACGTCCATATAGCCCGTGCAATCCGGATTTTCGAGCATAACATCCGTTCCCGTGTAACCGTTACAGAGGTATCTCAACGTATTGGAATAACCCAGGCGCATCTGACGCGTTTGTTTACCGAACATTTCGGGGTGTCACCGCTGCAGTATTACCGCCGCCTGCGTATGGATGTGGCGGCATCTCTGCTTCTCAATACTACCCGTTCGGTTAAAGAGATATCGTGGGATCTGGGGTATTCCAACCCGTTTCATTTTTCTCGAAGCTTCCGCCGATACGCCGATATGAGTCCACGCGCATACAGGGTGCAGTACTACCGCCACAATCCGACGTTCTACGCAGAACGAATCATCGAGGCTTAAGGCATCCAGAACCCGGAGGAATCATGTCATAGAACTTCGTTCTGCGGGGTCATACCGATTCTACGGTGTCGCAATCGGTCATGGCGATACTCCGACGCCCAGAACCTCTTTGCAGAACCGGATGCTGCGTTCCAGATCCCGCCGCTGTTGGACGATCCGTGCGGCCTGATATTCGGGAACGTCGGAGTCCACGGGCACAACAAGCTGCGGGACGAGCGGGGCGTGGCCGTCTCGAACCAGGTTGACGAAGCGGGCGAACTCGTTCGCCCGGGCGCTGCCGTACGCCAACCAGAACTCCGGCTCGAAATAACCAAGTACTCGTACCGGTATGCCGGATATGATTTCCAGTGTGAACGACGACTCGGGGCACCGATCAATGAAGTCCCGCGCCCACGTTTCGATCCCGATCGTCCCGTCGCCCATCGCCATCCACTGGACGGCGGCGCCTTTGGGGTGGCTCCAAACAGCCGAGTCGCGGACGTGGCTGGTGACAACGTACGGTGCAAGATGTTCCAATGTGACAAAGGGGCTTTCGGCCACCCACAGCGGGTTACCGGCGTCGATGCACGCACCGACGTACTCCGGGCCCGCCGCCTCGATAAGGGCGGCCAACTCGTGTCCTTGCAAGTCTCCGGCGTGGTTCTCGATGGCGATCTTAATTCCCAGGTCCATCGCTTGAGAGCGTACGGCGCGGCACGTCGCGATCGTCGCCTCGACGTGGGCGTCCAGCGGAAGTTCGCTGCTCCGGTCGGCATTGGAGCCGAGGTAGCAGCGCAGGATGCCCGAACCGAGAATCTCGGCGACGTACAGCATTTCGCGGACCTGCTCTTCCGCCGTACCGCGGGAGGCGTCGAATCGATTTGATGTGGGGCAGATCGAACCCATGCCGACCTCCAGCGACAGACCCAGCTCATCGGCACGAGCGCGAAGGCGTTTGAGAAACGAGTTGTCGATCGAATCGAGAAACTCGGTTTCGGAAAAATGGACAAGATCAACACCCGCCTGCGCTAAGTACTCGAGGTATTCGAACGAATGCCAAGGCTGGAAGCGAAGGCTGAACACATCTACGCCAAGTTTCATACGGTCCCTCCGGTACCGATCAGTGTTACACAAGTACGCGAGAAAATGAAGGCCGACTACGAGCGATTACGAATGGAATCGGACGACTGCTGACTTGCTGCGTGACAGAAGGTTCTTCGTGTTAAACGTCGTTTTTGTGCGTCAGGCGGTCGGAGGCTGGTCGGAGGCTGGTGCCGCCTTGAAACCGCTGTCTTTTCCTCGTCCGGTGTTTGCCATATCGGAAACCACAGGTGATTCTTGCGTTTCGCCGCGCGAATTCGGCTGGTTGTGTAACGGTGTCTCCGCACGTTTCATCGAACGCTTGTAGATGTACATTTCCATGTCGGCCTCGTGAATAAGCCGTCGGGCCACATCCGACACGGGGCCAACATCGTTTCCGCCGTTTTCGCTGCCCCGATATTCTGCAACGCCGAAACTGAACCACGGTCCGGGAGTTATTACCGTAAGCTTCTCACACTGCCGGGCCTCTTCTGTCAGACGGGCCATCACCTGTCGGGCGTCTGCCGCCGTCTCTTCGGGCAGGACAATCATGAACTCGTCGCCCCCCATCCGGCAGACAATATCCGCCGCACGAAGCTGTGCTCGCAACAAATCCGCCACCGTGCGGATGAGAAGATCTCCCTGATTGTGCCCCTGTTCGTCGTTGACTGTCTTGAGATGGTCGATATCTAAAAAGCAGACTGCCAACGGTCCTCCGTGCCGACGTACAATAGAAATGTGGTGTTCCAGGTTCTGAATACCGGTACGTCGGTTGAGAAAACCGGTCATTTCGTCGGTTGTCGCAAGCTTTTCCAACTGGGCCGTCTTCTTCCGCAAAGTCGCTTCGGTACGTTTTGTCGTCACCAGGTGGGCCACCATTCGTGCAAGCAACGCGACCAGGTGCCGGTCGTCCTCGGACATGTGTCGATGTGAGAGAAAGTTGTCGGCGCTGAGAACTCCAATGGAATCGCTGCCGTGCCACAGGGGCGCCACGACAAGGTCCGCTTCACCTACCCGACTGTTGCCGTTGTCGAACACAGGCGATGTGGGGAAAAACCGGAAGGGAACCTTCCGGGAAAAGAAGTCGTCATCGTATGTGGCCGGATTTCGCGGAATCCGGGAAGTCCGCTCATCCCTGAGACGTCCCGTTTCGTCGATACCGTAACTGCCGACAAACTCCTCAGGATTGTCCGCAGCCTTGAACCAGATGCCTATACGATCCACTCCGGTAGGTTCCCGGCCCAGTTCTACCGCCAGACGGCACACTTCGTCGGGAGTGCCCGCTTCGGAGAGGGTGAAGTGGAGTTCATGGAGCTGGTACAGTCTGCCGGTAACTCCCGACGTTCCCTTGACCATGGCGTAAGTTCCTTCCTGAAATTTGTTTCGCATGCCGACTTCGTCGGCTATTTTTTTAATAGAGTATTCCCGTTGCTGCTGCAAGTCCAGACTCTTGTACGCCACCGATCCAAGCGGACGGGGCGGGTGCGGCGGGTCTGTACGGTTCGGACTCAACGGAACGCCGGGCGTTCGACCAAAGATAGAAATTCTACTTGACAGAAGGCAACAATACGGGAAAAATGCCTCCACGGTTTCAGTGAAATCGGGGGTGTAGCTCAGTTGGCTAGAGTACTTGAATGGCATTCAAGGGGTCACGGGTTCGAGTCCCGTCACCTCCACAAACGATGAAAAGGCCGCCATGATGGCGGCCTTTTTTTGTCGATGTCCCGCCGGCGCCGCCGATTTTCTTCTTCACTGCGAAACACCCTGACCATGTCGGGCAGCCTATGCTATATTATTGACATGGCCGAATCGTTTGACACGAGTGACAATCTCTTCGTTTCGGAGATCGACGGTGGTGATGGAGACGAGGCTCCCGATTTTGAGGACCTCTTCGGAGAACCCGGAGCGGATGACCTCTCCTTTGGCGATGGTTCCGGTGGTGGTGACGACATGCGTTTTGAACGTCTGGATGTCGTCAAGGAGGAGCCGAAACATTATTTTCGCAATCCCAATTTCTATCAGGATGCGCTGTCCGGTGTGGGTGATGTTGCAAAAAAACTTCACGGAACTCTTGCCCAGTTTCTGAAAGCGGATAACCCTGAAGACCGTTCCAACTATCGCAGCCGCCTCATTCCTGTCTACTGGGATCTGACAAAGATTCTCTCCCAGCACGCCTACGGTCAGCTGCCGGACCCGAAAAAGCTGGTACTGCGTTTTGGCGTGCTTTTGCCCACTATGCTGGACAAGGAACAGCGGCTCATGATCGCCCAGATTATTGAGAAGAATGAACGGGACGAACCGATTTACTACGTTGACGAGTGGCTTGCCCGGGTTGCCCGGGGTGACGTGAATATTTCCGCTACAGACGAGACCAAGGGGGGCTCCGGTGGAGCGTCCCGGCTCAACCGTCAACTGGAAACGGCCAAGGGCAAGGTTGAAGCTCAGCTGGAGTTGATCCGCACCCGAAACCAGGAAATGGATGGCCATGAAAGCCGGCTGTTAGACCTTGTGAAGCAGCTGGTTGATCGGGAAACGAGGGTTGAGGCCAACGGGCAGAAGGGCCCGTACACTGAAGGTCAACGCGCCCTCTTTACAGAAATATCTTCGGAACTGCGTTCTCTGAGCAATCAGGGCCGGGAGATGGGCCGTGCCTTCAATGAACTGGAAAAGTATCAGGACACTCTGAATGATCTGGAAGGACAGGCTGCCGAGAGCGGCGAGGACCTTTCGCAGGTAGACACAAAGGCCTCCGTTGATGAGATGGGAACGATACGGCAAATGGCGAAGCTGTGCATTGGCCGTCAGGGAAACCACTTCCCCCTTCTGTACAAGCAGTATTTCAAGGGTGGCCTTATTGGTGTAGCCACCCGTGAGAACGTACACAATATCCTTGCAGATGTGGAATACCTCGATCCAAGTATCTTTCAGCGAACGTTCAAACAGCAGACGACGCGAATAGTCCCCAATATTGTTCTGGTGCCGTGTTACGGCGACCTGGGAATCTGCTGGGAACCCTTTGAGCGCTACAACCGTGCTACCAGCCGTGGTCGTCTGGCCGTTCCTATGTACCCGAAGGATCTGAAGACCGCCGTTATCGCCGCTCTGGGAGACCTGCGGTGGCAGGTAGCCAAGGAAAAGGCGGCCCACTACTGGATGGAAGAGGGTCTGACGGGTTGGTACTACCAGTGGTTTTCGGAACAGAAGATGAAAGGTGACGTGAAGGACCAGTTCATTCAGGACTACATTCTCTGGATTACCAAGGAGAGTGAAGGCACTCAGAAACTGGAACGGGACGTTCGGGCCATTTTCTGGCGCTACATGCCCTTCCCACAGGACCTGAAGGACAAACTGAAGAACCGCGGCTTTGTCTACCAGGAACTGTACAAAAAGGACCAGAACAGGGCGATGTCCGACGGGTATTGAGAAAGGACACCGACGGCGGACAACGTGCTACTTTTTCTTGCCGAAAAGCGGTGACATGTACTCTTCCAGGGGATATTTCGTTGTCAGCCAACGCATGAGCCGGTGATACAGAAAGTACGTCAGCACCACGGACGCGATAAAGATCATCAAGAGTATGATCTGATTGGCTCCCGGAGGAAGAGCCGGTGCGATAAAACGCGCAAAGAGCACCATCAGGACAAGAAACAACAGCGTCATGACGATGATGTTGAGGATCGTCGCCCCTGCTATGAAAAGTATCGTATTGACTCGTTTGTTCATTCCTTCTCCGTGGGGACAAACAGCATTGACAGAATCAGCATGGTCCCACCCACAACGACGGCCGAGTCGGCTACATTGAAGGTGGGCCAACGATCCAGGCCAAAGAGACCGTAAAACTTCACATCCAGAAAGTCTACCACTCCGAGCGGGCGAAACACTCTGTCCAGAATGTTCCCGATGCCGCCGCCAAGAATGAGGGCGACGTTCCAGCGTTGAAAGGAAGTAATCTCCCGACTGCCGTAAAAACCGAAAAAGAGCAACAGAATAACCACGATCGGCATACCGATAAAAAGAACCTTCCGCAGCCAGAAAGGAAGACCGTCACCAATACTGAAAGCTATGCCCAGGTTCCGAGCGTGAATGATGCGAAAAAAGTCTCCCAGGACCTCAATGGCGTACCCGCTTTCATAGAAAAGCGGAACATTTCTGACGATGACCCACTTGGTAATCTGATCGATAACGATGATGAGAACGGTAACGATGAGTGGCTTCAGAAGCTGCCCCGGTTCCGGGGCTCCCAGGGAGGTGCCGTAGGTCCGCATCATGCCGGCCAGACCTCACATACCGGTAGGAACATCGAGAAAAATCGTTTTAATACCTGTTTCGGCTGCAAGTTTTTCGGCCACACGTTGAACTCCCCAGATCTCCGTAGCGTAGTGTCCACCGAAAATAGCATTGATTCCCGCTTCACGACAACGGTGATAGGCAATATGGTTGGCATCTCCGCTGATATAGAGGTCCAGATCCAGTTCAATCGCCTGTTCCACCTCAAGGGGAGCCCCCCCGGAAATGATTCCGGCGGTACGAATATCCCGGCAACCGAAGGGAAGAATCGCCAGCGGTCGGTACCTGTCGGTAAAGAGACGTTTCACCACTTCATCTACGGTCACCGCCTCCGGGAAGCGCCCGGCCACCCCTATAGGGGTTCCCTTTACAAGACCGAAGGGCTCAACGTCGGCAAGACCGATCTCTTCGGCGATACCGGCGTTGTTTCCAAGGGAAAGATGGGCGTCCAGGGGAAGGTGTACCGCATACAGGGCGAGATCGTGCTCCAGAAGATATGAGACGCGCCGGTAATGTCCCCCGGTGAGGGTAGACTCCCGTCCCCAGAAAAGCCCGTGGTGGACGAAAAGGAGGTCCGCCTCCGCCGCGACGGCGGCTTCAAAGACGTCCATAGCCGCGTCTACTGCAAAGGCCACCTTCCGGACAGTGTGGTTCTTTCGCTCAACCTGCAGACCGTTTCTGGACGAGTCTATTCGGGAAAAGTCATCCATAGGCAGTATAGACCGAATGTATCGGTCCAGCTGGGAAAGGGTCATTTCTGTCATACTCAGCTCCCTGTGTATCCGTCGGCACAGCCGCCGTCACGACACAACTGCCGGGCCGTTGGTTCGTCCACGATAAGTTCCGTCATGAGTCGGGCACGCAACGCCGCGAGAAGACCGGGAATCTTGTTTCGCCCACTGACCACGCAGATAGCCCGCTTGTCCGGTGCGCTGTAAAGCGACAGGGGTGGACCGCTGGCGCGTCGGTTCAGACCAATATCCTCCCACGTGCCGTCTCCCCGGAAAAACACCGTCGCAAGGTCGCCCACAACTCCCTGCCGCTCCAGTTCTGCCACGTCTTCAGGGTCAAGATACCCATGGGAGTAGACGTGACTGGGGACTCCCGCATCTACAGCTCCAATACTGTATAGGAGAATATCCGCGGCGTTCTGTTTTTCTATGATCTGCCGGATGCTCCGTTCCCGCCACATGGCATCCTTTGTCTCCTGATAGTCGAAAAAGGTAGGTACCGGAAAAAGAATGGCATTGCCTTCATAGTTCCGGGCAAACCGTTCCAGGATGTTTGCGGCATACCGGTTATCGGGAGTGAAGGTGTTGCCGGATCCGTTGAGCTGCAGAACTGTCAGCTCCGGCAGGTGTTTGGGTATAAGGTGCGCCGCAATTTCGCTGATGGTAGTACCCCATGCGAGGGCGATACTCATTCCGTTGTCAAGAATAGTATTCAGATAGTTGGCGGTGTATCGCGCAACCCGTTCCAGCCAGATCACCTCACCCATCAGCTCCGGAGCCGGAACGATGTGAACCGAATTCAGGCCGAAACGTTGCCGTATCTGCGTCTCCAGCGGTGAGAGCATTTTCTGGAGATCTACTATTTTGATTTCCACCATGCCGGTGCTCCGGGCGTGGCTGAGAAGACGGCTCACCTTCGGTCGTGAAAACCCCATTTCGCCGGCGATAACCTCGGTAGTCATCCCCTGATAGTAGTACAGCGTAGCGACCTGCAGGGCTTCACGGTATATTCTGTCTTCGGTCTTCATAAATGGTATTCACAGTGTATTTTCCCGTGTGAACAATTGCAACAGACGATGTTGCCCGCTTCGGTCGGGAAGGATATACTGCCGCGTTATGCAGTCGATTTCCCGCTACCGTCTTGATCCGACGGTAGCACTGTTTTCTATCCCGGCACATGAATTGCCGGAAAACACCTACCGTCCTGGTCGCATAATCGGGCAACCCCGGGCAATTGAAGCACTTCACTTGGCTATTGCCATACGGGCAAAGGGGTACAACGTCTATGCCGCCGGTCTCTCCGGAACGGGTAAACGCAGTACTATTATGCGTATTCTCAAGGAACAACCCTTTGAGCCGTATCGCCTCAGAGATATTGCGGTGGTCAACAACTTCCCCCAGCCCGACAGGCCGAAAGTTCTCTACTTTTCTCCGGGTGACGGCGGACGGTTTCGCCGACGTGTTCGCGACGCGATTGCGGAACTGCGTGACAACATTCCCAATGTTCTGGAACAACCGTGGTACCGGGAACGTCGTGATGAGATCATGCTGGAAACTGAATCCGGAGAGACTCAGGCTCTGTCGGAGTTTGAACGCCATGTAGGAGAACACGGCTTTTCCATCGTCCAGGTACAGGACGACGAGGACCAGCGGAGCGACCTGAATCCTGTCTTCGAAGGTGAACCGAGACCCATGGAAGAGGTGTCTCAGCTTTTTCAGTCAGGAAGTATCAGCGAAGAGGACTGGAACGGTATTCGGGGAAAATACCACCAGCTTATGGACCAGATGAACGGCGTATTCGTAGGACTGCGCCGGGACAGGGCCCGGGCGGAGGGAAAGCTACGAGAGCTGCAGCGGGAAGCGGTGACACCTCACGTTGAAGAGCTGCTCAACGGTATCGCCGGTGATTTCGTCGGTGACGACATACGTGACTATCTGGAGCTTCTGAAAACCGACATTGTCGAAAACTTCCACCTCTTCCTTCCGGAAGAAACGGGGAAGAGTCAGGAACTGGAACAGGAGTTTTTACGGTACGATGTAAACATCATCATTGACCATACTCACACCAACCGTACACCGGTGATTTTTGAGAGCCATCCGGACTACCACAAACTGTTTGGTGCCCAGGAACTGAATCCGGATCTTGACGGCCGATTCGGCTTTCTTTCACTTCGCAGCGGCAGTCTTCTTTCCGCGTCCGGAGGATATTTGATTCTCCGGGCCGACGATGTTCTCACTCAGGAAGAACTGTGGCACAGTCTGAAACGTGCCCTGCAGGATGAAGTAACTGAAATACGGACCCCTCCGACGCCCTACGCTCCTCCAACCCAGAGCCTGAAACCGGACCCTGTCAAGCTGGACATCAAAGTTGTCCTCATGGGGAATGAACATATATACGACCTTCTCTTCTACCAGGATGAGGAGTTCGGAAAGCTCTTCAAGGTTCTCAGTGAATTTGACTCGGTGATGGAGCATACCGACGAAACTCGCCGCGCCTATGTGGATTTCATACGCATGATCTGCGAGGAAGAGGGGCTTCTGTCGACCACCGCAGACGGAAACGCCGCCGTCATCGAATACGGAGTACGACTCAGCGAGTTCCGGAACAAACTGAGCACCCGTTTTTCCCTTATCGCGGATCTGTTGCGGGAATCCAGCCACTGGGCTCGCAGCGCAGGCACCGAGCACATTGACCGCGAGGCGGTGGAACTGGCGCGGGACAAACGAAAGTACCTGCATAACCTGCCGGAAGAAAAATACGACGAGCAGCTATCCTCAGGAGAGATGATTCTGCAAGTTGACGGGGAGCGAATCGGCGCTATTAACGGCCTTTCCGTTCTTGACCGGGGGTACTACGCCTTTGGACGCCCTATGCTCATTACCGCCCGGGTTGCCCCGGGGAGTGACGGTATTATCAACATTGAACGGGAAAGCGGCCTTTCCGGTGAGCTGCATGACAAGGGTATTTATATCATCCAGGGATTTCTGCAGGCTACTTACGCTACTGATTTTCCCCTCTCTATTAACGCCAGCATCGGTTTTGAGCAGAGTTATGCCGAAATTGACGGTGATTCCGCGTCGTCCACGGAGATTTACGTGCTCCTGTCGGCCGTCGGCAATCTGCCCCTTCGACAGGACCTTGCAGTCACCGGCAGTGTCAACCAATTCGGGCAGATACAACCGGTCGGTGGCATCAGTGAAAAGATTGAGGGGTTCTACGCCACATGCACCCTCATGGGTCTTACGGGAACTCAAGGTGTCATCATTCCCCGGACAAATATCCAGAATCTCATTCTCAGCAGAGAGGTACAGGACGCCATTACCGCGGAACAGTTCTCTATCTATGCGATCGACTCGGTGGACGACGGTATCGAAATCCTCACCGGCATGAAAGCCGGAGAACGAAACAGCGACGGCCATTTCCCGAAAAACACCGTCAACGGAATAGTTGAACGCAGGTTGCGGCAAATGGCAGGCCAGGTAAAGGACTTTTCTTGACCAGGTGTTCTCAACTTGCAGTATCGCCGGTGAGCCGCATATACTGTTGAACATGGGTGAAGATCAGGTACAGGCGGTGCTCGAAAGGGCACGGGAAGCGGCACGGGGTCAGAGACCGTTTGTCATAAAGTCGTATACATTACCTCAGCATACTGAAGCGCAGATAGAAGAAGTTCTGGGAGTGTTTCTGGAAGAGCTGGATCGGACGATCCTGAAGGATTCCATCGCCTACTGTCTGCGGGAACTGACGGTCAACGGGAAAAAGGCCAACACCAAACGGATCTATTTCGATGAAAAGGGGCTGAAGCTGGAAAATGATTACGACTACAAGACCGGCATGGCCACCTTCAAGCAGGAAACTCTGGACAATATCGAGTACTGGCTGGAAAAACAGGAAGCAGCGGATCTCTACGTTCGTATAGCTTTTCAGATTCAGGGCCGGGATCTTCATATCAAAGTCGCCAATAATACCGTCATTACCAGAAAAGAGCAGATACGCATTTACGACCGCATTGCCCGGTCCCGGGCGTTTCGAACAATGGAAGAGGCAATGACCACGGTCCTGGATGACAGCGAAGGCGCCGGCCTCGGTATTGTCATCCTTGTTCTCATGCTGAAAAAGCTTGGCCTCGATGAAGAGGCGTTCGATATCGACGTGGAAAACCAAGAGACCGTCGCCCGGCTTGTAATCCCTATGGATCAGACCAAGGTGGAGAATCTGGCACAGATCTCCGACGAGCTTGCCAATCACATTCAGTCACTACCACAGTTTCCCGAGAACATACTTACCCTCCGTTCAATGCTGGAGGATCCCGATGCGGAAATGTCGGAGATTGCCCGGGTACTTGGTCAGGACCCTTCTCTCACGGCCGATCTGTTGCGAACGGTCAACAGCGCCCGGTACATGCTGCCCCGTCGCATGGACAACGTCGTGGAAGCGGTCAAGGTTGTCGGCCTTCGCGGTTTACGACAGATGCTCTTCAGTTATGGAACTCAACGGGTTCTCGGTGACGGCGAAAACAACGATACCACCAGGCAACTCTGGGAACACAGCCAGCGAACCGCCTTTTTCGCCTATGGCATTGCCCGGCACGTCTTCAAGCGAAAGGACATCCTTGACGATGTGTACGTCGGAGGCATACTACACGATATGGGAAAGATAGTCTTTTCCAGCCTCCATCCCGATACGGTCTCCCGGATACAGAAGTTTTCCCGGGACAAAGGCATTCCGTCCACCGTCTTCGAGGAGATGAGTGACGGCATAGACCATGCGGAAGTGGGAGCGCGCTTGGCCGCCCAATGGAATTTCCCCGACGTCCTGGTAGAGTCTATCCGCCATCACCACACCCCATTGAAAACCAACAGCCAGTACCGGGATGTCGTGTCGGTGATATACCTGGCCAACGAACTGGCGAAGATTACCGGCAACGACTTCAGCCATATCGACAACCGGGTACTGCGAATTATCCGGGTACGTGACGTGGACCAGCTTCGGCAGGTACACAGCAAGTTGAGCGATCAATACGACCGGGAATTCTCCCGGCTTGAACGGGAACGATAGGGCTGGACCAAAACATCTCTTTATAGTATTTTCTGTATATAAGATTACTGCAAGGAGAGGGGTATGGCCGTAACGGTTTACACAACACCGACCTGCTCGTTCTGTACGAAGGTCAAGAAGTATCTCAAAGAACAGCGAATAACGTTCAGGGAACACAACATCGCGAAAGACAAGAAGCGCGCTGAAGAAATGGTAAAGAAATCGGGGCAGATGGGTGTCCCCGTTCTCGATGTACATGGCAAGATCATCGTAGGATTCGACGTACCGAAAATTGAGAAAGCACTCCGGAGGTAACATGGCCGACACAACCGCTGTTTGGCGCGGCAATATGTCCTTTGAAATTGAACTGCAGGGTCACACGTTCGTTGTCGATGCCGATGAATCAGTTGGTGGCACAAACCAGGGCCCGCGTCCCAAAGCGTTGCTCTTGAGCTCCCTGGCGGGCTGTACCGGCATGGACGTTGTTTCTATTCTCAACAAGATGCAAATGCCCTTTGAACGTTTTGAAATCAGGATAGACGGCAGCACAACCGATTCTCACCCGAAGGTCTACAACGAAGTTACCGTTGTCTACCAGTTCTGGGGTAATGAACTTGACAACGGCAAGATAGAAAAGGCGGTCAAGCTGTCCCAGGACAAGTACTGTGGCGTCTCGGAAACGTTGAAGCAACTGGCGCAGGTACATTATTCCATTGAGCTCAATCCAACCTGAACGTAGAGTTTCGTTCTTCACGTTCTGACCGGGACGCTCCGGCGTCCCACATTGCCAGAAGAATTCCCGCGGCAACTCCCACGTTGAGGGACGCTTTCGGTCCACGGTGCGGTATGGAGAGCACCACAGCCTCTGAACCCGCTTCCGCTCTTGCCTCCGTAATCACATGACGGGAAACTCCCAGCTCTTCGTGACCGACCACAAGGACACCGCCCGGTGGATACAAGGCTTCGTACGCATTTTGGCCGCCCTGCTCTAAAATAATTACCGGTGCATCCGGCAACGGCACCATTGACCGGGCGGTGTCCAGAGTCCCTCCAACCACCGGCAGCAGGTTGAGCGCACCCATAGCGGCTCGGCGCAACCTGGGATGGTCCAGGGAGGGACAATCGGTCCCGGTTACCACCCCTGTCAGACCGAAAGAAGCGGCAGTCCTGATCACGCCCCCCAGATTGAAAGGTGACCGGATGTGGGGAATGAAGAGAACCACCGGGAGGCTCACAATCGGATGGGAAGTTCCACCCCTTCGGTCTTTTTCGTCCGCACCCGGCCGGGCACGCCACGGATAGACGTACTCGTCCTCTTCCAGGTTGATTCCAGATTCACGGCCAAGATGTTCCAGAAAGACAGTGACCGATCGATACAGGTCATCCGGCGGAGGATCGCCCGGGTCGGACCGCTCCAGGTGGTCTATGAGCCGGGACGCCGCAGCACGTACCACGTCGGAGACGTTCGGAATGGACAGGAGAGTCTTCAGAATAGAAACGGCATAGGGCGCATTGAATTGGCGGAAGTTGTCCAGGCCTGTTCGAAAAAGGTTAAAGAGATATCGGTAGCGACTGGTCTTCGAAATTGTTCTGAACTTGGTAACGGCAATGTACCGGAGGCGCTTGTATTCAGACGAATTCAATATGCCGCGGCCACCAGTTGTTGCAGTTCTGAACCGGAGACTCCTCCGGGTACGGATGCCAGCCCCGGATACTCCAGTGCCTCAGTTGCGGCAGCGCTCAATTCATCGTGGGCCACATCCAGATCTCTGAGACGAACGGGCAAATCCAGTTGGCTCAACAACTTCCGAACGCCCCGAGCTGCCCGGGGGGCATCGTCCACAGCACGAATGCCTTCGACACGCTCGCCAAGGGCCGCCGCAACACGAGCTGCCTTCTCATGATTGCGGGGAGTGAGAAACTCGACTACATGAGGCAGGACTACGGTGGCAACCCAAGACTTCGGCAATGTGAATCGGGCATTCATCACGTAGGAAAGAGTACCTCCAATACCCTGACCCACGACACCCAGACCCATAGCGGCAAGCAACCCCGCTTCAGACGCCCGATAGCGAAAGCGCGGATCAGCGGGATTTCTAACTCCCATAAGTGCCGCCTTGTGAAGCTCCGTAATCGAACGTTCCAGAACGGTATCCGAATACAAAGTACTTTCGGTGGAGAAGTACCCTTCGATAGCCGCCAGCAGCGTGTCCAGTATTGCCGCCAGAGCGTATTTGCTTGAGAGCGTCTGGGAGAAAGAGGTATCCAGAACAACCGCCTTTACCGTACCGGGAGTGTTTTTTAGCAGACGCGCCCGACCGGCAGACTTGTCCTTTATTACGCTTTCGTTCCGCATGAGAAGGTGATTTCGATACGAAGACGGAACCTCGATATACGGGAGCGAAGAAGCAGGAACGGTTCCATTGAACATCTCCGACAGGCTCGTTCCCGATGCGGCGATGTTGGAAGCACACCGGGCAATAGACAGCACCCGCATTCCTCCAAGACCTATGACCACACCGGTCCGACTTGCCTTCGCCAGAGAGGCCAGTTCATCTACAACAGTGGTTGGAGAACCGGGCATTAACTCGTCGTACACCATCGTCTCCAGACCACCGCGCCGCAAGATCTCTACGACCCTGTCCACGTGGTTACCCTCGTGAAGAACGCTCTCAGAAATTACCAGCGCCCGTTTCCCGTGTTCCCGGGCAATTGTCCCGAGCCGCGCCAGAACATCCTGGCCGAAGGCAATCACCGGCGGTACTCGAAGTAAATAGTTCTGCATCCCCTTACCGTTCCTATTACGAAAATACACGGCGTCAGCCGGGTATTTTTGTTACTTTCGTGTGCCGCGAAAAGGCACACGAAACTTTATTAAAAAAAAAGCAGTGCTATCAGTATAGCACTGCCGGTGTTGTTCCTACAAATCGGGTTTACCCGATACCGAAGGACGTAAGTATTTCATCGGCAACCATGTCAATGACACGATCGTCTATATAGGAAGGATCCTGCAATTTCGCCCGCACCTCATCCACACGATCCTGCCGGATGTCCGGCATGTCTCGTACCTGCTCGATGGCCTGCATAACCTCTGATCGAAGTTTCGCTTCATCGGATACAGATATCGAATCGGCTGATTGAGATTTGTGCGGTTTATTGATCTTGTCGGACTTGTTGTACTGCTGTATCGGATCAACAGGTCCCAACCGTTCAATCGTCATCGATCGATCCTTCCTTTCATAGTGATTATCGACAGCTCCCTCTATAATGTTAACGCTTTTTTCCGGACCATACAAGGACAACAAACTCGCCCCTGACGGGAATAGTTCCGTTTTCGACCCTTTCAGGCCCCTCTTCCACCGGAAATTCTTCAATCTGCTCGTACATCTTCGTCATTTCCCGTCCCAGGAGAACCCGGAAACCGGGCGCGGCCGACACTAGTTCTTCCATAAGCTTCCGAATCCGATGGGGTGACTCGTACAGTACAAACGGCTCGCTCCGTTGGGCAAGTTCCGTCAGTCTGGTCACCCGTTTTGCCCCTTTGGGAGGCAGAAATCCCTCAAAAAACCACCCTCTTCCGGCAACACCGCTGGCCGAAAGCAGCGTCGTTACGGCACTTGCTCCGGGAATTGGAATCACCTGGTGGCCTCCATCCCGGGCCGCCCGAACGAGACGGCTGCCGGGATCGCTGATTCCCGGGGTTCCCGCATCGCTCAGATAACAGATATCGGCATCATCGCCCAACAACTCAAGAAGTCGGGGCAGGCATCGCGCTTCATTGTGACCGTGACAGCTGAGGAGGGGTACGGAAACACCCAAATGGGCAAGAAGCTTTCTGCTTTGCCGGGTATCTTCACAGGCAACGAGGGTTGCCTGTTTCAACGTTTCTACGGCCCGAAAGGTTATATCGCCAAGATTTCCAATAGGCGTTGCAACAATATAGAGTCGCCCCATCGTTTCAGTGTACCTTTTTTCTCGGAGGTTCGTCATTCAGGGATTACTGCTGGGAGGTCTGGTCCTCCTCATCGCAACACTTCTGTTCAGCATGCTGCATCTCAAGCGCAGCGACTATTCTGCCCTGGCAAATCATATGGCCGGGCGCAGCCGCAATCATCTGCAGATCCTGAAACCGTGCCCCCTCTGCCAAACGATGTTAAGCCCGGGAGAACGAGTTCACACGGTGGTTTATTCGGGGTCGGCAGGATCAACCGGGGAGTCCCCCCAACGACGGAAGGACCGCCCCCGGGATTCAATGGTTCACATGTTCGGATGTCCCTACTGCTATCCACCCAACGCACAATTCGACAGACGTTGCCCGGTGTGCGGTAAGACGATCCCCTCCGACGGCTTCGTAGTTGCCAGAATGTTTGAAAAGAATGACGAAAGGGGAGAACGAAAGCACGTTCACGTCCTTGGTTGTACCGTCTGCCGCCCCGGGACCTTACGGTAACTTCTGATTGTATCGACGACCACTTCGCGCTACCATATCTTTCATGGAAACGACAATTTTCGACAAAATTATCGCCGGAGAGATGGAGGCGGATATCGTGTACGAAGATGACCACGTCGTCGCCTTTCGCGATATCAGCCCTCAGGCGCCAACTCATGTACTTGTTGTCCCCAGAACCCCAATGAAAAGCATTGCCGATTCGGTGCATCACGATCCCGCCGTTCTGGGCAGTTTCATGCAGGGTATTGCCAGGACGGCAGAAATTCTGGGCCTTGAAGAAAAAGGGTACCGGGTCGTCTTCAATACCGGAGCCGATGCGCTACAGACGGTTCCCTATATTCACGCCCACATTCTGGGGGGCCGAAAGATGGGGTGGCCGCCGGGCTGACACTGACCCGGTTGCTTCCGCTTTGCGGGCGCAGTACGTTTCTCCTATGGATGTGCGTCTCCATAGCGAAATGGCTTCAATTGACCGGGAAAGCTGGAACAGCCTTGCAGCAGACCAACCCACCCCACTACTCACCTGGGAGTGGCTCAACCACCTCGAGACGAGCGGCAGCATAACCGCGGATACGGGCTGGCAACCCGTCCACATGACCTTTCACGAAGGTGAGGATATGGTAGGGGCAGTGCCTCTGTATCTGCGGGACACCAGCTGGGGTGAGTTCGTCTTCGATTTCGCCTTTGCTGAGCTGGCGGAACAACTTGCAAAGTCCTATTATCCCAAACTGGTGGGTATGAGTCCTGCCAGTCCCGTCCCGGCCTTCGGGTTTCTTGTCGCTCCTGGACGGGAAAGTCGGACCACAACAAAAATCACCGCGGAAATGGTAAAAGGCATACGCTCCTTCTGTGTTGACCGGAATATACCGGTTCTTCAGTTTAACTTCGTCCTGCCTCAATGGGTTGGTCTGCTTCAGTCACTGGGAATGCAACCATGGAAACATCACGGTTTTGAGTGGCGAAACGAAGGGTTCACCACTTTCGACGATTATCTCGAACGTTTCCGCAAGAATCAGCGCCGGAACATCCGGCGGGAACGGAAATCCATGGAGAGTCAACATGTCACTATCCGTGTCATTCACGGCCCCGACGCCCCACAACTGATATACCTGAGGATGGCGGAGTATTATCTGAGGACCAACGCCATGTTCGGACCCTATGCAGCCCGCTTTCTGGGCACCCGATTCTTTACAGACATGCCCGAGGCGGTGCGAAAGCACGTCTGGTTTGTCGCCGCCTATGAGAAAGATGATCCTGACGACCCTTTGGCCCTGGCAATGCTGGTCAGGCAGGGAGACCGCCTTCTGGGACGGTACTGGGGAACCCGCGAGGACAAAAAAGATCTGCACTTCAACGTCTGTTATTACACTCCCATTGAATGGGCTATCCGGGAAGGCATTTCCACCTTTGACCCGGGCATGGGGTCATCCCACAAGGTTCGGCGCGGCTTTCGTTCGGTTCCGAACTGGAGTCTCCACTATTTCTTTGACGTTGATATGCAGCGCATCCTGGAGGCGAATATTGACCGGATCAACTCCTACGAGGGGGAACAGATCGCACTTCTTGATGAGGCGGTACCGTACAAAGAGTATCCGTAAATCAGTAGACGCTACGGGGGCGGTTACCAGTACCTTATTATCATGCAGGCATTAATCGTTGTAGACGTACAGAACGACTTTCTGCCCGGAGGCGCCCTGGCGGTGCCCGACGGCGACGCGGTGATCCCGGTAATAAACGGGCTTATGCCCAAATTCGAATTTGTAGTGGCCAGTCAGGACTGGCATCCGGCGGACCACAGCAGTTTCGCATCCCAGCACACCGGTCAGCTGCCCGGTAACGTCATCGAACTGGACGGAGTGTCACAGATTCTCTGGCCGGACCATTGCATCCAGCACTGTCCCGGAGCATCCTTTGCAGCGGGAGTGGAAGTACAACACCTTGACTGGGTTGTCCGGAAAGGGGACGACCGGAGTATCGACAGCTACTCCGCCTTTTTCGACAACGACCACAGAAAAGCCACCGGGCTGGAGGGATGGCTTCGGGACCACGGAATTGGCAGTATCGCCGTCTGCGGCCTGGCGACGGACTACTGCGTGAAGTTCACCGTTCTGGATGCTCTGAAACTTGGCTTTGAGACAACTCTGATCCGTGACGCCACGCGAGGCGTCAACCTCGCCGACGGCGACGTGGACAAAGCTGTGGCGGAGATGGTATCCGCCGGCGCCGTGGTCACCGACAGCGCATCGCTGTAGAGGCACGACAGGGGCAGTATACAGAATCCTGTTGCAGGATCATCCCTAATTCTCTGCCGCACCGGGGTTTAGTCACATAAAACGAATTCAACAGAAACAAGACTCGATGTCAAAAGCAATTGCCGTTCAGTGTGCAACAATATTGTGTATACCCTCGGCACATAGTACAGTCCCTTCCATGGAACAGTTCAAACGCACCCGTACGTGCGGGCAGTTACGCGCCGAGCACGCCGGCACCGAAATCATTCTCAACGGATGGGTACATCGCATCCGCGATCACGGCGGCGTTCACTTCATCAACCTTCGGGACCGCTACGGCATCACCCAGATTGTCGTCAATGAGGACGCCCCGGAAGTGGTCAAAGAGACCGCCACCACCCTCAGAATGGAGTTCTGCATCGCCGTGGAGGGTGTCGTCCGCAGCCGCCCGGAATCCATGGTCAACAAAGGGATGGAAACCGGCGCAATAGAGGTAGAGGCGACGGCAATTCACATCCTTTCAAAGTGCGAGCCCCTCCCCTTCATGATCGACGAAAAGTCCGACGCCCGGGACGACCTGCGCCTCAAGTACCGTTACCTGGACCTGCGCACATTCTCCATGCAGCGGAAGATCCAGCTGCGCAACACCGTCACCCGGAGCGTCCGGGAATACCTCACCGACCAGGGTTTTGTGGAAATAGAGACACCCACCATGATCAAGAGCACCCCGGAGGGCGCCCGGGACTTTCTCATACCCTCCCGACTCCACCCGGGGTCATTCTACGCCATGCCCCAGAGCCCGCAGCTCTACAAGCAGATCCTCATGGTCAGCGGTTTTGACCGGTACTTCCAGATTGCCCACTGTTTCCGCGACGAAGACGCCCGGGGCGACCGGCAGCTTGAACACACCCAGATCGACATGGAGATGAGCTTTGTCGGCAAGGAAGAGGTCTTCGGCGTTGTAGAGGGCATGCTTGGACACACCTTCAAAAAATCTCTTGATATTGAACTTCCGTCCCGCTTTGATCGCCTCTCGTATGATGATGCAATGAACCGGTTCGGAACGGACAAGCCGGACCTGCGCTTTGACCTGGAACTGCAGGACTTCGCTCCCTTCGTCGAAGGCAGCGGATTCGGAGTCTTTGAAGGCGCCATTGCCGCCGGCGGTACCGTGAAGGTGCTGGTAGTTCCCGGCAAGGGTGACTACAGCCGCAAACAGATTACCGAACTGGAGGATGTGGCCAAAACCTACGGCGCAAAGGGACTCGCCTGGACACGCGTCGCCGCCGGCGACGCGGCAGAAGGCGTCACCTTCGACGGAGGCATCGGCAAGTTCTTCGCTCCCCGGGCGGCGGAGATCGCTCCGGCCATCGGCGCCGCCTCGGGAGACCTTCTCCTCTTTATAGCCGATCAGTGGAAGACTGCCACCACCGCCCTGGGAGCCGTCCGCAGCCGTCTGGGAAAAGACCTCCAGCTGGTCCAGCCGGGGACATTCCGCTTTGCCTGGATCGTGGACTTTCCTCTCTTTGAATTCAACGAAGACGAAAAGCGATGGGAAGCGGCGCACCACATGTTCACCATGCCCCAGGAGCAGTACCTGGAGACTATGGAGAGTGATCCCGGTGCGGTCAAAGGTGACCTCTACGACCTCGTCTGCAACGGCTACGAACTTGCCTCGGGCAGTATCCGTATCCACGATCCGGAGCTGCAGAAACGCATTTTCGGTGTCGTCGGCTTTGACCCGGAGGAGGCGCAGCGGCGCTTCGGTTTTCTACTGGAAGCGTTCCGCTACGGTGCCCCGCCCCACGGCGGCATCGCCCCGGGGCTGGACCGCCTGGTCATGATCATGGCGGGAGAGGAGTCCATCCGGGAGGTCATTGCCTTCCCCAAGACGGCCAACGGCACATCTCCTATGGACGACAGCCCCAGCCCGGTGGATCCGAAACAGCTGGAAGAGCTTGGCCTGACCTTGCGGAAGCCTACCCGCGATGCCTGATTCCCTCGGATTCTGCCACGGCAAACGCGATAAATCCGTGGGTCATCACGTCCAGCCACGCCCCCAGACGCTCCAGAAACGGAAGTACCGGTAAGAGAATCAGGTACGAATCGTCCATTCCTCGGCCGTAAGCCACCGCCAGATAGCTTAACAGCACCGTGACACCCCCGGCGGGGGTGCGGCCCAGAAGAAAAGAAGCCAGCACCGCCGTGACGGCGACACCCAGGGTGTCGCCAAAGCCAATTTCCAGGGCGGTGTACGACCGAATGACAAGGAGAAACCCTGCCACCGCCACCAGCACACTGCCCGCACGGCTGAACACCGCCACCAGATAGCTTACCGAACCGCCTACCCGTCGGGGAACGCGAAGCTCTTCCTTGGCTACCCTGATCAGGGTAGGCGTGGCAAAGTAGACATCTCCGCCCAGAAGTGCCGCCAGACCGGGCGCTCCCATACAGGAGAGCCATTCCGCGGCTGCGCGAATATCCCGCCGCATCAGATACAACGCCAGCGGATAGAGTACCAGAGCGACCAGAACTGCCGCCGTGGCGACCACAATGAGAAACTGCCCGAAGAGCTGCAAATCTGGTAGCTCCCTGAGACGGACAATCATCATCCCGGCAGGAATTGCCAGCAGGAAACCGAGGACAGAGGTAAGTCCGGCGTTCAGGCGATAGAAGATGCGGTTTGCCGAGTCCGAGACAAGCGATACCGGAGATGTGATTTCCCGGTCATACCGCAACGTCCACCCGATGAGAGCGCCCAGCAGAAGAATCATGGCCAGTGCATTCTCTCCCAGCACAAAGAGCTGAAATCCATTCAGAGGCAGAGACCGGCGAAGCAGATCACCCACCTCCGGAGGAACGGAAACGGGAGCCTCCTGCACCATCGGCGGTATTCGCTGGGGTTGAAAGATCACCATGACCACCACCGCCACAACAACGGCTATGATCACCGTACCCGCCACCAGTGCGGCGGCCTTCATCGATACGGCCCCGATTCGACGGTCGTCCCTGAGTTCGTCCACGGCGATAATGACGGCGAAAAAAGCCATCGGGAAGAGGAGCAACCGACCCACACGGACGAGAATATCCGTCAGCTCTACCAGAACGGACAGAGTATCCCCTCCGGCGAGGGGTATAAGAACACCGGCTACAACACCGACAGCGGTGCCCACAAGATATCGAAACCACAATTTCATGAATAATTCTCCAGCTTTTAACGACGGAACGGCAGTATTCCCAATTTCTGGCCGTACTTCTGCCGGCGTCCTGCGCTCTTATCGGACCGGTCTATAACCTGCTCCAGCACCCACTGTGCGACACCGCGACTGTCGGCGTCAGAGGCGGAGAGGCCCCGAATAGTAACACCTTCGTTCTCATAGTACGTCAGCATGGACCGGGTCAGACCGTCCACCGCCCCATAAACGGCGGAGTCAATAGGTGGCAGGACTTCCACTCCGGGATCGTACCACAGAATGGTCAGATCACCACCGCCCCGGCGGATGAAGGTGGCGGCAATTTCCCGAATGACAAAGAGGTATCCCTTCACCGCCACGTCAATCTTCTCCTCAATGACTGTAGCCGCCGTATCGTGGAGAGAACCATTCACCCCCTCCGGAGTACATACGACAATAGCCCGCTGCAGAGCCCCCTCTCCGCTGTCTTCCATCTGCCGGTCCGCCGCAAGCATCAGGGAGCGCGAGGAGATGAGAGACCTGCGATTCCACGGCAGATACCGCAGGGAATCGCCGAAGGTATCGGGAATCTCCGGGGGGGTATCATTCTCATCGAAAGAGACGTAGAGGCGATCAAGACGCTTCAGTCCTTCCTGGATAAGATCGTCGGTAAAGGCGGACTGTTTTCCCGTTATCAGAACAGATTGTTCCATGGTAGGCTATAGTAGTTCCGGCTCAGGGAGAGGTCAACGGCGTGAAAATAGCATTAGGACAGATCAACACCACCATTGGAGATTTCGAAGGCAACGCTACGAAAATCCGGGACGCCACACTCCGGGCGCGCAGCGAAGGGGCGGAGCTTATCGTCTTGCCGGAATTGAGCCTCTGCGGGTATCCTCCTATGGACCTCCTTGATCACGCCGCCTTTGTGGACACCACCATCACCGCCCTCAGGCAGCTTCAGAAGAGTCTGCCTCCGGATATCGCCGTGGTTGTGGGGTACGTAGATCGAACCCAGGGTTCCGCAGGGAAGGCACTACAGAACGTTGCGGCGGTGATCCTGGACGGCAGGGTGGTCTTCCGACAGGCAAAACGCCTTCTGCCTACCTATGACGTCTTTGACGAGGCGCGCTACTTCGAGCCCGCCGCCGCAAGCTCTGTCTGGGAATACCGTGGTGTGCGCATCGGTATCGCCATATGCGAGGATATATGGTGGGAGGCGGAGCCGGCGCCGGGTGTGCGCTATCCCGTGGACCCCGTCAGGGACCTCCTGGATCAGGGCGCTCGTCTGATTCTGGCGCCCTCGGCCAGCCCCTTTCACACCGGCAAGGTAGACATCCGCAGGGAACTCACATCCTCTATCGGGAAAAGTTCAGGCATTCCAATGGTCTACGTCAACTCGGTAGGTGGAAATGACAGCCTCATCTTTGACGGCAATTCAATGGTCACCGATGCGGAGGGGAAGCTGATCCACCGTCTCGCCGGCTTCGCCGAAGAGACCAGAATCGTTGATATGGAGCTGCCCGGACGGGAAATTGAATCCGCGTCGGTCGATTTCGTGAAGTATGATGACCTCGAAGCGGCGCTCGTTCTGGGTATCCGGGACTACATGAAAAAAACCGGCTTCGCCCGGGTAAGCCTGGGTCTCTCCGGCGGTATCGACTCCGCGGTGGTGGCCGTTCTGGCAGCCCGGGCTGTCGGACCGGAAAACGTCACCGTCTTTCTCATGCCTTCCCAGTATTCCAGCAGCGGCAGCATCACCGACTCGGAGCTACTTGCGTCAAACCTGGGGGTTCGCACGGCGACGCTCCCCATAGAACCGCTCTATGACGCCTTTATGTCCGTCCTTGAGGGCGAGTTTTCCGGTACCGAACCGGGTATTGCCGAAGAAAACATCCAGGCACGGAGCAGGGGAAGTCTGCTTATGGCGTGGTCCAATAAGTTTGGTTCCCTCAACCTTACCACCGGCAATAAGAGCGAACTGGCGGTGGGCTACTGCACCCTCTACGGTGACATGGCGGGAGGGCTTGCTGTCATAGGCGATCTGTTGAAAACCGAGGTCTACGGACTGGCAGGACACCTTAACCGGGAGCGCGAGGTCATTCCCCGGTCCATTATCACCAAAGCGCCCTCGGCGGAACTTCGGCCGGACCAGAAAGATGCAGACAGCCTCCCCCCATACGAGGTTCTGGACGCCATTCTGACACGATACCTCATCCACAACGAGACGGCCTCCCACATCGTGGCCGCCGGTTACGACGTCGCAACGGTGGCACAGGTACTGCGCCTGGTTGGTCGCAGTGAATACAAACGCCGGCAGGCACCGCCGGTTCTGAAAGTAAGTCCCCGGGCGTTCGGTACGGGTCGGCGCATTCCTATCGCCAGGCAGATTCACGAAACGCGATAATACATTGAATTCGGGCATCCCCGTTGTTATTATGTAGATAAAGGTATGAAAAACATCATGCTGGTAGAAGCGGAAATCTGGACAGTTGCACGAACAGACAAGGGAAATGCGGTACTCGTGAAACCCGTAGGCAGTGATCGGGCTGTACCCATTTTCATTGGCCAGCTGGAGGCGCAGTCCATACTTTTCGGTCTTGCCGGCGTGCCTGTTCCCCGTCCCATGACACACGACCTCTTTATTTCGGTTCTTGAAAAGAGCAGTATGAGTGTAGAGCGGGTAGAAATCACCGATCTCAAGGACCGCACCTTTTACTCCCGCCTGGTCATCAAACAGGGGCTCAAGCGAATTGTAGTAGACTCCCGGCCGTCGGACAGCCTCGGAATTGCCTCCCGGGTGCATTGTCCCGTCTTTATCGCAGAATCAATTGTCGATGAAGCGGGGGTTGCGGTAAATCTCATTACCGAAGAGGAGGGGTCAGACGGGACCCCGGGAATGGAAGATATGGCGTCAACGACGGAAAACTTCGGTGATCAGCCGGTAGAAAGCCAGTCCGTAGACGAGCGAACCCGTCTCGAGGCGGCGTTGCAACGGGCGGTTGACGAAGAAAACTACGAAGAGGCGGCCCGCATCCGCGACCGGATCCAGAACCTCTGATTATACCTCCGTTGTCCGTACCTTCCCAGTCCTCTATACTGGTATCACAGCCAATGGAGGATCGAAGGTGAAATATCCGTACGAAAACAGCAACATCACGGGGATACTTGTACCCCTGACGGGCCTTCGCAGTGCGTCCGCGGTAGGGTGCGGAGAGTTCGCCGATCTTGTGACCCTTGGCAGCTGGTGCGGCGAGCGTGGTATCCGGCTGATTCAGTTGCTGCCGGTAAACGATACCGGCGGTCAGAGTTCACCCTACAGCGCCCTCAGCGCCAACGCCCTCCATCCTGTATACGTACGTCTGCAGGACCTGCCGGAGTATTCGGCACTTCCCCAGGCGGAACGGAAAAAAATCGATACCGAGATTGAAGAGGCCCGAAAGAACTACGAACCTGCGGGTCGCTTCGACTATCCGGCGGTACTGAAAACCAAGCAGGACCTGCTGCGACGCATCTTTGACGCAGCAGGTGTACTGAAAGCGTCCACGGAAACCCTGGGTTCTTTCACCAGAAAAAACGGATGGGTAAAGGCCTATGCGGTGTATCGGGCTCTGAAGCGACAGAACGACGAGCGCCCGTGGCTGGCCTGGGAAGCAGAGCGTGACATCGATGATGCGGGAATCGAAAGGCTCTGGAAGCGAAAAAATCTCACCGCGGAAACACGTTTCTACGTGTGGATGCAAATGCGTCTGGCCGAGCAGTTTTCCGCAGCAGCCCAGGCGCTGGACGCCATAGGTATCGCTCTGAAGGGGGACATACCTATTCTGATAAACGAGGACAGCGCCGACGCGTGGGCTGACAGGGATGTCTTCCGACCGGAACTGCGGGCGGGGGCGCCGCCGGACATGTTCAGTGAACTGGGGCAGAACTGGGGATTCCCTATTTACAACTGGATGGTCCTGCGGGAGCGGGATTACGACTGGTGGCGCCGGCGGCTGGATGTTGCATCCCGGTATTACCACGCTTACCGAATTGACCACGTCCTGGGTTTTTTCCGCATCTGGTCGGTGCCCGCGGGCAATTTTTCCGGTATTCCGGGGTTTTTCTGGCCGCAGCACGGTATATCCCGGGATGAACTTTACGAAATCGGTTTTGACGACGGTCGCATCAGGTGGCTTCAGGAACCGCACATCCCGGAAGGTCTCCTGGTTGAAGAACTGGGCCGGGAAACTCTTGATTTGCTCACCGGCGAGACGGGCATTCTGCAGCGTCTGGATGATGAGGAGCTTTTTCTCTTCTCTCCGGACGTCACCGGCGAACAGCAACTTGCGGAGCTGAACCTTCCCGACCCGGCGAAGGAACGGCTGCTGGAACACTACCGTGACCGGGCGCTGACAGAGCTTCCCGACGGCAAACTGGCTTCCACGTGGACTTTTCGACAATGCAGCCGGTACACAAGCCTCACCGACGGTGAGCGTGAGCGTTTTGAGGGCATCGTCGCCCGTACCGCCGTCAACAGCAACGAACTGTGGGCGGATCACGGACGGACTGTTCTGAAGGTGATGAAAGAGAGCTCCGACATGCTGCCATGCGCGGAGGATCTGGGAGTCGTTCCTGAGGCGGTACCTCGGGTACTGCAGTCCCTGGGTATTCTGGGCCTCAAGATTCCGCGGTGGACCCACTACTGGGACCAACCGGGAGAGCCGCTTGTACCGTTTCACGAGTATCCCGAACTGAGCGTCTGCGCGCCCAGTGTCCACGATACCAGCACAATCCGGGGTTGGTGGGAGAAGGAGACGGGCAGGGATGAACTATGGACCATGCTGGGAGGTGATACTCCGGCACCGGAAACCTTCGATCCATCGGTGGCCCGGGAGGTTTACCGGGCAATTCTGAAGTCTCCCAGCAGAATTGTTGTCTTTGCCCTGCAGGACCTTCTGGCTCTCAGTCCGGAGATAATCCATGACGACCCCGATCTTGAACGGGTCAATATTCCCGGAACGTACAATGATTTTAACTGGACCTGGAGAATGCCTCTTACTCTGGAGGAACTCCAGCTCAATTCGACGCTGAACGCCGAGGTTTCCGCACTGACAACCATCCGGAAGGCGTTGCACAGGAGAAACCATGAATAACGAAACGAAAGAGACCAGACAGTACATGTGGCGACTTCCGCACTATATCCCCGGTCCAAAGCGGGAATTTCACGTTTCCCGGAGCGGACGTGACACCTATGGTATAGCCGATGAGGTGTTTTCTGTGGCAGGACACGTCCTCTTTGCGGATATGCGAGGTGCGCGGCAGATGGCGATGCGGATCAACACCGTCAGAAAGGCGGTACTGCATCCGGAACGTTCCGTCCGAGCGGGGGACGTCTACGCCATGGGACTTATAGACGAGATTTTTCACTACCTTATCGGCGAATACCTGGAGCAGTACGGTCCGGAACTGATGGAAGGGCTGGAGACGCGACTGACTGAAACGCTGGGCAAGGACCAGCTGGATTCCATGCTTCGGACCTTCGCCGAGCGCTTCCCTACTACCGGCGTGTACCGGAGCACCCAGAGCGCCACGGAGAGCCTGGACCGCACCGTTGACGGTGTCAGTGGCCGCCTGGTTGCTCTGGAAGAGATTATCGTCATGTGGGTGGGAAACCGAAATCCCGCATATTCTCCCCTGGTTGAACTGTTTGACGAAGAGCTTCTGGCGGTAGACACCTCGTACCGGGACGCCATGAAGACGATGCAGGACTACTTCGCGGTGCTGCCCGGCTTCGGCCCGGAGGATCAGACCCTGATAGAGATGCTTCGTGAACCGGCTATCAATCACCCTGACGACCTGCACGCCCAGCTGGAGTACATTCGTACCCGCTGGGCCTCCTTTCTGGGGACATTTCTGGACCGGATTTTGCGGTCACTTGATATTATCGCCGAAGAGACGAAGGGACGCTTTTTCGGTCCCGGAGAGTCCCGGGTCCTCGAGTTCGGCGCCGGTTCCGACGGAGAAGAAGAAGACTACGCCCGCTTCAGCCCCGACCGCGAGTGGATGCCCCGGGCGGTAATCATGGCAAAGAGCACCCTGGTCTGGCTGGACCAGCTTTCCAAACAGTACCAGCGGGAAATCAGGACCCTGGACGCCATTCCCGACGAGGAGCTGGACGAGCTTGCCCGACAGGGCTTTACCGGTCTGTGGCTCATCGGTCTGTGGCAGCGTTCATCGGCATCACGACGCATCAAGAACCTCTGCGGGAACCCCGAGGCTGAGGCGAGTGCCTATTCCCTCTACGATTATGAGATCGCCCACGAGATTGGCGGATGGAATGCCCTGGACAACCTGCGGCGGCGGCTCTGGTACCGGGGTATTCGCGTCGCCTCCGACATGGTCCCCAACCATACCGGCATTGACAGCCGATGGATTCACGAGCATCCCGAGTGGTATATCCACCTGGACCACCCGCCATTTCCCGGCTACACCTTCAACGGCGAAAACCTGTCTACCGACCCGAATTCCGGAGTTTATCTGGAAGACCACTACTATGACCGCAGCGACGCGGCGGTGGTCTTCAAGCACGTGGACCACCGTTCCGGTCATACGCGGTACGTGTACCATGGAAACGACGGCACCAGCATGCCCTGGAACGACACGGCCCAGCTTGACTACCTTAACCCGGAGGTGCGGGAGACGGTTATTCAGACCATTCTCCACGTAGCCCGTAACTTTCCTATTATTCGGTTTGACGCCGCCATGACCCTGGCAAAGAAGCATGTTCAACGTCTCTGGTACCCCGCCCCCGGCCAGGGCGGAGACATACCCTCCCGGAGTGAACACGGCCTCTCCCAGAGTGACTTCGACGCGGCCATACCGGAAGAGTTCTGGCGGGAAGTGGTCGACCGGGTAGCCCAGGAGGTGCCGGATACGCTCCTGCTGGCGGAAGCGTTCTGGATGATGGAGAGCTACTTCGTCCGGAATCTGGGTATGCACCGGGTCTACAACAGCGCTTTCATGAACATGCTGAAGGACGAGGAGAACGAAAAGTACCGCCAGACGGTGAAAAACACCCTCCTCTACGACCCGGAGGTGCTCAAGCGGTTTGTCAATTTCATGAACAATCCCGATGAAGAGACGGCGGTGGCCCAGTTCGGCACCGGCGACAAGTACTTCGGGGTGGCTACCCTGATGGTCACCATGCCGGGACTGCCCATGTTCGGACACGGACAGATAGAGGGATTCGCCGAGAAGTACGGCATGGAGTACCGACAGGCGTACTGGGACGAGACTCCCAACCAGGACCTTATTGACCGGCATCACCGGGAGGTCTTCCCGTTGATGCACAAACGCTACCTCTTTGCCGACGCGGCGCGTTTTCGCCTGTTTGACGTCTTCAATTCGGACGGTCATGTTCTGACAAACGTCTACGCGTACAGCAATCGTCATCACGAAGAGCGAGCCTTCGTCCTGTATAACAACGCCTACGACTCCGCTTCGGGGTGGGTTCATACGTCCTCTCCTTACGTCATCAACGCCCAGACGGAACGGGAGGAAAGGCGGGAACAGCTCGGCGTTGCCCTGGGGCTCACGCCATCCTGGCATCACTATGTGATCTTTCAGGAACAGCGCAGCGGTCTGTGGTTTATCCGTAACAGCGGCGAACTTTTTGAGAAGGGTCTGTTTGTATCCCTGAAGGGGTACGAAAGCCAGGTTTTTCTCAACATGTACGAGGTATCGGACAACAGCTACTCCCACTATGCCCGTCTCAGCGACCATCTTGGTGGTGCAGGAATCCCCGACCTTGACCGGGCGCTGAAGCACCTTCTGCTACAGCCACTTCATGACGCCTTTGGTGTCATCGCCAACACAGGAGTGTTGCGTACCCTTTTTGATTCGCTGATAGACGATCAGAAACCGGTAGACTGGGACACTCTGGCCGATCAGTATCGCGGTTTTCTGGGAATCGCCGCTCAGTTCTGTGAACACACGACTCGAATAGAGAACGCCACGGACCTCTTCCGACACACCGGACAGGCCCTGGGACGAATATCTCAGCTTGCAACCCACGCCCCCGACGATGTGGCAAAACTTATCGCTTCTCACCTGACTGCTGAACGGGACGATGCGGCGGTTTTTCTGGCCCTAGCCCTCCTTCTGCCGCTCGATGTTTTTGTCCATGGCGAAGAAGAACTGACCTCCCGGGCGGCGGGCTTCCAGGCCCTTGACCAGGCGGCGGAATGGCAACTCATAGAAGCGCTGGTACCGGTCCTGACTCAGATCAGTCCGTCCGGTACCCTGCCCTTCTGGTTTGAAGACCTCGTTCAGGTTACCCTCGCCCATCACAACTGGTGGCGCTACGTCGCCGGTGAAGAGCCCCGGCGGGCGGCCCTTGCGGCTATGGAGGTTATGACTGCAGATTCCAATGTGGAAGACTTTCTACAGATTCACGTGTACAACGGGGTCACCTGGTTCAACCGGGAAGCCTTTTCCCGCTTCATCGACTGGCTGATGGTACTTGGAGCGTGGCACGAGATCACCGCGTCGGTTGCTGCCGGAAAGACGATCCGCTGGAAGAAGCTGGGTGACGAAATGAAGGGGATGAACAGTGTGTACCGCCGGTGGCGGGAAGCGGAACAGCGCAGCGGATACCGGATGGACCGGTTTATGGAACTCCTTGAGAGCCCGGAACCGGAGACAACTCCACGAAGCAAGACTGGACCAAAAGCGAAAAAGACACCGAAAAAATGAAACACCTTTTCGAGATAACGGTCCCCAGTTTCCTCTGTCGGCCCGACGATCAGCTTGGATTTGACGGCATGGCGAGTATCTTCCAGGAGGCGGCGTGGCAGCACGCCCAGCGTCTGGGGGTGGATTTCACCGACGCGGAAACTCCGGTGTACTGGGTCCTTCACCGTCTGGGGATGCGCTTTCTCCGCCGGCCCCGCTGGGGAGAGACTCTGACGATTACCACCTGGCCAAGCAGAATGGTCCGGCTCTACGCCATGCGGGAGTTTCTGGTGGAGTCTGCCGGCGAGCTCCTTGTAGAGGCATCAAGCGCATGGATCGTCCTGGACGGTGCCACAGGCAGGCCTGTCAGACCGGAGAAGCACCTTTCTGCGGAATGGGCGGTACACGAGGTACCCCTGTCCCTCCCCGACGGAAAACTGGGCGCTATAGAAATGCCACGGCAGAGTCTCGAAAGAACCGAATGGGACCGGGTGCGGCCCAGCGACACCGACCGGAACGCTCACGTTAACAACAGCCGGTACACACAGTGGCTCAGTGACTGGGCCCCGGAGGTTGTAACACCGGACCAACCGGGGATGTTCACCTTCACCGCGGAAACGAGACAGGGTCAGGAATACGCGGTCATAACGGGCGCCGGTTCGGCCGCCAACATCGCGGAAGTGTGGGTGCGCAACCCGGCAGACCCTGTCGACCAGGCCGTATGCGCCTGCCGGTACCACACCTTCCGGGAACGAAAGCCTGTGATGCAACCATAAATGCCGGTGTTTTCGTTATCACGTCCTGTATTTTTTCCGATAAAAGAGGTATCGGAACGCCGCTGATGTACCGGCATCTATTGACACCGTTTGCTTCCGAGAGTAAGTATTGGGTGGAGATTATGAGTTCCGTGTCAGGCCGCGAATATTTTCTACCAGGCAGCGTTGTCTGGGACCTCCAGAGCACAAACAAATATGATGCCATCAGGGAAACTATCTTTCGAACGGAGCTGTTTCACCGCATTCCCGGCCTGGACCTTGAGTCACTGACGGAGTCGGTAATTCGTCGGGAGAAAGAACAGTCCACCGGATTCGGCCACGGCATCGCAATTGCCCATGGACGCACTTCCACGGTTGCCACCAGCGCCATCGCTCTGGGGGTCAGCCGAAGTGGATTGGACTTCGATGCTTTTGACGGTTTGCCGGTAAATCTGCTCTTTATCGTTGCCAGCCATCCCAACCGACAGATCGACTACCTCAGAATCCTCTCATCCCTCGCCACCATGGCACGAAACGAACTGTTCCGCCGGGAGCTTCTCTCCTGTATCTGTCAGGAGGAGGCCCGGGAAAAGGTGTGTAGTGCTTTCACCGGCGCGCTCATGCGCCATTCCGCCATGCAGGCAAGCTGACTCGGGTCACCATACAATTGTCCGAAAAAGGTCCTCTGTTGTCTCTGCACGGCGTATCAGCCTGACAGAACTGTCCGGGCGCAGCAGCAGCTCGGCGGAACGGGGCTTGCCGTTGTAGTTGAAGCCCATGGAATGGCCGTGCGCTCCGGTATCGTGAATAGCTACAAGATCGCCGACTTCGATTTCCGGAAGCTTCCGGTCAATGGCAAACTTGTCGTTGTTCTCGCAGAGTGACCCGGTTACGTCATATGTGTGGTCGGCCGGGATCGCCTCCTTACCCAGAACGGTGATGTGATGATATGCGCCGTACATCCCCGGGCGCATGAGATTGGCCATGTTTGCATCCAGCCCGATGTACTCCTTGTAGATATCCTTCTTATGCAGCACCCGACCAATGAGATACCCATAGGGACCGGTAATGACCCGTCCGTTTTCCGTGACAACACGGAGCGGATCAAGTCCGGCGGGTACGATTGTCTCATGGTAGGCGTTCTGAATACCCCGGGAGACAATTTCGTAATCCACCGCCTTCTGTTCGGGACGGTACGGAATACCTATTCCACCACCAAGGTTGACAAATTCTATGCGGATATCCAGACGTTTCTTCAGCTCTGTCACCAGATCAAAGAGAATCTGGGCCGTCTCGACAAAATACTCCGGGTTGAGCTCGTTTGACGCCACCATTGTATGAAGACCGAAGCGGGTAGCACCGTATTCGCGGGCCTTGCGGTATCCTTCAAAGAGCTGTTCCCGGGTAAAACCGTACTTCGCCTCTTCGGGATTGCCGATTATGACATTGCCTTCCTTCAAAGGTCCCGGATTGTAGCGCATGCAGATAAGATTGGGCATACCGACATGTTCGTGGAGATAGTCAACATGGCTCAGATCGTCCAGGTTGATGATTGCTCCCAGTTCTTTGGCTTTTTTGTACTCGTAGGCAGGAGTATCGTTGGAGGTGAAGATGATTTCCTCTCCTCGCACTCCGATTTTCTCAACCAGCTCCAGCTCGGCGTAACTGGAACAGTCAAACCCCATACCCTCCTCACGGACAATCTGAAGGATATGGGGGTTGGGAAGGGCCTTCACGGCAAAAAAATTCTTGAAACCACCGGGAACCCAGGGGAAAGCTCCCTGGAAGCGCCGAGCGTGTGCGCGGATGGCTTCTTCGTCATAGATATGAAAGGGTGTCGGATACTTCTTGATAATCTCTTCTATGGTCTCTTTTGAGAAAGGCAGATGTTTCATGTGGGTAGAAAATACCTTTGCGCCATCCGGTGGTCAAGGATGTGTATACATAATCATGTTGCAGGACCCACTTACAGGCGCCCAACCCCGGCGTAGGAGAATCCCTTCTCCTGGGCGGTCTCCGGGTCCAACACGTTCCGGGCGTCAAAAATCACCCTGCCGGTCATCACTGTAGCGGCCCGATCCAGGTCAAGGTTCCGAAATACATTCCACTCCGTCACGATGATTAGCCCCTCGGCGCCGGTAAGTGCTTCGAACTCATCGCCACAGAAGTGCAGCCGTTCCGCCGCCGCTTCGGCAACCTGTTCCCGCAGGTCGGAGTTCAGGGAACCCCCGAAAGGACCGTCACCGAGAACTGCACTCTTGAAGTTATCCATTCCTTCAGGATCAAAGACTCGCACCGAAGCTCCCTGCATCAACAGTTCCTGGACAATTTCTATGGCCGGACTTTCCCGAACATCGTCGGTCTCCGCTTTAAAGGCAAGTCCCAGTACGGCAACGGTTTTTCCGGAAACTGTACCGCTCATGAGTCTGATGAGCTTTTGGGCAGTAATAGTCTTTTGCCGGGCGTTTGCCTTGACCACTTCCTTGATGAGACTCATGTCCACACCGTACTCATCGCCGGTGGCGGCAACCGCCTTGGTATCTTTGGGAAAACAGCTTCCGCCGTATCCGGGACCGGGATGGAGAAACTTGGGACTGATACGACCATCCATTCCCATGCTGCGGGCTATGGTGTGAATATCGGCGCCGGCCGCCTCCGCCAGGTTGGCCATCTGGTTGATAAAGGTGATTTTGGTAGCGAGAAAGGCGTTTGAAGCGTACTTGATGAGTTCCGCCGTCTCCAGGTTACACCACACAAAGGGAGTCTCAATAAGATAAAGAGCACGATAGACGTCTTCCATGTAGTCCCGGGCACGGTCGTCCTCATAGCCCAGGACGATACGGTCGGGGTGAAAGAAATCCTGTACCGCTTTGCCCTCCCGGAGAAACTCGGGATTGCTGACAACGGAAAATCCTGTGCCGGGGGTTTGTCCGCTGGTCTCGGCGATAATCTGCTGTATCTTGCGGTTCGTACCTACCGGGACGGTGCTCTTTGTGACAACAACCTTGTACCCGTTTAGCTGACTCGCAACCTGCCGGGCCGCCGCCTCTACCTGAGAGAGATCGGCGTGACCGTCCTCCCGGGGGGGCGTGCCGACGGCGAAAAAGACGATGTCCGCGTCTGCAATGGCACTGTCACCATCGACGGTGAAGCTGAGGCGCCCCGCTTCAAGATTCCGCTGGAGATAGGAGCCAAGACCGATCTCGTAGATAGTCGGTGTACCACTGGTGAGTGTGTTGACGATGTCTTCCCGAAGGTCCACACCGGTGACATTGTTGCCGAAGTCGGCAAGGCCGACGGAACTGACGAGACCGACGTACCCGGTCCCGAGAACTGCAATTTTCTTTGCCATAGAGCCGTATGGTATCGTGGAAGCGGCGGTGGTACAATCCCGACATGGACATTGTCATTACCGATCTGCCCTATGCCGTTACCAACGACGGCGTCGTTGAGAACTGCACTATCGTCGTAAGAAATGAGAGGGTGGTTTCCATTGCACCGGGAAGACACGGCCCCGCCGCGACGGGGCCGGCAGAGAACGTGTCTTCAGCGAACGCGTCGGCAACTCACAAGCCAACCGTCATTGACGGCACCGGCTTCTGCGCCATGGGAGGACTCAAGAACGCCCACACCCACGCTGCGATGACTCTGTTACGGGGTTACGGTGACGACATGCGCCTGCAGGAGTGGCTTGGAGGGCGCATATGGCCCGCCGAGGCAGCCCTGACCGGCGAAGATATCTACTGGGGCACCCGTCTGGCTGCCCTCGAAATGATCAAAAGTGGTACCACCTTTGCCAACGACATGTACTTCTTTTTTTCCGATGCGTGGAAAGCCTTTGCAGATTCCGGGATCCGCGCCGCCGTTGGCCTCGCTCTCTTTGATTTCAACGATACCGAAAAGCGCAAGGCGTCACAAAAAACGGTGGACAGGCTACTGCAGGAGTATGTTGACGGCGGTGGACTGATATTTCCCGTCATTGCTCCCCACAGCATTTACACCTGCAGCGCCGACCTTCTGCGGTGGAGTGCTGAACGAGCTGAGGAACTGGGACTGGTCTACCACATACACATGTCGGAGACGGAACAGGAAGTTACGGACAGCCTGAAAACCAACGGGGTACGACCGTGGCACTGGCTTGAGCGAATCGGTGTGCTCAACCGGGTTGCCCGGCATAGTATTGCCGCCCACGGAATATGGATGGACGAAACCGAACTGAACCTGGCGCGGGAGTACCACATCACCCTGGCACACAATCCCGCAAGCAACATGAAGCTGGCCTCAGGTGTTTTTGACTGGCACGCGGTACGGGAGCGGAACATTCCGGTAATGCTTGCCCCCGACGGTGTGGCATCCAACAACAGCCTGGACATGTTTGACGAAATGCGTCTGGCGGCGCTGCTGCAAAAGATTCACACCGGCGACCCTACGCGCCTGCCGGCCTCTGAAGCCATCGCCCTTGCCACGGGAGAGTACAGCGACGTCTTTGCTCCCTGGGGTGTCGGCGGGGCACTCAGGGAAGGCGGCCCGGCGGATATCGTGCTGGTCGATCTGAACCATCCCCAGATGACTCCCGTCCACAACGTGGAAAGTTCCCTGGTATACGCCGCCAACGGCACCATGGCGGATACGGTCATCTGCAACGGTCAGATTCTCATGACCGGACGGCGTGTAACGGGGGAAGAGGAAATTCTCAAGAACGGACGGGAGCACGGAGAGGCATTGATACGACGGGTTTCCGAAGAGATCAGCCGGTAAGGCTCATGCCCACAATATCCTTTAGGGGAAGAGCGCTGATAGATGGCGCCAGAGGATAACGGTTTGATCCCGGGTATATGACATACAAGTGTGCAAGACCCAGATCAGCTGATGCTACATGCATGGATCGTGTTACGGAAGGGGCGTCGGTACACTTGAACTCGAAGCCCCATCGTTTTCCGTTTCGTAAAAGGAGCAGATCCAGTTCTGCGCCGCGTTGAGTAGACCAGAAATAGGCATCCCGTTCACCGAAATGGATCAGCACCTGTTCCAAAGCAAATCCTTCCCAGCTTGCTCCATATCTGGAATGCGTCCAGAGATCTTCCATGGAGGCAATACCCAGAAGGTGATGAAGTACACCTGAGTCCCGGAGGTAGACTTTGGGTGACTTTACCTGACGCTTCCCGATATTTTCATACCAGGGTGGTAAGACCCGTATCATGAACGTTCCGGCAAGAATATCACGGTAAGAGTTTACCGTCCGGGGTGACACATCCATTGAACGGGCGAGCTCAGCGGCGTTCCAGGTCTGTCCATGGTAGTGGGCCAGCATCATCCAGAAACGACGTAGAGTAATTGCGGGAATGCGAAGGCCCAACGCGGGAATGTCCCGTTCAAGAAATGTCCGGGTAAACGCTTCGAGCCAACGAAACGTTGCCTGCGGGGACGACGCCAGGAATGCTCGAGGAAAGCCGCCACGCAACCAAAGATCCTTCATATTTTCCCGACCCACCTCGTCCAGGCGGAAACCGGATACATCGACAAATGCGATTCGTCCGGCAAGAGATTCAGAAATTCCCCGAACGATGTTCGAAGACGCGCTACCCAGGAGGAGGTATCGGTTATACAGTGATGGGTCGTCACACATTGGACGAAGGATTTCAAAAATTCGAGGCATTCTCTGTACCTCGTCAATGATGATCACCCCGTCGGGGCTGGCCAGTACTATTTCGGGGGTATGTTCCAGTGCAGCCAAGCCTGCCGGTCTCTCCAGATCATAGGTAACCGAGTGTGGAACTGATTCAGAAACGATCCGTGCAAGTGTCGTCTTTCCGGTCTGCCGAGGACCGAGTAATACGGTTACGCATGATTCGTTCAGACCTGTTCTGACCGCTTCCAGCAGCGCAGGCCTCGGAATAATGGAGTGACTCTGTTGCATATCGTTACCTTATCTCCCGATTTACAACATTGTCAACATACTTTCCGCAACGTCACTCCAGATTTAGCATCAGTCTCTGGGCTCGCCAGCGTGGAATGAAAAAATCGTAGGGGCTTGCGCTTGTACGCGCGGGAACCTGCTCTTCATCACCGGGCCAGAGGGATATCTCAACCGGTTCGCCAACGACGGTTTCTACAAGAATCCGGACAACAGGATCTCCCGTCCACATCGGGGCGGTGCTGTCGGAAAGGTACTCCGGAAACGCCGTAGCCTGGAGTGAACTGAGTTCCCGGACAAATGCGTTCAGGACATCCGCCTGCATGGGTTCGCCCGTCCGGGGGTCTTCTGCGGTCCAGGCGGATTGAGCGGACTGGCCGGCAGACTCAGTCGAGGACCCCTCCGAGGAGGCATCCTCATCCAGAACGCGTTCTACCACGACGGGAGACCGGCCCTGCAGGATGATCCTTGCTTCTACAATACGATCTTCCGGGATGGAAACCATGGTGGTTTCACGAAATCGCATGGGGTCGGTGGAGACGGCGGTGTCCAGGGACCGTGGCAGAAGCACGATCTCCCTGCTGGTGTTGACCCTGCCGTAGACGGCGTTGCCCGCTGCGGCAGTATCTCCCAGCTGCAGCGCCACCGGCTCCAGGTTTCCGGTAAATATACGCACCGTTCTCCGGGAAGCTTCGCCAAGACCGTATTCTTCGGGGTTACCCCGAACGGTGACGATATCTGCCCGCTCCAGTGAAGTAATCTCTTCCAGAAGAGATTCCAGGCGCCCGGCAGCTACGGGATAGTTCTCATCTCCCATGAGCCAGATCGATCCTTCGGTATCGGTGGTATCGGGATTCTGCCGAAAGGTGAGCTCTCCGTCCGGACCGCTGATGCGCACCTGACTTACCGCGTCAGCGTCGAAGGCCGGTACGGGAATAGCGTTGCGCCGGGGTTGTCCCGCCTCCTGGACGACAAACACGACTATCAGCACCACAAGAACAGCGACGTACGTCAGGGTACGGGTGGGTCCACCATTTTTCAGAAAACGTGTCATCACCGGCCTCCCTCTGTTGAGTTTTCTGCTTCGCCGGCTCGGGCAAAGTGCGCCTGTATGCGACGGCTCCGGGTACGACGGCGACTCCAGACGACCAGACCGATCAGGATGACCACCGCCGGGACGAGAACGGTATTGCCCCACCGGGCGGCGACTGCCGCTGCAGGGTGTTCAACAGAGATACGTGGCACCCCCAGCCCCTTGCTGCGCAGCTCTGCGACACCCGGCGCGCCGTTAAGGTAATCCAGCACGTTGAGCAGGAACGTTCCGTTGGGAGTGCGGTTTTCCGGGTCCAGCATCTGGGCTGTCGTTACCGCCGAGGTGGACAGCACTACGACACTGCCGGAGACCACGGAACGATCGAGAAACCGGCCCGGTTCCGAGTTGTCCAGGGGCGCATTGAAGTGACTCCGGAATGAACCTTCCAGGAGAACTGCCACGTCCCGCCGAAAAGCGTCCACCGACGGGGGAACGCCGTCAATCCAGGGCCCTACCTCTTCCGGGGTGGGTACGGTCCAGCTTCGGGGGGAGGTCTGCAGCAGAGGGGTGTAGCGTGGAGCCCCGCCGACCGGGGTGAGTTCCGTCGTATTGAAAACGATGATGTCCTGGAGGCCCCGTGTGATAGCAACATCATTGTTGATACTACCTCCACTGAGGACAGGCGCCTGGTACAGCCGGGTGGAGCCGGTGCGTTGTCGCGCGGTGAAGCTCTCCTCGTCCAGGACGAAGTCGGTAGTGACGGTGACGCCCCACCCTTCCAGAAGCGATTCAAGACCGGTGGTATTGGTCTCCCAGCCGGGCTGGGCACCGGCCATCTGCTGCTGCCGGCTGGGAATGACCGGGACGTAACGGTCCAGCAGGACAAAGAGGGAACCTCCTCGCATGAGAAACTGATCAATCCGGTAGAGCGCTTCCGGCGAGTACTCCTCAGTGGGGCCATTCACCATGAGAACGTCGATATCGGCAGGTATCTCTTCTTCTGCGGGACGGACGGGCAGGATCTCGTACCGCTCTCCGGCAATTGCCGTAAAGGGCCCCGCCCCCTCCTGGTAGTCCTGCAGCGCCTTTTCACCGTGACCCAGGGCGTACGCAATACGGGGATTCGCCGCTACCAACCCGCGGAGGCCCTGCCGCACCGCTTCTTCTATGTCGGCGGGGTCTCCCAGACTGTAGCCACCGAAGAGCTGGGAATAGATTTCAAAGGGTATCCGTTTCACTCTGTCACCATCGCCGGTGTGGAGGACTATCTCCAGAAGGCCCTCCTGGACGGACCCGTCGTCCCGTTCCCAGCGCAGGGGGCGAACCCCGAAGGCCTCTGCAGCGTCCTCTATTTCCACCGCCGTGGAGGGGCGGGAAAAGGAGAAGCGGATTTTGTCGTAGTTGTCGCCGTTGACCCGCTCATGAATGGCTGCCGTCTGCGCTTCCAGCTCGGCAAAGCCCTGAATGCCCAACTCTTCCAGCTGGGGGGACGCCAGGACCTCCATGACCACCTCGTCGGTGGTACCCGCCAGGGCGTCCACCTGGGTTATTGCCGACGCCATGGAGGTGGTGAGGCGGTATTCCAGCCCGTCGGTGGAGGTAAGGCGGTCCACCCGTTCCACAGAGTTGCCGTACAGGATGGCCGCTCCCATGTAAACCGCCCGGGACTGAAACTGATCCGACCGGACCTCCTGTATTTCTATCTGTTCCAGACCGTACTGCTGCGCCTCCCGGCGGCCTTCCGGAGTGGAAACGTCTACTGCTTCCCAGGAGAAGTAGCGGGCCTCTGCGGCGTCGTACTCCCGCAGGAGGTCCGTCAAATACTGTCTGACGCCGTTGTACGGTGCCGGCAGGTCGGAATTGTAGAAGACCTTTACCCGCAGAGGATCTTCCAGGCGGGCCAGTGTTTCAGTGCTGACCCGGGAGATGCTGTAGGCGTCGCTCCGGGTGAGGTCGAACTTGCGAAAGGCGTTACCCGAAACGAGGTTGACCATGACGAGAATTGCCAGGATCAGAAGAACGTTCACCGTGGAAAGAAATTTTCGATTGGACAGGGGGTTGTTCACGTCTGCCTCCTACCGTCTGCGCTGCAGCTGCTGATGGGTGAGAACCAGAAAGAAGAGGGTGGCACTTGCCAGATAGACCACCGAACGGGTATCCACAACTCCCCGGGTAAACCCGGCAAAGTGGTACCCCGTCCCGAGAAACTGCACCAGCGAGACAACTTTGCCGGGTATGAGTACCACCAGCCCGTCAAGGAGCGCCAGGGTGAGGGTAATGACCAGTCCGATGACAAGCGCCACCGTTTCGTTCCGGGCGACGGCGGAGGCGAAGATACCGGCGGCGCCGTATACGGCGGCCAGCAGAGCGGCGCCGAAGTAGCCCGCCACGACTGGACCCGGATCCACGGGGCCAAACCTTCCCACGGTACCGGCAAAGAAGAGTGTCGGCACCAGGAGAAAGAGCGCCACGATCCAGAGGGCGGCGAACTTGGCGAAGACGATCTGTCCATTGCTTACCGGCAGAGTTGCCAGAATTTCCCAGGTTCCCCGGCGGCGCTCTTCCGCCACCAGCCGCATGGCCAGGGCGGGCATGAGCAGCGCCAGCAGTACCGGAAGAAGACCAAAGAACTGTCGCATTTCTGCCCGTTCAAAAAGGAAGAAGACGGAGAAGAAGAGGGCCGCCGTGACGCCGAGGAAGACGGCGCCTACCACATAGGCGACGGGGGTCTGAAAGTAACCCGCCAGTTCTCTTCGGACTATAGCCATGGTGGCGGCGGCGCGGCGGCGGGCCTGGGGCCAGGGGGGAGCGGAGCCGGTGGCGGCGGTGACGCCGGCGGGAACAGGGGTGGTGTCAGACATGGGTGGCCTCCCGGGTGAGCTGGTGAAAGATATCCTCCATGGATGTCCGCTCCTGGACCATTTCGTAGAGGGTGAGGCCCCGCTCCACCGCCAGGCGGAAAATCTCCGGGCGCAGGTCGGTGGTGCCGTCGGACTCGACGGTGCAGGCGGTGAGAGTGTGCCCTGGTTCATCATCCACCGCTACCGTGTTGAGGCCGGGCAGCCGGGAGAGATGCTCCTGCAGAACCTTTGGTTCAACCTTCGAAAAAACGATTCGAATGCGCTGGCCCTCACCGGAGAATGCGGCGATAGACCCGTCGTAGCGGATGGTGCCGTCGTGAATGACGATGACCCGCCGGCAGAGCGCTTCCACCTCCTGCATGATGTGGGTGGAGAGGATGACCGTCTTGGTCCGGGCGATGCGGCGGATGAGGGCGCGGACTTCGATGATCTGGTTGGGGTCCAGGCCGCTGGTGGGCTCGTCCAGAATGAGGATGTCCGGGTCGTGAATGAGGGTGTGGGCCAGACCGACGCGCTGTCGGAACCCCTTGGAGAGTTCCCGGATCGGTTTGTGGGCGTGGCTTTCAAGACCTGCCTCATATATGACTTCAGGCACCCGGGTGGCCGGGTCCATGCCGTGAAGGCGCGCCTCCCAGGCGAGGTAGTCCCAGGCGAGCATGTCGCCGTACGACGGGGCCGACTCGGGAAGGTAGCCGATGAGGCGCTTCAGGGCCACCGAGTCGGGGGTGAAGGGGGCGCCGGCAATGGTGACGGATCCGGAGGTGGGCTCCAGAAATCCGGTCATGATGCGCATTGTGGTGGTTTTGCCGGCGCCGTTGGGGCCCAGCAGTCCTACAATACCCCCTGCGGGAATAGTGAAACTGATGTCCTTCAGGGCGCGGATATCTCCGTAATCTTTGGTGACGTTTTCAAACTGTACC
The DNA here is from genome assembly GCA_964496635.1 of uncultured Spirochaeta sp. Lineage (GTDB taxonomy): Bacteria > Spirochaetota > Spirochaetia > DSM-27196 > Alkalispirochaetaceae > Alkalispirochaeta. The sequence continues at coordinate 45,842 of CAZCAE010000007.1, forward strand.
ATGCTGTCTCCGAGAAATAGCGACCAACAATTACAGGAATCTTACCGGAAGATTACAGATTTGTAAGGTCTCATAGATACACTCGTAACGCACTCTCTACCGTTACAGCAAGCTCAGAAGATACCTGATATTCCTTTGCCCGTTGCCGGAATGACCGAAAGGCGGCGACGGTTGAGGATACGATTTCCCGACTCTTCCGATTGTTCAGATTGCAATATCGGCCGAACTCAAGGAGGTCCTCCCGGGTGAAATTGTCCCGTTTCCGGTTAAGCCGGGTTTGATGCGACCCGGTCCATTTCCCCTGGGGGTCGTATTGATAGGTCATGTCGAAGGCGGGAGCCAGTGACCATTTGCCGGATTTGTCCATAAGAAACCCGAAATTCTTGGTGTGGTCGTCGTGGTTTCGACCGACAACATTGAATACCCCCCGACGGTATATCTGGGTTACTGCGTCCTGGCCGAGCCCCAGCTGTCGGGCCAGCAGTACAAGCTGCTCGTATGAATGGGTGCCGGCAGGATCACGGTCCGCGTGGCCGACCCCAGCCCATGATCCGTAGTGGAGTTTTGTACGTCTCCCATTGTCCACTACGCGGTCGAAACGCTCGATCATGAAGTGGAAATCATCTTCATCGGTGATGTAGTCAGTCCTGGGTATTTCAATACCACACTGGGCTGCGATCAGACTATAGATGTATTCGATTTTCGGCATACCCTTGGGGTCAGTTCCGTCACGATCACTGTTGGAGTCCGTATCAAACTTCACTATCCAGTAGGTATGGTCGGTTCCGTGATCCACGGTACCATCAAACAATATGCCCGAAGGCCCCCGCGCAACCAGAGCTTTTGACCGGGCACCGCCGGCGCTGGAACCTACCCGTATCAGACGGAGTGCCTCCCGTCGGTTTCTGGCTGTGACTATCGTGTTGTCGCGGGCGATTTTCCGGGCGTTGAGCATCTCTGCCAGTTCTGCCAGGGAATGTATATCCAAAGCGACGCCGACATCCGCCGTCTCACCAAGGTCGGCGGCGGGATGATACTCCAATGCGCCCATGCCACGAGTTCCAACGTACAGAAGACGATCCAGTACCGTGATCTCATTCGAGGGTATGTTTTTCTCCGCGATGTAAAGGTCTATCAGCTGATTACCGAAAGCATCCGGCAGGGAATCTGCAAAAATACCGGGCAGACCTTGAAAGGTCCTGGTATTCAGGTTGTCGAACGATTGAATGGATGGGGGAGGCGCCATCCTGATCGGTGAGATCAGGACTCCGGAACGCATAAAGCGATCGTCGTACTCGAAGGTGGCAATCCTCGTCTGACCGGGGGCGTAGCCAAGATGGCCGATTGTGGTTCCCCACAACCTTACCTCGACAACGGGGTTCATTTGTCTTCATCCCACACAAAGTCCGTGCCGGTCTTCATATCGGATGTATCCCGCACTCGTTGCTCCGGAATACCCGTGTGCTTCCCTGACGGACTGTATTGATCGGGCAGTTTCAGCAACGATTCAAGTCGTTCAAGTTCGTCCAGCCCGCGAAGTAGTCTTACAAACGACTTCAAGGTGATTCCACCCGCTCCGGACCGGAATTTCTTGAGAACGAATCTGCTGGTGCCGCCCCGTGTTACAAGCTCTTCGTCTTTCAACCTCTTGGCACGGCGAATGAAATCAATCCTGTCTGCAAGATCCTCCAGTATTTCCTCGTCGGTAAGAAGGTTGTATGACATCGTTCCTCCTGGATGCGGGTTCCTTGCACTGCCAATGTAATGACAGTATATAATACCATTATTGATAATAATACCATTTATTGGTATCAAAAACTACCTTTATATTTCGCTATTCGGGTGCCGTACCGCGGCATGCGGCGCTCATACGGTTTTAACACAAGATTCATAATTTACTAACACTTTGTACGGTAGTTTAGTCGACAACTAAAGTTTAAGGAGTGTGTATGCGAATTTTTTCCAAGTCGATCTTGATGGTTCTGGCTTTGTCTCTCCTGCTTGCAGGAACGGCGTTTTCTTCCGGGCAGAGTGAACCGGCGGCAACTGGTCCTACGGGAATTCAGTTCTGGCACGCATTTTCCGATGCACCCCGGTCGGGATGGATCGAAGATCGTGCGGCCGAGTGGAACGCCATGAATCCCGATTTCCAGGTCGTTACGGCACGCAAGGGCTCGTACCGGGAGACATTGCAGGCTGCAGTACTGGCGGCGAGGCAGGGCGACGCGCCCCATCTCGTACAGCTTTTTGAGGTTGGCAGTCAGCTGGCCGTCGATTCCGGGATTTTCAAGCCTGTCGGTGAGGTAGGCGGTATTCCTGCGGATGACTACATTGAGCCGGTACTCAACTACTACACCATCGATGGTGAAATCTACTCAATTCCCTTCAACAGCTCGTCACCTATCCTCTACTACAACAAGGACAAGATGCGTCAGGCAGGTCTTGATCCGGAAAACCCGCCGGAAACCTTCGGTCAGGTGATCGCTATGCTGGAGCAGGCACGAGATGCAGGTGTGGAAGGTGCCAAAATCGGCTTTAACCTGCATTCCTGGTTTTTTGAACAGTGGATATCCCAGCAGAATGCGCCCCTTGTCAACAATGACAACGGTCGAAGCGACCGGGCAACCGAAGTGAACCTGACCAGCCGGGCCGCCTATAACATCGTAAACTGGATTGACGAGCTGAACCGGAACGATCTGTACACCTATACCGGTCGTCTTGAAGACTGGAGTGGAAGTGACGCCATCTTCCAGGAAGGCCAGGCGATGTTTCATATCACCTCGACAGCCGATCTGGGAAATATCGGTTCTGCCGTTGAGGGTTCTTTTGAAATGGGTACCGGTCTTCTGCCGATTCCCGACGGTGTGCGTCGCAACGGCGTCGTCATTGGTGGCGCCAGCGTCTGGCTCGTGGATGGACACCCCACCCGGGAACTTGAAGCCGCCCGCGACTTTATCCTCTTCATGACCAACACCGAGAACATGGTAACGTGGCACAAGCTGACCGGATACTATCCCGTGCGCAACTCTTCAGTGGACGCCCTTGAGGCGGAAGGTTGGTTCCAGGAAGACCCCAACGCCTACACCGCCTTCGACCAGCTGCTTAACACAGTACCTAATGCCGCGTCGGCGGGTGCTCTGATGGGCAGTTTTCTCGACACCAGAACAATTGTAGAAGAAGCGATTCAGAAAGTGCTTCAGGGAACGAGCGTCGATGCAGCGTTGCGCGAGGCAAAGACTCTTGCCGACGACCGTCTGCGGGAATACAACGCCAACATGTAAAGACCGACCACATCCTGGCCGGAACAATCACTTTCGGGACCCTCTGTCACAGGACAGGGGGTTCTTTCGCATAAGGAGGAACCGTGACGTACAGAGCGATATTTCGTCATCCTGTGACAGGTTGGCTGTTGCTTCTGCCGACAATAGGCATACTCGTTGTATTTCTGTACTACCCCGTGATTCAGTCCTTTGTCCTGAGTACGTATCGCAGCAATCTCTTCCTTGGTACCCGCGCATTTATCGGACTGGAGAACTATAAGGCGATATTCTTCGGACCGCAGTCGCGGGCTTTCTGGCAGACTATGGTGCAGACCGTCCTTTTTGCCGCGCTCATCACCGGTCCCGGCGTTGCAATAAGTATGGTTCTGGCGACCCTGGCGTCCCAACCTCTGACCGGTGGCAGATTTTATCGCATCATGCTGATCTGGCCGTTTGCACTCTCTCCGGCAATTGCAGGAACGATTTTTCTGTTCATGTTCAACCCCGAAGTCGGAGTGATTAACCAGATACTTTCGAGTCTCTTCGGAATCAGACCACGCTGGCTTGATGATCCCGCCCTTGCTTTCATGGTGGCTGTCGGCGCGGCAATATGGAAAAATCTTGGTTACAACATCGTCTTCTATCTGGCGGCACTGCAGAATGTATCACCAAGTCTCACTGAAGCTGCAGAAATTGACGGTGCCGGCGGCATCAGAAGGTTTTTTCGAATCATTGTACCTATGCTCGGTCCTACTACCTTTTTTCTTGTTTTTACCAATCTGGCCTACAGCTTTTTCAATGTGTTCGGTCTCATAGATATTCTGACCGGAGGCGGCCCCGTAGGTCGGGGTGTTCTCAACAGTACCGGAGTTACTACCACGCTGATTGTCAAGATTTTTCGGGACGGATTTGGAGGCAGCAGCAACATGGGTCTGGCCGCATCCCAGGGTGTCGTACTGATGGCGGTCGCTGTATGGGTAACAGTTATGCAGTTCCGTCTGGGTCGGGACAAGGTACACTACGAAGGAGCGTAAGATGCGACACAAAAAAGACCCCTTGTGGATTCATATCGTTCTTTCAATTTCGGTCCTGATTATTGCCGCCCCGATTCTCTTTGCCCTCATCAAGGCAACCCAGACGCGAGGTGTTGTTCTTTCGCCGAGTCTTGTCCCGGGGACGGAGTTTCTGGAAAACCTGAAAATAGTCTGGACGGATCAGCGTCTTGGAAGATATATGGCGAACTCGCTTCGCATTGCTATCGCCGTAACTGCCGGAAAGACGATTCTGTCAATACTGGCGGCGATGGTCCTTGTCTATTTTGACATCCGATTCAAGGGTATCATTTTCGGCTTCATTCTTTTTACATTGCTGATGCCGACGGAGGTGCTCATTGTGGGGCTCTTCGATATGGTATCACTTCGGCCGCCCGCCTCGCTCGGGGAGTTTCTGAGCTGGATTCTGAATCCGCGCAAGGTGCTGCTGGAACCGATACCGTTCGGTCTGGGCTGGACTAACCGCTACAGCTCCATCATCGTACCCTTCATGGCCAGTGCCACAGGTATCTTCCTGTTTCGGCAACACTTTATGTCAATTCCCCGGGATCTGGGCGATGCCGCGCGGATAGACGGAGCGGGCCCCTGGAGTTTTCTCTTTCGGGTTCTCATTCCTATGAGCGCCAACACTATCGGCGCCCTGGCGGTTATCCAGTTTGTCTATGTCTGGGACCAGTATCTGTGGCCACGGGTCATTATCCGCGATGAGAGTCGTCAGGTGGTACAGGTTGGTCTCAACCTGATAATCGGTGTCGGCGAAGGGGTGTACTGGGGACAGGTCATGGCGGGAGCTCTGGTGTCTATCATTCCGCCGCTGATCGTCTTTATTGCCCTGCAGGAGCAGTTTATGCGCGGTTTCGCTCTGACGTCGGACAAGTAGGAGTAGGGGCAGGGGCAGGGGCAAGAGGGGCACAGCCTACTTCTCAAAGTCCCGCAGATACGCCTCCTGCGCTTCTGTGAGGATGTCATGGTGTACACCCATTGCGGCCAGGCGGAGGCGCGCCACGGCGTAGTCTATCTCTTTCGGGACGGGGATCACCTCCGACGGGAGAGCGGCGGCACCGATGCGGCTCCGACCACTATCGGATGGATGGCTCCCGCCGCCGTGCCGGAGCAGGTACTCCGCGCTGAGGGCCTGTACGGCGAAACTGGTATCCATGATTTCCGCGGGGTGGCCGTCTGCGGCGGAAATGTTGACGATCTTGCCGTCGACAATGACGTTGATCCAGCGGTCGTCGGCCATGCGATAGCCGGTGAGATTCTCCCGAACTTCCGTCTTTTCTACGGCCTGGGCGGCCAGTCCTTCCAGGTCTATTTCATCGAAAAAGTGACCGGCGTTGGCGAGGATGGCTCCATCCTTCATTGCCCGCATGTGCATCACGGTAATGACATCCTTTACACCGGTGGTAGTTACGAAGTAGTCACCCCGGGATGCCGCTTCCGCCATAGGCATGACGGTGTAGCCGTCCATGACCGCTTCCAGCGCCTTTATTTCGTCCACTTCACAGACGATGACCCGGGCGCCCATACCGGCGGCGCGCATAGCAATGCCGCGACCGCACCAGCCGTAGCCGGCCACCACCACGGTGGTTCCGGTAACGAGCAGATTGGTGGTGCGCATGATGGCGTCCATGGTGCTCTGCCCGGTGCCATAGCGATTGTCAAAAAGATGCTTCATGTAGGCGTCGTTGACGGCGATGACGGGGAATTTCAGCTTGCCTGCGGCCTGTCTCGCCTTGTTGCGGAGGACACCGGCGGTGGTCTCCTCACACGCGCCGATGACGTCACCGGCATGGGCGGAGGCACCTTCATGGAGATGGTGAACCAGGTCTCCCCCGTCATCGATGACGATGTGGGGGCGGATCTGCAGCGCCGTCTGCTGGTGCGCCTCGAAGTCTGCCCGGGAGGCGCCCCGGACGGCGTATACGTGAAGACCCCGGTCTGCCAGGGCGGCCACCACGTCATCCTTGGTGGAGAGGGTGTTGCTTCCGGTTACGGACACCTCAGCGCCGCCGGCTGCCAGAACCAGAGCGAGATAGGCCGTCTTGGCTTCAAGATGGACGCTGACGGTGGCGCGAAGGCCCTTGAACGGCACCTCTTTCCGGTAACGTTCTTCCAGCCCCCGGAGAATGGGCATGTTCCGGCGGACCCACTCGATCTTGCGATTACCCTCCGGCGCCAGGTCGGGCCGGGCCAGTATGCTTGCGGGGAGACTCACATGGCCTCCACGATAGCGTGCACCAGGGCAACAAACTTGTCCCGGACCATGCGGCCCGTCTCCATGACCTCTTCATGGTTCAGGGGCTGGTCGAGAATACCCGCTGCCATATTGCTGATGGCGCTGATCCCGAGAACCTTCATTGATGCGTGGACGGCGGTGATAACTTCCGGAACGGTGGACATACCTACGGCGTCGGCACCGAGGGTCCGCAGCATGCGAATCTCCGCAGGAGTCTCGAAGCTGGGTCCCGCCATGTGTGCGTATACCCCTTCCCGCACTTTCGTGCCTATCCGGTCCGCCACTTCCTTTGCCAGACGCCGCAACTCCGGGGTATAGGCGGTGCTCATGTCGTTGAAACGGGGGCCCAGCTCTTCAATGTTGTGACCCCGCAAGGGGCTGTCGGTAAAGAGCTTGATGTGGTCGGTGATGATCATGAGATCGCCCGGAGAAAATGTGGTATTGGACGCGCCGGCAGCGTTGGTGACCACCAGCGTCTCTACGCCCAGAAGTTTCATGACCCGCACGGGAAAGACCACCTCGTCCATGGTGTAGCCCTCGTAGTAGTGAAAGCGCCCCTGCATGATGACTACCTGCTTGCCGCCAAGTGAGCCGAAGACCAGCCTTCCGGCGTGCCCTTCCACGGTGCTGACGGGAAACCCGGGAATGTCCCCGTAGTCAATGGCGTCTGAATCGGGAATGTCGTCTCCAAGGACACCAAGTCCACTCCCGAGAATCAGGCCGATCTGCGGTGTTACGGCGGTTTTTCCCCGGATGAAGTCGACAGCTTTCTGTACCGCTTTCATTCGTGTATCCATATCAGCTCCTATACATCGCATAAAAAAACCGGGCGACCCGAAGGCTACCCGGTGTACAGTGTACCATGATCGGTACCTACGAGAGTGGTCAGTCGATCAGATTCTGGATCTCAGCGCGGGTTTTTGCAACCTGGATCTCACCGGAGAGAATCTTCGCTTTGGCGTCCTCAACGGCATCTTTCACCGCCTGGGGCACTACATTTTCAAATGAGTTGAAGGGAGCGATACCGGTGGCGTCTTCTGCAAGGCCGTAGGAGTGGGTACCACCTTCGAAGGTACCGTCCACAACGCTTTCAAGAACGACGTAGACCGATTCCGGAATCTTCTTGATAGCGCTGGTAAGAACGGTGTCGGGAGCGACGGCGCTCTGGTCAACGTCTACACCGATGGCGAGGACGCCGTTTTCACGGGCACCCTGGATTGCACCAAGACCGGTAAGACCGGCAGCGTGAAAGATAATGTCCGCACCCTGCTCAACCATAGCAACGGCAGCTTCACGGCCCCGGGCCTGATCGGTAAAGTCACCGGCGGTTACGGAAAGAACCTGCACGTCCGGATCGACGTACTTCACGCCCTGGATAAAACCAACTTCAAAGCGCTCAACCGGCGGAATGAACATACCAAGAACGACACCGACCACAGGATCGGAATTGAGCTTGGGCGATGCGTCGGAGTACTGGGAGGTCATGAGACCGGCAACCACACCGGCGAGAAAACCGCTCTGCTCTTCCTGATAGAGAATACCCTGGAAGTTGGGAATATCGGGGTCGCCACCAATGTCGATACCACCAAAATAGGTGTCCGGATTCATTCGGGCAGCTTCTTTTACAGCTTCTTCCATGAGAAAACCGACGGCAAAGACGATGTCCGCACCGTCTTCGGCAAGGCCACTCAGGTTGGGGATGTAGTCGGTCTGCTGGTTGGACTCAACAACGCGGGCCTCAAACCCGAGATCCGCACCCATTTCAAGACCGGCGTAGGCGCCGTCGTTGAAGCTCTTGTCGCCGAGACCACCGACGTCGGTAGCCATCGCTGCAACCATTGGTTCGGCTTCAGCCGGCGCGACTTCTTCAACCGGTTGTTCAGAGACCTCTTCGTCCTGGCCGCAACCAACGTAGATAAGCGTTGTCACGGCAAGAAGCACAAGCAGTAGAACGGTAGTTTTCTTCATTTTTATCCCTCCTTTGGGATGTAGTAGAATTCTGAATTGTCAGTATACACCCCCCGGGGTTACTGGACAATCGGAAGTCGGACTTTTTCGCCGAAACCCCCGGACTCGCGGTTTGCGGCAGGCCGGCCGTCAGTCTTCGGTACGTTCTATCATAAAGTCCGTGCCCACCGCTTTTGGCGGTCTGCTGCGACGCACGAGGCCCGCTACCGCTACCACCGTCAACACGTAGGGCAGAATAATGAACAGCTCTTCCGGTACGTTGGCGATGTCAAAGACCTGAAGGCGAACCTGCAGAGCGTCGGCGAGGCCGAAGAAGAGAGCCGCCAGAAATGCTCCGATAGGATGCCAGCCGCCGGAAATCATCGCCGCCATAGCGATGAACCCGCGACCACCGGTCATGCCTTCGGTGAAGCTGACGTTACCTTCGATAGAGAGATAGGCCCCCGCCATACCTCCTACCAGGCCGCTCACCAACACACCGAAGTAGCGCATTTTGTAGACGGAGACGCCGATCGTTTCCAGTGCCAGGGGGTGCTCACCGGCGGCACGGACGTGGAGTCCCAGCTTTGTCCTTGAAAGAAACCACGTAAAAAAGGCTATCAGTATGAAACTGAAATAGACGATAGGCGTCTGATCGAAGAACATCCGCCCCAGAACAGGAATGCTGGAAAGCACCGGTATGGCCCACCTGAGATCACCGAGACTGTTGGGCACAGAGTCGGTGGTACCCGGGTGACCGACGATCATTATCATCAGATAGGCGGTAATTCCCAGAGCAAGGACATTGAGCACTGCCCCCGAGACGACGTGGTTCAGATGGAGAGTGACGGTGGCAAATGCGTGAAGAAGACTGAAAACCCCGCCAAAAAAGATAGCCGCAAGGAGGCCCAGCCAGGGGTTACCGGTGGCGCCGGCGACAATAGCGGCGACGAAGGCTCCTACCGTCATGATTCCTTCCATAGCGATATTGACAATACCCGAACGTTCACAGACGACGGCGCCGACTGCGGCCAGGGCGATAGGAGTGGCGTTTCGAATCATGGCGGACAACAGGTTTACGATGAAGTTATAGTCAAGCATCCTGAGTCCCTCCGTTTGCCTGCCGCGTATGTTGTTTCTTCTTTTTGCGCCAGTTTCCGATGGCCGTGTAGATATACCGGGCAACCACCAGGAAGAGGATGGTTCCTTTGACGATTTCTACAATTGCACTGGGCGTCTGGGTCGTTCGGGACATGAATTGTCCACCGGCATCCAGAGTTCCCCAGAGAAGGCCGGTAAAGACGACCCCGATAGGGTTGCCTCCGGCGAGAAGGGCGACGGAAATGCCGTTCCACCCGTATCCGGCCTGCAGATTCTCAAAGAGGCGGTGATCAAGCCCATTCACCTGGTTGAATCCGGCCAGTCCGGCGAGAAATCCGGCGATAAGCAACGCGCGGAATATATTCTTACCTACAGATATTCCCTGCGCCCGTGCAGCGTCTTTGTTCTCACCTACCGCTCTGATCTCAAACCCGGTGGTGGTGTGGTAGAGGATATAGTGAATGACGATAGCAACAACCACGGCGATAAGAATACCCGTGTGAACACGGTAGTTTGCCTGGGGCAGGAACTCCTGGAATTGGGGAAGCCACGTCGTTTCGGGAATAGTTGTAGTCACGTAGGGGTGGGTGCTTGTAGCGGGATCGCCGCCGTTTGCCCGGATAAAGATGGGCGAAAGATACCGTGCGGTATGGGCCAGCATCATCGTAGTTATGACTTCGTGCGCCCCGGTGCGAACTTTCAACCAGGCTGGAATGATCGTCCACGCCGCACCGATAAGCCCGGCAAAGACAAAGATCAGGGGGATGCTTACCACCCCGGGAAGGGCAAAGCGAAGACTCAGCCACGTAGCTGCCATAGCGCCCATGTAGTACTGCCCTTCCGCTCCGATGTTGAAAAGCCCCGCCTTGAAGGCAAAGGCGACGGAAAGAGCCGTGAAAATCAGCGGTGCCGCGTTGAGGACCGATATGTGCCAGTTTCGCACGAGCCCGCCAAAAAAGAGGGCGCCGTACGCTTCTACCGGATCGTAGCCGGTAAAAACCATAAGAATGCCGCCGATAACAATGGCCGCAGCCACTCCCATTACCGGTACAACCATCTTCCGTGCACTCCGACGTATGAGGTTGATCAGTTCGGCTCGTCCGGCGGTGAGATATACCCGAATCAGGTACGCGCCACCCGCTGCAACGATAAGCCAGATACCCCAGAAGTAGGCCGTTTCACCGCGATTCATAGCGGCTCCCAGCCAGAGAACGGCTCCAGCCGCCCCGAGAACGGCAGTCAGGATCATTAAAAGACGCGGAGCGACACGTTTGGGACTCATCATCTGTGCATCACTCATGCCGTACGCTCCTTTCCTCCGGTCATGTAGAACCCGACTTCCCGTTCGTCCGTCTCCTCCGGACGGAACTCCCTGACAATCTTTCCTTCGTAGAGAACGAGAATGCGATCCGCCAGGGCGAAAACTTCTTCCAGCTCCAGGGATATCATCAGGATTCCCACATCCTTGTCGCGCATAGCCAGAACCTGGGAGTGAATGTACTCAATAGCGCCGACGTCGAGCCCCCGGGTGGGCTGGCTCACCAGCAGAAAGTTGGGTTCCCTGGTGAGCTCCCGGGCAAGAATGACCTTCTGCTGGTTTCCACCGGAAAGGGTGCCGGCGGTAGCCTGGGAACCGGAGGTGCGGATATCAAAGTCACGAATGAGGGTATCCGCCCGTTGTCCCATCGCCTCATAGTCCAGAGACCAACCTGCCAGACGGGAGTTGGGCGGCCGATCGTGGTAACCGATAGCGATGTTTTCGGCAACGGTAAAGGGGAGCACCAGACCGTAGCGGTGACGGTCCGCCGGAACGTAACTGATCCGCCGGTGAATGCGCTCTTTTGTGGACAGGCCGGCAATATCGGTGTCCTGGTGCCGAAGGGCGCCGCGTTCCACGGAACGCAGCCCCATGATTGCCTCGGCAAGTTCAGTCTGACCGTTGCCGTCGACACCGGCTATGCCGACAATCTCGCCGGGACGGACAGAAAGAGAGAGTCCGTTTACCGCTGCCACACCCCGGTCGTCCCGGACAACGAGGTCTTCAATAGTAAAAACCGGTTCACTCGTCGGTTTTCGCGGCGTCCGTTCCACCGACAGAACCACGTCCCGGCCGACCATGAGGTTGGCCAGGTCTTCCTTGGTAACATCTTTCGTATGCCGTTCGCCCTCTATGCGTCCCCGACGCAGAATGTATACCCGGTCGGAGATTGCTTTTACCTCTTCCAGCTTGTGGGTGATGATGATAATTGAGACGCCGCTGTCCCGAAGCCCCCGGATTACCGTAAAGAGCTCTTCCACCTCCTGGGGCGTGAGAACAGCCGTGGGCTCATCAAGAATGAGGATTTTCGCCTGTCGGTAGAGCGCCTTGAGAATTTCCACACGCTGCTGCAAACCTACCGAGAGGTTCATGATCTTTTCGTCGGGATCTATCTTGAGGCCGTATCGGGCGCTCAGGTCCTTTACCTGGGTGCGGGCGGCCTTGTAGTCAATCTGGGGCCCTTTGCCCGGTTCCGACCCGAGAATAATGTTTTCGGTGACTGTCAGAGTTTCTACCAGCATGAAATGCTGGTGAACCATTCCCAGTCCCTTGTCTATTGCGTCCCGCGGAGAAGAGAACTCCACCCGTTCACCATTCAGAAGAATCTCTCCGGCAGTCGGTTTATAGAGACCGTAAAGCACGTTCATCAGCGTACTCTTTCCCGCACCGTTCTCACCGAGAAGACACAGAATTTCACCGGCCTCGAGGGTGATATTTATGTCGTCATTGGCGAGGACCTTTGGAAACTGCTTGACGATGTGTCGCGTTTCAAGAACTGTCATCCTGCCTCCTGGAGCGCTTCAATAGTTTCGCATCCGGCTGACGCCGCGTGTTTCGTAATAGTAACGCAGGATGCCCGTTTGTGCATTCCTTTTTGCGATCACATCTGCCAACAGAGGATGCGCCGTGCAAAAGGTGTGGTACGGTATTTCCGGTGCACCGGATTTTCCGGGAAAATCCCTTCGATATCGGCGGACTCCGTCAGGCCGAGCATGGAACCCGTTCTGGCCAGGAAGCGGGCCTGCAACACCGCCGCCAGCACGTTCGAGCTCATGGTGTTGGATGGTCCGTTGGGAATACAACCGGTGGAAATACTCACACGTTCCGCCGCAATGAGGGTGCCCGCCAGATCGAAGGCTGTACATCCCGTGGGCGAGTGTTCCAGAACCCACAGCAGAAGCAGAGCGTGTACGGGAATGGCGGGCACGGGAGGGAACCCGTCATCAAAGACCCAGGAGCAACGGTTGCACATTCGGAACAGAAGGGTACGGTAATAGTCTCCCACTGAACCGTGTCGCACCAGCGTTGCCGTGACGTCGCTTATCCACCCTGGGGAACTGCGGTCCAAAAAGCCGCATGTGACAAGAATTCGAATGAGGATGCGCAAGTTGACCCTGGCAGTAGCGGGGTCCATTCCGATAGACCGGCGAATGTCCCAGGTTATCGGGTTGTCACGTTTTCGGGGGCACCAGCAGGGATGCTCGCCGACAGCATCACCATTACGGTCCGCCAGCAGCCGCAACAGTCTCCAGGACCGACGGACAAATGATATTTCCAGGTACGTTTCCGGCGGCAGGTCCGTCCGCACCGTCAGATATCCAACACAACGGTCCTCCTGGCCGCCCCGAAGGGCGAGAACGGTCGCTGCAGACAGCCCTGCCAGCTCTTTCCGTTCCCGGTACAATTCCCGGAAGTTTCGAAATGCGGCGAGGGAAGCTCTATGGCGGGAAGGGGCGGCGCCACCGGTCGGAGAATCTTTTCGGAGGTCAGGTGTCCCGGAAGTAAAGCACTGAACGGCTTCGCCGGGGTGTTTGGGAGTGTATGTAGTTGTAGTCTTCATACAACTCCCTACACACCAACGAGCAACGGTGCTTGAGTTTTAAGGGAAAAAGTTGAAAAATTTCTATGGAATCAGAAGTAACGCTTATTGCAACGGCACAAAACCTACAAGACCTCTGATGTCCTGATCGGCAAAGCGGAGCCCACCGCCTACGAAAAAGTCCCGACCGTAGACACCGAGAATATCGTCAACACCACCGGAAATATAGACCCAGTTCAGGGGATTGTTGCTTTCCGGGTCAAAGAAGGGGTAGATGGTACCGGTACTGCGGAGGTAGACGCCTTCTTCCGCACCGAAGTCAAAGGCCTCGGCGCTGATAGCAACTTGATCGAAAGGACGCACGTCCACACCGACACCGCCGGTATTTTCTATCATACCACCCCGAACAGTAACGGGCCCCCAGGAACGGGCAAGCTGGGCGTTGAACTTCACGTCGTCGGTTCTTACACGCTCATCTTCAATAATTCGTGTGGTGGTGGATCCCGTCTCGCTGCGAACCGTTTCCGTACGACGCTCCCTTTCAGTTGGCACCGGTGTACTGGTTATGCCCAAAGAGTAGTACTTGTCCTTGTTGCCCGGGGTAAGACGAAGATCAAAAACGCTGCGGGCGTTGTTCTGCTGAACGAGGTAGTCACTCTGAAAGCCGACCTGGATTCCCAGTCCGATGGTGGAATCGATGAACTCTTCCGCCTTGCCGGCAATACGGTCCACCCGATTATAGAAGTCGTCGTTCGTCAGGAGTTTGCCTACGGTACCCTCGCCGTCACGGACCAGAGTGGTCACATCCGACACGTTGTCGGCGGTAACCTGGACCGAAGCGAGGACCACCCGCAGCTCCGACAGGCTTTCTTCAATACCCTGAATGCTTCGGGCAAGGGCCTCGTCATTTTCACCGACCAGACGATCCAGCCTGGCGGTAAGACGGGCGGTGTTGTCCAGGATTTCCTGTATAGTGCGAACCTGCGTGACCGAATCCTGATTTACCCTGCCGGTAAATTGCTCCACATTCTGCATGGATGTGCGGACCAGAAGGAGGTTCTCTTCGATCAGTGCGCTCGCCGAAAGCGTAGTCTCCCGCACAACTTCGACAATTTCGTCCAGAGTTGCCAGAGTACCTTCCTGGGCAAGGTAGCGGTTGATCTCGGCCACGAATTCTGAAGCGTTCACTGCTAGATCATTGGCGCTGACCATGACGTCGGACATGGCTGCCTGCTGGCGAACGTTCCGCATGACATCACCATCTCCAAGAAAGGCTCCCTGGCCGTTTCCCGGATTGATAGACACCGATGCCGTACCCAGCATATTGGACGTTACTTTTGAGACGATAGCATCTTCAGCGAGCTGTACGTCTTCACGGAGCTCCAGAGTTAACCGCGCCCGGTTACCGTCCAGTTCAATCGACTTCAGGCGGCCGACCCGAACACCGGCCAGGTTAACAGCCGAATCGAGAACAAGACCGCTGGCATCATCCATATAGGCGTGAACGATGTAGCTGTCACCTCCCCGATCCAACTGCTCGGCCGTTCGAAGAACGTACCATGTAAGGAGAACTCCGGTGATAGATACAAACAAACCTATTTTAAGAAAACGACTCAACGTTTATACCTCCAACTCGTTGAAAGAGTTCGAAATAAATCGCTGCAGAATGGGATGTTCAGATTTGACAACCTCAGCCGGCGTTCCCTTGGCCATGATCTTTCCATCATACAGAAAACCGACGTAATCGGAAATACGAAATGTAGCTTGAATATCGTGGGTAATCAGAATACAGGTAATGCTGAATTCCTGATTCACTTTGACGATCAAATCGTTGATACTTTCGGCGAGAACGGGATCCAGCCCGGTGGTCGGTTCGTCAAATAACAGCACCTCCGGCTGCATAGCAAGCGTTCTGGCAAGGCCCACCCGCTTGCGCATTCCCCCTGAGAGCTCAGCCGGATAGATTTTTCGAACCTCCGGCAATCCAATCCACTCAAGTTTTTCAGTAACGGTACGGAAAATTTTCTCCTTGTCTTTTATGCCCAGCGACTCTACCAGCGGAAAGGCAATGTTTTCCTCAACAGTGAGAGAATCAAACAATGCGGAGTCCTGAAAAAGATAGGCGAATCTCTGCCGTATCTTTCGCTGCCGCTGTTTATCGGCCCGAAAGATGTCTTCACCATGAAAGTAGACCGTTCCGGCATCGGGACTCATGATACCGATGATATGCTTGATCAGGACGCTCTTGCCGGTACCACTTTGACCGATTATCGAGGTGATCTTTCCCTCAGGAAAGACCATATCAACACCGTTCAGAACGACATTGCTGCCAAATCGTTTTTTCAGTCCCTCTACTTCTACCACAGGTTCCATAGAGTCAAGCCTTTCTCAGAAAAATACCTTCATCATGAGATCCGCCAAAATATAGTCCACGACAAGAATCCCCACCGACGATGTCACTACAGCTGTCGTAGCCGCCTCGCCAACCCCCCGGGAACCACGTTTCGTGTTAAACCCGAAGTACGAACAGATTGACGCCACCATGACGCCCATCACTGCCGCCTTGATAAGACCGGAATAGATATCTTTTGGATTCACCATCTGATACAACTGGTCGAGAAATGCACCAAGATCGACATTGTGAAATACAATTGCTACCACATAGCTTCCGGCCAGACCAACGATATTTGCCAACGCCGTCAAAACGGGGAAAGCGAACAGGCTTGCCAACACGCGGGGCACTACCAGGTAGTGAATTGGATCGACATACATCGTCTCCATTGCATCGATCTGTTCGGTAACCCTCATTGTTCCCAACTCCGCCGTCATGGCCGAACCATTCTTGGCGATAAGCATGAGGGTGGTAATAACTGGAGCAAGTTCCCGGGTCATCGTCTTTGCCACGACGGCGCCGACCATGATTTCCGCCTGGAACGTAGCCATGAGGGCAACAATCTGCAGCGTGAAAATCATTCCAATGGCCAGACTGGAAAGAGAAATGATCCCGATTGAACGAACACCGATCTGGTCAAACTGCTCCGCGAATTGCTTAAACCGGTACGGTCTGCGGAACATCGCTTTCAGAATGCGCCCGGTAAAGAGAGAAAAAGCGCCGACCGTTTCGAAAAACAGGACCGTCCGATCTACCATATTGGAAAAAAGAGGAATTCGAAATAATCCCGGTCCTTTATCGCCGCTCACAACTGCAATATATCACCCACACCCAAGGGCGCCTATACCGGAGCGCCGCTGCGGGGGCACCGCCACGGGAGCGCCAGCGTCGACTAAAATGTGATCGTCGTTGTCACCACCCATTGCAGGTCAAACTCCCAGGGTGACGGCAGATTGAAGCGATTTTTTGTCCACTGGGCCGACAACTGACTGCCTACGCCGAGAGTGCGACCTGCAGATACGCCGGGCTCGTGGGCGTTAAAACAGCCGACTGCACGGGGATAGAACTCACCGTAAACCGAAAGATCGTTCTTCCACATGGCAAGACGCTTCACACCTTCCCGGTCGACGTAACCCGACGAGGGCGCAGTCATCTTTGCATCGCTTTCACTGAGCTGCCCCCGGAGATCCCGGTCTATCTTACTCTCCAGGAGCTCCGTCACGGGTACCGAACCGTGTCCCTCCCAGGAAGCGGTCACACCGTAGCGATACCGACCGGTAACACCGTAGGTACTATCCAGCCACAGGAGGGTAAAGTCGTTGCCGCCGTAGTGGCCGATAGGCTTGTCGTACCAGAGTTGGGTAGGTCCGTCGCTGTGGTGGGCCATAACAAAGCGCCGGGTGGTGATACTGGTCAGAGGATGGTTGTGGACACCCATCCAGGGACTGGCGTAGACCCCCTCGACGGAGGTCTCCAAAAACCCGTCCCCCAATGCAAAACGGGTATCCACTCCGGCGAGGGCAACGAATGCGTTGGGTTCCTGCCCCAGGTCCGTCTCCGGCTCAAGGGGGCTGGTCCACTGGTCCGGCGCAAGGACACCGTAAAGAGATATCCCCGGTACTACAGCGAAGTCAAACTCGTAGCTTCGGTGAGCGTTGCCCACCCACTGGGAGTTGGTGTAGAGGTTGTGGTAGTCGTATACGGGGTTGAGATGACGCAGCTCTACCCGCTCACGGCCGAAGATGATGCCCATAGTGTAGGCAAGACCCAACCGGTCCCACAGTCGAACTTCAAAACGGTGGGCCAGGACGTTCTTGTGCTCTTCTTCGGGGACGTAGGTGTACACCGGGGCGGCGCCACCGCCGGGATCGGAGTAGACCAGCTGCCGGTCATACTCACGTTCTCCCTCAATGAGAGTTCCGTCCAGACTCACCCACATCCAGGAAAACTTGAAGCGATCCCAGAAGGTGGAAAACTGCAGACTGTCGTACCACTCCACGTGGTCGGAGATATAGAGATTTCCGGAGCGACCGTTTCCCCAGTCTATCTGATCCCGGCCAATTGAGGCGTTCCACCGGTCACCACCAACGGAGATAAAGGCGCGGTGGGGAAATTGTATATCCAGCGCCGCGGTATTCACCGGCCAGTTGGTCAAGGGATCTTCTTCAATGGTATCCAGCTCGAATTCGCCGTCATCGTCGAAACCGTACGGTCCCGACCGGCTGTACGTTGGATACAGCGCGAAATCGGGAACATTTTTTATAAAGGCAAGATCGTGGACGGCATAGCCGAAACTGCCTACCCATCCTTCCACAGGAAAGCGAGCAAACGGTTTCCGCTCTTCCCAGGGGTATTCCCAATAGCGGTTTTCCGGGTCTGTATGGAGATAGCTTTCAAAAGAAAACTCCGCGCCGATATCAAAGGCGAATCGTCCGTCCTCCTCGCCATACAAGGGATCACCCGCCGGCGACTGCGCCTGCAGCCGATACCGAAGCCAGTCAAAGGTCTTTCGCCCCGCCTGTGACAGGCGTCGGGTGTCCAGGCGGTCCATAGCCAGACGAATCTCAGCTTCGCTGAATGGACCCGAACTGAAAGGCAGAGCGATTCCCTGTTCGATGTAGAGGGTACGCAGCGCTTCGTACTCGGAGGAACGCAGAGCGTATAATTTCTGGCCATTGGGCGAATTCGAGATATCCTGCGCCGATACGGTCATGGCCAGGAACAGAAGCAACACGGCAAAGGGAGGTCGGACCGTCGTCATAACGTCGCCAGAGTACCATAGGACGACGAGGCCGACCACACATCTATAAATGGTCCAGGTAGTTCTCCGATAACCAGTCAAAGAGACCGTCCGTACGGGAAGTGAAACTGCTTTCAATACGATCCCGGAAAAGACCAAACCCGGTAAAGACCTTTGCCGCACCGATTCCGTAGACGAGCAGATAGTCTTCTCCCCGGATAGCCCAGGCGTAAGTTGCCATTTCCCCGGCTTTTACGACCCGAATTCCCCTATAACGGATGTCCCAGTCGTTTTCGCTGGAAAACCGAAAACCGTCTATTTCGCCGAGAGAGATCGACTCGTAGCGGTACGTTTGCAATACATCACCGAAGGGAGGCAACCCCTGCAGAACCGGGATAGTAACGTACTCCGGTATTGTCTCAACCCGGATATCCGGCAATCGATTAAGATCGTGCTCGTTGTCGACGCGGTAGGAGTCTTTGAACAGATCTTTCCACAGCCCCGTCCGCGTGTTGAAATACTCCAGATATGCCAGATTGCTCACCCCCAGAAGTGCGTTATAGACTTTGACCATATCATCATCGTGAACTGAACCATCTACAAGGATAAGTCGCTCTGAAACGATATTTGTTCCGATGGAACGAAGATCCTTAACGGCGTCACCGATGCCCGGGAATGACGGTGCAAGCTGGATATCCTCGGCACTTGTATGGGTACGGGATACACTTCTATCAGTCATGAGTTCCCGCCCGGCGCTCGTGGATAACCCGTCCAGATACCGATGGACCTGGGCGGAAACTGCGACAACCGGCAGGACGGCGACAAATACGATACTCGATAAAAAGAGCAGGAATCGCCATGGGCGTAACAATCTGTTTGTATGTGTAGAGACGACGGCCATATTGGGGAAATATACCATCCCGAGGCGGGAAGAACTACGCATAGCGATAATAGACAGTTGCCCGATCCAACGGTGTTGTATAGAGTAAGGATCACGTGAGAATGCGCAGGAACTTTATAAAACTTCTTCTTGCCGTCGGCGATTACGCCGTAATGATCGGTTCGCTGATTATTATGGTGCTCTATCGGTACGGCCGCAACGATTTCTCGCAACGATTTGAACAGCACATCTACCCGTTTGTGATGGTCTTCTTTCTGTGGATTGTCACCTTTTATATCCTTGAACAGTACAATATCAACGCTCCCTTCAACCACCGCAAGTTTGGCGTTGCCATGTCGGTAAATGTTGCCCTGGCTATTGCGTTTATCTATCTCTTCCTGAATGTGGTAGACATTTCTCCCCGGCGAAACCTGGCTATCATCATCGTGGTGTTTGTCCCCCTCTTTTACGGATGGCGATTTGTCTTTACCAGAGTAATAGATGCCATGGCGATAACCAAAGCGGTAGCCATCATTGGATCCGACAGGTACGCCCTGGAGCTGGCGGAAGAAATCCAGCGGCAGAAGCGCCAGGGTTTTCGGGTTGTGGCGATCGTTTGCGACGATGAACAGAGCGTGTCCGAATGCTCCCCGGAAAGTGGGATACAGACGTTTCCTTCGGTACGATCCCTGAAAGACCACGTCCGGACGCTCAAGATTGACACTATTATCGTGAGTGACAACTGGTACCATTCCATTTATGAAGAACTCTACGAGCTGTTGCCACTGCGAGTGCAGTTTTACCAGCTTACCAGCTTCTGGGAACGCTTTCTGGAATCTATTCCAATATACTCCACCCAGGAATCGTGGTTTCTGGAAAACTTCAATCGCGGTGCAAGCAGAGGATATAACTTCATCAAACGGCTCTTCGATTTTGTAGTCACCCTCGCTTTCGCCCCGCTGGTGCTGCTCCTGTCGGTGGTTACGGTGATCCTTGTGAAACTTTCCAGCCCGGGGCCGGCACTGTTCAGCCAGATCCGGGTAGGCCGAAACGACCAGCACTTTACTATTTACAAGTTCCGGTCCATGTATATGGACGCCGAAAAGAACGGTGCCCAGTGGGCAACCGAGAAGGACCCCCGGATAACCCCGGTTGGGCGGTTTATCCGGGCTGCCCGTCTGGACGAGATTCCCCAGTTGTGGAACGTCCTGAAGGGGGACATGAGCATTATAGGGCCCCGACCGGAACGCCCGGAATTTGTAAACCGGCTTGCCCAGGAGATTCCACATTACCATCTGCGTCATCTTGTTCGTCCGGGTCTTACCGGTTGGGCTCAAGTACAGTATCGATACGGTGCCAGCACTGAAGATGCGGCAGTCAAGCTGACCTATGACCTTTATTACGTGAAGAACATCTCATTGATTCTCGACATAAAAATCGCGCTGAAAACAATTTTCACCATCATGGGTGGACAGGGCCGGTGACGGATCGACGTCCCTGGGGCGGCGGCCCCTATGACCGGCCGCTTCGGATAGTCATCGTCACTCAGGAAGATCCCTTTTACATCGGCACCTTCTTTAAGGAATTTCTGGTACGGAAAGAAACGGCCTGCGGTGTGGCGGATATCCGGGGGGTGATGGTACAACCCTCTCTGGGCTCTACGAGCCGGTTGGCCCTGGCGGGAAGGGTCTGGTCGCTCTACGGAACCCTCGGGTTCTTCAGAATGCTCTTTCGATATGCAGCGTCAAAGATCTCAGGCAGCGGCATCGACCGGTCCTGCCGGGAAGCGGATGTGGAGATGCTTCATTTTCCGCCGGAACGAGCGGCGGGAGCCACGTCGGAGCGGGCCTCAGCGCGACCGCCGGCGGAGAACAACGTCAACGGGGCATCGTTCCTGGGGTGGATTGAGGACCAGAAGATTGACCTGGTGGTCTCCGTCTCGGCAAGTCAGATTTTTAGCAGGAAGGTACTGGTGGCACCGGCTATTGGATGCGTAAATCTGCACAATGCGCCGTTGCCCCGATACCGGGGGATGCTGCCCAATTTCCGGCAGATGTATGACGGTCAGGAAGAATCGGTCCTGACCATACACGAGATGGTTCCGAAGCTGGACCGTGGAGATATCCTGTTCCAGGCGCGGACGCCGATCCCCCCGGAGATGTCACTGGAAGAGCTGATGACGGAGACGAAGCGGGCATCGGCGTCGGCGTTGTGGGCTTTTCTGGAGTCAGTTAAGCGTGGTGAAGCGACGGCGAGACCGTTGGTCGGTGAGGGAAGCTACTTTACCTGGCCGACCCGAAAAGAAGCGCGGGAGTTTCGTCGCCGGGGCAGGCGGGTGTGGTGATGGATCATGTGCCCATGGAGGGGGGCGGGACGACATGTGCCGGTGACGTTGCGTCCATAATGTCTGTCGACCTGGAAGACTGGTTTCAGGTGGAAAACCTGAAGGCGGTTGTACCCCGGGAAAGCTGGGCGAAACAGGAATATCGCGTGGAGTCCTCCACGGAGACTCTTCTTGAGGTCTTTGCGGACACGGAGACGAAAGCCACTTTTTTCTGCCTGGGATGGGTGGCGGAGCGGTCACCCGACCTGATACGGCGGGTACAGGCGGCGGGTCACGAGATTGCCGGCCACGGATACGGACATGAGCTTGTTTATAACCAGACGGAAGCGGCCTTTCGGGACGACGTAACGCGAGCGAAAGGTCTTCTGGAGGATATCACCGGTGAGGCGGTACTGGGGTACCGGGCACCGAGTTTTTCCATTACCGTACGTGGACTGGAAATACTGGAAGAGACGGGGCACCGCTATGACTCCAGCATCTTTCCCGTAGGGGGACATGACCGGTACGGATCTGTCTCGACAGAGCGCGCTGAAAAAATCATCACCGAGATTCCGCCGGCGACGTTGCGTGTTGGTTTGGGCCGTACCTTACCCTGGGGTGGCGGCGGGTACTTCCGATTGATTCCGTACCCGGTATTTGCAGCCGGGTACCGAAGAGCCGTGACCGCCGGTACGGGACAAATGTTCTACCTGCACCCCTGGGAGGTGGATCCAGGGCAGCCACGGATGCCCGGCATCAAGTGGTCGTACCGTTTCCGACACTATGTGAACCTGCATCGCACCGCCGACAGGCTGCGCCGACTCTGCAAGGATGTACCGTTCGGCCGGGCCGACAGGGCGTTGGGGCTGCGGTAAGGGGCGGCTCCACGTACCCGGCCATGCTTCGGTTGACGAGACGAACAAAAGGGTTTGTAATTCCCGAATGAATTACAAGGCAACACTATTCCTGACACTGGCCATGGCGCTGCTTTCGCCGGTGTCAGTTTTTTCGGAAGTCACCGCTGACCCCAACCACCCGGTGTACCGGTCCATGGAGCGGTGGATCGTTCGCGGTCTGGTGGACCAGGTACCGGTCATACAACCCTACTCTTTAACGGAACTGGAAGGCGTGTTACACGCCGTCATTCGGCGGGGTACACCGACTGAACGAGTGGAGGCACAGCGGTACCTTGATGAGATTACCCCCCGAGGGGACGGACCATTCTACGGTGCACCCTTTGTGAACGCCCGCCTCTATACCAAAGATGACGGGATTCAACCGAAAGGGGCCCTTGGTATTGACGCCGGCGGCAGACTGACGGAGCGGTTCTCTATCGGCGCAAGCTTCGGCGGCTGGGCAATTGAACGGGGTGCAGAAGACCTGATTCCAAGCGGCTACCGGGCTACCGAAGACGTCCTTGAAGATAACGCAAAGGTTTCCGTTCGCGGCCGGGACGTATACACACTGTTGCAAATCAATACCCAGACGACACTGGAATGGGACAATCTCTCCGTCAGGGCGGGTATCCACCGCCGCTCCTACGGCCCTTTTCACGAAGAGAGTCCCGTTTTGAGCCGTTACGCTCCCCAGGCGGGTAATGTAATGCTTCAGTATGACCTTGGAATGCTAAGGTATACGGCGGCCCTGTCATCCCATACGGCAACGGCTCCGTTCCGGCCGGTGGATGATCCGGACGCCTCCCGGAATATCGATGTAAACCAGGACGGCACTGCGGACTTTTATGCAAAGCCTCTACAGGCGCCGGGAAAACAGTTGTTTATCCAGAGTTTCGGTTTCCGGCCGGCCAGGTGGTTGGAGTTTTCGTTTTTTGAAGCGGTGGTGTTTGGTCCCCGTCCTGAGCTGAATTACTTCATTCCACTGAAGTTCCTGTGGCACTCCCAGGGGAACAGTGCGTTTGAAGACAACTCCTTTATTGGACTCAGCGCGGATATCAGGCCAACGGAAGGTGTACGCATACCACTATTGGTCTACGTTGACGACGCCGGCTTCAACGACCTGGTAACCTTCAACTTTGACACGAAGTATCTGATGGCGGGAGTTGCTGCCCTTCAATGGGCGCCAAACGCATCGTGGCGTCCTATGGTAGAAGCAAGTTATGAAGCAGCTCTTCCTTACATGTACACTCACGCCGCCCACAATCCTTACACCACCGAACCCAACTACCTTACCTATACCCACCAGAACACCAGCATTGGCAACAATCTGCTGCCTAATTCGGAACGAGCCAGACTTACTCTCGGTGCCGCCCCGACCAGTCGCCTCAACCTGGAAGTTACCGGCGCCATTATCCGACACGCCAACGCCTCTGAGGGAGAGCTGGATCAGTATCTCAACGACGGCGGGTATTACGACTCGGGTCGGGATGGAGACTTTGACAATTTTGCAGAAACGGACTATTTCTGGCTACCCGGCGACCTGGTGTACAATGACACCTTCCAGTTTCTCACTCAGGATCACGTGGAACGGCGGTACCAGACCGGTATAAAGAGTCACGTGTACCTTCCGGTCGCACGAAGTTCAATACGTCTGGGACTGGCGTACACCTTTGAGTACGTTGAAAAACCCATACGGTACGTCTGGAGCGAAACCGACGGCCTTGACGGGGAGGGCGGTCGCACCACCTATGGCCGGAACGAGGTAAACCACTACACAGATATTTCGGTTCGCTACTCGTACTGACGGGCCCGTCGAAGCAACATCTCTTCCAGGACATCTGCGTTGGCCCGGCGTGAAAAGCGCCGGGACGCAGTGGTGCGGTTTTCGCTGAGACCATCATGCCACCGTTCCCGACCAATAACCCCTCGGATCGCGTCGGTTGCTGCGGATATGTCAGAGGGTGGAATCACGTGGTTGCCCGGCAGCGATGAAAGCACCGACGCTCCCTCTCCGGTGATACCGGCGATAATGGGTCGGCCCGTAGCAAGATAATCGAAGAGTTTACTGGGTATGGTCAGGTCAAAGACGGGGCTGGGAATGAGATTGAGAAACAGCGCCCCGGCCCGTCGCATCTCGAATATCGTCTCTTCCTTGGACAGGACGCCCCGGAATTCGACGGAGGTGTTGATTTGGTGCTTCCTTGCGGCGTCTCGAAGTTCATTTTCCAGGACTCCCCCTCCGATGATTTCGACGATCCATCCGCGACGCTCCTGGTCAGTCAGCTGCGCCCAGGCGTCGAGCAGGATATCAACACCCTGCAGACGCCCCAGGTTTCCCGCATAGAGAACAGTTTTCCGGATCTCTTCGGTCCCGACAGCCGTTTCAGGTTCAAACCCGGCGCCGTTGTATACCACCGTAACAGACGTAGCCGCGGGACTTTCTTTCCGCAAATATTCCGCCATGGGAAGGGCGACACATGTCATGGCATCGGCTTTTCGATAGAGCCACCGCTCCAGCTTTCTGCCAAAACGATACGCCCGGCCGTCCCGGGAAATCTGACCCGCCGCAACGGCCGTATCGGGCCAGACGTCGCGTATATCCAGAACCAGCGGAGCCCCGCTCCACCTGGCGGCACCGGTTCCTGCCAGGCCGACAAAGAGGGGGGGCGAGGTGGTCCAGATCACGTCGGGTCGATACCCGTCCCGAAGGAGTCTCCTGACTTTTCGTCGTGCCCGAAGAACGAAAGAGAAGAAATGACGGAGATAGGCGCGCATTCCGCCGGCGTTGAGGGGATCAATGGGTACCCGGTAAACGACGGGGCGGATTGGCTGTCCGGTTTCTTCGGCTTCTGCGGTTCCGACAGACCGGGACGGGGGCCGGAGCGCGGAAATGGGAGCGCGATGCGGCTCGGAGGTAACCACCGTCACGTGGTGGCCTTTCCGGGCCAAAATCTCTGCCGTTTCTCCGACACGGAATGCGGCGGCCGTAATGTCGGGAAGGTAGTACTGGGAAATGATAAGGAGTTTCATGAACCACCGAGGTACGCCGCAATGGCGTCAAGAATCCGGACCCCCGCCCTGCCGTCACCGTACGGATTATGGGCCCTCGACATGGATCTGTAATGCCCGGGGTCATCTATAAGGCGCCGCGCCTCGTCCACAATACGCCGTCGGTCTGTACCGACCAGTCGGACCGTTCCCGCTTCCACGGCCTCCGGACGCTCCGTCTTTTCGCGCATGACCAACACGGGCTTACCAAGCGAGGGAGCCTCTTCCTGAACTCCTCCGGAATCGGTAAGGATCAGATAAGCCCCGTCCATAAGTCGCACGAAAGGAGCGTAGTCCTGCGGTTCAATGAGTATGACATTATCTGTCCCGCCCAATATACGTCGAACCGGTTCCTGCACACGGGGATTGAGATGAACGGGGTATACAAAGTCCCATCCGGGGTAGACCGACGCCAGGTCCGAAACGGCGAGGCAGAGGGACTCGAAACCGCTTCCGAAGTTTTCTCTGCGGTGGCCGGTAATGAGGACATAAGGACGGTCGTCATCAATGCCGGGCCAGGCCGTCTTGAGGGCGGCGAGACCCCGCCGGATGACACTGTCGCCTCCGGTGGACTCGCCTCCGGTGGACTCGCCTCCGGTGGACTCGCCTCCGGTGGACTCGCCGGCAGCATTCAAACGCGTCCGTACCCACAACAATGCGTCTATTACGGTGTTTCCGGTAATGAAGATTCGGTCTTCCGGGACGCCCTCCCGTTGCAGGTGGGAAGCCGCGCCCTGGGTAGGAGGAAAGTGAAGCGTGGCAATACGACTGGCCAGTTGCCGGTTGGCCTCCTCGGGGAAAGGCGCCGCCAGGTCATACGTCCGAAGCCCCGCTTCTACATGTGCCACGGGGATTCCTTCATAGAATGCCGCAAGAGCACCGACGAAACAACTGGTGGTATCCCCCTGGACGACAACAATCGACGGCGTATACGAGCGCAACACGTCCCTCATTCCGAGCAGAACCGATGCGGTCACATCAAACAGGTCCTGACCAGGCTTCATGACGGCAAGGTCTTTGTCGGGAACAATCCCGAAAAGGCTGAACACCTGAGCCAGCATTTCCCGGTGTTGCCCTGTAGAAAGAATTAGTGGATGGAGATCGGCTCTTTGTCGGCACTCAAGAATGACCGGAGCAAGTTTGATTGCTTCGGGTCGGGTACCCACAACAAAGAGGACCGTGGCGGTGTTCGTATTACTGTTGTTTTGCATGTGTTACCTCATCAGATGTATTGCCTGAAGCGCCTGAAATATCGTCACCGAACAGAAGTTCCGCCAATGCAGCTTCGTCATTCGCCAGCAGCTCCCGATGAAACTGCCGCGGATACCGCTCCAGTTTCTGCAATTTGTAGTAGACCGGGGGTACGGATGGGCGCACCCCTTCGCGACTTCTCAGAAGAAGCAGAGCGGCAGGCCACATAATCTTGATAAACGGTTTCAGAATATACCGGATAGACCACAGCGTACCCGGACCCAGGTCCCGCAACGTTTTCCGGTAGGAAACGCTGGAATTGGGTCGATATCGCAACTCTTCCAGTCCCGACTGTGGTGGGAGACTCAGCGCACGACATACCTTTTCTATTGTCGGGGAGGTCTCGCTTTTCAGCGTGTTATACGAGACGATGGGAAAGCCGAAACGCGCCGCCAGCCTGCGAATCTGACGGTAATGAACCACGTTCCGAGCCGTTTCAAAAAGGACAAATCCGGGCGTACGAAGTCGGGAGGTTCGCTTCTGTTCCGCCCGACCTTCCATGTTGAGGTAAGACCGAACCACCTCTGAGACGTCTCTCTGGACGGCGATGAAATGGACTTTTCGGTATCGTGATTCCAGGCGGGAAAGAAACGTTTCCAGTTCGTGGGGGTACAGATAGAAGAGGGGATCCAATTTTGTTAACCAATGGCTCGTTCCTTCCTGTCGGGCGAACCGGTCCATTATGTGGAAAAAAGCATTGTAAAAGTCAACGTGGCCTGGATGTCCGGAAAGATCGGCCAGTCGGGCAATCTCACGATCCAGCTCGATCCGGTCACCCCGAACCAGACGAAACAGATCACCCGCCGTATACAGTTCCAGAAACCGTATCCGACGATCCAGAGGCGACAAATCACCCCAGTAACGATAGTGCTTCAGCAGGTTACTTTCATGAAATCCCCAGTGGGCGGGGTGTTGCGCCGCCACGACATCGTTGTGTCCGCTCAAGATATTGCACAACCAGGTAGTCCCGTTTCGGGCGGAACCGAGCACAAATATCGGTATAATATCGGAGATTCTGTTATCTGTGGCTGCGGTCATGGACTTCCTCGTAGATAGCTTTCATGCGTGCTGCAGTATTACTCCAGTCATAAGTTTCCTGGACAAAGCGGCGACCATTTTCGCCGAGGGTTTTTCTGTAAACGGTATCCCGGGCCATACGGACTATGGCTGCGGCGGCGGCGGCGACATCTCCGGGCGGTACGAGAAGTCCCGTTCGTTCGTGTTGGACAACCTCAGGGATACCTCCAACACGAGTTGAGATTACCGGCAGTGCCATTGCCGACGCTTCGATCATCGCGACGCCGAAACTTTCATCGTCGGAAAGGCTGAGAGCGGCGAAGATATCCAGCCGAGACAGGACCGCGGGAACTTCTGCGTGGGGAACCCGACCGGTAAAGCTGACCAGACCAGCCACGCCGAGTTCCTCGGTGAGGTTTTTCAGCTCCTGCTCCTGAGGGCCCTCACCAACGATGACACCGCGAAGGATCAGTTCCGGAGCCAGCTCCCGGACCGCTATCGCAATTGCCCGGATCAGAATATCTACGCCGTACCGGCCGCGCAGCTTCTTCACCGTTCCAATAACCACTTCCGACTGTCTCGCTGGACCGGGAGATGTCGGGTCCGGGTCCGGGTCCGGCTCTTCCGTCAGGTTACCTGCTTTCCGGACCGCCGCCGTCGTCGTCCGGGCCGGTGGCACAAAGCGGCCGGTATCCACGCCGAAGGGGGTCACATAGATTTCGCGGGCAGGAGACACGTAACGCAGTGTCTCTTCCTTCATGATGTGACTTGTAGACAGAATCTGGTCGGCCTTTCCCAGGATAGATGCCGTAAAGACGCGGTGAAGCGGAGATTTTCGGGGAAACGAAAATACGTCCTCTCCCCATACTGAAAGGATAAAGGATACCACCTTTCCGCCCCGCCGCAGCTTCCGGACCGCCCCGGCGGCGATATAGCCATAACTGGTGATACGGTGGGCGTGAATGATATCCGGCCCGAACTCTTCCATCGCTGACGCTATCCGACGGCGGGCCAGAAGATAGTCCAGAGCTATCCGTGTGGGGCGCGCAAAATGATGAATTTTGACGTCGTCTATCTCGGCCTCTTCCATACTGAACATTTCCAGATCGAAATGCCGGGAGAGAAAGGATGTCCACCGCTGGTTGTGAGGGCTGGCACTGGAACCAAGATAAGCGACTTTCAGCATTAACCGGATCGCCTCACCCCGCAGACATCCATCACCTCTTTTCCCCGGGTGTCCAGATCACGGAACTCCCGGTGAGCCACCAGAAAGACCACCAGGTCCGCTCCGGCAACGGCGTCCCGGGGAGAAAAGAGTTCAAACTCGTCGTGAGACTCGATGTTGGGCTCACAGACGCGGAGGGTCAACGACGTCGGAGACGGGGCGGGCGGGCTCGTGGGGGCCACCCCGAAACCAGTGCCGGCGGTCTCAGCTAGGGTCCCGGCGGTCTCAGCTCCGGTCCCGGCGCCTTTGCCGACCCCGGCCGCCTTCAACTGCCGGGCGATGTACAGCGCCGGCGACTCCCGGAGGTCGTCGATATCCGGCTTGTATGCCAGCCCCATGACCGCGACGGTAGTACCTGCCGGCGCCCCGCCGCCCGCTCCGGCGTCGATAGGTCTGGTAGTCCCGGCGGCGCCCGGCCCTGCCCCGGCCCCAAGCTTTCCGGCCCGGCGCAGAATCTCGCCGACAACCCAGTCGGTCTTTGCCAGATTGCGTTCCCGGGCTGTCCGGATCAGAACAGCCTCGTCGGGCGCGCCGTCCACCAGAAACC
Organism: uncultured Spirochaeta sp.; assembly: GCA_964496635.1. Taxonomy (GTDB): domain Bacteria; phylum Spirochaetota; class Spirochaetia; order DSM-27196; family Alkalispirochaetaceae; genus Alkalispirochaeta. The sequence continues at coordinate 75,617 of CAZCAE010000007.1, forward strand.
AGGGGTCCACCGCAATGCAGTGGCCGCCGACACCGGGACCGGGCCGGAGAATGTTGACCCGGGGGTGGTGGTTGGCCATCTCAATGACCTCCCAGACATCCACACCAAAGCGATCGCTCAACAGGGAGAGCTCGTTGGCGAAGGCGATCTGAACATCACGGGAGGCGTTTTCTACCAGTTTCGTCATTTCCGCGGTGCGAGCGGTGGTTTCCAGCACCTCCCCCACCACAAACGAGCGATAGAACTCCGCAACCGCGGCGCCGGCTTCCGGAGTCATCCCCCCGACGATGCGGTCGTTCTCGCTCAGCTCTATCATGATCCGCCCGGGAAGGACCCGCTCGGGACAATGCGCCAGATGGACCCCCGACAGGTCGACACCACCTGCTGCGAGGAGCTCCCCCACCTTTTCGGTGGTGCCGACGGGAGACGTGGATTCCAGAATCACCAGGTTTCCCGGCTTCACCACCGGAGCAATCATCCGCGCGGCATTCCAGACGTACTCCATCTGCGGCGCCTTCTCCTCGGTCAACGGCGTGGGCACGGCAATGACGAAGACATCGGCAGCCTCCGCTGCGGTATGCGCCGTCAGCGCGCCGGTACCCACGGCGGAACGGACAAAACTGTCCAGGTCGGGCTCCACGATATGAATCTCACCGCGGTTGATTGTGTCCACCACCCGCTGCTGCACATCCACTCCCTTTACACGGTGCCCCCGGTTTGCCAGCAGCGCCGCCGTAGGCAGCCCGATGTACCCCAACCCTATTACACAAATCGTTTCAATATTCCGGTTCAATGATCGTCTCCAACTCTGACTCAAATTCAACGACGATTGTAACGCTTTCCACCCGCTTCTCAAAGCCCGCAGCGATTTCCGTCTCTTGTATATAGAACGTTGTTGCGCCGGAGAAGGTAAACACAAGACCCGCGAGGGCCACCCGGTTCGAAGAGATTCTCCGGACGCCAGACGCGACCTCGGGAGCCACGTGCCAAAAGGCGCGGTTGGACAGCAACCCCGCCCCGCCAACCCTGCCGGTGGCGGCATCTGTACCGGTGGCGACAAGACTGTCCACCACTGACACCCTCCCGGAGGTAACCGAGACGTGCCGCCGATGCAACACACCCAGATTGCGGTACCCATCGTGAGCGGCGATGATCGATACCGGTGAGGCCGGGTCATCCCGAAGGGCGGTATCACTTGCCGGCGCCGCCGGGCCTGTCGTGGAAGCCGGACCTGCCGCCGCAGGCCCCTGTGCAGATATCGATACAATCCCGGCGCGGCGACCGACCCGGAAGCCGCCCCATACCTCACTGGAATCGGTACCGTTCACAACGACGGTGTTGTGGGCGGCGGTGCTCCGTTCGTAGTCCCTCCGCGGTCCCGGGTCGTAAGTGCTGGTGCCGGTGTCCACAAGCACGGGAGCTCCGTTGTACCAGAGAAGAATCTGCAGCGAATCCGCGTGGGCGTGACCGGGAACGTGGTCGGGCCCGATGGCGTCGGCATCAAAAAATACGTGGAATACCCCCTTCTGTATATAGAATCGTGTTGCAGAATCGGGCCTATTCCGTTGCCGGGTCAGGAGATCTTTCTGTCCGGCGGTACCCGTTGAGGTAACTCCTGGTGCCAAAAGAACTTGTCCGTGTCTCTGCAACACCATTGTGGATACACGGGACTTCCCATATCTCACAAGGTCTTCATCGGCGGGTGTCATGCCGGGAAAGCTGTCATTCACCGCAGTCGCTGGACCGCCGTCCCGGCTCAGGGCACCAAGCATCCACTCCGCCCAGGTCACGGCCGGCCGGTACAGGTCTTTCAGGTGAGGATCTCCTGCAGTCACCGCCACAACATCGAGTATCCGTTCGGTCATGAGGCGGTGATACATGGGAGAGAGTTCGTCGTGATATCCGTCATGGAGGAGCTGCCGGGGCAGTTCCCGTCGTAGAAGGCGGGTACCCCGGTCCAACAACGTCCCGCCGAAACGGTCGTGCCGCGCCCCCGCTCCGTCGGATCTGAGAAACCACCCCGACAGAATAAGAGCCACCGCGTTGTCGATAAGGTGATTGCCGTCGGTTTCGTACTCGATATGGCGGGTAAGATGGCGGGCCTGGCAGCGCAGGGCCGGTATAAAACCTTCCGGGTTGGGACGACCGGCGGCGGTGAGGCGGCAGACAAAACGCACCCAGTTGATGAGACGGAGGGAGAGGGGGTGAGGTTCCCAGGCAACTCCGGAGGTTGCAGCCGGCGCGACAGCGGACAGCGTGTGTATATATTCCGTGATCAGGGCGACTCCCGCCGTCAGGTCGGTATTGCCGTTGGCCAGAAAGAGGTGGGAGTGAAGACGATACAGGCGGAAACGGGAGCCACCGGTCCACATCAGGGGATCCGGTGACGCCGGAACACCGTCCACGGTGAGGGTACCGTCGGCGGTGAGAAGGGCCGGAGCGTCCGGAGCGGAGGTAAAGGGGTCCGCGGGAGCTGCGGGAGCGCCGGTGGTTGAGGAAGACCCGTCGGCTCCGACCGGGCCGGCGGGGGTATACACAATCGTGTTGATACATCGCCTGAACCGTCTTCCAGGAGGACCGGTGAGTGCCCGGAAGATGCGGGGTACCGGGCCGCGCCGGATGAGGCGGTAGGCAATCTGCCGGGGGCGGAGGTGACGGACGGTGCGGATGAGACGACCCAGACGGGCAGAAATACCGGCGCGGCCCGAACCCGACGGCGAGCTCACACCATCCCTGCCCCGACGACCGTGCGATCCGGTCATAGCCGACCATCTCCCCGGGGAGCCAAATCCCAGCTCGACGTAAGTTCAATATATAGACTTCGCTGATCCCCCTGGACGGCATACGGGGTGACCCATACCGCACCGGGTATGCCGGGACCGGCAGCGAAGCGGATCTGACCGTGGTCGAAGTACTTGTCGTGGAAGGGGTCTTTTCTGAGGGCGAGCAGGCGGCGCCATTCGTCGTTGCCGGGAGGGGCGGCCCAGAGTTCGGCGTGGCGACCGAAGTTGACGGAGCTTTTCTCCACCACCGTGGAGAAGAGGCGCCAGCCGTCGGGGGTGGTCCGGGCCCAGAAGACGCTGCCGCCCACAGGGATCTGTCGCTCCACCGCGCCGGAGCGGCGGTCCAGGCGGTACCACCAGTTCTGCTCCCGAGGGGTGTCTGAACCGAAATAGAGGGCGTCGACGGTAAAGATGAGGTCCACCGCCCGGGCCTGCTGGCCGCCCCGGACGACAGGTTCCAGGGTGCGGAAGGAGTCGTCGGTTCGCCGGATGGCGCTTTCGCTGTCGTCGTCGCCTGTTGTTACCCAGATGGCGGCGGGATCGAAAGGGTCGGGAAAGACACCGTGAACGTGCCGGACATCGGGAAAGGTCCACGCCGGGTGAAACGTGGCGGCGTTGTCGTCGCTGCGCCAGACGTGAACGGGGGAGCGCTCGGGGTTGGGACGGTACTCTCCGTAGTAGATTGTCGCTGCCGGCCCCGGGCGCAGGTCCGGAGAGACCGGAAGTGCCGGGCCCGGGACAACGGCGGGGGTACAGAGGGGGTTGGAGCCGACGCAGGGTGCGCCGGGAAGGAGACGGCCCGACGCGTCGGAGAAGTAGACACGGTAGAACCGCTTTCCTGACACGACAATCAGGGTGTCGGTGTGGTTGGCGTCGCTGGGCCGGTTGGAGTTGCCAGGCCGATTGGGATCACCGCTGCTGCCGGACACCACCACAGCGTGGCGGATGCCGCCCCGGACCAGGCGCCGGCCCAGACGACCGATACCCAGTCGGTACCGGAGGCGGTGGGACAGAGAGCCGTCGGAAACCACAGAAGCTGACCGGCGCCACGACACACCACGATCGTCACTGAAAAACAGATTACGGTTCCGGCTTCCCACCAGGTAGAGACCATTGCAATAGTGAACAATTGATACGTTTTGTGTCATACTGGTCTTCCTGATCATGAATAGGCTACCGATCAAATCATTGGGCAAGCGACTTCTGTCCCCGTTGTATCGTCACACCTCCGGAACCCGCCCGGACATTTTCATCTTTTCCACCCAGCGAAGTGGATCGACTCTCCTTTTCGACATGACGGCGTCACAACGCGGTATGAAAGCGGTGGGGGAACCACTGCAGGAGCGAAAACAACCGGTGACAGCGCAGTACCTACCCCATTTATACTCCAGATACGTCCAGTTGGACACCGCCATGGAAAATGGCCTGCGCCGGTACATGCAGGACCTTCTTGCAGGACGCTTTACGGGAGGTTTTGAACGATCCTACGACCTCTTCAACCCGCGCCATCACTTCCGGACCAGCCGTAATGTCGTCAAGATTCTGCGGGCAAACCATCTGCTGCCGTGGTTCATTGAAACCTTCCCGGGTCGATATGTGTTTCTGGTTCGACATCCCATCCCGACGGCCCTTTCCCGGGCGCGAAATGGTTGGAACGCACCGATAGACTCCTTCATACGGCAGAACCAGTGGTTTGAAAAGCTGTCGAAAGAACAGCGACAATTTGTTACCGATGTGGAGTCCGGCAGAGTTGCCGCCGCCATCATTCGGCGCCATATACTTGTCTGGTGCCTGGAACACGTGGGCATGGAAGCGCTCCTTGGTTCCGGGCCTGGCGGTCACTCCGGGCCGAGCGATCATTCCGGTACGGCTCCGCTGTTTCTGCCGTACGAGACCTTGATTACCGCGCCGGAGAATGTCATCAACACTCTTGTGAATACCCTGGAAATAGAAGATGCCGTGGCCTTTGCTGAAGCACTACAGCGACCGTCCCGCTCTTCCCGGTACAGCGAACAGGATACTCACGAAGCAATTCACGAAGGTCACCGACAATCGCTGGTGGAAGCGTGGTCGCAAAGGGTCGATACCAGTCTGGTCGCGTTCGTCGGGGATGCCCTTTCCGTCTTCGGGATACCCTGGTACCGGGCTGATAATCCCTATCCGGTATCCTACCCGGTATCAATGCCACCGGGAGGCGGAACGGTCAACCAGGACACGCAATAACAGCTGCACGGGTGTCAGTGCCACGACCGCCATAACCGCTCTCACCCGAATCCACCAAACGATCAGCGGCCGTCCCGTCAGTTCCCAACCTGCCAAAGTGTACCCACCCCGACGGAGGTGACGGTGTGCCAGGCCGTCGCACACGGCAAGTCGATACGGAGACATCGCCGTCCGCCACTTATCCCGGTTTTCCGCCAGAAGGGGGCCGGCCACGTTTTCCTTCCATGCAGACTCATCGCCCGCTCGCAAGTGCCGTGCCGCTCTGGAAAACTGAAGCATCCCGGAGTCGTAGTCCAGATCCAGGGAGGCGGTAATTTGCCGTAACACCGGTTCCGGATTGGTAATCAGGTCTTCGTACCGCACGGTGATAACACGCCAGATTTCCGGCTGAGCAAGACGTCGATCCATACGGTCCAACTGGGCAAGACCAACCAGAAGATTCAACCACCACGGTCGACGGGCGGACCATTTCGCCTTCTCTTTCGACAGGAGCACATCCCGGGGGTCCCTGAGAATATGCACCACCTGGGCCCGGGGAAACGCGGAAAAGACGGCAGGAAGGTGCTCGATTAGTCGGGGGTCTTTGTCCAGAAGATATCGGCACGTTTCAGGTTTGTCCGTCGGGAGGTACGCTTCCCGTACGGCCCGATACAGGTCCGTCGCCGAGACCTCACCGGCCAGGGTAATACCGATACGCTGTTGTTTTTCCGAATCTATTCGCTGCAGCCTGGGGTCTCCGGAGAACCAGGTATCCACAGAGTGCCGGCGCCTGCCCCATGAACGGTTCCATACCCTGCGCCGAAGAAACCCCGTCTCGGGAAGCGAGACTATCTGTGGATGAGACGCCAGCATGCTTTGAATGAGACTGGTCCCGGAGCGTCCTACACCCACGACAAACAGGGGCGTCCCGGTCATATCGCGACCGTCGGTGCCGGCACGAATGCCCGCGCGATCAGCCATGGAGAACCTCCTCGTAGCGATCCAACACAACATCCGGCAGAAAGCGCCGTGCTGTAGCTTTCACCATCTCCGGTTTCAGCGGGTTATCCAGGACGGAGGCCACAGCTTCAACAAAACGGGGCACATCATTCAGCGGAACCAGCTCTCCGTTTTCTCCGGGGCGGACAATTTCCGACGGTCCTGTGGGACAATCAAAACTTACAACCGGCACCCCGCGGGCGATGGATTCCACCAGGACGTTGGGAAACCCCTCGTAGGCACTCATGAGAATGGTGACATCAGCCTCACGGAACAACGGCTCAAGATCCTCCATGTAACCCCGGTACTGGACAACATCTTCCAGCCGACGCCTCCGGACCTCCCGGAGAAACGGCTCCACCAGAGGACCCTCACCGGCGGTGACCAGCCTGACCGCTTCCGCGTCCGAATCCAACCCCTTACGATCAATCAGCCCCTGGACCATGTCCAGCATCAACACCGGTTGTTTTTGTGGTTTGAATCGTCCAAGGTACAGAAGGACGCCCGGGCGCGTTGCCTTCCTGCCCCCCCCGCCCGCACTGGACTCACCGGAATCGTCGGAATCGGGCGGTACCGCCGGATTGTGAATCACGTGAATTTTCTGCGGCGGCACATGAAAATTCCTTTCCAGATCGGGACGCATCCCTTCGGACTGGGCAATCACCGCATCAAGCCGTCTGTAACCCCGACGGACCAGACCCATTACAACAACCCTCTGCCAGAATCCCTTGAATCGGGCCGCCGCGGAGAGGGCAACCACCGTTCTGCCAACGGCTCGGAACGGAACACCGGAGAGCCGACGTACCAACGGAAGGAGAATTGCCACCTGATAGTTGAAGGCAAGGACAACGCCGGGGCTTTCCCGCCGGACCAGTCGCACCAGCGGTAACAGCACCAGGCGGGCATGCTCTTTCCCCAGATCAACCAGCGTCACAGCCGGATCAAACCGGTCCTGCCACTTTGATTCGGCGGCCATGGTGACTGCCACAGTTACTTTCCACTCTCGGCGGGACAGACCGTTTGCCAGAAAGGTGCACATCCGACCCGCGCCGCCACCCCGAAGTGAATGGATCAGGATAAGAACCTCCGACCCACCCGTTCCGGCAGTATCAGTCGTCAAAGGAATACCCCCCAAGAAACGGTGTCCGCGCAATCATCCGTTCCACGACCTCGCGTTGCGTTGGGCTCCAGTCCATTCCGTCTCGACTCCGGTGTGGCGCTGTGTAGAGAATTCCGGAGCACGCCTCGAGATATCCTTCAGGCACGGCCAGGTCCAGATATCTGAGCAACGCCGAAAGCTCGTCCTCCGGACGTCCGATGAGATCCTCATGCCGGACGGTATACACCGTCCCCGGAGGTAGAACAGATATGAGGGCGCTGTTCACGGCAAGCCTCTTCATGTGTCGTTCAATGACATAGTCCGGGTCGTCGCCGGTCCGACGCTGCATGGTGGCAATGTTGTCAAAGGGATTACGTACGGTGTGAATCACCTTCAACTCCGCACCGGTATTCCGGACCTCCCGCAGAAAACCGCAAAGTAACCCGGGATAGCGATGGGTCAGATCGGTAACACCGTCGCCCTTCTTGTCGCCGATGACCGTCAGCATACGGTACCGTCCCTGCCACTGCCCCGGCACGGAGTAATTGTATTCGGTCCATTGTCTGTCATGTCTTTCGAACCAAAGGTCCCGCCGCAACATCAACCCCACAATCTGCCGGAGCGTAAACCCCCTCTCCCGGTACCACAGGGCGTGCAGTTCGTGAGCGACCACAACCTCAGGATGAGCACTGAGCAGAGACCCCACCAGGGAGTGACCACTGCGAGGATATCCGATAAAGAGAAGTACCGTATTCAGACCGTCAACGTCTTTTCGGCGTCTGAACACAGTGTATTCCGCCGCAATTTTTCGCAGCAGGTTTGCGAAACCGCTCCAGTACCACGCCCGCAGAAGACGCCACACCGTCCGTGGAGCGTGGCGGCGCAGCCGCGGTTTCACCCCTCCGGTTCCCACCGTCACACCTCTTTTCCGCCGGGCAGACCGGAATCAAAGTCCCATCCATGCAGGGAAATCTCCACTGCAAAAAGCCGTTCCACTTCCCCTCTGTACGGCGCAAGCTCACCGGCAAAGAGCTCCTGGTAGGGTTTCCGGTCGGTCCGGGTAGCACCCTTTGCCCGGACGGGTAATGAACCCGGCCAGGGAACGCCAACCTGCCGGCAAATATCGCCGAGCTCCCGGTCAAGCTCGTGAAAGTAGACAATTCGGTCCACCAGAAGTACACCGGTGGCAGGATGGCAGTATCGCGGATAATTCACACCAACATCTGCCTCGGCGATGAACTCCGCGAAGGTATAACCGGGTCGACGGCGGGCCTTCCAATAGTACTGGGAAAGCGCTTTGTCCCAGGGGTTCCGCTCTACGGTAAATGTGAAATATTCCCGCCACATTCGCCGACCCAACCGGGCGGCAGCTCGAAAGGCGGGTATGTGGTTGTAATAACGTTTTCCCTTCAAGACCTGCCCAAGGGGCTGCAGCACACCACCGCCGGTGACGTCTCGCCATTCACCAACCCGTGGCGTTACAGCCTCCTCACCGAAGCCCCTGCCGGTTCCGTAAAGATAGCCAAAAAGCTCCGGAACAGGATTGAAGAAGCCTCGGAAATTTCGCGGTCGATGGTCCGGGGCTTCGTCCTCCGGACTTATCGGTGTCACAACATCACCATCGTCACAGAACGGGGCAAGAAAGAGCTCAATACTGGTACCGGCAGTCTTCTTGGTTTTAACGAAGACAAAGCGCCTTGAGTGGGAGATGATCATTGGCAAGCATTGTAGCGGGAAGACACGGCGGTTGTCATCGTGCGATAGCATGCGGGACAGACTCTATGTTAGACTGCGCAGATATTTCCGCTGCGATTATGGAGAAACAACAACACTTGAATCATTCGAGTATCGCTGTAATTATTCCCACCCACGATAGAGACCAATACCTTGAAAACGCAATCCAATCGGTCATCTCCCAGACGCGGTTACCGGAAGAACTAATCGTTGTTGACGATGTAGGCAGCGCGGCAACACGCGAGGTCGTAAAAGCTCACGAAGGGCAAACAGCGGTATCGGTTCGATATGTCCACAACGGCCACAGCTCTGGTGCTCCAACATCCCGCAATATTGGAGTCAACGCGGCAACGGGGAGACTGATCGCCTTCCTGGACGACGACGACGAGTGGGATCCGGCCTATCTCGACACTGCGGTCACGTTGTTAGATAACGGTGCGTTCGATTTCGTAGTGACGTGGTGCGTCAAGTTTGGCGACAACATGCAAAAACCGTCGATGTCTATCCGCGATTCCGTCCCGCTGGAACATGCCCTTAGGGAAAACCCTGGTTTTTCAGGACAGAATTTTATAATCAGAAAAGGTGTTTTCCTGGCAATTGGAGGCTTTGATCCTGAAGCACCGATGAAACAGGACTGGGACCTTTTTGTCCGGCTCCTTGCTGCCGGTGCCACATACGGAGTAGTCACGGATCGTCTCGTCAGGATTCGCCTTCATGAAGGTCCGCGAATCAGTACAACACGGAACGCGGCCACGCGGCGAGAATATATCGGGAAACGCTACTTCTATCGAAAACACCGCAGCAAGATGGTGTTTTCTGCGCGCATGCACTGGCGATTAGTACTGGCGCGGTTGATCGCAAAGGACAAATCTCGACCCGGCATCGTTCGTACTATGGCGACCCCGCTTGTGTTTTTCTTTCGGGCTATCATAGAATCCAGCGATGCCGGAAAAGACAAGCAATAATCGAGGGCTCTTCAGCCGTTTTACTCGTAGCATTCAACAAAAAGTAATCTGGCATACTACGGACGTGTTTATTCTCTCCTATCCCAAATGTGGCAGAACGTGGTTGCGGATGCTGTTGGGGCAGGCATTATCGAGATATCTCTCCTTGGCGCCGGCCGACCCTATGGATCTCTATCGTCTTACCGCAACAGCGCGAACGGTTCCCAGGATTTTCGTTTCCCACGACGATCATCCGAGCGCAAAACGCCCAAACGAGATAGAAACGAACAAACAAAGATACGCCAACAAGAAAGTCATCTTTCTCGTCCGCGACCCCAGGGATACAATTGTTTCAAATTACTTTCATAATGCGTTCAGAAAAGGTAAATTCAAGGGGACACTTCCTCAATACATTGAGAAAGAGGCCGGCGGGCTGGCTTCTCTTCTCAAGTATTACAACGTCTGGGCAGATCAACGGCACATACCACGCGATTTCATTCTTGTCCGGTACGAAGACCTGCACACCAACGGAGTCGATGTGTTGACGCAAATCTTCGCGTTTCTCGGGCTATCTGCTCCTGATCATGATATCTTCGAGGAGGCGGTGAATGCGTCAAAGTTCGAGACGATGCGCTCAATTGAAGAAAACGCCGAGATTGATCATAAGCGAATAGTACCAACACGGTCTGACGACGAACGGTCTTTCAAGACGCGGGAAGGAAAGGTTGGATCATTCCAGAAATATCTGGGCGCGGAAGAACAACGAATTGTGGAAGCAATGATTGCCTCGCAACTTGATCCGTTCTACAAGGAATACAGATAGTGCATATCGCTTTTGTTTCGACACAGTTTGTTGCGTCCAGCCTCGTTGGTGGTCTCGGAAATTACCTGCAACGTGTAGGTCTTTCACTTGTTGAACGGGGACATCGTGCAACGATCTTCATGATCGCTGAAGAATCGGGAATAGAGGTTTTTCGCGGTATCCAGCTCGTTCGTGTCGCGGGCAAAAAAGCCGGTGTGATTCACCGACTCTTCTCCGGATACAAACATGCCAACGCATTTCAATCACGAATGCTCAACGATGCGATACAGCACCATCACACCGGCGATCCAATAGATATCATTCAGTACACAAATTACCGTGCAACGGCGTTATACCGCCCACCTGTGATCCCTGCTGTCCTTCGGGTATCCAGTTTCCGTCCGCTTTGGGATCCGTACCATCCAAACGAGGGACAGACACGAAGTCGAAGAATTGCGGCCGCTTTGGAGGACCGTGCGTTTTACAATGTGGACGGTGTCTATAGCCCCAGTCAGGTACTCGCGGATGCAATATCGGAACAGTTGAAGATGGAAGTCAGCGTAATCGAACCGCCGTTCGTGATGGATACCGCAGAGCTCGATACGTCAATCATCGATCGGATCGTCGGCGACATACCATTTTTCCTGTACGTGGGTCACTTGACCAGACGGAAGGGAGTATTGACGATCCGCGACGCCCTCCCGACGATTCTTGCCGAGCATCCAAATCACCGATTTGTCTTTGTCGGCAGGACCGACGTTACCGGTGAGAGAATTACGCCTGATATTATCCGGGATGCCGCCGGTGATCGGTCCGGTCAGATCATCTTTACCGGGCCACTCCGGCATCCCCAGCTATATCCGTTCTATGAACGTGCACAAGCGGTGATACTCCCGTCTTTGATTGACAACATCGCCAACACCGCGCTTGAAGCGATGGCAATGGGAGGGATCGTCGTCGGTACCGATGGTGGCAGTTTCGAACAATTGATTATCGACAGTGAAAGTGGATTTCTTTGTAAACCGGGTGATGAACAATCGCTCGTCACCGCTGTTCGCAAAGCTGCTTCAATTGGCGGTAAGATGCGGGATTCGTTTTCTACGGCGGCGCGAGCACGTATCAGTCGGTTGGCTCCGGAAATCACAATTCCGCGTCTTCTGGAATACTACCAACGATTCGTATGAAGGGTGTCCTATGCTTTCTGATGTGATTCGGCGTATTCGTCTGAAACTCTACGGCGCCTACGACGGTTCCGTCGATATCATCGCGCTGCACCGGTATAGACTGCTTTATTTCGCCGTCCCAAAAGTTGCGAATACCAGTATTAAGGTAGCTCTGGCCGCCGCAATTGACCCGGAACGCCAACGGGCTATAGACGCAACGGGTACCAAATCTTCGTTTCTCAGGGAACCGACCCTTCGACCGGGGTTGTACCGCGATCATATTCTCCTGAACAAGTACATGGTCAGTCGGTACAATGCATACCGGCTTTGGGCATTTGTCAGAAACCCCTGGGATCGGCTCGTCTCCTGCTACTCCGACAAAGTGATGCGGGACGAGATCCACCGCGGCGTTGCCGAGTCGATCGGTACGGTGGGTGCATTCCGACCGGAAATGCCGTTTGACGAATTTGCACGGGTAGTCTGTCAACTCAATGAAAGCGATGCGAATCGACACTTTCGAAGCCAGTATACGTTTCTTGTTGACCGGAAGGGTGAGTTATTTCCGTCGCGGATTGGTCGGTTTGAGTCTCTGGCGGAAGACTTTTCCGTCATGTGTGCCGAAGCGGGAATCACCGAGATCGAACTGCCAAAGTTCAAGCATACCAGACACACCCATTATCACGACTATTACGATAAAAACACACGGAAACTTGTTGCGGACCGGTATGCAAAGGATATACATCTATTTGGATACGAGTACTAGGTTGGGTATATGGGAATAATAAAAAGCGGCGCAAAGGCGATCGACGACCGGCTGTTCAACGATTCTTTTCGAAGGGCTCTCGTCAACGGCAAGCTCCTTCGGAATCATAAGAGATGTGGTTTACTTGGCGACTCTCTGGAAGCGTTGAAGCGCGAGCGGACCGTTCCGGACGAGCACTACCTCTTTCGACCTGAGCACGGTCGGTTCATTGGAGGCGTATCGGGCAGGTCCGGCACCACATGGCTTACACGTCTGATTGCATACCTCACAAACGATACTCATGCGGTAATCGGGGAACAAGGCCTGTTTGTACTCGGCATGTTTCGGGAGGCGCCGTACGAATACCTTCAGTTCGGGGGAGAACATGCAGGACGTCGTACCTACCTCGACTACTTTGAGAAAGTCGTTACTACCTGGGCGTACAAACGACGGAAGATTTACGGTCAGGGTCTGAAAGGACCAATGCGATATATCCCGGTCCGCGCAATACGTGGGGCGATGCGCCACCTGCGGGAAGAGGTAGCCTTATGTACCGATCTCTTGTGCGTCCAACGTGCTTTTGGAGATTTCTATCAGGCCCTGTTGAATTACCATGCAGCGACACTGTTTGGCAACCGCGCTGACTGGATCAGCAAGGAACCACCGTACGGGCGACACGCAGATACGCTGTTTCGCTTCGTTCCCACAGCACAGTTGGTTGTTCTAAGTCGGGACGGGCGGGAAGCGTCGCTTTCGATGTATAAACGAGGTTGGGGTGATTCCATACGAAGCTGCATGAAACGATGGGGCGATTTTACCCAGATGACTCTCGATTCGCTGGCCGGGGCGCCGGAAGAAAAATGGATGCTCCTGCGGTACGACGATCTGGTGGCTGATTTTGAACCGCAGATCAGGCAGGTATTCGCACACCTCCGATTGCCGGAACCGGACGTCGAACGCGTATCAGGATCGGGCAACAAAGATCTTCTACCGCGCACGGCCAGCATCGGTCGCTGGAAAAATGAGATCACAACGGCGGATATCGATTGGTTCAATTCACAGTACGGTGCCACGATGGAGGCGCTTGGCTATCACAACTAGAATGCAACTGAAAATCAAGAGGTTTACCGGATGTTGAAGACTATTTGGCAACTGATGGGTTCCCGGGAGCGACGTCGATTCGTTTTTTTGATGTTTGGAATCGTCCTGAGTTCTTTCTGGAACATCGGCGGAATCGCCTCGATCATGCCGTTTATGCAGTCTCTCTCGGCACCCGATCGCGTCATCCAGATAATTCTGGTGCAACAGATCATGGACTTCACCGGGATTGAATCGGCACAGGGCTTCTTGATGCTGTCCGGTTTCGTCGTGCTTTTCCTCTTCGTAACCGGGAATATTCTTCTGGCATTAGTTACGTGGCGAACAATCACGTTTACCCGTGCGGTTGGGTACAGCCTGAGCACACGCCTTTTTGAGACCTACATACAACAGCCATACACATTCTATCTGAACCGGAACAGTTCGGAACTGACCAAGAACCTGCTTGGTGAGACGGGTAACGTGACCAGCAACATCGTAAAGCCCACTATGGAGATCATCGTCCAGGGGGTTCTTAGCGTTGCGATCGTCGCGTTTCTCGTGCTTGTCGACCCGATCGTTGCGTTGAGTGCAACGACACTCCTCGGAGGCTCGTATGCTCTAATATTTGTAGTTTTCCGGCGCGTTCTTTCGCGAGCGGGACGCCAACGGGTAAAGAGGAATAAAGAAAGGTTCAGTCTCTCTGCCGACGCTTTCGGCGCTATCAAAGAACTGAAACTACGTGGGCTGGAACACCGCTATATCGAAAGGTTCGCGGTAATTGCAAACCGATTTGAACAGTCAAAAGCGCGAGTTCAAACTATCTCCCGACTCCCCAAATACGCCCTCGATACAATCGCCTTCGGCGGAATTCTTGCGATTGCGCTGGTTGTATTTGCACGTCAACGTGGTACCGATATGATTATACCCCTGGTTTCGACATATGCGTTCGCGGGATACCGATTGATGCCGTCGCTCCAGAAATTTTTTTCGGCAGTTACACTACTCCGGGGAAACCAGGCATCCCTGAAAGTCGTCCAGAAAGAACTTACACTGAGTGTGGAAGCTCCCGCTCGCGAGAACACCCAGCGACTCCCCTTCAAAAAAGAATTCCGGATCGAGGGCCTGACGTTTGCCTACCCCAACAGTTCGCAGCCCGTCCTTCGCGATATCGAGATGCGGGTCCGGAAAAACACAACTGTCGGTATCGCCGGTCCAACTGGATGCGGCAAAACCACTTTGATTGATATTGTTCTCGGATTGCTTCGATCCCGGGAAGGGAATGTTTTTGCCGATGAAACCGCGATCGATAATACAAACATTCAATTATGGCAACAGAATTTTGGTTATGTACCGCAGTCGATATATCTCAGTGATACCTCAGTTCGTAAGAACATCGCCTTCGGGGTACGGGATGAAGAAATTGACGACAACAGAGTCACTTTTGCAGCGAAGCTGGCAAATTTACATGATTTTGTTCTGACCATGAACGAGGGATACGAGACGGAACTTGGCGAACGCGGCGTCCGTATGAGTGGCGGCCAGCGACAGCGGGTTGGAATCGCCCGGGCGCTTTACCACGATCCGGATATTCTGGTTTTCGACGAAGCGACCAGCGCCCTGGACACCCATACCGAACAAGCGGTCATGGATGCGATCACCAACATCATGCACACCAAGACGATATTGATCATCGCACACCGTTTGAGTACGCTCCGCGACTGCGACGAAATCTACGTACTCCAGGCCGGTGCGATAGATGCGGTTGGTACATACGAAGAACTTAAACGCAGCCATCCTCACTTCACACGGCAGCTGGAAGAATGAACAAAGTATCTGTCATTATTGCGACGAGGAATCGTCCTGTATGGCTCACACGAGCGGTAAAGAGTGCCCTCAATCAAACTTACGACAATATTGAGATCGTTGTCGTTGACGAAAACGATCCGGGAAGTGCCGGTCGGGAACAGACTCGCGAGGCCATCCGAGCACTCGATGATCCGCGCATACTGTACCTCGATGATCGCAGACCGACCTGGGTTTGTACCGCCCGGAATGAGGGCGTATCAAAATGCACAGGGGATATCGTCTGTTTCCTGGACGACGACGACTGGTGGGAACGGGAAAAGATTGCAGCTCAATTACAGCTCCTGGAAACCTCCCCTGAGAAACCAGGGTTAGTGTACACCGGTCTGCGTGTCGTCGACGAATCCGGTACAACTTTGAAAGAGCGCCGCCCCCATTTGCGAGGCCACCTCCTGGAACATCTCCTTGTTGAGAACGTAATCGGAACTCCGTCATCGATTATGATGGAACGATCCGTTTTTGAATCAATCGGTGGATTTGACGCGCAATTCCCGACGCGACACGATCTGGATTTGTATATTCGCGTCGCATCACAGTATCCTGTCGAGTGTGTGTCGGATCCGCTCACGGTGTACCTCAACCAGAATCCATTGGCAATGTCAAAGAATCTTGAAAACAAGGTTGAGGGGCGTCGCTTGATATTGGAAAAACACGCGAAGCTTTTCGAGAACCGGAACGACCTTTTAGGTAAATATCACTACGGTACGGCGTTGTTGTATCTCAAACATCAACAATGGGACAAAGCGCGAACGAGTCTATGGCAGTCTCTCAAGACAAGATTCTCTCTCAAGGCCTTGTTGCGTCTGCTTTCGACCAATTGGTTTGGTTAACGGGTCCAAGCGAACCGATGTGTATCAATTGCGAAGACCGTAATGCCATGAACATGGTTCGATATTTTCGACGCGGCGGTCGGTTACCACAAACTGGAGATTTTTCGTCAACTGGCTGGTATTCGCGATCCTCCCGATCCTGCCGGTGCCGTTGACTTACTCCAGATAGATTCATCGTACGGGAAGCTCCCCGCCTGGCTTGTCTAATCGCCACAGGCGCGATAGGATCCCTGCGCGGTAACATAGCATGCTCTTTAATTCAATTGAATTTGCGATTTTTCTGCCGTTGGTTTTCGGGGGCTACTGGCTTATCGGGCCCAGAAAGCGAGACATTCAGAATCTGTTGCTTCTCGGGGCAAGCTATCTTTTTTATGGCTGGTGGGATTGGCGATTCCTATCACTAATCATTTTGAGCACAGTCGTGGACTATGTTGTTGCCTGCGCTTTATCTCGCACCGGGAAACCTCGTATCCGCGCAGGCCTTTTGCTGCTGAGTCTTTCCGTAAACCTCGGGCTCTTAGGTGTCTTTAAGTATTATAATTTCTTTCTTGACAGCCTCGTGAGTGCCTTTTCATTTCTTGGCGTGGAGATTGCGGGACGCTCTCTGTCCGTTGTACTTCCGGTAGGGATCAGCTTCTATACGTTTCAAACGCTGAGTTACACGATCGACGTCTACAAGAGAGAGATAGACCCGACAAAAGACTTTGTTGCATTCGCCGCGTTTGTCAGTTTCTTTCCACAGCTCGTCGCAGGCCCCATCGAGCGGGCAAGTAGTCTGCTACCTCAGTTCCTTCAAGAACGCAGATTCAGCAATGACGCCGCCTCGGACGGCCTGCGACAAATACTCTGGGGGCTTTTCAAGAAAGTTGCCATTGCGGATACCGCAGCGCCCGTCGTGAATTACATTTTTGATAACCACACAGACTTAGGTGCGTCAACTCTATTTTTTGGGGCGCTGTTGTTTGCCTTTCAGATCTACGGTGATTTTTCGGGGTATTCGGACATCGCAATCGGCACGGCGAGGCTTTTCGGATTCTCACTTACAAGGAACTTCGCAACTCCCTACTTCTCTCGGGATCTGCCGGAATTCTGGCGCCGCTGGCACATTTCTCTATCCTCCTGGTTTCGGGACTATATCTACCTGCCTTTGGGAGGAAGCCGAGGGAGCATGCGACTACAAGTGCGAAACATACTCATTGTATTTCTCGTCAGCGGTCTGTGGCACGGTGCGAACTGGACCTTTATTGTTTGGGGCGCCCTGAATGGGGCTCTTGTAACACTCTACGCGATCCTCGGCAGGAACAAAGCCTACGCCGGATGTATCGCTTCCAATCGATTGTTTCCAACCACTCGTGAGACAGGCAGCCTGCTTCTCACCTTTTTCCTGGTAACTCTACTCTGGGTATTCTTTCGTGCCGCGACGCTTCCGGAGGCGTTCTCATACCTGGCGGCCATGATAACCGCCTGGGATGTGCCGCCGGCGGCAATACTCACGGATAATCGGGACCTCACTGTTCTGATTCCCCTCCTTGTAATAATCGAGTACTTGAACCGCGAGGGAACCCATGGCCTCGAACTGGGTCGTCTCAGTCGACCGGCACGGTGGGGCGTTTACTACGGCCTGATTGGAATTATGTTTCTCCAAAGGAACATAGACAGCGGCATTGAGTTTATTTATTTTCAGTTCTGATGAAGCGGTTTCTCCTGCGGGCAGGAATATTTCTGGCGATTTTAGTAATCGGCAATCTACTGGTCGCGGCATCCGTTTTATGGCCCGAGTACTACGGTCGTTATTTGCAGGACTTTGACCGTCTCGAGGCGCGGTCATACACCGTAGTGCTTCTGGCGGACTCTCATGGTGGTGACGTACCTCAGGATGCCCTCGATCGCCTGAACATCATAAACCTGGGCGAAGGCTCGGACAACTATGCCGACATGCACGTTAAGCTACGTTGGCTTTTACGTAACGATACACCGATCACCACAATCCTCTTGAGTGCGGACGGACATCTTACACGCGGACATCGAGAGGTTTCGAATAACCGTGACCGATCGGTGTTGCTTGCTACCACAAAGGATGCGCTGGAGATTCTCGATATGCGTCGCGGAATTTTCTGGAGGAAAAAGTATATCGAGCCCTACCTTCCCGTTACTTCGTCTGCTCATGGCCTGTTTCTGCGGAAATACCTGTCCGGTGCGATTCGTCCGAATAAACCGCTCCAGCCGGACTGGGTTTCAATGGGCCACCGTCGACGCTCTCTGTGGGGTCAACAGAGATTTGAGAATCATTACCAATCGGGGACTTCCGAAGATTCCATTCAAGACCTGACACAATTGGTGGAGTACGCTGAATCCAAGGGAATCGGTGTAGTCGGGATTCAGTATCCACTGACGGAGGAGTACCTGGAACACGCCTCTGCTGTTCAAAACCTTTCCTGGGAGGTTTTTAACGATTTTGGATATCCGGTACTTGACTTCCGGGCCGCGTTTTCGGGACGGCCGGCGTTGTTCCGTAATCCAGATCATCTCAATCGCGAGGGGCAGCAACTCTTTGGCGAGCTTTTGGTCAGGAATTTGCTCCCGATGTTGGCACCCTGATGCAGAACTCGTGACAGAAACGATTTTTCAATGATGGCCCGGGCTACGGGAAATACAATAGAAAACGGGTAACTCAGTGCAAACCGATACGAGTCGCAAGCACGCCACCGAAAGTAGTGTCAAATAGATCACCGGTGGTCATCACTACCCCAAGTGAGAACTCCACTGAATCAAAACCGGGAAATTGACCGAAGGACACTTCAAACAGACCATCGTATTGCCAATAGGTTCCCTCCTCATACAACTGAACCTCCGAATAGGACGGGAAATGGTGTCTCGTCATCGTGTACAACAGGCGATATCTCAAGTTCTCGTCAAACAGACCCGAAAGACCAAAGTGATTCGCCTTTATCCGATTGCTTGCAATACGACGATCCTCACCAACACCGGTTGTAACTACCAACGGCGTTCCGACCATTTGACCGAGGTGTGTCCAACCTGACCGATAGGCGCTGTTCCGAAAATAGGATTGTCGGCCAAAAAGGAGATACCCTTCTGCATCGTGCAAATGGCCTCCTTGGTAATCCGTCAGAATCCGTTCAAAGAGAAATTTCCCAGGCAGCACAGGATATGGATGTGGTACTTCTAAGGTAACCCCATGAAGCCCGTCGATACCGTTGGACCAAACCCGCATGCTGCTTGCGAGCTCAAAATAGTGCTGGTAGTATGCGTTGAGCGTGGCTTTCTGTACATCGGCGGAAAACCCGAAGTCCCAGATACCAAGAGAATTACCAACTGAGTTCATCTGATCGCTGACAGAAGCATCATTTCCCCCGCTGCGGCCGGTGAATATACGAAAATAATTATCGGGTGTCACGGCCAATGCCGATCCGCTCGCGTTCTCTCCCCCCCACATCACTTGATGCACTAACCCGCCCCACACGGACATCTTGTCTTCATGCTGAAGCTTCGCATAGAGCCATTTCTCGTGAAGCAGGGCGTTTGCGGTTGAGCGGTCCTCTTCAAACCACCCGTGCGAGAGGCCGAATTTGGTCTGCACCACACCGTCCAGCCCCGGAACGGGTACATACCCGTCGGTACGGCCGGTAATACGGGGAATCGGAATGGCGTTGTTACTGACGGAAAAGGAGCCGGAACTCAACTCGGGAATGGACACGTCACCGATCATCAGAGGGTACCGTCCCACGTGCACTACAAAGGGGCCACCAAACACAGCACCGTACGCAACCGGCAACCGCAGTGCCATATCCTCGCCGCTGGACATAGTACGCTGAACTTCAAGAAAAGCCTCACCCCGCCAGAAAGGTGTATAAACCTGCCGATATGACACGTCTGCAGATAGGTAGCTTTGATATTGTTCGTCCAGAATAAGACCATCCCGGTTTGCGTGGAGCCAGAGAGGAACATTCCTGTCGCTGGATGCGGCTCCCCCAAAACCAACACCCATACCGAGCTCCGCGGGTTCAAGTGCCATAACGGACGGTGCGACAGCGAGTACGAGAATCAGCGCAAAAAAAACGGTCCCCCGTCGGCATCCAAGCCTGTTCAACACCATTTCACCCCACCACCTTCACCAGCATTTCCACCGCCTGATCGACACTGACCTTCCCGCTGTCAATGACCATCTCCGCCGCACCGGGTTCCTCATACGGCGCGTCCACACCGGTAAAGCCGCTTATCTCGCCGTTGTCAACTTTCTGGTACAGCCCCTTGGGGTCGCGGCGGCGCGCCTCCGCCAGATCAACCTGCACAAAAACCTCGACAAAGTCTCCGTGCGGAAAAAGCGCGCGCACCCCGTTTCGGTCTTCCTCGTAAGGGCTCACAAATGTACACAGCACAACGTGGCCAAAGTCATACAGCTGCCGGGCCAGATGACCCACCCTGCGGATATTATCCCGCCGGTCTTCCCTGCTGAAAGCCAGGTCGGCGTTGAGGCCGTGCCGGACGTTGTCGCCATCCAGCCGGACGACGCTCTTCCCTGCGTCAAAGAGCTTCTTTTCCAGCTCCTTGGCAATGGTGCTCTTGCCGCTGCCGGAAATGCCGGTAAACCAGATAACCTTCGGTTCGTGACCGTTCCGGCGTACCCGGTCTTCCAGCCCCACATATCCGGGGTCCCAGAAGATGTTGGCCGATGCCGGCGCCGCGGCGCCCCCCCTGCCGCCCGGGCTACCAGGCGCCGCGCCGCCGGCCGCGCCGGGTGCGCCGGCCGCTCCGGCCTTCGCCACGGCCAACCGCTCCCGGCGCTGCTCCTTCCGCAGTTCTTCCATGGTTCCGGCGCTGGAATGGCGAATCATACCGGCACCAACGGTCCGAAAGTCGTGAGGATCGATAAGAACAAACCCGCCGGTGTTCCGGTTGCGGTCGTAGGGGTCAAAGAAGATGGGGTTGGCGCTGGTCAACTTCACACGGCCAATCTCGTTGAGCCGCAGGGTATCCGCGTCTTCCCGGTGCAAGGTGTTCACATCTATGCGGTAGACCAGGTCGTCCACAAATGCCTTGGTAGTACGGGAGGTGTGCTGCAGAATGTACTGCGTGCCCAGGTCCAGATTGTGCTGCTCGTCCATCCACGTGAGAACCGCGTCAAACTCCGTGGCAACCTCAGGAATATTATGACTCCGGACAATCATGTCACCCCGGCTTATGTCTATCTCGTCTTCCAGAGTCAGAATGACACTCTGTCCGGCAGCCGCCTCTTCCAGCTCATCCCTGAAGAAGTGAATACCCTTCACCCTGCTGCGCTGACGGCCGGGCAGCACCACAATCTCCTCGCCAACCCGGACGCTGCCGCTGGCAATGCGGCCGGAAAAGCCGCGAAAATCCTGGTGGGGCCGCACCACGTACTGCACGGGAAAACGGAAGTCCACCAGGTTGCGGTCTCCGGAAATGGTTACCGTCTCAAGAAACTGTAAAAGCGGCGGCCCTTCGTACCAGGGCATCCGATCACTCTTGTCCACCACGTTGTCACCCACCAGAGCGCTGACAGGGATAAACTCAATGTCATTGATGGAAAGCTTCCTGGCAAAATCCTGGTACTCCAGGCGGATTTCCTCATACCGCTCCTGCGAGTAGTCCACCAGGTCCATCTTGTTGATGGCCACCACCACGTGGGGAATCCCCAAAAGCGACGCAATAATGCCGTGGCGCTTGCTCTGGGTAAGAACGCCGTTGCGGGCATCTATCAGAACAATAGCCAGGTCCGCCGTAGAGGCGCCGGTAACCATGTTCCGGGTGTACTGCTCGTGACCGGGCGTGTCGGCGATGATGAACTTCCGCCGGGGAGTGGTAAAGTAGCGGTATGCCACGTCAATGGTGATACCCTGCTCCCGCTCACTCCTGAGGCCGTCCGTCAACAGGGCAAGGTTGACGTTCTCCTCGCCCCGGAGCTTGCTGGCACTCTCCAGCTGGTCCATCTGATCCTGGAAAATCTGTTTGGAGTCAAAGAGCATCCGTCCTATGAGTGTGCTCTTGCCGTCGTCCACGCTTCCGGCGGTGGTAAAGCGCAGGAGGTCACGATCCTGTACAATTGTGGTGGCGCTGCCGGCGGCCGCGCCGCGGTTTTGCTTGGTGCTCATCAGAAATACCCCTGCTTCTTTCGGTCTTCCATGGCAGCTTCACTGCGCTTGTCGTCGGCGCGGCCGCCGCGCTCGGTCACCCGGGTGGCGGCAACCTCATTGACAATGTCATGAATGCTGTGGGCGCTGCTGACGGTGGCGCCGGTACAGGTCATGTCGCCGATAGTGCGAAACCGCACCTCTATCTTCTGAACCTTCTCACCGTCCATCGGCTGGTTGTAGGTCCCCAGCGCCAGAATGACCCCGTCCCGCTCCACCACCTCACGTTCATGAGTGTAGTAGAGACTGGGCATGGGCACCTCTTCCCGCTCTATGTACTGCCACACGTCCAGCTCCGTCCAGTTGGAAATAGGAAAGGCCCGCAGATGTTCACCGGGACGGTGCAGACCGTTAAAGATATTCCACAGCTCCGGCCGCTGGTTCTTGGGGTCCCACTGGCCAAAACGGTCACGAAAACTGAAAAAGCGCTCCTTGGCGCGCGCCTTTTCCTCGTCTCTGCGGGCACCACCCATGGCACAGTTGAACTTGAACTCCGCCAGGGCGTCCAGCAACGTTACCGTCTGCAGACCGTTCCGGCTGGGGTTTGGCCCCTCTTCTTCCTTGACCCGCCCCTTCCTGATGGACTCCTCCACCGTCCGGACGATGATGTTGGCGCCAATTTCGCCCATCCACCAGTCGCGAAATTCCAGCGTCTCGTCAAAGTTGTGGCCCGTGTCAATGTGCATCAAGGGAAAGGGAATCTTCCCGGGATAAAACGCCTTGAAGGCAAGATAGCTCATCAGAATCGAGTCTTTTCCCCCGGAAAAGAGCATCACCGGCCGCTCAAATTGAGCCGCCACCTCGCGGATCACGTAAATCGCTTCGCTTTCCAGCTGATCCAGCGTGTTCATGGTATGTCGTACAGACGCAGTCATAATAACTCCATATTTTATCGAAAATTGAACACCAGTGCTATGGGACGCCGCACCCCTCGGACCGGTCGGCGCAAGCGCGTCTTTGGCAGGCGGTCAGGGAACGCGTCGCACCAGGAACCAGGGGTTCAGGAGGTCTTCCTTGTTGTAGCGTACCGGGCCGCGGGGGCCAGGGGTGGTCGTACCCGGGCTGGCGCCGCCGGCGCCTCTGGAATCAGCGCTCCAGATCAACACTTCACAGCCGGCAGCACGGGCCACCGCGTCGCCGGCGGCGGTGTCCCACTCCATGGTCGGCGCAAACCGGGGGTACTCGTCGGCGCTGCCGTCGGCCACCCGGCACAACTTCAACGAGCTCCCTGCGGATATCAGATCCAGGTCGGGGTGCTCCATCCTGCGCGCCTCAACAAACTCCTCCGTCTCCGGCGACATGTGACTGCGGCTGGCAACGACGGTGTAGGGCCGAGCGCCTTCACCACCGGTCAGGGCCGCCCGGGGCAAAATTTCACCGTCGGAAATGTCCGGAACGGTAAGGCCCCGGACATCGCCCCACCACCAGGCGCCCTCGGTGCTGCCCGCAAAAAGCTCCCCCAGGTCCGGTGCGTAGACCACACCGGCTACAGGTTTCCAGACAGACTCTGCCGATGCATCCCCGTCCCGTTCCATCAGGGCGATATTGACGGTGAACTCGCCGTTCCGCTTGATGAACTCCTTCGTTCCGTCCAGCGGGTCGATAAGAAAGTACCGCTTCCATCCCGCCCGCTCCGGATAGGGAATGGTGGCCCCCTCCTCGCTCAGGATAGGCACTCTATCGATTCTCCCGGAGTTCATTGCCGCCCTCAGCATCGTTTCAATGGTGTGGTGGCTGCGCCGGTCCGCCTCGGTAAGAGGGCTTCTGTCATCCTTGTGTTCCACAGTAATCTCGCCGCTGTAGACATCCATAACCTCACTGCCGGCGGCCAGTACCGCCCGTATCATCTGTCGTACTGTTTCGTGCATATGGTTCCTTTCTATAAACGGTGGTACCGGCGATACCACGCCACAAA
>CAZCAE010000008.1:0-49770 GCA_964496635.1 uncultured Spirochaeta sp.
ATCTCCCTACACACTCAGGAGCTATATTGCTTCACGAAACAGGAATGTTTATACATCTCAGGAGGGCAACATACATAGGGCCGGCGCCGGCGGCGCGGTCGGGAAGTATTTGCAGACCGTGGCCGGTGCGTTCCGCCGCGACAAGAACGGACACGGCTGATTGTCGGAGATCGGTCGGAACCTCGTCTTCCGGAAAGGAGTAGGTTGGAAGGTTTCCCGGTAGTACAACTTCCATCAATCCCGCTCGTCGTGCCAAAGCCCAGGAGACGACATCATCGTTTTCTTCCGGCGTAAGGGCACAGGTCGAGTACAGAACGTGTCCACCCGGTTTGACAGTGTCTATGGCGGCGGCAAGAATCGCGTGCTGTAGCAGGACATTGCGACGTATACGGGAAGGGCTCCACCGCGAGAGTTCCAACGGATTTTGCAGAACGTGGCCTTCGGTTGAACAGGGAACATCCGCCAGAACAGCCGCCGCAGAGGCGGGCCGATGCACACCCCACCGGGTAGCGTCGTGGCCGTACACAGATACGCTGGACCTCAGCGCCTTCGGCAGGTGGGTATCCAGAACTCGCACCAGGCGGCGTCTTCGGGATGACGATTTCTCATTTGCCACCAGGCGGAAGGGTTCGACGGGCATACCGGGGTCCGAGTCGGCGGACTGGCCGGGTCCGGCGGGCGGTCCAGGGTCGGCGGACTGGCCGGGTCCGGCGGACGGTCCGGGGTCGGCGGACTGGCCGGGGCCGGCCCCGGACCGCCGTTGGTTCAACCCGTAATACAGACGGCTCAAACGCATTGCCAGGACAAGAGACTTTCCACCGGGGGCGGCGCAGAGGTCTACAACCTCGGTTGGTTCATCGTCAATCCGGTGCACCCGCAGAGGCAGCAGAGAAGCTACCGCAACCGACGCGGGGTCAAGATAGTACGGTCTGGTCAGCGAATCCCGGAATTCCAGATGGACGGACGGACGTTCTATAGACGCTTTCAAGGGTAGCCACCGTGGGCCGAAGAGGTTTTCATAATACTGGAAAAATGCTGCTTCACCTTTTCGCAATTGACCTTCCCCGGGACAAGACGGTACCGTTATCTGGTGCATAGCGACAAGTCGGCCGGTAACTATTCGATCATATTTGATCTTGACGGGACAATTCTTGACACTATTGGGGATATCGCCCGGGCGATGAATGCGGTGCTGGATTCCTGGGGATATGGCATCTCTGCGGTGGATGCCTACAGACTGCGGGTAGGATGGGGTCTTACCGAAACGGTACGCCGCTCACTTCCGCAGGACGACGCGCAAGACCCGAAGATCGTGCAGGCTGTTGCCGAAGATTTCAAGGTGTTTCTCCATAACGACCCGGTACGGGATACGGTGGCGTATCCGGGGATTCCTGAGCTCCTCCGGGATCTGGCGAAAACAGGAGTGACCCTTTTCGTTCACACCAACAAGCCGCACGCCATAGCTGTGGCAGTCATAGACGCAATGTTCCCGGACATTTCCTTTGCGGCCGTTCTTGGTCAGCGTGACGACGTTCCTCGAAAGCCCGATCCCGCCGGTGCACTGCAGATTCTTTCGCAGGCAGGCCGTACATCTGAACGCTGCTGGTTTGTTGGAGATTCCGAGGTGGATATCGAAACGGCCCGAAACGCCGGTTGCATTCCTGTGGGGGTTGCATGGGGATATCGTGATGTTGAGGCTATCAAAGCTGCACGGCCCGCCCATCTATGCTATAGTGTCGATCAGTTAAGAAAAGTAGTAGGACTTGATGTAAAAGGAGAAATAACATGAATCAGCAGGAAATTATACAAGCTGCAGAGGGGTATATCGCCGCAGAAAAGGACAGAACTTTCGCCGACGAAGTCCGGAGCCTTCTGGAAAAAGGTGATTGGGACGAGCTGGCAGATCGATTCTACACAGACCTTGAGTTCGGCACCGGGGGACTCCGGGGTGTTATCGGTGGTGGCTTCAACAGGATGAATCCCTTCGTCATCGCCCGGGCAACCACGGGACTCGCCCAGTATATCAATCGGGAAGGGATGACCCGGGCCGACGGATCTCGGGCGGCGGTTATCTCCTATGACAGCAGAAGGTACTCCCCGGAGTTTTCCCTCTCGGCGGCGCTGGTCTTTGCCGCCAACGGTATAAAGACGTATCTCTTTTCCGGCTTACGGCCGACACCGGAACTGTCCTTTGCCGTGCGGGAGCTGGACGCGTCGGTAGGTGTGATGGTAACCGCCAGCCACAACCCGCCGCAGTACAACGGCTACAAGGTCTACTGGGGTGATGGAGCCCAGGTGGTAGCTCCCCATGATGAAGCCATTATCGACGCGGTCATGGCCGTAAAGCCGGAAGATATCAACGTCATGACGGAAAAAGAGGCCCTGGATCAGGGGCTCCTGAAGTACATTGACACGGAAATTGATGAAAAATTTATCGCGATGGTAAAACGCCAGTCGGTGCAACCGGAGCTTCTCAAAGAGAAAGGATCCGAGGTGACGGCAGTGTATACACCCCTTCACGGAACGGGGGCTATCATGGTTGAGCCGGTTCTGAAACAGCTGGGGGTGAACGTCATCACCGTACCGGAGCAACGGGAGCCTGACGGTGAGTTTCCCACGGTGAAGTTTCCTAATCCGGAAGAGGCCAGCGCTATGAAAATGGCGGTAGACCTCGGGCGAAAAGAGAAAGCCGATATCGTCATTGGTACCGATCCTGACGCAGACCGGCTCGGTATTGCCGTCCCCGTGGGTGACGATATGCAGCTTGTAACGGGTAATCAGCTCGGGGTTTTGCTGGCAGACTATATCCTGGGACAGAGGAAAGCGTTGGGAACCCTGCCGAAAAAGCCGGCATTTGTCACGACTATCGTAACCACGGAAATGCAGAATGCCGTTGCGGAGTACTACGGTGCAACGGTTTATCAGACCCTGACCGGCTTTAAACACATCGCTTCCATTATGCGGAAACTGGAAGAAACCCCAGGATCGCCGGAGTTTGTCATGGGTGATGAGGAAAGCTATGGCTATCTCATCGGTACCGAGGTCCGTGACAAGGACAGTATCACCGCAACCATGCTGACAATTGAAATGGCTCTCCATTGGAGAAGCAAGGGGCTGAGTGTCCTGCAACGTCTGGAGCAGCTCTGGGAGCAATTCGGTTACTGGGAAGAACAGACTATTTCCAAGTATTTCGAGGGTCAGACGGGAAAGGAAATTATGGCGGGCGTGATGAAAGATCTTCGAACATCTCCTCCGGCCACGATAGGTGGTGCGTCGGTAGAAAAGATCTTCGATATCAAGAACGATACCATCACATATCTCGACAGCGGGACCGGAGGGGTGAAAACCGAACGCGGTCCCGGTTGGCCGTCGTCCAACGTTCTTCAGTTTTTCCTGGCCGACGGCTCAAAGGTCAGCGTCCGCCCCTCCGGTACTGAGCCGAAGATCAAATTCTACTCCAGTTGTCATTCCGCCCCGGGAATTGAATTGAAGTCCGCCCGGAACGAAGTTCTTCAAAAGATTGCTGCTATCGAGAAGGATGTAAAAAAAATAATTGCAGACGCCGAGAAAGGCGGGGCTCTGTGACGGTTGATACAACCAGGGGAGTAGGGGAGTTCACTTTCATCGCTTTCGATTTCGAAACTACCGGCCTTCACCCTGCCATAGACAGAGTGGTTGAATTCGGTGCCGTCAGATTTACTGTAGGCCGAGAGCTTGCGGAGTTTGGAGAACTGGCCAACCCGGGTATGGCCATACACGCCGACGCGGCACGGGTAAGCGGTATAACCGACGCTATGGTTGCGGCACAGCCGCCGGTAGAACAGGTGTTGCCACGATTCATGCATTTCGTCGGGGATTCTATCCTGGTTGCTCATAACGCGGAGTTCGACACCGGGTTTCTTCGGGCGGAATTGCAGCGCAGTGGTCTTCCTACGGTGGAAAATCTGATTATTGATACACAGACCCTTGCGCAGAAGGCATTCCCCGGCAAGAAAAGCTACTCCCTCCAGAACCTGGTGGAAATGCTTGGAATTCCCGCCAATACAGCGCACCGCGCCCGGGATGATGCCCGGCAGTGTATGAGGTTGTTTGAGCATTGCGTCCAGGCGATGAGCTTTATGGGAGACCTGCCGCTAGCGGATGTTTTGACATGACCGGGAATGGTCCCGATACGGAAGCCGTCCACAATCTTGAAGAACTTCATAATGATCCGGAAACGGATGATACGGTCACTCTTAAACGCAGTGTTCTCTCGTGGTTGGGAATCTTTGTAAAGGACTTTGCCGAACCGGAGAAGAGTTTCCCCAACAAGCACTGGATTGAGTATGGGCATACCCTGCCGGAAATGCTTGACGGCAGATGGTTGGACCACATCCATCCTGAAGATCGTCCGAGGGTAGCCAGCTTCCTGGAAGACGCAACCGGTAACAGCGGGCAGACGGAAACGCAACGGTATCGCGTGCGGGATGTAGACGGACACTGGCACTGGGTCATGTCTACCGGTATCGTCGAATCCTGCGACGAAGATGGAAAGCCTCTTCGGTATGTCGGTCTGGATTATGATGTCACGCGGATACAGCGCCTGGAAGAAGATCTGCGGGCCGCCCGGACCCGTGCGGAAGAAGAGGCGAAGGAAGCGGAGGCGCTTCGAACCGCCGGCGCGGTCATTACGTCCGTTCTGAGTCGCGGTGACGCGGCCCGCGAGGTAGGGGCCCATATCGGCGACGTTGTTCCTCTGAACGAGATAATCATTTTCGAACGGGAGGACAGAGAGCTGAAGGTGCTGGAGGGCCCCGATGACAACCCGTTTATGCAGACATCCTGGGGTATGGAAGCTCTCCATGAGGTCCTTCGGCGGCGATCGCCCAATATCATTCGTGAACCAATGAGAGCGGATACCTTCTGGCTTCTCGTTCCTCTGGTTCTGCGTGAAGATGTTCTCGGAGTCATTGCGTTGTCCCGCCGCCGGGGACAGCCCTTTCACGAACGGGAGATCCGCTTTACAACGGCAATATCGGACTATATGTCCCTTGCTATGGTAAATGCCCGTATGTACGAGGAAATGACGCGGTTGGCAACAATAGATCAGCTCAGCAACCTGCCTACCCGACGAGCCTTTTTCGAATGGGCCGAGGAGAAATTGAGTTCGGTTAGTCCCGGGACCATTCATACGGCGATCATCCTGGATATCGACTATTTCAAGTCCATTAATGACGATTTCGGACACATTGTCGGTGATGAGGCGATCCGAAGAATTTCAGAGACATTCCGGGTTCACCTGAGAGAACAGGACATTCTGTGTCGCTACGGTGGCGAGGAGTTCTGTGCCTTTCTGCCGAACGCCGGGGTGGAAGAGGGGCGCCTGGTGGCGGAACGCATCTGCGAGATCGTCCGGAATACCGGTGTGGACGGTGTGGACCGACCGGTTACCGTCAGTATCGGTGTTGCCACAATGGAACGGTCCGATGCGGAAGACCAGCTTTCGCACCTGCTGAACGCTGCCGACACAGCGCTGTACAGAGCGAAGCGTACCGGTCGTGACCGGGTGTGCGTGGCGGAATAGGCAATGGCCCGATACGCTCACAGCATTGTCTTTGTTGCCGTTGCCTTTACATCTCTCTCGTCCATTCTGGTCCGTTTGAGTAATGCCCCGTCACTCGTCATTGCATCGTGGAGAATGATCATCGCCGCAGCAATCCTGTCGGCGGTTCCCCTGGCGGGGTCGGCACGGCCACGGGTTAGCCGCCGGACCTTGCTTCTGGTGATCGCCGCGGGGGTGTTCCTTGCGTTGCATTTTGCGACGTGGATCACCTCTCTTTCCATGACCAGCGTCGTTCACTCTACCGTTCTGGTTACCATTCATCCGATAATTGTGCTGTTGGGTTCGGCTCTGTTTTTCGGGCATGCCCTCCAGCGAAAACGGCTCGTCGGTACCGTTGCCGCCCTCGCCGGGGCAGTTCTCCTTGCCGCCGGCGGCAGCGTCCGGGGAATACAACCTACACTGGCCGGGGACCTGCTCGCCGTTGCCGGCGCCGTTGCTGTGGCCGGATACATCGTTATCGGCAGTTACATACGGAGATTTCTTACCGCCGGTTGGTACAACTTTCTGGTACACCTCATCGCGGCGATAGTTCTGATTGCAATTTCCGTCGTTTTTCAGCGGCCCCTGGCGCCGTATCCGGTCAACGAGTTTGCCGTTTTTGCCGCCCTGGCAGTTTTTTGTACTATTCTTGGCCACAGCCTGCTGAACTGGGCTCTCAAGTTTGTTTCGGCTCCGGACGTTTCTCTGGCTATCCTCCTGGAACCCGTATTTGCCTCAATTCTGGCGGCATTTCTGTTCGGAGAAATACCAGGCGGGCGTACGCTCTTCGGCGCGGTCATCGTTCTTGGGGCTCTCGGTTTCGTTCAGATTTCCCGCCGCAGTTAGTTTTTTGTACCTTCCTTCAGGGAGGTGACATATGAAACTGCACACATTTACGGCTGCTCTGTTCCTGGCTGTGATCACCGTCGCATCGGGACAGAGGCTGTCCAACGAAATTGCAGCGGAGGATACCGGCTCTGTGGGGACCCTGGTGCTTCGGGAAGTGGTAACGGGACTGGACCATCCCTGGGCGGTCGCTCCCCTGCCCGATGGAGGCCTGCTCATTTCTGAACGGTCGGGTACGCTGTGGCTGGTGACGGCCGAACGCACCCGCCGGATCCTGCAGGTTCATGGTCTGCCGGACCTCTACACAACCGGCCAGGGTGGTCTTCTTGATGTCATCCTCTCTCCTGAATTTGACCGGGACAGTCTGGTCTACTTTTCCTACGCCTCTCCGACTCGCGGTGGTGCGGCTACCGCCGTAGGACGGGGCCGCCTGACCGTAGACGGAATGGCTGCCACTCTGGCTGATCGGCAGGAGCTCTTCCGGTTGAATCGAAGCGTTTCCGGAGGGCGCCATTTCGGCAGCCGCCTCGCGTTTGACCGGGACGGTCATCTGTACATCTCTATCGGAGACCGGGGACAACAGGACCACGCCCAGGACCCCGCAAACCACCAGGGCAGCGTAGTCCGAATCAACCCGGACGGTTCCGTTCCGCAGGACAATCCGGACACGCTCATACTGCCACCGACGGGCCGGTCCGTTACTCCCGCTCCCGGCGTGTATACCTGGGGACACAGAAACTCCCAGGGAATAGCTCTCCATCCCGAGACGGGTGAAATCTGGCTGCACGAGCACGGTCCGCGGGGAGGCGACGAAATCAACATACTTCGCTCCGGCGAAAACTACGGGTGGCCACTGGTAACCTACGGCGTGGCGTACAGCGGCAGACAGATCACCGACGATACATCGCGACCGGGATTCGTTGACCCCCTGCTTCACTGGACGCCGTCAATTGCGCCGTCGGGTATGGCGTTCGTACAGTCGGTGGATTTTCCAGAGTGGCGCGGCGACATTCTTGTGGGTGCTCTGGCGGGCCAGCACCTCCGACGGGTAGATCTTGACAGTTCCGGTCGGCCTGTGGGGCAGGAGGTGCTCTTCAGTGGGTTTGGCCGTTTCCGTGACGTTCGGGTTGCTCCGGATGGATCAGTTTACGTCCTGACCGATGCGAGCCGTCCATCGGGGGCACTCTACAGGCTT
The DNA here is from genome assembly GCA_964496635.1 of uncultured Spirochaeta sp. Taxonomy (GTDB): domain Bacteria; phylum Spirochaetota; class Spirochaetia; order DSM-27196; family Alkalispirochaetaceae; genus Alkalispirochaeta. The sequence goes on from CAZCAE010000008.1 coordinate 7,623, forward strand.
GAACGCCGTTGACGAGATGCGATGCGGGACATAGGCTGATTTGCATGAATTACAGAACATTCGGAACAACGGGACTGAAAGTCTCTGAAGTGGCGCTGGGCACATGGCAGGTTGGTGGAGGATGGCGTCAGGAATTCGACGACACTCAGGCCGAAGCAATTATAAACGCAGCTATTGACGGGGGTGTAAATTTCATAGATACCGCCGATGTCTACAGTGACGGCCTCAGTGAGGCGGCCGTCGGTCGCGTCGTCCGAAAGCGACGGGACGAGATTGCGGTGGCAACCAAATGCGGTCGTCAGATAAACCCTCACGTATCGGAAGGGTACACGCCCGAGGTGCTGCGGAAATATGTGGAGGACAGCCTGAAAAACAGCGGTCTGGATCGGCTGGACCTGATTCAGCTTCATTGCCCGCCAACGGAGGTATACTACCGACCGGAAATATTTGAACTGTTTGACAGGCTGCGGGAAGAGGGAAAGATTGCCCATCTCGGTGTTTCCGTCGAGAAGGTAGAGGAGGCACAGAAGGCGATACTCTATCCGAACGTCCGGACGGTACAGATTATTTTCAATATGTTTCGCATGCGCCCACGGGAAGACTTTTTTGTCCGCGCCGTTGAAGCGGGCGTAGGAATCATCGTCAGGGTGCCCCTGGCCAGCGGTCTGCTCAGTGGAAAATTCACCCGGACTACCACCTTCAATTCCGACGATCACCGAAATTTCAACCGGAACGGTGAGGCTTTTGACCGGGGGGAAACGTTCAGTGGTGTTCCCTATGAGCAGGGTCTGGATGCGGTTGAAGAGCTGCGGCGGGTTCTGCCCGAAGGTATCTCTCCCGCCCAGGCTGCAATCCGGTGGATTCTCGATCACCCCGCCGTCTCAACGGTAATTCCCGGTGCATCCCGGGTGGAACAGGTCCAGTCCAATCTGGCGGTATCCGATCTTTCGCCGTTGCAGCCCGATGTGCACCGGAAGGTCAATGAAGTGTACGACACTATGATCAGGCGGAACGTTCACCACCTCTGGTAGAAGAGCGCCATGGGGAAACGGGGCGGAACCGCCGCCTCTTACCCCCTTTCCGAAGACAGTTTTATCTGATAATATTTAGAGCTGTATGAAACAGACCGTATTTGTATCCAATAGACTTGCCGTCAGGGTAGACCGGACAGACTCCGGTCTCCAATATGTCCCCAGTGTCGGTGGCCTTGCCACCGGCCTCAGTTCCGTGTCTACAACTGACGGGGAAGAGACTCTGTGGGTGGGGTGGAGCGGACTTCCAGAAGATGAGCTCTCCACCGCAGAAGCGGAATCGATCAGAAAAACCCTCCGGAATGATCATGGTGCGGTGGCCGTGTCGATCACGGCTCATGAACTGGAACTGTATTACTCAAGGTTCTGCAATGACACTATCTGGCCGCTCTTTCACTACTTCCCGACGTACGCTGAGTACGACCGCCGGACGTGGGAGACGTATCGGACAATTAACCGTCGTTTCTTTGAAATTCTGAAGCCGGAACTGCGTCCGGGGGCTCGCATATGGGTGCACGACTACCAGCTTATGCTCCTGCCGGAAATGATCAGAGAAGAATTTCCCGACGTCCAGGTCGGGTTTTTTCTGCACATACCGTTCCCTTCCTACGAGGTTTTCCGCCTCCTTCCGTGGCGGGAGGATATTCTGAAAGGCCTTCTTGGAGCGGACCTGATTGGATTTCACACCTACGATTACGCCCGGCACTTTCTCTCAAGTGTTCGCCGCGTCTTGAGTCACGATCACGCCATGGGGGTCATTCAGACCAGCAACCGCGCGGTCAAAGTGGACGTCTTTCCTATGGGAATTGACTGGGACCGTTTTGTACAGGCTGACTCCCTTCCCGCGGTTCAGGAGATTCTGTCAACACTGAAAGAACAGTATGTCCGGCAGAAGCTCGTTCTCTCTGTTGATCGCCTGGACTACAGCAAAGGAATCCCGACTCGGCTGAGAGCTTTCGGACGACTCCTGGAACGCTATCCGGAACTTCTGGAGGAAGTGGTTCTCTTCATGATTGTCGCGCCGTCGCGAGAGTCTGTGCCGCGGTACATGGAACTGAAACGGGAAATTGATGAGCTGGTAAGTGACATCAACGGTCGATTCAGCACATTCAACTGGATGCCTATTCATTACCAGTATCAGACTGCGGACTTTGGAGAACTGAGTGCCCTCTATCGCCGGGCAGATCTTCTCCTGGTCACACCTTTGCGGGACGGCATGAATCTTATCGCCAAAGAGTATCTGGCGGCGTGTACCGACAATCGTGGCGGTCTGGTTATCAGTGAAACCGCTGGAGCTGCCCGTGAACTCAGTGAAGCGACTCAGGTGAATCCCAGCGATATTGACGGTATTGCCGACGCAATATATGAAACGCTCTCCCAGAGCCCGGAAGAGCAGGAGCGCCACATCGGGCCCATGCGAAATCGTATGAAGCGGTTGACCGTGCAGCATTGGGCAAGTCAGTTTCTGGACAAACTTTCGGAAACTCATGAGCTTCAAAGCACATTTCGAGCTCATCCGCTCAAACGCCCCCAGGAGGACAGTCTCGTGAAGCGTTGGCAGCGGGCGCAACGAAAGCTATTGATTCTCGATTACGACGGCACTCTTCAGCGATTTTTCCGGCAACCGGAACAGGCAAAGCCCGACGCGGAACTGTTGAACCAGCTCACCGCTTTGAAAGAGAAGAAGGGTGTACAGGTAGTTATTTCCAGTGGGAGAGACCGTCCTAACCTGGACGAGTGGTTCGGCAGTTTCAATTTTGGCCTCGGGGCGGGACACGGCGCGTGGATTCGCGACCCCGAAGCAGAGTGGAAAGCAGCAGAGGAACTCGCACCGTCGTGGAAAGCTACGATCGCACCAATAATTGAACAGATGGTAGATCGTACACCCGGCTCAAAAATGGAAGAGAAAGATTTTTCCCTGGCGTGGCATTACCGGAACAGTGAACCGGAGCTGGCGTCGGTACGTCTTGCTGAACTCCGGGAAACACTCATTGGCTTGACGACCAATCTCGATCTGTCGGTACTGGACGGTAATAGGGTTCTTGAAATAAAACCGACCCACATCCACAAGGGTCGAATTGTGCACCATTTTGCCGGACAACAGGAGTGGGATCTCGTCATCGCCATAGGTGATGATGCTACCGATGAGTATATGTTCCAGGCATTGAAAGAAGAGGACGTCTCCATCAAGGTTGGTATAGGAACGACATCGGCCCGGTATTCCATTGACGGCGTTGAAGAAGTCAGACGTCTCCTTCGACGTTTTGAGGAGAGCTGACGGCAAGAAGGGCTTCGTGGAGGGCGACAAAGAGGACAAATGACGCCGCCAGCGCCCAGGGAACAACTCCAAGGCCAATGTGTTCAATGCCAATCCCTACCAGAGAAACGAGAGTTACCGCTCCGATATTTGCGGCGGCTATCTGAAAACCGATCAGATGGTTCGCCCGGGCCGTTCCTATCCGTCGGGGTGTTTCCCCGATGAGCAGGGGAAACATCGGCGCCAAAGAAAAGCCGAGAAGTCCCAGACCGACCGGTCCGGCAACGTTTCGCCCACCGGGCAGCAGGAGAAGGGCAATGCCGATACCTGCAGTGACCATGGTCCCACGGAGAATCAGTGTGGGTCGGAGTCGTTCGGAGATCCACCCGAATAGAATGCGTCCCGTCGTCAGAGCGGCCCAGTACATGCCGACCCATGATCCTGCAGCTGCGGCGTCGAAACCTCGGTCCATAGTGAAATAGGTGAATGCCCACTGCCCGGCAACCACCTCCATTCCCGTGTAGAGAAAGAAGAGAAGCACCGATCCTGCTCCGATCAGGCCCATCGTGCCGGTACTTGCGGTAAGGGACGTTTCTGCAGGAGTACTCTTCCAGTGCGACCGCACCGCTACGAACAGGATAGTTATCAGGCCCGATACCACCGCCAGGACGACGTATCCCTTCTGCCAACCCTGACCGGTGACAATCATAGGAGTCATGATTGCTGGGCCCACGGCGGCACCGATACCGTAAAAAGCGTGAAGCCAGTTGAGGTCCCGCGGCCTGAAGTGAGCTGCACCGTAAGCGTTGAGCCCACCGTCCAGAAGTCCCGATCCGGTACCGACGCAGACCATGCACAGGAGCGCCGCTCCCCACGCCGGAAACAGAACGATCCCCGCCGTTCCTGCAGTCAGAAAGGCGGCTGAAGCGGTCATAACGACACCGAAGCCGAATCTGCTTATAAGCACACCGATGAGCGCCGTTGTGGTAACATATCCGGCGGTAAAGCCTCCCAGAAGAACTCCGAGGCTTCCCAGACGAACTCCGAAAGAGGAACTCATGGACGGCCAGGCAACACCCAGCGACCCGTCAGGCAAACCCAGCGCGATAAACGAGACAAACGAAACGATAACCAGTAACCGAGATGTTCGCTTCACGCTGAGTCCTTTCAAAATTCCTGTATGTATGTGTGCAACTGTTACAAGGGAATACAAAGCGGGCACCGCAGGAGCGATGCCCGTTTGCGATGTGGGCCCATTCGGACTTGAACCGAAGACCCGCGGATTATGAGTCCGCTGCTCTAACCAACTGAGCTATGGGCCCGAAAAATACAGACCGATACGCGGTGTAATCCAAAGGTGTCAGGCAATAGACGTATCGGTCTGTACAATGAACCAGGAGAATGCCCCGTTTCGACGATCCGTGTCAAGACTCGGCGGGACGCCTGATCATTCCCGGCGTACCAGAACGTTTGAGTACCCCAGTTCCCCGAGGCGCCTGCGGGTACCGTCCAGTTCGGACTCGTCCACCTCAATCAGAACAACCCGATGGATTGTGGAGGATCCTGCAGTTTCTATTTCCGCTTTCAGACCTTCCCTCCCAAGGCGTTCCACCAGAGCCTCCGCGTTGCCACGGCGACCGAAGGAAGCAATCTGAATGGTCCTCAGTGTCGAAACGGGCCGGTAATCAACGACTTCGAGAGTTACCGGAGCTACCCCGGCACTGGTAATGCCGATAGCGTCCGCCGCCGCGCGGCTCAGGTCAATAACCCGGTTGTCCACGAAGGGGCCCCGATCGTTGATACGCACATCAACGGTCATACCGTTCTGTGTGTTGGTAACGCGAACAATGGTGTCGAACGGCAGCTCCCGGTGAGCCGCAGTCAGTTTATTGGTGTCGAAGGTTTCGCCGTTGGCGGTCAGGCGCCCCTGAAACTTCCCTCCGTACCAGGATGCAATTCCCTCAAGCTGGTAGCGGGTGTAGTACCCGGATTCGCTTTCCGTCGGAACTTCCACCTGTGGGACCAGAGAAGGACGACGCACCGGTTCAACCCTTCCGGGACCTTCCTGGGCCGTAGTGACCCCGGCAACGAGTGCCAGAAACGAAAAAACGAGTGCCGGCGCGGTGGCGCCTGTAGAGCCAAGAGATCTCATACTGCCACTATCGGCTGGGTCACATTGAAAATTTACCCGTCCCCCGCGTATACTGCTCGTCTATGAGCAACAGTACCCATTGGGCGGATATCAATGCCGCAAAGGTCATTCGAGAAAAGGGTGAAAAGGAGCACTACACATGCGCTTCCGGTATCACACCTTCCGGTACCGTCCACGTTGGAAATTTCCGTGAAATAATTTCTGTAGACTTGGTGGTGCGTGCCCTTCGAGACGCCGGGAAGAAGGTCCGTTTTCTGTATTCCTGGGACGACTACGATGTTTTCCGGAAGGTTCCGGTCACAGTGCCCGACGCCGGAGCATGGGAACAATACCTGCGGTGGCCAATTACCCTCGTTCCTGACCCTGCCGGGGTGGAGGAGAGCTACGCCCGAGCCAACGAGGTTGAGTTGGAAGGGCAGCTTGAGCGGGTGGGAGTGGAGCCGGAGTATATTTACCAGGCCAACGAATACCGGTCGTCCCGGTATGCCCCGGGTATTCGCCGCGCCCTGGAGAAGCGGGATGAGATCCGGGAGATACTAAACCGGTTTCGCACCTCGCCGTTGCCCGACGAGTGGTGGCCCGTCAGCGTCTTCAGCCGGTTTACCAATCGTGATACGACCACCATAGTCGGCTGGGACGGTGAGTGGAAGCTGACGTACCACTGCGAGGAGACCGACCGGGACGACACGATCGACATACGGGTAGCGGGATATGCCAAACTGCCCTGGCGGATAGACTGGCCAATGCGGTGGAAGGAAGAAGAAGTGGACTTCGAACCCGCCGGTAAAGACCACCACTCCGAAGGCGGTAGTTTTGATACGGCCAGACACGTTTCCCGGGAGATATACCAGTGGGACCCACCGGTCACCTTTCAGTACGACTTCATTCGCATCAAGGGGCGGGGTGGCAAGATGTCCAGTTCTACCGGAGAGGTCATCAGCCTGCGGGACGTCCTTGAGGTGTATCAGCCTGAGGTGCTTCGATATCTCTTTGCCGGTACCAGGCCCAACAGTGAGTTTGCCATTTCCTTCGATCTGGACGTTATCAAGATCTATGAAGATTACGATCGCTGTGAGCGTATCTATTTTGATCAGGAAGAGGTCAATGCCAAACGCGCGGAAAAGGAAAAGCGAATCTATGAACTGTCCCAGGTCCGGAAGGTGCCGGAACGGTTGCCGGCCCAGATTCCCTTTCGTCACCTCTGCAATCTCCTTCTGATCAACGATGGTGATGTGGAAACCGCCCTTGCGGCGATGCCCGGGTTTAACGAACTGGAAGACCACCAGATTGAGACGGCCCGGCAGCGTGCGGCGTGTGCATGGAACTGGATACGCGAATTTGCTCCGGAGGATTTCCGTTTTACCGTGGTTGATCCGACGGCAGTGGAGCCCGTCGCCGTGGAAGATGACCAGCGCAGGGCGTTGCGGGCTCTGGCGGCGGCGATACGGGAAGGTCTGGAAGACTGGAGCGAGAAAGACGTACAGAATCATATTTATGAAATTGCCCGGGGAGAGGGGATTGAGCCGAAAGAGTTCTTTCCTGTTCTCTACACCGTTCTCGTAGGAAAAGAGAAAGGACCCCGCCTTGGAGGATTTCTCAAGACTCTCGGCAGCGAACGGGTGACCGCAATTCTGGAGAAATACTGAAATGGACGTAGCAGAAATAAAGAAACGGCTGGGGTACACTATCGCCGATGAATACGTCACCAGCGGAATGAAAATCGGTCTCGGTACCGGATCAACGGCGATTCATGCGGTCCGCAGAATCGGAGAACGGATTGTCGATGGTTCCCTGAAGGATATCTTGGCGGTACCTACCAGTTTTGAATCGACCCTTGAAGCGCAGAAATACGGTATTCCCCTGCGGACGATGAACGACCCTGACATCGCTGGCGCTCTGGAGGTGGTGATAGACGGTGCCGACGAGGTGGACCGCAACACCCTCCATATCATCAAGGGCGGCGGTGGCGCCCTTACCAGGGAAAAGATGGTGGAGTACCGGGCGAGTCTGCTGTTGGTCATTGTCGACGAAGGGAAGGTGTCTGATCATCTTGGAACGGTCTTTCCTGTACCGGTGGAGTGTATCCCAGACGCCCGGGTACCTGTGGAAATCGATCTGAAGAAGCTGGGAGGGCGGCCCGTACTGCGAATGGCTCAGAGGAAGGCGGGACCCGTTGTTACGGACAACGGTAACATAATTCTCGATATGCACTTCGATACCCCTTCGTTCGATGCCGCAGAATTAGAAATGGAGCTTAACCACATACCGGGAGTACTGGAGAACGGACTCTTTACAGTTGTACCGCGGCGGATCTTTGTGGGTAACGGGGACGGTACTATCCGTGAACTCACCCTGACAGGGGCATCCGGGGCGCCGCTCAGTAAATAAGTCGTTTCAGTGTGGCGTCATCCCGGCGCCACTTCGGCTTGACCTTCACCTGGATGCTCAGTTTTACCGGAGAGGGAAAAATCTCGCCGAGGATCGCTTCGGAGTCCCGCCGGATTTCGGTAATTATGGACCCCTTTTTCCCGACCAGAATTCCCTGCTGCGATATCCGTTCCACAAAAATGAACACCCTCGCCCATATGCGGTTGTCTTTATGTTCGATATCTGCCACTTCAACGAATATGGCGTGGGGTACTTCTTCTCTGGTTCGGTTGATTGCCTGTTCCCGCACAATCTCCGCAATGCGGAACTGTGGTTGCTGTTCGGTGTAGTAATCTTCCGGATACCACGGTTCCGACTCCGGCAGGTGGAAGAGTATCGTCCTGGTCAGTTCGGCCAGCCCGGCGGGCGATTTGCCGCCTTCGGATAGTCCCGCCACTTCCACCAGCGGTTTTCCCGATAAATCCCGGCTCTCAAGAAAAGTAATTGTCCGTTCCCGGGCCGCTTCGGGGTGGTCCAGTTTGGTGATGACGATAATGAGGGGCACCGTCGCCGCGGAAACGATATCGGCAATGAAGAGCTCTTCCTCTCCGGGGGTACGGGACGAGTCAATCAGATAGAGAATGACATCAGCTTCCGGCAGGGACTCCTCGACGACCCCTTTCAGACGCAGGTTCAGTTTTCTGTCGGAGCCGTGAAGTCCGGGTGTATCCAGGAGGACTATCTGTCCCTCCGGACGGTTGACTATCCCCCGTATGGCGTTTCGCGTCGTTTGCGGAACCGGGGATACTATTGATACCTTATGACCGCACAGGGCGTTTACGAGAGTTGATTTTCCCGATGAAGGTCGTCCCAGCAACACGGCAAAACCGCTGCGAAACGTGTTCCTTTGCATGTCCACCGGTCTTGATAGTATATTCTCGTAACAAAGACAAGAATCAACAACACAGTTGAGTTTTTACAGGAGATATTCATGGCGAAAGAGACAACGACATATCAGGACGACAACGAGGAAAACGGCAAGAAGCCGGAACAGCCGCCCCTTCTCGACAAGATGCTCAAGACCAGGACCGTTTTGATATCAGGTGAAATCAACAAAGAACTGGCCGAACGGGTTATTCGGCAACTGCTTATCCTGGAGCAGGAAGGGGATGAACCTATCCGGGTCTTCATTGATTCGCCCGGCGGCGATGCCGACGCGGGATATGCAATCTTTGACACTATCCGGTTTGTGAAACCGGAGGTTCATGTAGTGGGTATCGGACTCGTGGCAAGTGCCGGCGCCCTGATCCTTCTTGCGGGCAAGAAGGAACACCGGTACGCCTTTCCCAACTCACACTATTTGATTCACCAGCCGCTGTCGGGAATCCGGGGTGTAGCAACTGAGATAGAGATCCACGCCCGGGAAATCGAAAAAATGCGAAGTCGGATAAACACACTGATATCCGAGGAAACGGGAAAACCTCTGAAGCAGGTTGAGAAAGACACCGATCGGGACTACTGGCTCAGCGCCGATGACGCCCTCGAATATGGACTGGTATCCCGAATAATTCATCATCGCAGCGAATTGGAGGAAAACTCCTGAAGCACCGTTGCTGAATTGACTGTGGGCGGGATATGAAAAAGATTGTTTTCCGCCCTGGTTTTTGCATTGCGGTGCTATGTTTTCTTTTCATCGTTTCCGGTTGTACCGTTCTCGTACCGTCGGCGGATACCTTCTCTCTCCTCTTTTTGAATGCTGAGAATCTCTTTGACGCTGTGGTGGACGGTACAGAGTATTCGGACTTTCTGCCCGATGCCGGGTGGACCTCTGCAAAAGTGGATGGTCGGTTACAGAACCTCGGTTCTGCTCTGGCAACGGTACGTCCAATACCTGATGTCATCGCTCTCAGTGAAATTGAAAATGAACGCGTTCTGGACGAGCTGTTTCGCAAACATATGGTCGATGTTTCCTATCCGTATCGAGTGTTCAGCGGAAGTCCCGGTGGCGCTACGGGAGTTGCTCTCGCTTCGCGCTATCCGTTGACGGAGGTGCGTACACTGCAACCCCGTGCGGGCGACTTTCCACCGCTACGACCGATACTGGAAGTCAGGATCGATGTTTCAGGTTCAGAGCTGGTGGTATTTGTAAACCACTGGAAGAGTAAACGGGGCGGCGCGGCGGCAACGGAACCGTTGCGCCGCGCCGCCGCCGGCCTGCTGGCTGCACGCCTGCTGGAGCTGACGAATGCAGAGCCGGATCTGCCGGTCGTTATCTGTGGTGATCTGAATGAGCAGCCTCGGGAGGCAGAACATGCCGGGTTTGCATATCCCACGGCAATACTTCCCGCGTTTCTGGTTGCGGAGTGGCTTCGGGATGAAACCGGTGCTCCCGACTGGTTCGTAGCCGAAGAGCCGCCGGCGGAGAGCATTCTCATTGCAGATACTGCAGAGGACGCCGCCCACCTGTCAGAAGAGCTGGGAAGGCGAGTCTTTGTAGACGGGTGGGCCGGTGCACACGGTGACGGATCGTACTGGTATTTCGGTTCCTGGGAACAGATCGATCACATCTTGCTGAGCCAGGAGGAGGGGGAACGGCTTTCGTTACCGAAGTTTTCGGTGGTGCGCAACCGCAAATTTGGTGACTCCCAGGGTCGTCCGGTAAGTTGGTCTGACGATCCTTCCGGTATATCGGACCACCTTCCGGTTATGGTCCAATGGGAACTCAACATCCCGTGATAGGCGCACCCGGCAACGGCAGCGCCGCCACAGCTGCCATGGAGGGTATTCCCGTTTCAGGTCCGGTGCCCTTCCCGCCACACACCGGCATTCAGCAGTTGTTGCCGGGCCTTCGTTGCCCAGTCACGGTTTGCTGCTGGTGACGCCGGACTGGGATGTAGAATCGTGGTTATCACGGTGGAACGATGGTTTTTCAATGCCGGGACTACCGTTGAAAGACGTTTCCCCGCAAATGTCCCTACACCAACGGCAAAATCCGGCTGGAGAGCCTCGACGGCAACGGACAGGAATTCATCGCAGATAAAAAAGAGCTCCTCTTTCCAGGCTTTCGGTAATCTGTCGGGGGTGATGTTGCGACCGGTTTCGCCCATAAAGACCAGGGGACAGTAATTCAGAACAATGTGGTCCCGGAAAAACTCCTCGGCGTGATAGTATTGGTCCCGAAAGAGGCCCCAGAGCCGCCGGCCACTGACCTCGCTGCGGGTACAGGACATACCGGCAACGGGACGTTTTGGATGCAAACGGTCGGGTTGACCGACGGGCTTGTCGATCCCCAGCCAGTCCCGTACTGCCGCCACTTCACCAAAGGGTATTCCTGTTTGTGCCATTCCCCACGGCCCCGGGTTCATACCCAGAAAGACTGCTCGTTTTTTTGTGTCTCCGAACCGCAACAGGTACTCCTCCCAGGGAGCTCGGGCGTACTCCAGGGGATTGTAGATTTCGTGGACATTCCCGGTAGGCACAAACACTCTCAGCTTCCGGGATGTTTCTGTACTCTGTCGCAAAATCCGTTCACCTGGGGTCACGACCTCAGTCTGGACCGGTCCGGGTCCTTTTGAGAACACCTGTTGCATAACCCTTTCGGCACCGGTAGAGTTTGGCGATGGTTCATTCTCAGTGTAACCCAGAGGAGTACATCAAAAACCTTGTCGATACGATAACGGTTCCCCGAGGTTTTCGTTTCTTCGTGGATTCCTTTTCGTATTCTCCGCGTGAACGGCCGGATGGACCGCTGCTTGTCATGAACGTTGCGGCGGTGGTAAGTGAACACAAAGGGACCCGCGCCGTGGGTGTAACTACCCGCAACCGCTTTCCCGGTGCGCCCGTCCGTCTTGCCAGGGAACGGCTTCCCGGAGGAACGATAAGGGGAATTGTGGTAAACAACCGCATTTCCAATGTCGCCAGTCCGACCGGATATGAAGACGCGGTAACGGTTGCCCGTGCCCTGGCAGAAGAATTTGACATACCTGAGGAGGAAACTCTTTCTGTTTCCACCGGGATCATTGGTTGGCAACTGCCGGTACCGGACATGGTCACCGTGGTGAAACGGCTCCACCGGCGGGAAGGAACGATTGTTGATTTCGCCCGGGCGATCATGACTACCGATCGGTACCCCAAGACCGCGTCCAGGACATCATCCACCGGGGCCACCGTCGCGGGGGTGGTAAAAGGTGCCGGTATGATTGAGCCGAATATGGCAACGATGCTCGGTTTCTTTGTTACCGACGCTGAGGTGGAGGCGACGGTCATGAATCGCGTATTTAGACGGGTAGTGGAGCGCACGTTCAACACCATATCTATAGACAGCGATCAGAGTACCAGTGATATGGTGGTGCTCCTGGCAAACGGAGCATCACGGCAGTCACTATCGGAAGTGGAATTTGAAGAACTGCTGCTGCCCGTTGCAGAAGAGCTGGTTCTCAATATTGTCCGGAACGGAGAAGGGACGGCACATGTCATTGAGGTGAATATACGGGGAGTATCCGAAGCCGACCTGGCCGGTCGTATCGGGAAACATGTGGTAAACTCCCCACTTGTGAAAACGGCCATATACGGGAACGATCCGAATGTGGGTCGGATTCTTGCCGCCCTGGGGGACGCTCTGGATCGGAACGATCCGGAGGGGACTATCAATCCAGCTACCCTGAGAATAGAGATGTGTGGAGAAGAAGTGTACCGAAAGGGGGCGTTTCGACTTGACGGAGAACGGGAACGGCGACTGTCGGATGCGCTGGTCGCTTCTTCCTTCGATCCGGCATGGCGGGGATGTCCGCAGGTCCGGGACAACGTAGTGATAACGATCTCCTTCGGATCCGTCGGCGAAAATCCCGGCCGGAAGGTACTTGGAAGCGACCTGAGTTATGAGTATGTGCGCGAAAACGCCGATTATCGAAGCTGAAAAAGGAATCGAGTAATGCCGACAGAAGAAACAACAGCGATAGATGTTCAGATAAAGCGCGCCGGAGATCTCATTCAGAAAGCCCGGGATGAACTGGGAAGAAGGATCATTGGTCAGCGGGGAATGGTAGACGGCCTGCTGACCGGTATTCTCGCAGGCGGTCACGTCCTGCTTGAAGGTGTTCCCGGTCTGGCCAAGACGCTCACCGTCAAAAGCCTTGCTGAGGTTCTGGACGCCGGCTTCCGACGCATACAGTTTACTCCCGATCTCCTGCCCGCAGATCTGATCGGGACGATGATATATCGCCAGCAGACCGGCGATTTTGTTCCCCGAAAAGGCCCCATTTTTACCAATGTGATTCTTGCAGATGAGATAAATCGGGCACCCGCGAAGGTACAAAGCGCCTTGTTGGAGGCGATGGGAGAGCGACAGGTAACGATAGGTGATACGACCTATCCTTTAAGTGAACCCTTTTTTGTTCTTGCCACGCAGAACCCGATAGAACAGGAAGGTACCTACACGCTCCCGGAAGCACAACTGGACCGGTTCATGCTCAAGCTTTTCGTAGACTACCCGACACCGGAGGAGGAACGGGAAATTTTGCGGAGAGTAGGCGTGCCACAGGAGATAGAGCTCCAGAAAACAATTTTCCGCGGCGATATCAAGAAACTGCGAGATATTGTATCCAGAGTCACTGTGGATGAACGGATCGAAGACTATATCGTCAGAATCGTCACAGCCACCCGTGGCGACGATGATCGCGTATCAATGGGTCCTCTTCGGTACGTAGAGTTCGGCGCGTCACCGCGAGCAAGTATCTACCTGTACCGCTGTGCAAAGGTTCGGGCAGTTTTTGCCGGGCGCAGCTACGTTATTCCGGAAGACGTAAAGGCGGTAGCCCCGGACGTCCTGCGCCATCGAATCGTCTTGTCATATGAAGCGGACAGCGAGGAATACAGCAGTGACGACATTGTAGATATGTTCCTTTCAACGGTACCGGTTCCATAACCAGCCGATGCCGAGGAACCGTTTCGACCCGATCCAGCATCTTCCCAGTCGCGCCCGTCTCAGACGGTTGCAGATTATTGCGGAACGTCTCGTGGAAAACCTTCTTGCCGGAAACTATCGATCGGTATTCCGCGGACCCGGTATTGAATTCGACGAAGTCAGGGAGTATGTTGAAGGCGATGACGCGCGACTGATTGACTGGAACGTCAGTTCCCGTTTTGGTCAGGTCTACACGAAAACGTTCCGGGAAGAACGGGAAATGACACTTTTTCTCGTTCTCGATATTTCTCCCTCGTTGAGCTACGGGTCAAAGGATCGGTCCATGCGGGAGGTCGCTCTTGTCACATCGGCTCTTTTGACTCTTGCGGCGGTACAGAACAACGACAAGGTCGGTGGCGTTCTGTTTGGTGGAAACATCGCTTCCTGGGTTCCCCCGGCAAAGGGAAGAAGCCACGCCATGCGGCTCTTGCAGGAAATCGTTGCCACCAAAGCTACTGAATCGGGGTCTGACCTCGGACTGGCCCTTCGCACCGTCAGCGAATCCCTGAAGCGTCGGGGTATCGTTGTTATTATCTCGGATTTCCTGACCGCCAACTATCAGCAGGAACTCAGTCTTATTGCCCGAAGACATGACGTCATTGCTATACGGATAAGCGATCCTGTTACGGATGACCTTCCGGAAGACGGTCTTCTGTCCACCGCAGACCCTGAAACAAATGAAGCTCTCTATATTGACGGCAAGTCCCGGCGATACCGGTTTGAATACGAACAGTTCTGGCGACGACAGCGACGGCAGTGGTTACGGGAGTGTCGTCGTCGTGGCATATCGGCGATCGAAATACGAACGGTCGACGATGTTGCGGAGCGGCTCATCGGCTTTTTTCAGCGACGGAGAAGACGATGAGACGTCCGTTTGCATTGAATGTGCTATTCCTCGCCGGTTTTCTCTTGACTGCGGCTTTTGTACACAGCCAGACTCTCTCCAATGCCATATTTCTCCCTCAGACCTACTATGTCGGTGATCGGGTGGAAGCGAGAGTGGTCGTTCGGGGTGGAGACGCCGCCGATATCGTCGTACCGGACGAACTCCCCCGTAATTCATGGGTAATCATTGAGTCTATTACGATTATTCAAAGGGCTGACGGGGTGGAATTGCGCGTTTTGTTTCAACCCTTTTTCCGTGGGACTCGTGAACTTCCCCGGATCGACTTGGGGGGTGTTGCTCTTTCGGGCATTTCCCCGTTCGTTACGACGGTCTTTGAGTCCGACGATGATAAGGAACTGGCGTCTGTTCGAGACCAGTTGCTGTTGCCGGGAACACATTTTCAGTTTGCCCTGGCATTGATAGTGATTACTGCGTTACCGACGCTGGTCTTTTTTGCCGGAGGTTGGGGAAAGCGATGGGTTCTCGCCGTACGAGTACGGTATCGGGAAAATCGTCCGTATCGGGCCTTTGTCCGCTCAATGAAGATTCTCTCCAACGAGTTAAACGCTCTTGATGGAAAAACATTCTACGTCCGTCTGATGGACATCTGCCGGGACTATCTGGACGGCAAATTGGGCGGCGGGGTCCGATCGTCTACAACCGGTGAGATGGATCGGGTGTTGCGGCGAGCTTCCGTTGATGAAGAGGAGCGTAGCAGACTGGTTAAACTGTTTCAGTTTGGAGATCTCGTTAAATTTGCCGGTAGACGGGTAAGCCTGGCTGAACGGACTGTCCATATCGAAGAAGTACGAAGTATCGTGGCTACCCTGCAGAACAAGAGGAATCGCAATGTGGATACTTGAGCGTCCGGGTGTACTCATCCTTCTGCTCCTCTTGCCGCCCCTTGTATATCTGCGCCATTTCTGGTCGCGTCGGGGTGGTCGGGTTCATTTTCCAGTATCCCTCTGGGGAGGGGAGCGGTTTCGCGAACCTCTGACCGTTCGCATTCTCGCGGTGAAGGTCAGCTCTGTTTTCTTCTGGTGCGCCTGGGTCCTCCTGATCGTCGCGGCGGCGGGACCAACACGGACGGAACGGGAACGAATCTATCTCAGTCGGGGAGCAGACATCATGCTTGTTATCGACCAGTCAGCAAGCATGGCGGCTCAAGACTTTCAGCCGGTAAACCGTTTCGAGACTGCTCGTGCCGTTATTCGTCGCTTTATTGATCAACGTCTGAACGATCATATTGGACTGGTAGGGTTCAGCGCGGAGGCGGCGTTACGGGTTCCTCCAACTATGCATCATGGGCACGTTCTTGACTCCCTTGATTCGATGTTTCTTATGGAACTGGGGGATGGTACCGCCATTGGTATGGGGCTGGCTCTGGCCACTCTCCATCTCCAGGGAAGTCAGGCGGAAAACAAAGCTATTGTACTGCTCACCGATGGTGTCAATAACGCCGGAGAAGTCTCTCCGGAGGCTGCCGCCGAAGTTGCCGGTCGTCAGGGAGTCCGAATCTATGCCATTGGTGTAGGGAGCGGGAAGGAGGCGGCAATCGAGGTGCGGAATCCAGAGGATGGGCAACTTTACCGTGGGACGGTCCGGGAAAGCTATGATCAGGAAACGTTGACGAGAATCGCGGAGTTATCCGGAGGAACCTATTATTCCGCTGGAAGCGCAGGTACACTGGAAGCGATCTTCAACGCAATCGGAACAGCCGAGGATACGGAACGACGGGTGAGGGTTCAGGTTCGGCGATTTCCCTATCACCGCAGGCTATTACTGTTGGCATTGTCGCTCCTTGTAGTGGATATTCTCGTACGTCGTATCCTGGGAGAGTTGGCGCCATGACCTTCCGGTATCCCGAAATGCTCTGGCTTCTCCTTCTGCTACCGCCCGGCGGTTTGATCGTCTTGCTTGCGCTCCGCCGGAGCCTCAGGACAATCCGTGTAATGACCGGCACCTATCGTCACAGAGATGTTATGAATCTGTACGTTGTGCGGTACTTCGTTGTTTCCGTGCTCTTTACAGGGGCCCTTAGCAGTCTGGTAATTGCCGCTGCCGAACCGGAATGGGGAGAACAGACGATAGAGGATGATCGACAGGGCCTTGAGATAGTGTTTCTTATGGACGTTTCCAACAGCATGAGAGCGGAAGATATTGAGCCATCCCGGCTCGGTCGATCCCGCAGCGTGGCTCGTACAGTTGCAAATCGCTTTCCGCATGCACATACCAGCGTAGTAATTTTCAAGGGAGCCGCCACCGTTCTCGTTCCTATGACGGAGGATCCTGTAGCGTTTGATCTTGCTATGGGTAATCTATCAGGTGGGCTTATTACAACTGCCGGCACCAGTCTGCGCGACGGACTCTCCGCCGCGCTGGACTCTTTTCCAGCCGGAAGTCCTCGTCATCAGGTGATACTTCTTTTTTCGGACGGTGTCGAACTTCAGCGTTCGGTAGATAGTCTTTCAGACCGGTTGAGGCGATCGGAAATTCCAGTGCTGGCGATACAGACCGGGACCTCCGCGGGGGCGACTATACCAGTCACTTCCGGCGGTGTTCTCCGGGATGAAGATGGAAACCCCGTTATCGTCGCCGCCGACGAAGCGGTGCTTCGCAGGATAGCCGATGTGTCGGGGGGACGGTATTTTCGGTTGTCCGATACAGCGATTGCACAGACCGTCACCGATGAATTGCAGAAAAGGATCGGAACAGACGGCGATCTTTTATTCAAACGCAGGGGCGAAGAACGATATCACTTTTTTACTTTGCTTGCTCTGGTGTTGCTGGCGGGAATGGTGGTGAGTCATGTCGTTCCGTGGGGCAGGACACGGGGGCTCGAGTGAATACTTTTTTCCGTGCGGTTATTCTCGTCCTCATTCTCAGTGTATTCGCTTCCTGCGGGCGTGAGTTCCCCCAACTTCGCGTCGTTCGTGGCAATTACAGTGTCAGTCGGGGCGACTATCAGAAAGCTATCGTCGATTATCTCCGGGCCCGCGAACACTCGGAATATGTTCCATGGATTTCCTACAATCTCGGAAATGTCTATCATTTTCTCGGCGAGGCAGAAGCAGCGGTAGAGCAGTGGAACAGGGCCCAAAACGTTGATATCCGGGATCTGCAGTTCGGAGCAGCCTTTAATCGGGGTGTCTACTATTTTGAGCAGGGACAATATGACGAGGCTCTTTCACAGTTTCGTTTTGCCCTGATGGTGGACCCGTCCAGTGTTCCGGCAAAGCGGAATTTTGAGCTGGCGTACGAGCGAATGGAGTCGGGGTCCGGTCTGACCAGAGACAGCACATCTGTGACACCGGGTAGTGCAGGAGAGTCTTCCGGCCAGGAGTCAACGGCAACCCGGATGCTTGATTATGTAAGACGAAAAGAAGAGCAACGTTGGCGAGCAAACGCCGAACAGAGTCCGGTCGAGGAGGTGAGAGACTGGTGAAACGGTGCTCTTCTCTCAAAGCAGTTCTATTCCTCGTGGTCGCAGGTTTTCCGCTTGTGTCGTTACACGCGCAGGTGACATCGGACGAATCGTGGCGTTATGTCGTGGATGGTCCCGTCGTCTCTATCCGTTCGGGCGATAACTTCGATATTCGAGTCCGTATCACCGAAGCCGACAACGTAGAAGACATCCGGGTTCGACTGCCTCAGCTGCCGGAAGGCATAACCGCACCTGGAAACCCGACAGTACTGTTAAGGGAGCCGGGTTCCGCGGAAGTCCGCATACCGTTTCGGGCAGAGCGACCGGGGCGGTACATTGTGACCGGAATCGAAATTGCCACGGGCAGTGAAAGAAGAGAGGTTGAGCCGGTCTTGTTTTCCGTCGCGTCGTCTGACGGGGTTGTACCATTCCATGCTCAATGGAATCTGCCGCAAGAACGCATTACTCAAAGCCAGACTGTACCGGTGGTACTGGAGATTGTCGGAGCCGGAGCGTACCTTTACCCGGAGGACATTACCTACAGGGCGCCCGAAACGGGGCTCTTCGAAGAAGTCGCTGGTCTCGGGGAGGTTACAACACGAACTGTCGGAGGGGTCACCATTTATAATATTCCTGTTGCGGCCTTCCTGTTCACTCCCGCCGGGAGCGGGACGATCACTATTCCGGAAGCCTCAGTCACCGCCGAAGGTATAACCGAACAGGCTCCGCCATTCACCGTTGATGCCCTTCCACTTCCGACGGAGACAGCCGCATCGAATGCCGTGGGATCGTATAGTGTCAGTTATACAGTTTCCGCGGAACAGATTCGTTCCGATCAAACGTTGGAGGTAGAACTGGTACTGGAAGGAATCGGCAATTTGCCCGTTGCCGATTTCCCTCAGATCACGACGGAGGGTCTTATCGAGACCGAAAGGGTTGAGACGGCAGACGTTTCTGCTGATCGTGATGAGCTGGGGGGATACCGTGGTGTTCGTACCCGTACAATCCGTTTTGAAGCGGACGGAGAGGTTGACAGTGGCACATTAATTGTAGGGGCGTACTCGTTTTATGATCCCCTCAGAGAAGAAATCGGACGGTTCAGTTCACGACGGTATCAAATAGAAATTGTCGGTGACGAAATGGTTGCGACGGAACGCAGGACACCGGAATTCCCACTTTTAAGCCCAACCGAACTGGCACGACCGTGGTGGTATCGTCTCGAAGAGAGCTCGTGGATATATTACTTTCTCTTTCTTGGACCTGCTGTTTTTTCTGTGACGGCACTGTGGTCCGTCAGACACCGTTCCCGCCACGGCGCCGGTCGGCGTTTAACGGGTACCCTCGTCGGTTTTTTACCGTTTTTTTTGGGGGCCGCTCTCTTTCCTCCGATCAACTGGCAGCGCATCGAAAACGCTCATCACTTGATTGAAAAGGATCGTCAGGATGTTGGTGCCGTTCTCTACGATCTTGAGTTGGCAGAAAACGACTGGCACGGAGGATTGCACTATAATCGGGGGATCCTGAGTCTGCGTCTCGATCGCCCTGTCCTGACAATGTATCACCTCCGAAGGGCCATTCGACTTGCTCCGGAGCAGCGCTTGTTCAGAAATGCCCTGGCCGGGGCGGAAGATTACTTTGGTCTGGAAGAACAGATCGAAGTACCCGGATACATCCGTCCGGATTTTTTTATCCTGACGCTCATTGTTCTGTGGACAATTTTTTGGGGCTTTCTGTTTTCCCGCCGTCGTCTGCGCACAACTCTGAGTCTTGTCGCAATTGCAATGATCATGATAGCGACTGCCGGGGGACTGGCATGGTCCTGGAATCTGAACCGACAGAGGGATGGTATCGTTACCGAAGAGGTTCACGTTCGACGCATTCCCGATCGTGGTGCGGCCCCCTGGGTTCGCCTCGAAGCAGCCAACGCTGTCCGGGTTGAACTGGAGTACGACGACTTCTACCTCATACGGACCCAGACCGGGTTGAACGGGTGGGTTCCGAGAGGAACCGTACGTACGGAGGAACGGTAGTCCTGTGTCCTTTTCAATGGAAGAATACCTGGAGCGATATCCCCCGCCGTCGCGTCCGAAAGATGACGTTGCCGAAGAAGTCGATTCTACAGTAAACGGAAGAGGGACGTCGTCACCTGCCGGATTGCCGGTAGACGTAACCGTTGATCTCCACGGCCTTACTGTGGACGAGGGCCAACGTGTCCTCGATCAGTTTGTCAAGCAAGCCGTTCGTGGGAAGATGAAAAAAGTTCTTATAATACATGGAATGGGTGATCGCTTCGGAACCACATCGCCGATGAAGCGGATGGTTCGCGACTATCTGGAAAAGAACCCGACCATTGGCGCAATGGGCGTACCGGAAGCACGGGACGGAGGCCGCGGTGCAACCTGGGCAATAATTCGTCAGCGCTCGCGGTAAATGATCCGTCCGCGGGAAAGATCGTAAGGGGACAACGCAACCTTCACCCGGTCACCGGGAACAATCCTGATGTAATGTTTTCTCATCTTTCCCGAAAGATGGGTAAGAATGACGTGTCCGTTTTTCAGTTCGACTCGAAACATCGTATTGGGCAGTGACTCTTTGACCACACCTTCTACTTCAATTGCCTCTTCTTTTGCCACAGATCCTCCTTGTAAAGTGTAGAGGTATGCTATGTTGCATACGCCTTCAATGTCAATGTATGCAAATTGCCGAAAAAGCCTTGACATTTTTTCAACTTCATCTATATTTCATTGGACTTTTCGGCACCATGAGGAGGAAACTATGGACAAAGAATTTACGGAAAAAATGAAATCCCACCTCGAAGAGATGAAAGCCGATATTCTCAGAAAGCTGGTAGCGGAAGATGAAGAGTTCCGGTCAATGGCGGGGTCCAGCGATACGAAAGATCTTGTTGATGTGGCCAGCACTGATATCGACAAGAAACTCCTTAGTGCTCTTGGATCGCAGGAACTGAAGAAGCTTCGACTCATTGAATCGGCCCTGGCCCGGATAGATAACGGGAAATACGGTATTTGCCTGAAAAGTGGTCTGGAAATCCCCCGGGAACGACTGGAGGCGATACCGTACGCGCTCTACCGTGTGGAATACCAGAACGAACTGGAGAGACGAAACCGCTGAGTAGTCATTAATCCCTGACGGGTAATGTGCCGATATTTATATGTAGAGGCATGTTTATGGAAGGGAACACCATCCCGATACGGACCAATGCGACAATTCCCATCACGGATCTTGTACGGGCTCGCCTTACGGAAGGACGTGTGGCGCTGCCCGTCGAAGGGACCGCTTACGCACGGCTGGATCATATAAATGCCGTTCCTTCGTTGCCGGGCGGAAGCGGCTACTCTATCACGCGGCTCCAGGCCATCGACTCCCTTCTCACCAGAATTGCAAATTCCCGGATGGAAGAACTGACCCCGGATGTTGCCGAAGATCCGGTGGAATATCAGGAGGCGGTTTTGGAAGAAGCGGCCCGTCTCATTGCGAGAGACATAGAAACGGGCGGATACCGGTACGGTGTGCCGTCTGAAGGTTTTCTCCTGGATATGACCGCCTGAATTGTCAGATAGTCGATCCTTCACTGATCATTGGATTGTTTTTCAACTCCCGTTCAATCGAACTCAACGGACCGTGTCCGGGAAATATTCTTGTGTGCACAGGTAACGTAAAAAGCCTATCGGTGATCGATTTTTCCAGAAGATCGGGTTTTCCTGAAGGAAAGTCAGATCGGCCGATAGTGTTGAAAAACAACGTGTCCCCCGTAAAGACCGCCTCGCGGGGTTCGCTGTAAAAACAGGTGCTGCCGGGGCTGTGTCCGGGAGTGTGCATTACCACAATATCGGAATCGAGAATTGCCTCACCCTCTTCATAAAAGAACTCCGGTGACGGGACCTCTGCCTTAAAAGACGAAAACGCACTCAGACCGGGTTCTCCGTAGACTTCGAAGATCGCCCGATTCTGCGCAACCGCCGTCTCGCCCAGGAAGACGGCGTCTTCCTTGTGAATCCCGACGGAAACGTGATGATCCCGTCCGGCGTAATGATCGATAATGTCTCCGGTAGCTGAGGTATGGTCGATATGACCGTGGGTGTAAACAATCGCAAGAGGCAGCAGATTCATAGCTTCCAGGCGACGAATAAGAACATCACTGTTGTCACCCGGGTCAATAATGATACATTCCTTCTTACCTATAGATACGATATACGCGTTTGTATGCATGGAGCCGACAATTATTCGATCGATTAGCATTACCTACACAATACCGGAGAACTCGGAGATCAGCAAGAATGACTGAATACAGTGAATTGTTGATCGGTTTTTCTCCGGCACTCGTCTTCTTCGTTATAATACCGCTGGGTGGTGCTTTTGCCGTACGTCGACGGTGGAGAGTGTTTCGACAAAGAATTCTGGATGTGCACACATGGCCCGTCCTTGATTACCCATCAGCCCACCGTGTCAATACGGAGACAACAGGCAACGAAAGGGTTCGATTCTTTGGACGACTGGAAGGTATTCAGGGCGAGACGGGAATCTGGCTGGGAGCCCAGGGCCTTTCAGTCATGATTGATCTTGACAAGGTTCCGATATTCCTGTTGCCTCAGTCGGCGTGGCCGGAAACGGGACCACCCGACGTAACTCCCGGTATCGTTATGTGGAAAGAACTGGGAGCAATGGTCGAGGGGAGTCGGTTTTTCGTTGCAGGGCATCCCCGGCGTACTGGAAGCACTCTGACTATTTCTTCCTGGAGTAATAACAAAGGTCGGCCCCTGGTCATCATGTATGACTGTCCCGATTCGATTGTCCTGGACCGGGCAATGTGGACGGGACGACAACGGAACGAATACTGGAATCATCTGACGCCGGTTTCTCTCATAGTGGGATTTCTTGCCCAGTTACTGTGGGCAATGCGAATATGGGAACAAAGCCGCCTCTACGCTCTGGTCGGTACGGTGTTGTCATTGGTTCCGGTGCTGCCGCTTATTCCGCCGGGCGTCGTTGGATTCTACTTCTATCGCAAGTTATGGCGCCGGGGCCGACGGATTCGGGCCAGCCGGGATATGTTGGTATTACGGCGGTGTCGGGGGCGAGCAGAAATACCGACATTGTCCAGATATACCGCCTACGCAGCTGTATTCGAAGCGGTTGCCGTGGCGGCCATCCTGGCTGGAATGGTTGTCAACGGTTACATCGCGGCCATCGTACTGGCTCTTATCCTGCGATAGCAGGATCGCGGTTGATCTGTATCAGTCCTTCTTGTTTCGGGCGTAATTCACCGTCAGTTTGCGACCCCGAAAGTCGTAACCGTCGTATGCGGAGATGATTCTGTCCGCTACTGTCTGTTCAACCTCAACAAAAGAGTAATTGTCCAGAATCTTTATCTGCCCGATATCATCGCCTTCAACACCGTCCAGTTCCGCAAAAAGGGCGACGAAGTCTTTTGGATATACGCGACGGTTTTTTCCAACACTGACGAAAAGCGTCTGCCTGTCTTCCGGGGCGACGTTTCCCGTTACCGGCTCTTCCTTTTTGGATTTTTGTTTCCGCGGTGGCCTTCTCTCGGTATTACCGTCAATGAACTGCTTTACCAGATAGGCCGTGAAATAGGAACGGGAAAAGATTGAGACGTTTTTCTTGATGAATTTCTTGTACTCGTTCATTTCGTGGGGATCTTCTTCCTCTCGGATACGGCGAACCATTTCACGAACTTTTTCCGTCAATTCCTCCGGATTTTCGATATATCCATCGTTCGAATCTGCCATAGATTTTCTCCCTTCGTGTTGAACAACGTGTGTATCCCGGAGATAGCTACTCCGCAGGCGGTGTGCTGGAATCCGCTCCAGAACCTCGGGTGTCGGTTCAACCGTGCTGAACAGGACCAATTGAAAGGACTTCTCCAGCTTGGAGAGAATAAATCCGACATCCGCCGAAAATGCCAGTGTATCATGATCGGGGAGGTGAGTCACGATAGTCTCGAATACCGACAGATCGATCGCATCCCGTCGAATCAGATCGATGATTCCTGCCGGACTGGATGTCCACACGTTACCAAGGGTCTCTTCCGGTTGTTGCGAGGTCCCGGAAACGAGCTGTAGAATCGCCGACCCCGATCTGATTCGTTCCAACTGGTGCCGTGGGAGAGCTTCGGGAAAGCTCTCAGGTACAATCAGCAGGCCCGACTTGCCGCGATAGAACCAACCGGGAAGACTTACCTCATTGCGCTCACGACGTTGTATGCTCATTGTCGAAGGCATCCTAAAAACGCGGAGTCTCTTTGTCAAGAATCGCTGTCTGTCGCCGATACTGATCCCATGAGGCAAAACAGGATCGGCGCCATCGCAATTGCAGGTTTGCTGGCTTTCGTTTCGGCATTTCCGCAATCCGGAAGTTACAATACGGCGAGTGCGCAGACGCACGATGGCGAATCACGGCAGTTTGTATATCGATACCGTCCCGGCGAAGAATACCGCATTGTCGGTCTGAATCGGCAGGAGATCACTGTTGACGGAACATCTTTTGGCGAGGCCGAAGTCCTTACCCGGGTGTTGATAACGGTCAAGGAGCCGAAAGAGAGTCAGCCCGAGGGTTCGGGGCTTCTCGCAGTGGCGTACCAGGTTTCTGAAGAAGCGGCTGCGGGAAACGATGTATTTCAGTACCAGCGAGAATACGTGGTGGAACTGCTTCAGGACAGGTTAGGGTATCAGACGGTTCCGCGGGGTTCTTTTGTACCCCAGGTCCGAGACATTCCGGTCTTTCCGGAGAACCCCGTTTCGCCCGGCGATACCTGGAATGCACCGGCATTTGAAGTATATGACTTCCGTGAAGGAATCGGGGTGGATGAACCGGTAATCGTTCCGGTCGACGTTCACTATGAGTATCTGGGACCGCGGGAGTTTGAGGGTCGAACCTACGATGCAATTGCAGCCCGCTACAGCCTCTTTTACCGACCCCAACCGGGACGTCCCGAGGCGGCTGAGATCCGTCTTATGACCGCCCGTTTTTCCCAGGAGCTGCTCTGGGACTATCTGGCCGGACGAGCCCACTATTACAGTGAAACGTACAACCTCTTTATCCAGCTGACCGACGGTACCCGGACGGAATACCAGGGAAATGCGGACGGCCGGATCGTTGCGGCACCGCCGTTGGATCGCGATCGCCTCCGGGACGATATCGAACGGGCGATCAGGGACGATGGAATTAGCGATACTACCGTTCGTTCCGGCAAGGATGGAGTCACAGTCTCGCTGGAAGATATCCGTTTTGCCCCGGATTCTGCGGTGCTGATGGAAGAAGAGCGCCGAAAGATACGCTGGCTTGCGAATATTCTCTCCCGCTACCCCGAACGGGACATCTTAGTCGGCGGACACACCGCCCTCGCGGGGACGAAAGAAGGGCGTCAGCTTCTGAGTGAAGAGCGGGCTGCAGCGGTAGCCGAATACCTCATTGAACTTGGAGCCCGGGGCAGAGAGAACATCATGATCATGGGATACGGTGCCCAGGTGCCCCTTGGCGACAACAATACCGAAACGGGGCGCCGCCGTAACCGTCGGGTGGAGATTACTATTCTGGAGAATTAGTTTCGCATGCCCCTTCGGGGCACCCGAAATGAACAAAAATACCCGACTTCGTCGGCTATTTTCGTATTTGCTGCGACTCCCTTTTCCGCGACAACGGTGGAAGTTCCGGACCGTTGCGTATACATTGTCAGGGTGAATTGTAGATGGTTTTTCCTGGCGGCGTCTTTTCTCATCATGAGCTTCGTTATGGCCGGCTGTTCCAACGGCCCCTTTTCTTCACAGGCCGCAGATGTGCCTCAAAGCGTGACGGTGTTACCAAACGATACGTACTTCGTTGATAATGCCGACTATCAGTGGTATCTGCGGACGATACAAGCTCCCGTTGCCTGGGGTCTCTACGAATCAAACGCCAAAGTTTCCTACGCGGGGCGGGACATGCAGCAGGTTATTGTGTCGGTGATCGACGGGGGTATCGTTGCGGGACACGAAGACCTCGTACCGGTATTGTCAACGGATGGGGTTTCGCTGGTAGGAGGAGTACTACAACCCCGTCCTGTGGGTCTCCCCTCCTCGGAAGTCAAGAATGCTCACGGGACTCACGTCAGCGGCCTGATTGCTGCTCAGGGCGGAAACGGTCGCGGCATTGCCGGAGCAACCTACAATGGATGGCCGGGACCGATGTTCCTTGTCAGGCCGGTTATTGCACTTGATGAGAACGGTGACGGGTTCGTCAGCGATATTGCCGGGGCAATTCTCTATTCTGCAGGCCTGGACAACGGATTGGGTCTTACTACCACGAATTTTTCCGGCGTAATCAATATGAGTCTCGGCGCGGATTCTTTGCACGAAACTGAGGCACTCCTCATTCAAAACGCGGTACAGGCAGCATCAGAGGCTGATGTGCTGATGGTCGCAGCTGCCGGTAATGGTACGGATAACGGAAATATCGGTCGGGCCGGCGGCGTCGACCTTCCTGCTGCATTTTCAGAGATAATTGCGGTCGGGTCAATCGATAGTAATCTTCAGCGTTCAGCGTTTTCCGACTTCGGCCCGGAACTGGAACTGGTTGCACCCGGCGGGTCTCGCCCGGGTAACAGAAATCGCGGAATAGTGAGCACCTACTATCCGGAGCGCTATGCATATTCGGAAGGCACCTCCATGGCAACGCCCCTTGTCGCCGCGGCAGCGGCAATGGTTCGCAGCGCCAACCCCTACCTCTCGGCGGAAAAGGTAAGGCAGATTCTTCAGGTCACCGCCCGGGATCTGGGTCCGGACGGATGGGACGAGGAATACGGACACGGCCTGGTAGATATGTCGGCGGCGCTGAGAAGCGCCCTGGGCGAGCCGTACGGGCGGTATTCTTCCTCGACGGGCTCGTCATCGCGGTCGGTAGCGACGTCGCCGACGGAAGTGCTGTCGGCAGAAAGACAGGCGGAGTACGATCGCGCCCGAGCCGAGGCCGTCTGGGACCCCGACGGCTCCGACCGTATTACCCTGCTCCTCGCCGCGGGCACCGATGAGGCCGCTCTGATCAAAGAGACCCGGGGCCGTCTCCTGTTCAGGGCCAACCTTCCCGATGGAATCATGGTCCGCCTGGAGCTGGACGGTACCACGGCGGCCCGTACCTTTGACCAGTTGCGTGACCGCCTCGGGATCCTTCTGGTTTCACAGGATCGTCCCCGCGCATTCTTGCATTCTCCAGTGCAGTAGCTTACAGTTACGGACAACACATAGAACCAAAGAAACGGAGGCTCCAGATGCTGAAAAACCTGAAAATGGCGCTGAAAATGGCGCTTGGATTCGGGTTGCTGATCGTTCTTCTTGCCATTGTCGGCGGGATAGCCGTGATCAACCTGCTGCAAATACAGACCGACTCAATCAGATTGCGGGACGAGTATATTGCTGAAGTAGAAGTTGCCAATAATATCGAACGGAACGCACAACAGATGATGTACGCCATGCGGGGGTACGCCTTTACATTCGAGGATTCCTACTACGAAGAAGGGCAGAATAGCGCCGCAGAATTGCAACAATATCTGTCGGAAGCAAAGGCGCTGTCCGAGCAGTATGAAGAACTGGTCGCCCTTGCCCGCGATGTGGAGGTTGCCCAGACCGCCGCCGATTCGTACGCAGAAGCGACGGTAGAAACGGTGCGGCTGATCAACGAGATTCAACAGGCCCGGACGCAGAATGATAGAGCGGCGGCCTCAACGGTAACTGTGATCGCCGGTCTTCTGGAAAGCCAGAATGAACAGTTTGAAGACGAGATCGCCGCCGGCGCCGGGCAGGCCGCCCTGCGGCAGCGTCTCCTGAAGATCAACAGGGTGAACGACATCATAGATATCGTGAACGAGGCGCGGGTCGCCAACTTCCGGTCACAGCTCTTCAGTAATCCCGAAGGTCTTCGGGACGCTATTGCGGGTCTGAACCGGGTTCCCGGTATCATTGCTGAAGTCCGCGCCATTACGGTCCGGGCTGAAGATCTCGCTCAGCTGGCAAGCGTTGAGGAAAATGTAGCGACATATCGTCAGGCCGTTGAAGTCATTCAGAAAGACTATACCGACCTGAATCAGGTGAACGCCGACCGCACCCGGATAGGTAATGAGGTTCTCGCGGCGGCGGAAGGAACGGCCGTTGCCGGTGTGGCTACGACAAATCGGATTGCCGGCGAAATGGTTGCGGCTGTTCAGGCTTCGGTAACCGCCGTTGCTATCGGTATCGTTATTGCCATTATCCTTGCGGTCATCATTGCATTTGTCATTACCCGGGCAATTACCGGAGCTCTGGCAAAGGGAGTCGCATTTGCCACTGAACTCAGTAACGGAAATCTCAATGCCACGTTGGACGTTGACCAGAAAGACGAGATCGGCGATCTCGCCCAGGCGCTCAAAAACATGTCCTCCCGCCTGGCCGCTATCGTTCAGGATATCCGGTCGGCGTCCGAGAACGTCTCCTACGGGTCGGAGCAGCTCAGCCAGTCTGCCCAGCAGATGAGCGAGGGTGCAACAGAGCAGGCCGCCAGCGCCGAAGAGGTCTCCAGCAGTATGGAGGAGATGAGCTCCAACATCCGGCAGAACGCCGACAACGCCCTGCAGACCGACAAGATATCCCAGAAGAGCTCCCAGGACGCCGAAGAGGGCGGCCAGGCGGTACGGGAGACGGTAGACGCCATGAAGGAGATCGCCGAGAAGATTTCCATTATCGAGGAGATTGCCGGGCAGACCAACCTTCTGGCTCTGAATGCCGCCATAGAGGCGGCCCGGGCCGGCGAAGCCGGCAAGGGCTTCGCCGTTGTTGCCAGCGAGGTACGGAAACTGGCCGAGCGCAGCCAGAACGCTGCCGGTGAAATCAGTGAACTCTCGGCGCGGTCTGTAGCGGTGGCCGAGCGGGCCGGAGAAATGCTGGTCAAGATCGTTCCGGATATCAAGCGCACCGCCGAGCTGGTTCAGGAAATTTCCGCCGCCAGCAACGAGCAGAACAGTGGTGCCGAACAGATAAACTCCGCCATTATCCAGCTGGATACGGTAATTCAGCGCAACGCCAGCGCTTCTGAAGAGATGGCATCCATGTCCGAAGAGCTGAGCGGCCAGGCAGAGCAGCTGCAGCGAGCGGTTCAGTTCTTCAAGCTGGACGACAGCGGCAGCCGCGGATCGTCACCTATGCGTCGGTCTCTGCCGGCGCCAAAGCAGGGTGCACACAGCGTTACCGCCGGATCGTCCGGCGGTGGGGCAAAGAAGACGGGTGCCGTCGCAAGAGGGACGTCACAGAAGGCTTCCAAACCCGCTCCCGCGGCCGGTTCGTCTCGTGGAAAGGCTGCTCCGGAACACGAAAAAAAGCGTGAGACAGGTATCACTCTGGCAGACGACGACGAAAACGGCATTTCTTTGGATCTTGATCCCAAGGGTGGTGACGATTTCGACGCGGACTTTGAGGAATATTGAGTTGTCCAGAGCTGTTCCGGTGTTGGTGGTATTGATATTTCTCATTGCCGCAACAGCAGGGGCTCAACAGCAGTCCCTGCCGTACGTAGACATTGTTGCGGCAAACGCCGAAATCGCATCACTGCAGGAAAACAGTACCGAGCGGACTAATGAAAACGACACATTGGTGCAACGCAATGAGGAGCTTGCGGCTCAGATAACTGCGGACCAGCAGACTATAGTGGATATTGATCCTATTCTCGCCCGTGTTGACAGTGAGCTGACCGAATTGTACGCAGTAAACCGTACAATCGTGGACCAACAGATGAAAGAACGTTCTCAGGCGGCAATTGGTCGTGCCAGGACAATACGCACAGATCTGCAGGGACAGATGGAACGGCTGAACCAACAGATCGATGCGTCAAGGAAAGAGATCGACGCCAACTGGGGGCGGATACGCATCAATCGTCGTCGAATCGGAGAGAATGAGGAGCGAGTCATCTTTTTAGAGGCTGCAATCCGGCAGACAGAGGCACAAAGTCAAAGACTGGACGGCTTTATTACCAACGTGGACTCCATTTTAAGCGATGCGGAGAGATATCTGCAATCTTCCGGTGATTGACGGGGAAAGACTTACCCTGTCCACTTGTGGACGTATAGATCGATCTCCCTGAATTTCCGACGCAAACCGTTGTCGTTCATGTACCGTACCTTTCCAAAGATCGGCCGCTCCACCCAGGGGCGGTCGTGCTTTCCGAAGACCCAGGCGACTCCGGCGTATCCATTCGGGTCACGGCCGTCCAGCTCGTATGTGTCGTTCAGTGAGACGAGGAGTTCGAACGCCTCTTCCGGATCACTGGTCCATTCAATGACCTTTTTCCCCCAATACATCCGCATATAGCCGTGCATTTTCCCGGTGATGATCATCTCATTCTGGCACGCGTTCCAGTACGGGTCGGCGGTGACAGCGGTAGTGAGCTCTTCCCGGGTGTAATTATGCGGTCTCGGATCTGTGGAGTGTTCTTCAAGAGATGTTCGCGCCCACTGGGGCAGCGCTTCGTACGAATCGTAGCGGGAGTTGTATTCGGTATAGTTCACAGCCAGTTCCCGCCGTACAACAAGCTCTTCCAGCAGGGTGTCCAGACTGCTCTGATCGTCCGGCGGTAGCACGTTCTGGGCGTATTCCGTCGCTTTCAGGGCAATTTCCACCGGAGAGATGTTTCCGAAATGGAGATACGGACTCATGTGAGACAGGTGGTTTCTGTCGGGAATATTGCGCTGGGTATCGTAACCGTGCAGGCGATTGCGCAGAAAGTCGTCCAGAAGGCGGTGGGCCTCCGCCTCGCCGCCGCGGAAAGCTTTTTCGATGGTTATATCCATACCTTCGGGAACGTCTTCCGTACGGCCCCATGACGCGTGCTCCGGAATATCAATGCGCTCAATGCCGCTCGACCGATGCGGTTGCAGTGAAGGCCCGCCGGGATGCTGGAGGTCAACCTGATCCAACGGAACGATCCATTCATCCCGGTGCTTGAGAATTTTAGGCCGTATTGTCGCCGCAGTGTATTCTTCCTTTGTGCTGACCAGCTCTACCGGAACCACTACGTTGCTCTCTACCTGGATTACCGGACAGTCTGCGTCGGAGGCGAGACGTTCCCGCCACTGTCGCTGATGCCTGAGGTACCCCCGGTCGGTTACAATGATCGAGGCTCTGTCTCGCAGAGCATGTGCCATGTTCATGGGGTCTCCAGTCCAGAGAGAAAAAGGAATGCCCCGCTTTTCCAGCCTGTTCGCCACATCCCGAATACCTTCAAGTAGAAAAGTGTAATGCCTGACCGTCGCACCGGGGTAGGCAGGGGTCAGACAGAAAACGACGTGCGCTCCTTGCCGCCGGTGGTTTGCAAGATGCACAGTATATTCCAGCGCGTGGTTGTAGTCGTTTCGCAGGCCGGCCTGCATCCAGTACACAACCGGGTTTTCCCGGGGGACTTGTACATCGTTAAGGAATTTGACTCGCTCTTTTTGGCTCATATGCTCTAAGATAGTCAGGGGAAGGCACGAATGGAAGAATCTGTACCGGTCATTCTGATCGTAGACGATGACGAAGTGGCCGTTGAAATACTGCGCACCAATGTTCACGCCCTTGGATTTGACAAAACAGTCGCGGTACACAGTGGACACGACGCTCTTGATGTTGTTCGCAACCGACCGATCACCGTAGTTCTTCTCGACCTTTTTATGCCCGGAATGTCCGGCATGGAGGTGCTTGAAACACTGGCGCAGGAATTCCCCCGCATTCCGGTAATTGTTCTGACCGTACATGACAGTGTGGAGGCTGCCGTCCAATGCATGCGCATTGGTGCTTTCGACTATATGACCAAGCCGGTCGACCATAACCGGCTTGGGAGTGCGATAAATCACGCTGTCCGTGTCAGGGATCTCGAAAGCCGGCTCGATCTTTTCGGTGAAGAGCACGACGAGGTTCGTGGGCCACGAGATCCAGCTGCTTTCGCCGGGATAATTACTGCATCGCAAAAAATGAAGGCGGTGTTTCAGTATGTAGAAGCGATTGCTCCCAGTCCGAAGCCGGTGCTTATTACCGGGGAAAGTGGAACGGGAAAGGAGCTGCTTGCCCGTTCCTTGCACACCGCCAGCGGACGTTCCGGGCCGTTTGTGACGGTGAACGCGGCCGGTCTTGACGACGTCATGTTTTCGGATACGCTGTTCGGACACCAGAGGGGGGCGTTTACCGGGGCCGATCGCGAGCGTTCCGGACTGATAGCGAAAGCCACTCACGGAACGCTGTTTCTCGACGAAATCGGAGACCTTGAAGCGGTAAGTCAGATAAAACTGCTCAGGTTGCTTCAGGAGAACGAGTACTATCCACTGGGCAGCGACGAACCGGTGCGGACAAATGCCCGGGTCGTTGCGGCGACCAATTCGGACCTGCAACAAAAGCAGAAAAACGGAACGTTCCGACGGGACCTCTATTATCGACTCATTTCACATCTTATTCACTTGCCTCCACTGCGGGAGCGACCGCAGGATATACCGCTTCTTCTGGAACACTTTACCGTAGAAGCTGCCTCCTCATTCAGAAGGAGTGTTCCCAGAATTGGTGTTGGTGTGGTTGAAGTATTGCAACGCTACGATTTTCCCGGGAACGTACGAGAGCTTCAGGCTATTGTCGTTGACGCAGTCAGCCGAATGGAAGGGACCGAATTGCCGGCAGTAATTGTAGAACAGTTTCTGAACCGGCATCAGAACGGCAGCGTAGGTGAGCCGCGATATTCGGCTGACGAACAGCGTTTTTTCTGGACGGGAACCTTTCCCCGTATGGGTGAGGTAGAAGAGTTTCTCATTGAAGAGGCAATGGTACGGACCGGCAATAATCAGTCGGCGGCGGCAAAACTCCTGGGAGTTTCCCAGTCAACCATAAGCAGACGAACCCGCAAATAGCATTCGGATATGCAAAACGGATAGATTATTATGCAAATTGAATTATTTATCCGTACTGCATACTTTCCTTCGGTTTATTTGACCGGTTCGGTACTATAAACAAACAGTAATTTCTTTCTATTAAATGAATTATTATTTTCGTTTTTGAATGCTGTTCCTGGCATAGTTTATGCATAGACGTTATTATACAAGAATCTATGTAAAAAACGAATTAAAAATATACCGTATCGTCTCCACCGACATCTTTTCCAATTGTTGCAATCAACCGATAAAACAGGTATACATTGTCGAGAAGGAGCTCGAGTAGATGAAGAGTAAAGGTGACTTCCCCAATTTAAACGAAAAAGATCCGGAAGGTCTCAAGCCGGACGGTACTCCCTATCGAGTTTTGGTTGTAGACGATTCTATGTTTGTTGCGAAGCAGCTTAGCCAGATACTTACGTCCGCCGGATTTGAAATCGCGGCGACGGGATCAAACGGTGAAGAGGGTCTCGAAAAGTACAAGGAACTGCATCCCAACGTC
Source organism: uncultured Spirochaeta sp. (assembly GCA_964496635.1). Lineage (GTDB taxonomy): Bacteria > Spirochaetota > Spirochaetia > DSM-27196 > Alkalispirochaetaceae > Alkalispirochaeta. Next base: position 41,130 of record CAZCAE010000008.1, read on the forward strand.
GATCTGGTTACCATGGATATAACGATGCCCAAGATGGACGGCGTGACGGCCCTTCAGAAAATTATAGAATTTGACAAAGCCGCACGGGTGGTAATGATCAGTGCACTTGGAAAGAACGACCTCGTGAAGAATTCTCTCATGATCGGGGCCAAAAACTACATCGTAAAGCCCCTGGATCGGAAGAAAGTTCTTGAACGGATTTCCATGGCTCTGAAATGAATGTCGTAGACGAATAGTCGGTTGAACCGATACAATTTGTTCATGCGCCATTTCCTGTCAGTACGTGGTCTTTTCTGTTTCGTTATTTCGTTTCTCCTGTCGATTTCTGCTATAGCCGCACAGGACGCGGAAAAACTCCTTCAAGGTATTCCTGAGGAGGGACAGCCCCGCTACGACGCCCTGCAGCAACGGGCGGTAACCGCTCAGCAAGAATCGCGTTTTGTTGATGCTCTCTTCCTGTATGAACAGCTGCAGGAGCTGGCTGAGGAGAGCGGTGAGATACGCTACAACCGCGGCACTCTCTATCTGGAACTTGAAGAGTACGAACGGGCGATCGCGCTGTTTGCCCAGGCTGCTGAGTTCGGGTTCGATGAAAGCGCCTTGTACTACAATCGGGGAAACGCCCATTTCTATCGACGTGAGTACGAAACTGCCGCTGAGGAGTACCGGAAAGCCCACGATCGTGCTCCCGGCGACGCTGACGTTCTGAACAATCTCGGGCTTGCGGAACTGCGATCAGGTAACCTGGAAGCTGCTGAAGAGTCTTTCCTTCGGGCAGGCGCGACGGACGACTCTTTTCCGGAACCTTTTTTTCATCTGGCATTGGTGTACGAAAAAATGGGTGAATCCTCTATCGATCGTGAAGAGAACCTTCTGATGGCAGAAGAAGCCCTTACGGAGGCAATTCGACGGGACGATACCTTTGTGGAAGCGTATTACAACAGGGCAGTGCTTCTGTATACTCGGAAGGAATTTCGGGCGGCGCTTGATGACTTTCTGAAGGCACATCAGCTGAACCCGGCAGACCGTGATATTCTCCACAACCTGGGTTTGAGTGCGCTTGCTGTCGCCAATGACGGACAATAGTTTCGCATGCTGCGTTGCGGCACGTGAAATAACAAAAATACCAGGGGAAAGGGAATTCAATGCCGAAACGAATACTTCATTCAGGTCACAAGATTCTGGTTATCAACAGCGGCAGTTCATCATTGAAATATGAGGTCTATGACATGCCGGACCGGGAAAGCATGGGACGGGGTGTGGTGGAACGAATCGGTCAAAAGGGAACGGCTCTTCAGCAGTCGGGGTGGAACGGTACCACGAGGCTGGAACGGCCGACGGAAGATCACCGGCAGGCACTGGCGATGATGAGCGAGTCTCTCATGGATGAACACAACGGTATCATCGACGGTCTTGACGAGATTGCCGGCATAGGGCACCGAGTTGTTCACGGGGGTGAAAAATACGCTGAGTCGGTGATAATAGATGACGATGTAGTGAACGCAATCGAGAAAAACATTGAACTTGCACCGCTCCATAATCCGGCGAATCTTATGGGAATCGTTGAAGCGAGAAAACTCTTCCCCGATCGAAAGCAGGTTGCAGTTTTTGATACGGCTTTTCATCAGACTCTGATGCCGGCGGCATACCTGTATGGACTTCCCCGGGAACTCTACGACAAGTTCCGGATACGTCGGTACGGTTTTCATGGAACATCTCACCGTTATGTGGCCAATCAGGCCATTTCTTTTGCAAAACGTTCACCGGAAAACACTAACGTAATATCATGCCACCTTGGAAATGGGGCTTCCATTACTGCCATCCAGAACGGCAAGTCTGTGGATACATCTATGGGATTTACTCCACTGGAGGGTCTGATGATGGGCACTCGCAGTGGTGATATCGACCCGTCCATCATCTTTTTTCTCATGGAACGGGGATATACGGCAGAACAGCTGAACAGGATGCTCAACAAGGAGAGTGGTCTTCTTGGCCTTTCCGATAAATCCAATGACCTGCGTGATCTGGAAGAGGCAGCCGAACAGGGCGACCGAAACGCCCTCGAGGCGCTGGATGTGTATGCCTATCGGGTGCGCAAGTACATCGGTTCCTACGCGGCAAACCTGGTAAAGGTTGACATACTCGTGTTTACCGGGGGAATTGGTCAGTACGGTACGCGTATGCGGGAGCGTATCTGCAATCGTCTGGAAAACCTGGGAATCGTGATGGATGACAGGAAGAACCTGGAGAACGGTCCGCGGGAAGGTATCATTTCCCGGGACTACTCGCCTACGACAATCATTGTTGAGCCAACCAACGAAGAACTGCAGATAGCAATAGATACCTACGACCTGTGTGCCTTTGAGTCGGCGTGATGTATTTCTCGTCCGCAGACTTGCTTCTCTGGACACGTTGTCACCGGCAGTGGGTCACGTTCTGTTGTGCCGGTTCGGAACGAGTGCCGGCTCTTCCTGCGGACATGATCGGCGAAGCTACCCTGCGGGAGCAGGCAAGAGTAATCGCCGAGCACACGGTACGAACGGCTCCGCACGCCGTTAACGTGCATGCACGATGTCGAGGAGAAACGGGAACGCCCCCTGTTGCCGATGCAGCGGTTGTCGTTCTCGATACTGCAGAAACGGATCGATGGATTGCAGCCACAATTGATGTAATTCAGGAGAAAAAGGAGTTTGTTCACGGCCTTTTTCCTGCCGACGGGGTGGCGGTTCTTGTTGATCACGGCGTATTTCATGAGAAGGTCGGTGCCTGGGAGTTCTCGCTGGTTCGTCCCGCTACGGGAATACGGGGTATTTACTACACGGAAACGACTCTTGTTGCCCTTGCTGCGGAACGTAACGGTGTACCCCTGGCCGGTATCCATCTTCGGTATCTCCGAAAAAACGCCCGTCTGGAAGATGGAAGCGCGGAAAATCTGGGCAACCTGTATACTGAAAGCAATCTCCTGAGGCGTGCCCGAAAGGGAATGGACGAGCTTGCACGTGAACTTGTCCTGCTTGCTTCTCCCGATACGGCCGCGGGGACGGTGGACAGGGAATATCGGTGTAAACCGGGGTGTGATATTTGTCGGCCCCGGGATGGTCATCGACGAGACCGTTTCAGTGTACACAGTCTTCACAAGGGAGGAGAGGTTGTTCGCCGGCTCGTTGCACAAGGGATTTCGGATATTCGAAATATCCCGTCAGACTTTTCCGACCTGACACGGAAACAGCGCATTCAGGTAGAATCGGTGGTCGGCAATTCTGTATACGTACAAAGAGAAAAACTGCATAGTTTTATTTCGTCCCTGGAGTACCCCCTTTTTTTTCTTGACTTTGAGGCATTTGCTATGTCTTTACCTCTCTATGAAGGTTTGGTTCCCTACGGGCATACGCCGGTAATTGCTTCTATTCAAAAGCAGGAGTCTCCAACCGAAGATCCTCAGGCGGCTTCTTATATCGCACGGCCGGGAGTGGACGAACGGAACCTTCTCTTCTCCTGGATTGTTGACACAGTTGGAACAACCGGTTCCATAGTCGTATTCAGCAAGACATTCGAAGCGGCTATGGTCAGACAGGTTTCGGAACGGGCGGATCGGAAAGAGGATGGAATTCTTCTGGAACGACGAATGGTGGATCTGTTGGTTCCCTTTTCAGAATTCTGGATATACCATCCCGACCAGCGGGGAAAAGTATCGCTGAAACGCGTTCTTCCCGCATTTTGTGAAATCGCCGGTTACGACGATGAAGCGGTGCAGGACGGTATGCACGCGAATCTCGGCTATATTCGGCTGACGGATCGACGGAATATTGCGGACGCCAATGCCCCGGCGTCGGTCATTTCCGGGGCGCAGGCTGCGGAAGGTGTAAACACGCTGCTTGACCGGTATCCGGCAGCAGCATTGACAACACTTCCTACTGTACATGAGATCGCCGCCTACTGCGCCGTTGACACACTGGCAATGTTTCATCTGATCCGGCGGTTGGCGGCGATTGCGAGTCACGAGAAAAGTTCCGCAATCTGACGGGCGTACCGCTTCTGAATGACGTGTCGTTTGATTTCCTGCTTTGCGGAAAGCTCCTCACCGACGGCAAACTCCTCCGGCAGAAGGGTAAAACGGTAAATCTGCTCGAAGGACTTGAATCCATTCTGACTGCTTACGAGTCCCGAGATGATCTGATTGTAGTGGTTTCGAACTCGTGGTTCTTCCACCAGCGCTTCCCGGGACGCGACGGTAATCTGTTCATTTTCCGCCCACGCCTCAAGAGCTTCAAACTCGGGTACAATCAACACCGCAAGAAATTTCTGATCCTGTCCCAATACTACCGCCTGGGCAACATATTCGGACTCCCGCAGTCGTTCTTCTATCGGCGCCGGTTCAATGTTCTCTCCCCCCAGAAGAACAATAGTATCCTTTGCCCGGCCGGTAATTTTCAGTTCGTTGTCCCAGGTGAGCATTCCCAGGTCACCCGTGTTGAGCCACCCGTCGTCGGACAGGATCTGTGCCGTAAGGTCCGGACGGCGATAGTAGCCTTTCATGATCTGGGGGCCCCTGGCATAGACAACGCCCTGGTTTCCGGGAGGAAGTATGGTTCCGTGTTCATCGACGATTTTTATTTCCGTACCGGGGAATACGGGCCCTACCGTGCCGGGAACAGGATGGTTTTGAGCGCGAACTCCCAGTACCGGGGCCGTTTCAGTAAGACCATAGCCTTCCAACAGAAGTATCCCCGCGGCGGAGAAAAAGCGGTCTACAACAGACGGTAGCGCGCCTCCGCCGGAAATACCCGCTTTGAAACGGCCGCCAAGACGGGCCCGGATTTTCCGGAAGACCAGAACGTCTCCAAGAAGCTTAAATGGAGTTAGAAGCAGGAGAGGAAGGGCTGCGACCGCAGAGTCAACGAGGCGAATTCGCTTGTGAAAACGAGGCAGACGGCCGGTAAACATATCCCGGAATCCCGCCCACATCCCCCCAATGTGCACAAAATATGCAAAGAGTGTCTGACTCACCGCGCTGCCTTTTTTAACGTTTCGATAAATACCCGCTCGAATAGCTTCCCAGATACGGGGAACACTGGCCATCCAGGTCGGGCGAACCTTCTGGAAGTCTTCCAGCATGATTTTTCCGATGGGTTTGGAATAGGCCAGGGCGGAGCCGGCACCAAGGGAGACGTACTGCATGATACGCTCGAAGGAATGCCAGACCGGGAGAACGCATAGCCAGATGTCGTCCGAACCGACATCGATAAGCTTGGGTACGTTTTCCACCTGGTGAAGAAAATTACGGTGGCTCAGCATGACGCCTTTGGGTTCTCCGGTAGTGCCGGAGGTAAAAATCACCGTTACTGTATCGTCACCCTCGCCGGCGTCCCGGGCAACTTCCACCCGTTTTGGATCTTCCTCCAGGGCGCGCGCACCCCGTGTAAGCACATCTCCAAAGTTGATGATTTCCACTCCGTGAGGCGCGGATCCGGCCGGTGTATAGCCGTCGTCAAGCTGTACGATTGTTTTCAATGCACCAAGGCGTGGTGCAATGTCCAGAACCTTTCGCAGTTGAGCATCGTTTTCCACAAAAATTATCGGCGTTTCCGTGACGCCAAGTATGAATTCCAGCTCCTGGACAGTCGCGTCGTTGCCCCTGGGAACATCGGCGGCGCCGATCGTCATTGTACCGAGGTCTGCAATGAACCATTCCGCCCGGTTTTCCGAAATGAGACCCACGTGGTCTCCTCTTTTGACGCCAAGGGTTTCCAGTCCGGCGGCACACCGGTCAACAAGGAGACGCAGTTCCTGCCACGGACGCGGTATGAAACGACCCGTCTCGTCTTTGTAGAGTTGCGCCGAATTGTCAGGGTACCGCTGGGCGATATCCTGGAGAAGTTGGGGAATTGTTAGACTCATCCAATGATTATACCACAAATGGAGAGGGAGAGGACGAAAAAAAACCGGGCGAATATCGCCCGGTTTCAGTTCCTGAATGTAAGGTCAGTCCACCATAAAGTAGTTGAAACTTGCGGCGAGACTGTTCGTTCGCAGGGAAACATAGTCTCCCCGAAGTACGGCGGGATCAACATTGAAATAGAACCGTACCGGAGCGGTAGGATCAAGAACACCAACCAGTCCGGTTCGAGTATTTACCCGAATGTTGACGGGGATATCCTGATTGAGATAGCGTGCCAGGTCGTCAATTGAAACGTTGACTCCCCATGCTCGCAGCGCCGAAATGATATCAATACTCATGTAATCACTGACCACGACTCTGCGAAGGTCCGGATCTCGAGCGAGAGCGGGATCACGCATGAGAGCCATTTTTGAGTTGCTGTCACTCTTGTATACCTGAGCCCGAAATCCGAAATGCTCAGGATGGTTGCGGCGGGTTTCTGGTCGCGTGTCGAGGTTGAGCCACAGAAGGTAGCTGTTTCCGGCTCCCCAGGACGCTTTGCCCAATGCCGGGTTTTCAACCCCAAGGTGAATACCGAAACCGGCGTGATAGACACCGTTGCGGTAATCTTCCATGCTCTTGTAGCCACCATCGACGTACCGGATAGTGAATTCCAGCTCATACTCGCCGGTCTGTCGAACGGACCGGTCGATTCGCGCGAGAACGCTGTCGGCATCCTGTTGAACGAGGCGGCCACCACGGACAACCCAGTCGCCGGCACCGGCGCGCCAGTTGCGCATGGACGAAAAATCGTCGTTCACGCTTTGGGCAACCGCCACCATAGAAACAGCAAGCAGCAGAGCCCCCGCAATAAGGGCGAACTTCTTCATAAGATCCTCCTGACGTAAAATTGACTAGCAGTTCCCTGCTTTTCGTAAGTTGCCTTTTTATGATAATGCCCTTTTGGTTAGGACACAACCGAATTTCTTTATGAATTTGCCTGAGATCGTGTTAGAAATTGATGAAAAGCAATCAAAATTGGCAATATTCGATTATAGACTCTCGCATACACAGGGGTATATCATGGCCGTACATCACGGGAGTTGTCGTATGAACAATATGTATGTGTGCCGTCAGCCGGAACTGATGGTTGAAGCGGGGCTCATCGAAAAGTTACCGGACATTCTTCGAAAACGGGGCTGCCGGAGCGTCGCTATCGTTACTGGGGGGCGTTCCGTTCGTGGTAAGGACGTCTGGAGTCGCCTTACCGACGATCTGCTGAAAATGGAGATTTCGTTTCTCGACTTTACCGCCCGGGGCGAACCTACGCCGGAAATGGTCGACCGGTTCCACGCTGAGGTTGTCCGGGACTTACCCGGATGCGATACGGTGGTGGCCATCGGAGGGGGGAGCGTAATTGACGCCGCGAAGGCTCTTTCTGCAGCATTGGGAATGTCTGCCGGGGAAACGGAAGAGGCGCATGTCAGTATTGGCGAATACCTTGAAGGAGTTGGATCGCGAACGCCCGACGGTCGGACTCTTCCTCTTATTGCAATGCCTACCACCGCCGGCACCGGCAGCGAAGCGACGAAGAACGCCGTTCTTCGAAAGATTGGTCCCGACGGATTCAAGAAATCTCTCCGGCATGACAATTTCGTCCCCGTGGCGGCCCTCATCGACCCGGAGCTTCATACAGGTACGCCGGAAGAGGTGACCCGATCCAGTGGCCTTGACGCGATTACTCAGCTAATGGAGGTCTACCTTTCCACCGCAGGCAACGCGATGACGGATGCCCTGGCAATGGAGGGGTTGCGACGGGCCGGCAACGCTTTTCCCCGTCTTCTGGAAGGGAAAGAGTCGGTTGACCTTCGCGCAGACATGGCAATAGGCGCATATATAAGCGGAGTTGGTCTTGCGTCGGTTGGGTTGGGTGTGGTTCACGGAATAGCGTCACCACTTGGTGCTCGTCGGGACATTCCCCACGGTGTAGTATGTGGTCTTATGCTGGCTCCGTCGGTGAGGATCACTGTTGCGACCGATAGCGAGGGAAGTATCCGCGGGAGAAAGCGATACGCCGAAATTGCCGCAGCAATGGGTGTCGATGCAAAAACCCCTTTAGACGCCGTGAACGCACTCATCGACCTGCTGGAACGGTGGTCGGCGCCACTGCCCCGCCTGGGTACCTTCGGGTTCACCTCGGAAGAATTGGAAGACATTTCCCGGGAGAGTGGCGTAAAGAACCATCCGGTACGTTTGTCGGCAGAAGACATACGTGGCATTATGGAAGCGGTACGGTGAGCGTAGACGCGACGAACGGGAGCATGGTGCCGAGAAGTCCCTTTCTTCTGGTGACGCTGAACCCGACATTTCAGAAGACCCTCGTTGTAGGAAAGCTTCGAACCGGTGAAGTGAACCGCGCGAATGAACAATACTTTGATGTGGCGGGAAAGGCTTTAAATGCAACCCGGATTCTCGGACAGTTAGGCGAACATGCGCTCCATGTGACGCACGCCGGTGGTCCCGAACGGGATACGTACCTCAGTATGTGCGAGGATGGGGAAGTGCCGACGGTGGCGGTACCGGCGGGAGATTATATCCGAACTTGTACTACCGTCCTGGATCGCGAAAACGGCGCCGTAACGGAACTCGTGGAACCGGCTGCAACTGTCGGAGAATCCACAGGAGAAGAGATCCTGAAAATTGTGGCGGACAACCCCTGCTAAGCAGATTCCATTTGACCGCCGTTCCGAAGACAGACGAAAG
>CAZCAE010000008.1:49780-56813 GCA_964496635.1 uncultured Spirochaeta sp.
ACGGAACTGGTGGAACCTGCAGCAACTGTCGGAGAATCGGCAGGGGAAGAAATTCTGAAAATTGTGGCGGACAATCTACCCGGTTTCGGCACGTTCGTTTTCGCCGGATCGATGGCACCGGGGTATTCCGTCGATATTCCGGCTCGTCTCATTTCCATGGCACGCAAAGCGGGGCTCTTTGTCCTGGCCGATTTTCGAGGTAATGAATTGAAAAAGACGCTGGAGAATCCTCCCGGAGAGATCCCCGACATCGTCAAGATAAACCTTGTGGAATTTGCCGAGACCTTCTTTTTTGGTGGTGTCGGCGACCTTGGTGAGCACACAACCGATCCGGAAGTGCTTGAGAAGGCCGCACGTCATATGCAGTTGCTGCGGAAGCAGGGTGTAGAGGTGGTGATTACCCGGGGATCGCAACCGACACTGGTACTTGGAGAGGAGGGGGAGCTTCGGGCAATCCCAACGATTTCTCTGGAAGCGGTGAATACCATCGGGTGTGGTGACGCCTTTACAGCGGGATTGCTGTCGGAGCTGGCACAAGAATCATCACTTGAAGACGCTATCGAACGGGCCCACGCGGTTGCCGCAATGAATGCAACAACCGTCAGACCCGGTACGATCCGTCCCTGACAGCGGTCTAAAAAAGGGCCCGCAAAACGGGCCTGCTGTCAGACTTCGACACCGTGTTCCAGACGAATAGTCATAGTAGGCGTGTTGCAGACTTCATCGGGACCGTAATACTGAATAGCGCCGGGGCTGGTAAACGAGGTCTCCGTTGCCCACGTTTCCCGCATAGCCGCGAAACGCTGAAATGGCGCACCCTCCAGTTCCACCAGAGCCTTTCGAATAACCGGTTTCTGTTTACCGTGACGTTGTTCCATGTTCATTAGCATCGTCAGAGGAATACCTCCTGCAATCCAACGGTTCGCCGAGTGTGCGAGGTTCCTGACGCTGGAGATGTAACCGGTCAATTCATTGGCAATGAGGAGAAAGGCGGTGTATCCAAGACTGTATGTATAGTCCGCATCGAAGTTGGAGGGAAAAGCGCAGCGGCCTTCATATCCGAAGAAGTGATGTTGCGTACTGAACGATCCTTTGTAGGTCCCGGCGGATTTCCGCTCCTTGAGCACCTCTTCGACCATCTCTATCAGAAGCTTCTCCGTCTCAATCCGGGAGACCTGGACGTTGCCGTGAGGATCCCGGTCCATGAGAAGCTGCCGCTGAATACCCGCCGGCAGGGACGTGAATACACCGACATTGCTTTTTCCAAGGTGATCCCTGACCCATTCAACCTGTTCGGCAGGGCCGGGAAGAGTGGTGAACTCGTCCGATTGTGATGCCATGAGCTCGTTCAGTTCGTGAATAAGCGACCCCACCTCAGGGATGAATTCGATAAGTCCTTCCGGAACGAGAACCACCCCGAAATTTTTGCCATTTTCTGCCCGGGCGGCTATGACATCGGCAATGTACTCGACAATTTCCCGGAGCGTCTGCTTCCTGGACTTCACTTCTTCTGAGATAACGCAGACGTTCGGTTGTGTCTGCAGGGCACACTCAAGAGCGATGTGGCTGGCGCTGCGGCCCATGAGTTTGATGAAGTGCCAGTACTTTTTTGCGCTGTTGGCGTCGCGACCGATATTTCCGATCAGTTCCGAGTATGTCTTCACGGCGGTATCAAAACCGAATGAGGTCTCGATAAACTCGTTTTTCAGGTCCCCATCAATCGTCTTGGGTACGCCGATAACCTGGACGGGGTCGCCCTTTTCCACGAAGTATTCCGCAAGGAGAGCCGCATTGGTATTGCTGTCGTCACCACCAATGACAATCAGCGCATCCACGCCGTTTTTACGGCACGTCTCTCTGACGGCGGTAAACTGTTCGGGTGTTTCGATTTTGGTACGACCACTGCCGATGATGTCGAAACCACCGGTGTTCCGGTACCGGTCCATGTACTCAGCGGTGATTTCCATCTTGTTGTCTTCAACGAGCCCCGACGGCCCGCCAAGAAAACCGAGAAGGTGATTCTTTGGATTGGCCGCTTTCAGGGCGTCAAAAACACCGGCAATGACGTTATGTCCTCCCGGCGCCTGTCCCCCCGAAAGAATGACTCCGACTGTTCGCTCCTTGCCGGCACCACTGTTGGTACGATTTGCCACCAGCGTCGCGACGGGTTTTCCATAGGTATTGGGGAATTCGCCGCGCACAGCTTCCTGATCCGCCACAGATTGGGTGGGTTCACCCAGCTCAATAGAAATGGACGCCACCCCTCCTTGGATTGCCGGCGGCAACTTCGGTGCATACATGTAACGATGTTTTTGCAGGTTTGATTGTTTCATGGTGGCCTATTGTAGTTGGGCGCATGTGGCGTGGCAAGTTGTCGAGGTGTTCGTTGTTGACCCGATTCATCGGGAGAACTAGTATAGGAAATATGAAGATTCTTCCAATGCGGAATGTGGTACAGAACTACGCTTGGGGAAGTACGACCATGCTTCGTGCTATTCGCAACGTTCCCGGGACCGCCGCCGAAGAGGAAGCGGAGCTCTGGATGGGCTCTCATCCCCGGGGGCCAAGCACTCTGCTCCTGCCCGACGGGACGGAAGAGCGGGTGCCTCCGGACAGCATACCGTTTCTGTTCAAGATTCTGACCGCACAGTCAGCTTTGTCCATACAGACTCATCCCGACAGGATTGCCGCTGAAGAGGGCTACGCCCGGGAAAACGAGGTGGGAATCCCGGTAAACGCTCCTGAAAGGAATTACCGTGACACAAACCACAAACCGGAACTGGTGTGCGCCGTTTCGGACTTCTGGGGCCTCCGGGGTTTCCGTCCCGTTTCGGCAATTTCTTCCGAGCTGGAGCGGGTGGTCGCTTCAGCCCCGGAGCTTCCCGAGAAATTCCGACGAATGGTTGCCGAATTTTACGAGGAACCGACTGTTGAACGGTGGCGCTCCCTCTTCCCGGACCTCCTGAGGGCTCGGGAGGATGATGTGTTTCGTGAAAACCTCTGTCGGGGTGGGGCGGACTACGCACTGTCCCGGAACGGGCGGGACAGGGATGACCCATACTGGTGGGTGCTGGAGCTTCAGAAACAGTTTCCCGGAGATCCCGGAACGCTCGCTCCGCTCTACCTCAATCTGGTGCACCTCCATCCCGGCGAGGCGATGTTTCTGGATGCCGGCACCCTTCACGCGTATCTCTACGGAGCGGCGGTGGAACTCATGGCAAATTCCGACAACGTTCTGCGGGCGGGATGTACGGTGAAACACGTGGACGTGTCCGAACTGGTGCGAAATGTCACGTTTGAATGGAAGGAACCGTCTCCGACCAAGCCATCCCCGCACACCCCGGTCTGGACCTACCGTACACCGGCGCAGGAGTTTGAGCTCCATCGTGTGATATTACAGCCGCAACGACCGGTTGCTCTCGCCGTCTCTTCCGGACCGGTGGTCTTTCTGGCCCTGGAGAATGAAGTAACTTTGAAAGGAGAGGAACATTCCCTGGTCCTTTCGCCGGGAGAATCGGCCTTTTTGAAGCTGGATCGGAACGACGGGGCGGGAACAGTGACGTTTTCCGGATTGGGAAACGAAGACGAAACGAGTGTGCTCTTTATCGCGTCCCTTCCCGGTACGGTGATGGAAGCGCAGTGAAAGATGGAGAAACTGCGGTTGTATGGGTTGACGGAGACTCCTGCCCCGTCCCCGTTCGGGAGCTTCTTGTTCGCTGGCACCAGCGGGGTCGACTGATTCTTCATGTTTTTACCAACCGAACTCTTCCGGTAAGCCCGACGGTTGAACAGACCGTTGTACGAGAGGGCAGCGTGGATGATCACATCCTGGAACTTCTTCGACGGGGCGGCCAATCCGAAATCGACGTAATCATTGTTACCAGAGACATTCCTCTGGCGGAGCGATGCCTCGAATACAATTGCACCGTCATGAACGACCGGGGAACGGTCTTTTCCCGGGACAGCGTGAAAGAACGGCGTTCCCTTCGAGACGCCCATGCGCAGATCCGAGAGCTGGGACTGGAAGAGATGAACCGACGCAGAAGTTTCGGCCGAAAGGAACAGAAGCTTTTTTCAGACGCACTGGATCGAGTCTTGTCATCTCGGCCAAAGGATCGTACATTATAGGAAAGTAATTCGATAAACTTTGACCGGTTTACCGGCTTGTAGTTTCACATACATCAACGAAGGAAGGTTACTATGCAGACAACACAAGTTACCGATGGAGTCTGGAGGCTTTCAGCCAACGTTCACGACATTCTCTTTGAGGGCATGTGGCCCATTCCCCACGGGTTTTCGATGAATTCCTATATTGTGAAGGGTGAAAAGGTCGCCATTATCGACGGCGTTTGTGACTGGGACGGCACACCGGAAGTCCTGTTCGACCAGTTCAAACAGATGAATGTGAACGCCGAAGATATCGATTACGTCATCATCAACCACATGGAACCGGACCATTCGGGGTGGCTCAAGGATTTCAAGCAGATACGTCCCGACTTCAAGATCGTTACCACGGCAAAGGCAAAAGTCCTCCTGGATGCGTTTTACGAAATCGAGAACGAGACGATCGTCGTAAAATCCGGCGATACCCTGGACCTTGGAGATGGCCGGGTTCTTGCCTTTGAGGAAATTCCCAATGTTCACTGGCCTGAGACTATGGCCACCTTCGATACCAAGTCGGGGACTCTCTTTCCCTGCGACGCTTTTGGCGCGTTCGGGGCAATCACCGACTCCCCTTACGATGATCAGCTTTCCCGGGAAGAGATCGACTTCTTTGAAGAGGAAGCGACAAGGTATTACTCCAATATCGTGGGAGCTTATTCGGCCCCGGCAAAAAAGGCGGTCATCAAGACCGAGAGTCTGCCTGTCAAGATCATAGCCCCCGGACACGGAATCGTCTGGCGGCAGAACCCTCATAAAATTATCGATGACTACAAACGGTACGCCTCCTACAGCAAGGGTCCGGCCAAGGAAGAGATAGCCGTCGTCTGGGGCTCCATGTACGGTAACACCGAAAAGGGGGTGGAACCGGTAGTGGAAGGTATCAAGAGCGAAGGGATCAAGGTAAACGTACACCGTGTTCCGGAGACCCATTACTCCTACATACTTCGAGACGTCTGGAACTCCAGCGGCGTCGTTCTCGGCATGCCTACCTATGAGTACAAGATGTTTGCTCCTATGGCTGTAGCCGTAGACGAAATGGGACGCAAGAAGGCGATGAACCGGAAAGCTTTTCGGTTCGGAAGCTTTGGCTGGTCCGGTGGCGCCCAGAAGGAGCTCGACGAGATTCACGAGCGCTACAAGATGGGATGGGACTTTCTTGAACCGGTAGAGTTTAAAGGTGCACCGTCCAAAGAGGAACTGGATCTGATTTATCTGCGGGGCAAAGAGCTTGCCGTGGCCGTTCGTGAATGGGTTGCCGGCGCCGTTGAGGCGTAAGAACCGGTACAAAGCAATAATCGGGGCTGCTCCGGGTCTTTGGAAGCAGCCCCGTTGTCGTCAGAATTCCGCGCTTCCAACCGCCCTGGGAAAGGGAATGACGTCGCGAATGTTCTGCATGCCCGTCACGTAGCGCACCAGCCGCTCAAATCCGAGGCCGAATCCTGAGTGGGGAACGGTGCCGAAACGGCGCAGATCAAGGTACCAGCCGTAGTTTTCCCGCTCCAGTCCCATTTCTGCAATTCGCCTTTCCAGCGCACTCAGGTCTTCTTCACGCTGGCTGCCGCCAATAATCTCACCGAGACGCGGTACCAGCACGTCCATAGCACGAACGGTCTTCCCGTCGCTGTTCTGTTTCATGTAGAACGCCTTGATGTCCCGGGGATAGTCGGTGACGACCACCGGACCCCGGACAAACTCATCGGTGAGGTATTTTTCGTGCTCCGTCTGAAGGTCAATGCCCCATTCAACGGGGTACTCGAAGGTCTTGCCGCTCTTTTCCAGGGTTGTGATCGCTTCGGTGTACGTCATGTGGACGAAATTGCTTGTGCCTACCCGCTGCAGATCGTCAACTATGCCCTTTTCAATGTGCTCGTCGAAAAAGTTCATGTCTTCGGGACACTCTTCCAGAACCGAAGAGAGAAGACTCTGGACAAAGTCACCGGCAAGCTCAACGTTACATTCCAGGTCACAGAAGGCCATCTCCGGTTCTATCATCCAGAACTCCGCCAGGTGGCGGGTAGTGTTGGAGTGTTCCGCCCGGAAGGTGGGGCCAAAGGTGTAGACTCTGTCCAGAGCAGTGGCGTATGACTCTGCGTTGAGCTGGCCGCTGACGGTGAGAAAGGATGGTTTTCCAAAGAAGTCCTGCGAATAGTCAACCGGTTTTCCCGATGCGGCAAGACGGTCCAGATCAAGGGTTGTCACCTGAAAGAGGGCGCCGGCACCCTCGGCGTCGCTGGCTGTAATTATCGGGGTGTGGATATACAGGAAACCGCGCTCCTGAAAAAACCGATGCACCTGGAAGCTGAGCTGGTTTCGGACTCGCATGACCGCGCCGAAGGTGTTGGTCCGTCCCCGAAGGTGGGCAATTTCCCGCAGAAACTCAAAGCTGTGCCGCTTCTTTTGCAGTGGATATTCATCGACGGGAGCCTCTCCAATGATTTCCAGGTCGGTACAGGCAAGTTCAACGGACTGTCCTTTTCCCGGTGATTCCACCAGCCGCCCGGCCGCACGGACGCTGCAACCGGTCTGCATTCGGTCTATTTGCTCCTGCAGGGATGTTTCGTTCTTGTCTATAATGCCCTGCAGGCCCTTCAGGGATGAACCGTCGTTCAGTTCAAAAAAGCACACGTTTTTTGAGTCCCGTTTGGTGCGGACCCAGCCGTGTACGGATATCACTTCGTTGGAAGGCGAGGATTCTCGCAGTAAGGAAATACGTCTCCGGTTGCTGTAGCTCATAGCGAATTGGTACCACACAGCAGCCAATGGGGCAAGGCTCGACAGGACCGGCAGGTCCGGATAGGCTGATCACATATGGCCTTGATGAGCGAAATCGGGCGATTGAGGCGGGTTCTTGTCCACGAGCCGGGCGGCG
>CAZCAE010000008.1:56823-84495 GCA_964496635.1 uncultured Spirochaeta sp.
GGCGAAGTGGAGCAGATGACTCCTTCTACCGCCAGAGACCTTTTGTACAACGACATTGTTCCGGTTGAGTCGGTCCGTCGGGAACATCAGGAACTGCGAAAGGTTCTGGAAATCTTTGCGGACGTGACTGACGTTTCCTCCGTACTGGAAGGCATTGCCCGGGAGCGTGCCGGTATCGCCTCTCTGGCGGCTGCGTTGGCCGGGACGGACCGGGAAGTCCGAGAACGGCTGCTGGAACGCTGGCACGGAGCCAATCAGCGGACTGTCACCGACGATTGCATCCTCGGTGTGCGTCGGCATCCCGTACGGCTGAGCGATATTTACCGGACAGACTCATTTCTCACTCCACCCCTTCCAAATCTTTACTTTACCCGGGACAGTTCGTTTGTTCTGCATGACAGGGCGTACCGTTCAGCCATGGCGAGCTCAGTTCGTGAGTCCGAAGCGGCAATTATGTCGCGGGTACTTGCTGCAATGGGTCTCGAAGTGGATGATCGCCTTGAGTCTGGCCGCCGGTTGGACGAAAAGCTGCGCATTGAAGGGGGTGATGTTCTGGTGATGGATGGGGATACGCTCCTTGTCGGGGTGGGCGAGCGAACGAGTCCGTCCGGCGTCGATGCCCTCATTGAAGGGGTTTCCGTTGGAAGAGAGACGCCCCTGACAGCCGTTGTCGTCGATCTTCCTTGCGAACGGGCGACGATTCACCTGGATATGGTAGCAACCATGGTTGGTCCCGACGAGATTCTCGGATATACTCCGTTTCTTTCCGGCTCCAGGGCGCGCAAGGCATTTACTATTTACGCTCCTCCCGGATACGGTGCTTCATGGAGAGTCCGGGAGCACGAAAGTCTTCTGAACGCACTGGACAGCGTCGGACGACCGTGTTCAGTAATCCCATGTGGTGATGACCATGAAGTTATTCGGGAACGGGAGCAGTGGTTCAGCGCCTGCAACAGTTTCGCCCTGGCACCGCGGAACATTCTGGTATACCGTAACAATCCCCGAACCCTGGATGCGTTGGACAGACACGGTTTCGACATCTGTGACGGCAGTCACGTCATAGAACATCCCGACGAGGTTCGTGCTTTTGATGGAAGCATTCTTCCCGGATCGCGGGCGATTGCCGTGGAGGGCGTGGAACTGGCCCGCGGTGGGGGAGGGCCCCGATGCATGACACTGCCGATTGCGCGGGATGCGGTGTGAGCAGAACAGTGCGTTACCGGGTTGCCGGCTGACGACGTCGTACCAAGAATAATCAGAGAGAGGCTTACAGGAAAATGAGTACCACCAGTGATACCCGCGTGCGTGATTTTATTCCCCTTCTTTCACCGAATGAGCTCAAGAAGCGGCTGCCCCTGGACGAAAAGAGCGAGGCCACCGTGCTGGAAGGCCGAAGGGCGGTGGAAAACATCCTCAACGGCTCCGATCGGCGCCTTCTCGCTGTGGTGGGGCCCTGTTCAATTCACGATGAGAAGGCGGCACTGGACTACGCCGGTCGGTTGAAAGAACTGCGGGATGAACTGTCCGGTCAACTCCACGTCGTCATGCGTGTCTACTTTGAAAAGCCGCGTACCAAGCTGGGCTGGCGAGGCCTGATACTGGACCCCGATCTGGACGGCAGTTATGAAATCGATCAAGGACTTCACCGGGCGCGGGAAATCCTTTTGAGGGTAAACAGGCTGGGACTTCCCGCCGGCAGTGAGATGCTTGATCCTATAGTACCGCAGTACGTCGACGATCTGGTGAGCTGGGCCTCTATAGGCGCGCGGACCACTGAATCTCAGACCCACCGGGAGATGGCCAGCGGCCTGTCCATGCCGGTAGGGTTCAAGAACGGTACCGATGGCGGCATCGAATCGGCCCTGAACGCCATGTCCAGCTCACTGCATCCCCACAGTTTTATCGGTATAAATCACGAGGGTGGCACTTGTGTTATTCATACCGCCGGGAATGAGCAGGTACATATTATTCTCCGGGGTGGGCGCAGTGGCCCAAACTACTTCAGCTGGGATATTGTCCGGGTCGAGGAGATGCTTCGTCACAACAGACTGCCCGGAAGTATTGTGGTTGACTGCAGTCACGGCAACAGTGAAAAGGATCACCGGAATCAGGCGACCGTTCTTCGAAATGTGGTTTCCCAGAGAGTGTCCGGTCGGGAATCGATCAAAGGTTTCATGGTGGAAAGTAACCTCCAGCCGGGACGGCAGGACCTGGTTCACCCCTTGGAAAAACTGGCCTACGGAACCTCCATCACCGACGCGTGTATCGGCTGGGACGAGACGGAAGAGCTTCTTCGGGAAACTGCGCAGCGTCTCGCTGCCGGACGGTGACGCTTTGTTCAGAGGAGACGGGAAGCGATGAGGACAGTACGTGAACGGGTGAAGTTGGCCAATGAAGCGGCAAGACGCCTTGCCGTCGTTCCGGTGGAGCAGCGTAATGAAGCTCTCAACGAAGCGAGATCGCTGTTGATGGAGTGGAAAGGTCGCATTGTCGACGCCAACCAGGCGGACCTTGATCGGGCAAATACTGAACGTCTGGCGGCACCATTGGAAAAGCGCCTGCGCTTTGACGAACCAAAAATTGGAGCAGCCGCCGAGGGTCTTTCATCGGTAGCGGCATTGGAGGATCCTGTCGGAAAGGTTCTGACCCGCCGGGAGCTTGATAGTGGTCTGGTATTGCGTAAGGAGACGTGTCCGCTTGGTGTGATCGCAATGATTTTCGAATCCCGGCCGGATGCTCTGGTTCAGATTGCCTCACTCGCCCTGAAAAGCGCCAATTCGATCGTTCTGAAGGGAGGCAGTGAAGCCGCCGAGAGCAACCGCATTCTCACGGACGTCTTCGTTGAGGCGGGGCGCCGTGCGGGAATACCGGACGGGTGGATACAGCAGATTGAGACACGTGGCGATGTAGGAGAACTACTTACCCTGGACGACCTGGTAGACCTGATGATTCCCCGTGGTTCCAACGAATTTGTCCGGTATATTATGGACAACACCAGAATTCCCGTATTGGGTCATGCAGACGGAATCTGTCACATCTATCTTGACGAAGCCGCCGACGGGGGAATTGCCGTGGATGTCACGTTGGACTCCAAGACTCAATATGTTTCGGTCTGTAACGCTGTAGAAACTTTGCTCGTTCATCAGAAGATAGCCGGGTCAATTCTCCCCCGGGTGGCGAAGGCCTTGCAGGAGCGAGGCGTGGAAATCAGGGGGTGCCCGCAAACACGAGCGGTGTTTCCTGAGGCTATACCCGCTACCGAGAAGGACTGGGCAACGGAATACCTGGACCTGATTATTTCTGTAAAGGTTGTCGACTCCGTAGAGGAGGCGGTGACGCATATTAACGCTTATGGAAGTGGTCATACCGACGGAATAGTCACGACCAACGCCGATGCTGCCCGCCAGTTTATTCACGGCGTTGATTCCGCCTCGGTCATATGGAACGCCAGTACCCGTTTTGCCGATGGGTACCGCTACGGTCTGGGTGCGGAGGTCGGCATCAGCACGTCCAGAATACACGCCCGGGGTCCGGTAGGCGTGGAAGGACTTCTGAGCTACAAGTGGATCCTGGAAGGGCGAGGACACACTGTGGCTCCCTACAGCGATGGACAACGCTCCTTTACCCACAGGGAGCTGCCTGCAAAATGAGAAATTTCGCTTCGGTCCGGCGAATCGTTGTCAAGATCGGTACCAATGTACTTACCGATGGCGATAATCTCGATGTTTCCTACATTCGGAACGTGGCCACTCAGATCATGGAGTTGCGGCAAGCAGGAAAGGAAGTGTGCCTTGTCAGTTCCGGGGCAATCGGTCTGGGGGCCCGGGAGCTGGGAATTTCCGGCAGGGTTCAGGATGTGGTACTTCGACAGGCGTGTGCGGCGGTAGGTCAGCCGCTGCTTATGCAGGTATACCGGGAGGTCTTTCGCGAACGTGGCGTTTCCATTGGCCAGGTGCTGGTCAGCCGAGAGGCCTTTGACGACCGCAACAGCTACGTTCGTCTCAGAAACGCGGTAGAGCGGCTGCTTGATCTCGGGGTGCTGCCAATTTTTAACGAGAATGACAGCGTTGCCACCGCGGAAATCGGTACCGCTTTCGGTGATAATGATCAGTTGAGTGCCCTGGTAGCGAGCAAAATTGATGCGGGACTGCTGGTGCTATTGAGTGACATTGATGCGTATTACGACAGGGACCCCCGGCGCTTTGTCGACGCGAAACCCCGACCTTCGGTGGATACAGTAACCCCGGAAATGATCACATCCGCAGGTGACGCCGGATCACTTCGAGGCACAGGGGGTATGCGAACAAAGCTGAAGGCCGTGCAGATTGCCGCCGATGGGGGGTGCCGGGTAGTTCTTGTTCACGGTCGGGAAGAGGAGATTCTTTCCCGTATATTGAAGGGCGAGCCGGTAGGTACCGTCTTTGCCGCCCGAAGGAATCTGAAAAACCGCAGCCGCTGGCTCCTGCACAGCGCCCCGCGGGGGAAAATAACGGTGGACGATGGCGCGGTGGAGGCAATACGGCGGCACAACAGCCTCCTGGTGACGGGAGTTGTCTCGGTAGACGGAAACTTCGACCGCGGAGACGTAGTCACCGTCAATGACGTAGCGAAATTGGTCACCGCCTTCAGCAGCAGCGAACTTGCTCTTCTGGTGGGTCGGCACTCGTCGGAGATTCCCGATATTCTCGGACACATTGATGAACGACGGTTCATTGCCCGTCCCGAAGAGATCGTCTTTTTTGAGTAATTCCCTCTCTGTACCCTTGTCACATCCGGTGTAATCTGCAATAGTACCGGCCTGAAGAAAACCTCGTAGTATAAGGAGGGGCAAATCTATGGCAGGAAAAATATCAAAAAACGCTCGCCGTGAAGGCGCTCAAAGTCTTACCAGTCGCTGGGGCGGTAAGATCATCATGAAGAGCGTTTTTGAGAACGGTAAAATGCGACACTTCGCGGTGTGTGAAAAGACCGGAAACCAGGGTCGCCGTCCCAAGGACCTGATGTAGAACGTCTTGTACAAGAAAGCCCGCAGCGCCGCTGCGGGCATTTTTTTTTGGAGTGAACCATGGTACTTTCCGGACGATCCATTGAGGCGCACCTGGGGAAAGAGATCGTAATTGAACCATTTTCCCGGAATCAGCTTAATCCTAACAGCTACAATCTCCGCCTCCACTCGCAGCTTCGAATCTACGACTCAAATATTCTGGACATGCGAGTGGAAAACACCTCCCGGGAGGTGGTTATCCCCGAGGATGGACTGCTTCTGGAGCCTCACAGGCTCTATCTGGGCAGAACCGTCGAATACACCGCCACCGATGGCTTCGTGCCGATGCTGGAGGGACGTTCTTCTATTGGACGCCTTGGTCTCTTTGTCCATATAACTGCCGGTTTCGGGGATGTCGGCTTTCGTGGTTACTGGACGCTGGAGATGTTCTGCGTTCAGCCGATCCGGATATACGCCGGAGTTGAGATATGTCAGGTCTTCTATCATACCATAGAAGGTGACTACGACCCCTATACCAACGGAAAGTACCAGAACAACAGCGGCATTCAGCACAGTCTGCTATTCCGGGACTTTGAAAAGGATCGCTGAGTCTGCACCCAGGGATACGGCCGTCGTCATATTGGCCGTCGTCGGCCGCCTTCAGTAACGACGCCGTATTCCTCTTTGAGTACAATCTCCAGACCATCCGCCAGCTTTTCGGCTGTAGGTTCAATTTTCCGGGAGCTACCCCGGTGAAGACCGCTGGTGAGGAACATGTCAAGGAGCATCTTCGCCGCCAGGAAGCGACGATACTTGTCAATGCCGAAAACGAGAATGTTGTCCATCATCCCGATGATTTCCCAGGTGACCTGTTCGGCCTGGCAGTACTTTCCGGCATCTTTGTCCTGGTCGGATATGCGCACAGGCAGATTTTCCACGATATCATCAATGTGTGGTACAAGGTAGTCCAGGTTGAATAGCCCTGTGGCACAGTTAAAAAGAATCTTCTTTCCCTGATCTTCCGCGGCAAAAACCTCATCCCTGCTGATGGCCGGGCCAATGTCGGCACAGTTGAGTCCTCCCTGCTGGTCGTACAGGAGTATCCCGCCCTTGACGTCAACCGGGGTCCGAAAGGCGAAGTCGAAACCGCCCTGAGCATCTTTGAGAATAACCATTGCGACGGCAACTGGGTCGAGGGTAAAACCGACGTTGTCCACATTCCCCATGTAGACCAGGCGTTTTCCCCGTTGATGAATCTTTCGGTATGTCTGTGAGAGGACCTGAAAATTCTGTCCATGTCCTCCCGGAAGACCCAGAGGTTCTCCCGCGGTTCCATAGGCGTTGGTAAAGAACTTCTTTGGGCGTCCTTCGTCGGAGTGGGTCATCGCTGCCAGCAGTGGTTGCACCGCCGACTCGGTATCAAGAGCCGCGGCCACATCATCTCGACTGAACGACGCGAGAAAGGGGCTTTCGGCGTATGTCCTGTAGGCGTCGCGAATCTCTTGATCCGTGAAGAGACTGGTCATTTCCACCATGGGCAAGGCCGGTCGCAGAAGCTTCCCTTCCGGAGATACCGGGTGGTCGATGCCGTAGGCGTTGGCGAGCCGACGGTATTCGTCCGTTGCCCGTAGAAGCATCCGGAATTTGAGTTCCAGAAAACTCGGGCCGGGTGATCCGTCGGGGTTAATGTACGCCGGTGTTATTCCTTTTGGATGGCCTGAAACGGTCGGCGCGATCCGGTCGAACTCGTTTTCGTAGAGTTTAAAGAGCTTTTCGTCGAAGCCGAGATTCTTCTTCCGATCACCGTAACTGGTGGCACTTCCGCCGTTGAGAACCCCGTAAGAGACATAAGGATACAGAAGAACGCCCAGTGTACGCATATCTTCATTGTTCAGGATGCGTTGATTGCCCCGGACAGTGCCGAACTGCCCTGCCGGAACTTCCGGGGCAACCCGGCTCAACCGTTCCTGGTAGATTCGGTCATCCATCTCAAGAGTTGCAGGTCCGGTTCTGTCGATGATTCTTTTTCCGTCGATTTCCGGGATACCCGAGGCGACCACGTTTTCTATATGGTCGTATCCGCCGGCGTTGTATCGTTCCAGAATGTGCCGGGAACGGACTACGTCGATTCCGAGTTCTTCCATTCGCTTCCGCTGCACTTCTTCAATGTTCATACGTAAGTATCCTCCAGGGCGTACGCCGCGTGGGCTGCACCGTACAGCGAAATAGCGTAATCCTTGATGATATATACGGGAATTTCCGCAAGAAGAGCAGCAATATGTTCCCGGTAGTTCATTCTGAAAAGGTCCGAAAAGAGGTTGTCCCGCAGGAACCATTGTTCGTTTTTAGTGACAATACCCCCTGCAAGAAAGAGGCCGTTGGTCGGGAGGAAATGGAGGGCACCGTCGGAGGCGACCCGGGCATAATTGCGGACGAAGAGGCGCATAATCTCGCCGGCGGCGGGATCTCCGTCCCCGGCCGCCCGTGATACTGCGGCGGCGATATCGAGCTGTTCGGCATCCCCGCTCAGGGCCGATATCCGGTCGGGATGAATCAATGATTCCCGGGCTATCCTGCCGTCACGGACAAAAAACCGGTGTGCCCAGACGAGACCCTGTCCCGAAACGAACAACTCACTTCCGGGAAGAACGCCAAGCTGGTGTTGGACATACTCCAGCATAGCGCGGCTCACGTCATCATAAGCTGCAAATGCGGAATGACCGCCTTCCGACGGAAGAGCCTCGTAGCGACCGTTTCGCTCTACCAGATACCCGAAACCGAGCCCCGTTCCCGCACCCACCACAGCCTGGACGTTACCGCGACGACCGGGAAAGTTGCCGTCTTTCCCGGGTATCGGGATAATCTGCTCAGAGTCGTCCACATCAAGCAGGGGGATTCCGTAGCTGATTGCAGAAAAATCATTGATAACCAGCGTCGGAATTTTGAAGCGATCGGTAACGGCGTGTCCGTCAATTTTCCAGGAGACGTTGGACAGTCGGCAAACATTGTCCCTGACGGGTCCGGCCCCGCTGATGCATATCCGGTCCGGCCGATAGCCGGTATGCCTGTCGTTCAGGCCTGACAGATCGTGCGATAGCGCCTTCTCAAGGGAAGTCAACTCTTGTGAATTATGCCTGATTTTATCAATAATATCGAAACGCGTGCCCATTCGGCCGACCAGTGCGACATTAGTGTTGGTTCCTCCCACGTCGCAGGCGAGAATAAGGCTGTCATAGTCAAGTCGGTTTCCGAGTTGTCGCATACTTCGCATGATAACGGCTTAGACGTATACCTACAACTTGAGAAACCGGAAAAACTCGATTACACTTCCCCTATCCGGAGGAACTATGGCAACAGGTGACAAAAAGTACCGGCTGGTGACTCGCAGCGATTTCGACGGCTTGGTATGTGCGGTTCTCTTGAAGAGCCGGGACCTCATAGATGATATCAAGTTTGTCCATCCGAAAGATATGCAGGACGGCTTGATCGCGATATCTGGCGATGATATCACCACGAACCTTCCCTTTGTGGAAGGAGTCTACCTGGCCTTCGATCACCACTGGTCTGAAACCGTTCGGGCGGGCGATCATGACAACTATATTATAGATCCTGACGCTCCAAGTGCCGCTCGGGTTGTCTATGATTATTTTGGTGGAGCCAAAGCCTTTCCTGCTATTAGCGAAAAGATGATGGTTGCCGTTGACAAGGGAGATTCCGCGGATTTCACCCGGGACGAGGTTCTCAACCCGGAGGATTGGAATCTTCTTAACTTCATTATGGATGCTCGGACGGGACTTGGCAGGTTCAGAAACTTCCGGATAAGCAACTACCAACTCATGATGGATCTCATCGAGTACTGTGGTGATCACGACATAGAAGATATTCTGGCGTTGCCGGATGTGGCTGAGCGTGTGGAGCTCTACTTTGAACATCAGGAGAAATTTCAGAAACAGCTCAGCGAAAAGGGACAGACAGACGGCAATGTTCTGCTTATAGATCTTCGCGGCGAAGAGACTATCTACGCGGGGAATCGGTTTGTCAAATATGCGCTCTTTCCCGACGCCAATGTGTCGGTCCAGGTGATCTGGGGGTTTCGCAGGCAGAATACCGTTCTCACCGTGGGAAAATCAATATTCAATCGGAGCTGTCCCGTCAATATCGGCGAGCTGATGCTTTCCTACGGCGGTGGCGGCCATACCAACGCCGGCACCTGTCAGGTTCCAAATGAGGATGCCGAGAGCGTTCTCGCAGAAGTTGTCGGAGCGCTTAAGGTCTGACACCGCCGGGCATACCTGTTTTTCCGACTCTCCGGCGAGACTATTACCTAAGTATGAATATCCGTTACGTTTTCCTGATTTTCTTCACTGTCATATCGTTTCGTGCATTCGCCGAAACTGACAAGCTGATTATTTATACTGGTGAGCTTCCCGACCGGTACGCTCCTGAACCACCGGAAATCAGGTACGCCGGTGCGGCGGCATTGCTCGACTACGAGACGGGAACGCTGCTTTTCGGCTATAACCACCGAACGCCGTGGGCGCCGGCGTCACTCACGAAGCTGATGACCATTCATACTGCCCTCGACGCAGTGGAAAGCGGGCGGTTTGATTTGGACATCCCTCGAGAGGTTGACCCTTCCTCGTGGGCTTCTGCAATGGCGCCGGGAAGCTCATTGATGTTTCTCGGTCCGGATCAGTTGGTGTCTGGAAGGGACCTTTTCCGAGGTCTCATGATTTCCAGTGGAAACGACGCCGCAACGGAAGTTGCCGTACGGGTGGCCGGTTCCGTGCCGAAATTTGCCGGGGAGATGAACGCCACGGCAGACCGCTTGGGGTATCCGGAATTCTATTTCGAGGAACCTGCCGGTCTCAGTCCGGCAAATCGTATTACCGCCGGAGATTTTGCCGAATTCGCGGCCCGCCTCATCGCCCGGCATCCGGAAATTCTCACGGATTACGCGTCAATGCCTTTTTTCAGGTACCCCGAACCGCAACACTATCCCGGCGGGCAGCTCCTGGGTGGATCGATTCAGCAATTCAATCGGAACGATCTGCTGGAACAATATGAAGGTGCCGACGGTCTGAAGACGGGGTTTATTGAGGAAAGCGGCTATAACCTTGCCGCAACTGCAGTACGTGGTGGTCGCCGGTTGATTGCCGTTGTTCTTGGGGTAGACGCTGTCAGCCACAGTGAGGGCAGTCAACGCCGCAGCGCCGATGCACAAGCGCTCCTGGACTGGGGGTTTGACAATTTTCGGCGGGTCGCTTTTTCCCCGCCGTCCCTGGAACCGATTACCCTTTGGGGAGGGCGGGTCGATACCGTAACGGCCGAAGTTTCCATGATCCCGGATATCGTATTGCCCGCTGAAATGGTAGGTATGGTTGAGCGGAGTGTTCATACCGAAGAGAACATATGGGCTCCAGTCTCTCCCGGAACCGTCGTAGGAAACGTGTCATATACCGTTGACGGTCACGTTGTCGCTCATGGAGACGTGGTACTGCCCGATGGTGCCGACAAGGGTACAATTCTGAAACGATTTTTCCACCGACTTCGCTGGTGGGGGAGTCGACTTGTATCAGTTTTCCAAAGAACTGTGTAAACGGGACTCACTGACAACGCCCCTGAAATCGAAAAGACTGCCCATGGAGTGGGTAGTCATCCATTTTTTCAGATAGGTCAGATAGCGTCGTACAAGCTGGGAAGAGCCCTCGCCGTCGGTACCGTCGACGGGCATGGTAGTCACTGTGGCACCACCAAGGAGAGCCATGACCAGAGTGGATGCAGCGCTATCGGGAATTTTTAAAGCAATGTGGGTGTTTACCCGGCGGTACAGTATCCGGCACGCCGATAACGCAGTTATAAACGCTGCGTGGGCGGCAGTTCGATCCTCCGATGAATCAGTAATAGCAATAGACTCAACATCAACGGCGTGTACCACCTCCGGCGGTTCCACAAGCACCCCCGCTGCCCCGGCTTCGCCGAGAGCCTGGACGAAGGGTTGTATCCCGTGCATAAACGCCGGTATGCGAACGATAAGGGGTGATTCAAGGCGGTCGGAGATATATGCTGTTATTCGTAGAATAGACTTTTCTACCTGATCACTGCGCATCGATCGGTGGACTTCCTGTATGTAGGGACGAATTTCTATCGCACCGGCTCCGGCCTCCCTCATTTGCTGCGCCAGAGCGAACCATTGTCCCCGTCGATCGCACTGCAGCGATCCGATAACCGGGATATCCAGTTCTTTCACCGCCGCTTCGAGTCCATTCAGGTGCTCGTCGATGTTCATTCGACGCAAAATTCTCTGGGAGTCCCGGTTGCCACGATCATCCCGGTTATGTTCGGTCAGTTCCGAGTCATCGACTACCCGGTTAAGACGGTCTTCGTCGAGGACGGGGAAAATGACGCCGCCTGTTCCGGCCTCCCGGCACTCCCGGGCTACATTCGTGTCCATACGGTCGGTGCTTGACTCAATGATCATAGGGCTTTCCAAAGGAAGGCCTGCGAAAGTTACGTTGTAGTCGGACATCGTTGCATGAGTATAGAGGTGCATGCTACATTCGACAAGACGGAGTGAGGTGTAGCAATGAGTCGCAACTATGATGTGGTTGTAATAGGCGCTGGCAGTGCCGGTTTCGCAGCGGTCAACGCGGTCCGGGAAGCCAGTGTCACTGCGTCAATGTTGCTTGTCAACGAAGAAGAAATTCCCCCTTACGACAGGACGCTTCTGTCGAAAACGCTGGCCGGAAAAAATGGCAACGGCATCGTTCCTCTCACTACGGACGCATGGTTTGCAGAAAAGCGAATAGAGCGGGTTGACGGCGTTTCGGCCGGCAAAATCAACCGGCACGACCGCACGGTCACGGTAGGCGATCAAAACATATTTTACGGAGCGCTGGTGCTCGCCATGGGAGCCGAACCAATTTTCCCGAAGCTGGTGCGTCCTCACGAACGGGGCTCCTTTTTTGTCGTTCGGAATGCCCAGGATCTGAACGAGCTGAAAAGCCAGGCAGAACGGGCGACAAGCATTCTGGTGGCCGGCATGGGCGTCCTCGCCGTGGAAGTCGCCCATCAGCTCATTCAAGTCGGAAAGCGGGTTACCCTTGCAGGAGCAACACCCCAGATAATGCCGCGACAACTGAGTGCCCGGGCCGGTGAGCTTCTGGAAGAGGCCATGTCGTCGAATTCGCTGAAAATGTTCTTTCAGGAGGAGATAATCTCCTTCGAACAGAACAAGAAGCACTCCTGGTCGGTAGAGATGCTGAAGCATTCCGCCCAATACGATATGGTGATTTTCTGTATCGGTGTTGCTCCCAGGACAGCGCCGGCTGAAGAGGCGGGCCTTTCTGTCGGGCAGGGAATCCGGGTGAATGAGTTTCTCCGGACCGACGACGATGCGATTTACGCCGCCGGCGACTGCGCGGAATTACCCGACGGCACAATCAGCTACCTCTGGGAAGAGGCTGCCGCGCAGGGTGCGGTAGCCGGAGCAAACGCTGTTGGTGGTAACCTGAACTATGGCTATCGAAACTTTCCGCTGCGAACGTCCGTTTTCGGGATGGATGTCTATTCCATCGGCAAACCCCGGAAACCGTGGGAATACCGAATAGAAGAATTCGAAATCGGCAATCGCTACTATGCCTATTACTGGTCCAACGATGATACCCTGAAAGGGGCCATTATCCTCAACGATGCCGATTTTTCCTTAACGGTGGATACAGCTGTCCGGGAAAGCTGGGACCGGGCCGCTCTCGGTACTGCCAAAAACCACTGAAACAAAACAGTCGGAGGTAATTATGAATAACTCAGCAAGGCGGAATTTCGCTGTTATTCTTTGTATGTTGGCGGTACTGTGGTGGATGCCGGTACCGATCTTTTCGCAAGGCACGGACCGCGGCACCGGCAGTGACAGAGTTGACCTTGTTATCGCTGCACTGCGTGGCCCTACCGGAGTAGGGGTGGCTCCTATAATTGCAGACGCGCCGGCAGAAGGGGTGTACAGCCGGATATCGGTGGATATCGTTCCTGATCCGTCGGTGATGGTCGGGCGGCTCGCCTCCGGCGAGGCGGATATCGGTATGCTTCCGTCAAATGTTGCCGCGCAGCTTTACAATCGGGGTGTTCCCGTCCAGATAGCGGCGGTAACGCTTTGGGGACTCCTGTATGTTGCGGGGACCGACAGAGATATCGCAGACTGGTCGGATCTCCGTGGAAAGACGCTCCACGCAATAAATCGGGGAGCCGGTCCGGATATCATGCTGCGACACATTCTCTCGGCCAACGGCATCGATCCGGACGAAGATCTGGAACTCAGCTACCGGTTTGGTCACGTCGAACTGGCCCAGATGGTTATTGCCGGCGAGGTTGAGCGGGCGGTCCTTCCGGAGCCGCTGGTCACCCAGGTTCTGAGCAGACGCTCGGATGCATCGGTGCTGCTCGATTTTCAGGACGCCTGGCAGGAGCTGTATGGATTGGCATATCCCCAGACGGTGGTGCTTGTCCAAAGGGATGCAGCCCGTCGGTCGCCCGAGGCGGTACGCGAAGCGCTGGATGCGATTCGTTCCGGCTGGGAACAGGTGCTCCGAGACCCTGTCGCAGGGGGCGTTCTGGCGGAAGAAGCGGGACTGGGGTTGCCGGGTGCCGTTGTTGCGGCGGCGCTTCCCAGGTTCAACGCCCGTTATGTTTCAGTTGAGGATGCCCGCCGGGAGATTGACGAGTATTTCAGGATTCTGTGGGAAGCGGAACCGCGTGCCGTCGGCGGCTCCATTCCAGACGACGGTATCTATTTGCCTTTCCGATAATTCCTTAGTAGTTTTTTAAACAATGAGAAGCAAGGAGGATATAAATGGCATTCACAACACCTGATTTACCTTATGCATACAACGCATTGGAACCGCATATTGATGAAGCTACTATGCGGGTTCACCATGACAAACACCATGTCGGGTACACCACTAAACTCAACGCTGCAGTGGAAGGTACAGAATTTGAGAAGGAAGACGCCGAGACACTTGTAGCCAAAGTGAACACCCTTCCGGACTCCGTCAAGACGGCCGTCCGCAATAACGGAGGTGGCCACGTAAACCACGCGCTCTTTTGGAAGGTTCTCAGCCCCGATGGCGGAGGTGAGCCGACAGCTTCCGTCGGTGACGCTATCAAGAGCACTTTCGGCAGTTATGCTGCGTTCAAGGAAAAATTTGCCGCCGCTGCAGCGGGCCGATTCGGAAGTGGATGGGCATGGCTGGTAGTCAACAACGGTAAACTGGAAATAACCAGTACGCCTAACCAGGATAATCCCCTGAGTGACGGCAAGATACCCATTCTTGGACTTGATGTCTGGGAGCACGCCTATTATCTGAAGTACCAGAATCGCCGACCCGAATACATTGACGCGTTCTTTGGCGTCATCAACTGGGAACAGGTGGAAAAGAATTATCAGGCGGCAACGTAATAATTGTCGTGAACGGTGAATTAGAGCACGGGATAGCTCCCGTGCTTTTTTTTTGTCTACCAATTGAGTATTCTTTAATACATGACACAGACTATTGACCTTGAACGTCTTCGCAACGAGTTTCCCGCCCTGTCGGAACCGATGCGGGGACACGAGTTGATATATTTTGATAACAGTGCGACCTCGCTGAAACCTCTGCCAGTCATTACCGCGATTGAGGGCTACTACCGGGAGTACAGCGCCAATATACATCGCGGAGTGTACGAGATGAGCGGCCGGGCTACTATGGCCTATGACAACGCCAGGGAGTCTGTAAAGCGTCTGATCGGTTCTACCGACGGTGCAGGCGAGGTCATCTTCACCAGGGGAACTACCGAATCGATCAACATGGTGGCTACCGGGTGGGGAAGTCGCCACGTCCGGGAAGGTGATGAAATTGTGGTTTCACCAATGGATCACCATTCCAATATAGTGCCGTGGCAGCAACTGGTAAAACGTACCGGGGCAACTCTCCGGCACATCCCTCTCACCGCAAATGGTTCTATCACCGAAGAAGCTGTGAACAACACAATAGGACCACAAACGAAGATCGTCTCCATTACGGCTATGTCGAATGTGACCGGGTACATGCCGCCGGTAGACCTTATCGTCGAGCGGGCCCATGCGGTCGGGGCGCGGGTCCTTCTGGATGGTGCTCAGTTTGTTTCTCATTTTCCTACCCGGGTAGATGAACTGGGATGCGATTTCCTCGCCTTTTCCGGGCATAAAATGTGTGGACCCACCGGTATCGGCGCTCTCTATGGGCGAATGGACGCCCTTGAAGAGATGGACCCATTTCTCTTCGGTGGAGACATGATTTCGCGTGTAACTCTCACCGACGCAACCTGGGCGCATATTCCGGAACGGTTTGAAGGTGGAACACCGAATATTGCCGGAGCCATCGGTATGGGTGCGGCGGCGGACTATCTCATGTCGATAGGGCTGGAAGCGATAGCGGAACACGAGCGGGTCATGTTCCGGCAGATGAGCGAATCTCTGGAAAAGATGGACGGTGTCACAGTATACGGAGAGCCTCTGGACGGAGAGGCCGGAAACGACTCTCGGGGTGGTATCGTATCGTTCAACCTTGACGGCGTTCATCCGAACGACGTAGGTACGCTCCTGGACCAGCAGGGTATTGCCGTGCGGACGGGTTTTCACTGTGCTCAACCGCTGATGGACCATTTTGGTATAACCGGAACCGTCCGGGCATCGTTCTATCTGTATAACACCAAAGACGAGATTGATAGGACCGTAACCGCCCTGCAACGTGTGCAGAGCATGCTCTCCTGACTTCGACGGGCGCTCGTTGACCAGATTGAGAACACCTTCTCGTTGACACCTCCAATGGCCATCAGCTAAGCTCGAGACGAAACAGACAAGGAGTAGTGACTATGTATAAGGTTGTACTGTTACGACACGGTGAAAGTGTTTGGAACAAGGAAAACAGATTTACCGGATGGACCGATGTGGACCTCACACCCCAGGGAACAGAGGAGGCGCAAGCCGCCGGAGAGATCATGAAGGCGGAAGGTTTTGTCTTTGATCTTGCTTACACGTCGGTGCTGAAACGCGCAATCAATACCCTTCATATTGCACTGAATAAAATGGACCTGGTCTGGATACCGGTAGAAAAGAGCTGGCGGTTGAACGAACGTCACTACGGCGCGCTTCAGGGGCTGAACAAGGCCGAAACGGCGGAACAGCACGGAGAAGAACAGGTCAAGATATGGCGCCGCAGCTATGATACTCCACCGCCGAAACTGGATCCGTCGGATGAACGGCATCCCGGAAAGGATCCCCGGTACGTCGATCTTGGCGAAACGGAACTTCCTGCAACGGAATGCCTCAAGGATACGGTAGAGCGTTTTCTTCCACTCTGGCATGAGACGATCGCTCCGACCATCAAGTCGGGCAAACGTGTCCTCATTACGGCTCACGGTAACAGTCTGCGGGCTCTGGTGAAGTATCTGGATAATATCAGTGATGACGACATCATCGGGCTCAACATTCCTACGGGCATACCGCTTGTATATGAATTGGACGAGAATCTGACGCCCATTCGTCACTATTACCTGGGCGACCAGGAAGCTATTGCCGCCAAGGCGGCCGCGGTGGCCAATCAAGGTAAGTCCAAATAGGACGGACGTTCACATATGGGAGTCGAGATCGAACTGAAAGTCCGGGTCACCGACCCGGCGGATGTGACGGAACGCCTTCATGAGATCGGCTCCTTTCAACGACACTACACCAAGGAAGACCGGTATTTCGGCCGTCCCGCCGATCCGACACATACTATGTTTCGCCTGCGTCGGGATAACCGGCGCTGGCTATGTACCCTTAAAGACAAGCAGATCGTAGATCATATGGAACACAACGTTGAAACGGAGTTTGAAGTCTCCGATGGCGACGCCTTTCAGCGTTTTGTGGAGTTCCTGGATATGGAGGTTGTTGTCGAAAAGAGGAAAACCGGGTCGTTATGGATCGTGGACGGTATAAATGCCGAATTGAGCGTTGTGAATGATATCGGTACTTTTTTGGAACTCGAGTTGCTTCTGCCGGAAGGGAGCGACAGTGAAACGATAAGTGCCGCACGGGATCGCCTCTTTTCGCTGTTGGACCGGCTGGAAATACCCCGGACGGCTCTGGAAAGCCGCCCGTATACACAAATTATCCATGAAAACGTTTCTGTCACCGCGAAGACCGCTGGCTATCATATTTGATATTGACAACACCCTCTATCACAATGAGGCGTACCTCCGGGAACAGACGGACAGTCAGGTCCGGAAATTCGCCGAGATTGGAAGGACGTCCTTTGAAGAAGCTCAAAAGGCGGTTGAGGCTGCCCGTGAAAAGATTTCTTCCAGTACCGGCAAGAGGCCGTCATTGGCGAACACACTCGTTACCCTTGGTGTTTCGATTGAGACAAGTATTGTCTGGAGAATGGAAGCGATGCGGCCGGAACGTTACCTGAGCAGAGACGAGCGCCTGGAGGAAATGCTTTCCCGTCTTGCCGAAGATTACCGTCTTGCCGCGCTGACGAATAATCCCGGAGAGATCGGGCTGCGTACCTTGAAGTGCCTCGGTATTGCGCGGTTCTTTGATAGTATTACCGGCCTTGACGCCGCCGGCGAAAGCAAGCCGTCATGGGCTCCCTTTCAACACGCTCTGAACAACATGAAAGTGGATACCGGCGATATGGTCATGATCGGTGATCGTTACGATGTTGACCTTGCGCCGGTGATTGAACGGGGAGGGTCCGGTATCCTGGTGGAATCCAGGGACGACCTCCTTGCTGTGGCCCCCGTTTTGAAGGAAGCATATGGACTACCGTCACGCCATTGAGCGACTTGTCGGCGCCATAGACGACGCCGTAGAGCGTTCCTTTCCGGAACGGCGGCGAATCTATATAGCCAACGCCCACGCCGGAACCAGGCACCGGCATAACCGGACCGTCAGTGTTGCCGCAAAAAT
This sequence comes from uncultured Spirochaeta sp., assembly GCA_964496635.1. GTDB lineage: Bacteria > Spirochaetota > Spirochaetia > DSM-27196 > Alkalispirochaetaceae > Alkalispirochaeta. The sequence continues at coordinate 74,772 of CAZCAE010000008.1, forward strand.
TCCCCGACGGGAAAACAGTGCGGCCCGTTCTCTTTTCTGGACAGATCGGGCTGAGCAGGCGGTGTCGGTTGTCCGTGGACTCCTGGAATCACCGGAAGTTGCTGCAGCGAAACCGGTAGTTGTCAGCCTTGGTGGAGACGGAACCCACAATCACTGTCTCAGAACGGGAATGGAATCGCCGGAAGGCTGCACGTTTCTGCGGGTACCTCTTGGCAGCGGAAATGATGGTGGAACAACTGCATCGCTGCACGAGTTTCTTACGCTTCTCGAACAGCCTTTAAGGGATCGCTACATCCCGGCTTTGGAGGTCTACCGTCAGGGAAACCCGGCCGTTCCGATGGTGGCGGCGTTCAACATCGCCTCGGTGGGGATAGACGCGTTCATTACGGCAATGCATGACAAGTGGAGGACGATACTGCCGGGAAATACCTATCGCCTACTGGTAAATTTGGCGGTCTTGCGGTATGAACGGCTTGTCAAACTTGGTCCCTCCCGACTGGTCCTTAAACACTCCGCTGGAAACGACTCCTCCGATACCATCGACGACGGTTTTAGACCGAGAATACTGGTTGCTATGGGGGTCTCCGGATACCGAACATATGGCGATCATATGTGGGTACTTCCGGGGAATGAAAACGTCTGCGTTCTCGGTACCGCGGGGCTGCGGGACAAGTTCCGAATGAAACGTCTCTTCTACGCCGGTCTTCATGTGAATGAGCCGCTGACAACGATGTATCAGGCCCGGGAGGTTACCATAGAATATGACCGTCCCGTACCGTTGCAGACGGACGGTGAGGCAGTCTGGCTGAACAGAAACGATTTTCCACTGACAATGAAGGTCCGGGAAGGGGCCGTATCGGTTATCGACCCGGAGTAGCCGCAGATGGAGATGAATTCGAGTTGTCGAACTCGTAGATAACCTGTTCCTTCACAAGTCCACCAAAGCCCTGTGTGTCAATATCGCCAAGCTTGTCTTCGAAATTGTCGCCGTAATGCATCAGATGTATTCGCGAGCGATAGCGTTTGGGAAGTTTTGCCAGCTGGTCCAGCGAGGCGTGGATACCTCCCGGAAAGAACTGGACGTCGTGAAATATCGCTTCGGCTCCGCCGGACGGTTCAACCTCGGGCAACAGATTTCGATCAAACTGAGTGTCTCCCGAAAAGATGACCCGTTCATCGATAACGAGCCCGATGCTGTACATGGCGTCCTCCCAGGTAGTCGCCTGTTCGGGATAATGCCGTGTTCTGAAGGTCCGGATATGAATATCACCTACCGAGAAGGTGTGGCCGTTCCGGGCAACCGCGGGTACCCTCTTTGGTCGGACAACTTCCCAGTAATCGGTAAAACTGAGGCCTTCACCGTCGTGGCGCTCGTTGTATTCGGCTCCTCCCCTGAGTGTCTGGTTCCAGAGGATTTTCTGATAGGTAGCGGGGATGTAGATGCGCGGACGTGTTCGGGTGACGTAGCGGTTCAAGAGAATCAACTCTTCCAGACCACCCACATGATCAGCGTGGGAATGTGTTATTACGACGTCGTTGATATCAAGCACCGAAAGATTTGTCCGGGCGAGAGCCCTTCCACAGGTGGTTCCACAATCCACCAGAAGGTGATGATCACCTTTCACGATAAGCAGATTGTTTTGATTATGCCGCCGGGAAAATGCGCTGCCGCAACCGAGGAAGTATATCCAAAGCTGTCCATCGTTCTGCAGAGAGAACTGCCGATCCACTATTTGCATTACCTGGATGCAATGTAGCGCGAAATTTAGGGAGAAACAACATATCGTTGTACTTCACCCTTTACGTTTTGGCATATTATACGGATGAAGCGAGTTATTCCGGCCCTTGTTATTCTATGCGTTGTCATTTCTTCAGGTATTTCCGCTCGTGATATGATGGAACGTCCGTCGGCCGTAGTGCCCGGAAAGAGTCCCGGTCGATTCGCCCTTCTTCCGGCGGGTTATGCCGATGTAACGTACGTCAGCCATTCCGTTCGTTCCGGTCGACACGATACCTTCTGGATTTCGAACAGCGCCCATTTCGGTGTGGCAGATCTGCTGAATCAGCGACTGGGATTGTACTACAGCACCTACCTTTTTTCGGGCCCCGTGGATGACCCGTCCCGACAGGGGTCTCGTCTTGCTCCCTGGCTCATGAACGCCGTCCAGTATGAATATGGATTGAGCTGGCGCTACGCTCCGGTTGTGCCGGCGCCCGGTTCGGGACTGCCGGGAGCCCTGGAGTTCGTGGCCGATTACGGGAGGCGAAGTTTTCACCCCTTTCGGAAAGGGTTTGCCGACCCTGCTTCGGACATTCTCAGGGGAGGCGTAGCCCTCTCCGGCTTTCCCGCAGGTAACGGCTTCCTGGATGCGTTGCTGCGGCTCAGATGGTCCCGTCTGTTCGATTTCTGGGGGACAGACATCGCTGATCCCCGCTCGACGTGGTCGGTCCAGCCGGCGGTAGAGTACCAGAGTAATGGCCTGTCTATAGCCGATACCGGCAGAGTCGGCCTGTTTGTTGTCGGGTCTGCAGATCTCCTTCTGGTTGAATCAGGTTTGCCGGACGGTGAGTTTGCCGGTGAAGCCGGTATATTTCTTGAAGCGTCCTCTCTCGGAGGAACGGCAGGCGGAAACGTCGCTGGTGGACCTGACTCGCGTCGAAAGCTGGAAATTTACCTGAACGGGTATTACTCCGGTGATACCGAAGAGCTTCCCGAAGAGGCGTACGCCGTTGCCCTGTTGGGGTTCGGTGCGCGATTGTCCGTTATGTGGTGACCTCGAGTACGTACGGCACAGATGCGAACGCTCCAAATCAGTAGCGTTTGTGGCCAACCAGAAACGTTTTTGGTCGAATTCCTGATTGTGAACTCCAGGGCTTTCACATAATCTGTCACAGATGACAAAGAACCTCTTTTGGACCGCATTGGTTGTCTTTTTTCTTACGGACTGTGAGTCCTTTGAAGAAGCTGTTGAATTGATACCTTCTCTTCGGAGCAATAGAAATCGCAGCCGAGAAATACCTCTTTCCAGGTAGAAAATATGATGGAAAAAGCAACGTCATTTCCGGGATTCATTCCCACACCGGGGACGAGCCCAGTTCTTCTGACGGCGATTCATGCAGGCCACAAGGTGAGGTCCGAGCTGGAGCCGATGTATGCGCTACCACCTGAGGAACGTCTGCGGGAAGAAGACCCTTTTACAGATCGCTGGACCGCTCCCGACCGCAGGTTCGGACGGGTAGTGGTAGAGCGTTCCCGCTTTGAATGTGATTTGAACAGACCCCGTCACAAGGCGATATACCGAAAACCGGAAGACGCCTGGGGACTGACAGTATGGCGCAGCCCGCTGCCGGAAGAAATGGTCTGCCGTTCACTGGCTTTTCATGACGCCTTTTACCGGAAGCTGACGGCGCTGGTCCGGTCAATGGTGCTCAGGCATCCTCGGGTGGTTGTTCTGGACCTTCACTCCTACAATTACCGTCGGGGCGGCCCCGATGCCCCGCCATCCCCTCTGGAGACCGACCCTGACTACAATATCGGAACAGCGACGATGACGGATCGGCAAAACTGGAGCGACGTCGTGGACACCGTGGTCCGGCGACTGACCGAAAGCGACCGCTGTGGCACAGCCCCCGTGGTTGCCGAAAATCTTCGATTCGGGGGAGGATATCTGGCGCGGTTTCTGCATGAAACATTTCCCCGCCGGGTAGGCTGCCTCTCCCTGGAGGTGAAAAAATTCTTTATGGATGAGTGGACGGGCATCCCCGACGGCGATTGTATCGATACGGTCGGTCGCGTTATTGCCGCACTTGCTGTCGACGTGGAGCACGTTCTTGTCAGGACGTAATTTTACCATCGGCACCGGACGGGCCGGGGTGGCACGTCTGCAAAAGGGCCGCTCCTGGAAGCAGAAAAACCCTCACTGGGGCGAAGTATTCTTCGACCGTCTTTTACCGTTTCTCACAGTACACAGAGAATCGGCACAACAACCGGACCCGGCAATGTGGCAGATCGTTCGCAGCCAACCGGCCTTTTTTATCGGTCGACGGTCGCGGGACGGAGACGCCCCCGTCTACCGAATGGTTCGGGAGATCACAGATTCTCTGGTTGAAGAGTTCGGTACCGTTCTGCTTCTGGAAGTGTGGACTGACGAGAGGCTTCGAGCGGGTGAGACCAGTGAATCTCCGCTGACCTACCGCGTACGCATCCACATACCGCCGGAATACCAGGCGGAGCGAATGAGTCGACTCTTCTTCCACGACCTTTCACGTATTCGCATCAACGATGCTCCCGTTGAGGTATCCTACGCACGGGCCGGCAGGAGTGCAGGTCCCCGGGGGCTGCCGAGGGTCTGTGGCGACCATTCCGATCGTTCACCGGCAGGTAAAATAATAACCGTTGGACTGGCGCTCAGCCCGGCGTTTCGGGACGAGGAGGCAGGTATCCTCCGTCCGATGGTATTGCGTGGCCTTCGACGGCAGCTTTCGTTTGCCATTCAACGACTGCATTATCAATTCACCCGCACATATACGGAGATGAATCCGGCCCACCACTATTCTTTAGGGCGGCGGGCTTTCAGCCGAATTGCCGGAAGTGTGGATCGACGGCTCTGGCAGGTGGACAAATCTTTCGATCTTATCATGACGGCGACTCCAGTAAATACAGACACGGCGTGGCGAACTTTTCGTTCCGGTGGTTTTCAAACGGCGCCGCGATTCCTCTACCGTCCTATAGAAGTTGATCCGGACGCGCTCAAACGGGAATTGTGGAATATCCCGGTAGGCAGGGTTGATGATCCCAGTATGGAACGGCTCTTTGAAGACAAGCGGGACGAGCTGGATATACAGCTTTCGATGCTGCTGGAGCGCAACAGTGCCCGATTTCTCTACAACAGCCTGCGGCTGTACGGTCCCGTTTCGGGGGGGCTGTTGCGAACCGCCCGGGAGGTTGTTCAGGCGACAAAAATGCGCAGACGACGGCAGATCAACCGGAGCACGTATATTGGTTCGGCCGGCTTTGCCGCGCTGGCCGAGAAAGAACTGACGGGGTACCACAACCGGTTGGGAGGAGAGCTGCAGGAAGAGGACGTTCCGAAGGTTCTTGTAAAATCGGGAATATCGGGACTTCTGACGGTACGGAATACGCTCCTGGTCAGTCGAAGTTATCGTGTGTCCGAAGCCAGGGCCTGTGCACTTATCCAGCACGAGGTGGGTACTCATATTCTTACCTATCTGAATGGCCTGGGACAGCCTATCCGGCTTCTTGCGACAGGACTGGACGGATACGAGGCGCTCCAGGAGGGGTTGGCCGTAACGGCGGAATTCTTTGCGGGCGGGCTCGACCCGGTGCGTCTCAGGCTGATTGCCTCGCGAGTCATTGCGGCGCATTCCGTGCAGGAAGGGGCCGACTTTGTAGAGACCTTCCGGGTTATGACGAATACGGTCGGTCTTGCCCCGAAAAGCGCATTTCTCGTTTCAATGAGGGTTCACCGGGCGGGAGGATTCGTAAAAGACCTGATATACTTGCAGGGACTGGTGGAAATTCTGGAGTATTATCGTAGCGGAGGTGACCTTGAACTTCTGTGGACGGGGAAGGTGGCTTTGCGCCACGTGCGATTGCTTGAAGAGCTTCGATATCGTAAGATTCTTGTGCAACCACGACTTATTCCGTCATATACTCAATTCACGGAATACCACAATCGGCTACAGGCACTGGTGTCCGGAATGGATGTCAGCGACCTGATTGACTACCGGTAAATCAATATGAGAGGTAACAGACACGGTGCGTATCGCATTTTTGGTCAATGATATTCAATCCGAAGAATCGGGCTATACCACACAGCGTTTGATGCTTGCAGCGCTGAACAACGGACACGATGCGTGGATACTTGGAACTGGAGATCTCACCTACGGTGTAGATGAAAAGGTATACGCTCACGCCCGGACGGCATCGCAGCGGTTCAAGGATACTGCAGGGTTGCTGAAGCATCTGCAGTCCAGGACGTGTACGACCGAACGAATCTGTATTGATGAAATGGACATTCTACTGCTTCGAAACAATCCCGCCGACGACGTTGAAAGACCGTGGGCCCAAAACGCCGGCGTCGTTTTCGGTCGAATGGCCATGCGGGCCGGAGTTGTGGTTCTCAATGACCCCGACGGCCTCTCCCGGGCAACCAATAAGATGTATTTCCAGAGCTTCCCGGAGGAAGTCAGGCCCCGTAGCATCATTACCCGGGATCGGGCTGAGATCAGACGTTTTGCCCGGGAGGAGCACGGGCACATTATCATCAAGCCACTCCAGGGATCCGGTGGAAAAGGCGTATTCATGCTCAACAAGGATGACATGTCCAACCTCAATCAGATAGTGGAGTCAGTCGGGCGGGACGGGTACCTTATAGCCCAGGAGTACCTGCCGAAGGCTATCGAAGGGGATACACGCCTCTTCCTCATGAACGGCAGTCCGCTGCGGTATAAGGGGAAATATGCCGCATTCAGAAGGAAACGCGTCGGCGACGACATTCGCAGTAACGTCCATGCCGGTGGCCTCATCGAACAGGCGACAGTGTCCGATGAAATGCTTCACGTCGCCGAAATAGTCCGCCCAAAACTGGTGGAAGACGGGATGTTTCTGGTCGGCCTTGATATTGTCGGAGATAAACTGATGGAGATCAATGTATTCAGCCCGGGTGGTTTTGGGAGTGCCCAGAAGTTTGAAAAGGTAAACTTTTCCCGCGCCGTTCTGGCGGCGCTGGAACGCAAAGTCAATTACATGAAGTTTTACCGCCGTCAGTTCAGTAACAACGAAATGGCAACGTTGTAAAGAAAAAAAGGAGCAGGCAATGCAGTTAAAGTTGCGTGGAAAGATATTGATACCCCTTCTTGTGGTGATGTTTGTCGGGCTGACCGGTATGGCTGTCGTGTCGTATATGACCGCCGCCGACGCCCTTGAAAGGGCGTATATTCACGAATTCCGGCAGGTTGCCCGGATAGTTTCCGCCCAGACGGATAATTGGGTTCGTGATCGTGCGTCCAATGTAGCCGCCACGGCGGCGTCAGCGGAAGTTGCGGCGGTCCTGACGGTGAACGCCACGGCCGGCGATGTAACCCGGGCGAACCGGTACCTCCAGGCTCTGCTGGATACCTATCCCTTCTTTGCAACTATGGGAGTTCTTGATTCTCAGGGCATTTCCGTTGCACATACCGACGTGTCTGTGGTAGGAAATCTTGATCTCAGTTCCAGAGACTATTTCCAGAAGGCGATGCAGGGAGAACCTTCCATATCGGGTGTTCTTCGAAGCGCGATATCAGGGAATCCAATTTTTGTCGCGGCCGCACCGGTAACGGTCGGCGAGACTGTTGTCGGTACCGTCTACGCCTCCGTCGAACTGGCCCGCTTCACCGGTGAAGTTCTGGACGGTATTCAACTGGGTGAGACCGGGTATGTATACATGATAAACAGCGCCGGAGTCGTGATTGCCCATCCACAGCGGGATTATATTATGGAGCTGGATATTTCCGGAGAGGAGTTCGGTGCCGCCATGATGGCTGAAAAGAACGGATTTCTCGAATACCCGTGGGAAGGAAAAAAGACCGTCGCGGCCTTCGCGGAAGTTCCGTCAACGGGGTGGATACTTGCCACCAGAACGGCCCATTCCGAACTGTTCGCAGATGTGCAACAGATGCGGGTGTTTGCCGCCGTGACCGTTGTTGCGACACTTGCGGTAATGACCCTTGTGTTGCTTCTGCTGATCCGATCCATCATCAGCAGGGTCGCCGCTACCGTTGCGGGGCTTCGCGATATTTCCGAAGGCGAAGGCGACCTGACCCGGCGATTGCAGGTAAAAGGGAACGACGAGATAGATGAGCTTGCCCGATTGGTCAACGCGACACTGGAGAATATGCAACGAATGGTCATAGCTATCAGAAACGAGACGGTATCACTCCAGGAGTCCGGTAACGATCTGTCGGCGGATATGAACGAAACAGCCGCGGCGGTAAACGAGATCAACTCCAACATCAGCAGCATAAAGGACCGTATCATCAATCAGTCCGCCGGAGTGAACGAGACACAGGCGACGGTAGAACAGATTGCGAAGAGCATTCGTTCTCTGGACAACGAAATAGAAGAGCAATCAGCCGGTATTGCCGAGTCATCCGCCTCAATTGAAGAGATGATCGCAACGATGCAGTCGGTAACCAACAGTCTGGAAAAAAACGCAAAGTCGATGTCGGAACTGGAGACTGCGTCGGAGACGGGTCGGGGAGGTATGCGGGAAGTGTCGGAGCTTGTCAAGGAAGTTGCCGACCAGTCCGACGGTCTGGTAGAGGCCAGTAATGTAATCAAGGCGGTGGCTGCGCAGACAAACCTTCTTGCCATGAACGCCGCAATTGAAGCCGCCCACGCAGGTGATTACGGCAAAGGCTTTGCGGTGGTGGCTTCAGAAATACGGAATCTGGCGGAAAACGCCGGTTCCCAGGCGGGGGTCATCGCTTCGGTTTTGAAGAAAGTGAAGGATTCCATAGATCGTGTCGCAGCGTCACTGGTCTCGACGGAAGAGCGATTTGAAACGATGTACAGTCTGAGCCGCACCGTGGCGGAACAGGAGTCGGTCATCATGAGCGCCATGGAAGAGCAGCGTACCGGCAGCACTCAGGTTCTCGAAGCGCTGGGTGAGATGAAGGATATCTCAACCAGAGTCCGCGACGCTTCCGGAAACATGACCAGCGGCAGCTCGGAAGTCCTGGGCGAGGTCAAACGGCTTGCCGAAATCAGCGAGGAGATTTCCCACAGCATCAACGAAATGGCAGTTGGTACGGAACAGCTGAACAAAACGGTGAATCATGTGGCCGAGCTGGCCCACACCAATAATGAAAGCATATCCGTGCTTGCAGGCGAAGTCGCCCGGTTTCGTCTCGATTGAACGATACTGAACCATCCGGTTCCGCGGTGCGACGGCACCTTCTGCCGGTGACTACCGGATCGCCCGGGTTTTCAGCTGGTCGCTCCACTGTCCGTTCTCCATGATAACCAGGGAGTTGCCGTCCCGGCGAATTGCCGTGATGGTAAGCTCCCGGGAGCCCACCGTAAATTCCGTGTGCCGGTTGACCTGGTCCAGGCCGCTCGCCGTTGTCACGCGTATTGGTCTATCTGCTCACCCCGTTCTTCGTAGCTCTCATCCTCGGGCCGGCGAACCGGTTGCTGGAGCTCCCTGGTGGGTCTATCACTGCGGTCCACCGGAGATTCCGGAGACCTGACCGGCCAGAAAGGATCAAGGTAGTCGATAAACATAGTTATCACCGCCCGCCTTTCGGCTGCATAAAAAGTAATCATTAATTCATAAAAAGTCAAAAATTATGTTGAGAAAATACGATATGTGACATATGATTGTGTATTGTGAACGAGGAACTGCCCAAAATCCAGGTCCAGCGTATTACATGGCTCGCCGGAGATTGCTGGCCCATCATTCTGGCTTATCAGGACGGCGTGCCTATACATCGGACAGAAACGGGGGAGAAGAGAGACTATTCACACGTGAATTCAAACATTGCCGACCGGGTTGCCTCCACTTCTTCCGGGTCTTCCGAGAGGTCCCGCCGCGCCTTAATCCGGGCCAACGCTTCCAGATAGCAACAGACAAAGACGTGACCTGTATAAATAATCATGTTTCGTCCCGTCTTCAAGTTCGAGAAGCAACAGGTTGGGGTAGAGAGATGAGCAACCTAT
>CAZCAE010000009.1:0-81254 GCA_964496635.1 uncultured Spirochaeta sp.
CTTGTAGCTCAGTCGGTAGAGCACATCCATGGTAAGGATGGGGTCATCGGTTCAAATCCGATCGAGGGCTCTGCGGAGCGTGTCGTTCGCTTTTAGGCCAGTAGCTCCAATTGGTAGAGCGCCGGTCTCCAAAACCGGATGTTGTAGGTTCGAGTCCTGCCTGGCCTGTCATATGTACAATGAGCATCGGTCCGGTTTATTAGAGTTGAGGAGCATTTGGTGAAGAAAATCATAGGATTCTTTCAAAACAGTTATGCCGAACTTAAGAAAGTCACATGGCCGTCTCGGGAAGAGGTGGGTTCCTCAACCAGGGTCGTTCTCGTCTCCGTTTTGATTTTTGCCGCCATTCTTGGATTTCTGGATTACATCTTTCTGACCGGCATCGATCTCCTCTTCTGATCGCGTTAAGCGGGTATAACTGAACTATGGCGAAAAATTGGTACGTCTTACACACCTATTCGGGGTACGAGAACAAAATAGAGCGTACGATCCGAATGCTTATGGAAGAAGGAAAACTTGGTGACGCCGTCATTGATATCAAGGTTCCTTCCGAACAGGTTGTCGAAGTTAAAGACGGAAAGAAACGGGTCACCAATAAGAAATTCCTGCCGGGTTACGTTCTTATGGAAATGGACCTGCCGGACTTGGGCTGGAAAGGAGTTCTTTCGGAAATTCGGCGTATAAACGGAGTTACCGGTTTTGTTGGTTCCTCTCCCGGTTCCAAGCCACAACCCATATCACAGGAAGAGGCGCGGGCAATTCTCCAGAAAACGGGAGAGATCAAGGGTGATCGGGCCATTAAGCCGAAAGAGAACTTTATTGTCGGGGAAACGGTGCGCATTGTGGATGGCCCCTTTAACACCTTTACCGGCAGCGTTGAGCATGTGAATAACGAGAAAGCCAAGCTTCGGGTGATGGTCGGAATTTTCGGCCGCTCCACTCCGGTAGAACTTGATTTTCTCCAGGTTGAAAAAATATAGGTGAAGTTCCGCTTCACGTTTCTGCGTCCGGATGTCTGTAGCGACATCTGGTGGGAGTTGTCCGGCGCGCTTCGGCGTTATCAGGACAACGGTAGAACCACAGAGGAGGCCGTATGGCAAAAAAGAAACTGGTGACGCAGATCAAACTGCAGGTTCCCGCCGGAAAAGCGACACCCGCTCCTCCGGTAGGTCCCGCTTTGGGTCCTCACGGCGTGAGCGCTCCGCAGTTTGTTCAGCAATTCAATGACGTTACCAAGAACATCGAACCGGGTCTGTTGATTCCGGTAGTGATCTCGGTATTCGCCGATCGTTCCTTTACGTTTATCACCAAGTCGCCCCCGGCGGCGGTTCTTATTCGGAAGGCACTTAAAATCGAAAAGGGATCGTCCGAACCGAACAAGACAAAAGTCGGTACGATAACCCGCGGTCAGCTGGAAGAGATTGCGAAGACAAAAATGGAAGATCTCAACGCAAACGACATCGATGCGGCAGTGAAGATAATTGCCGGTACCGCCCGGAGTATGGGCGTTCTCGTGGAGGGCTAGGCCGATGAAGCGTGGAAAAAAATACAAAGAGGCTTTCGGCAAGCTTGATCGACTTCAGCAGCATCCTATTGATACGGCTGTTGGCCTGGTAAAAGAACTCGCCTTCGCCAAGTTCGATGAAACGATAGAGCTTTCCATGAATCTCAATCTGAAGAAATCCCAGACCGTTCGTGATACGGTGGTGCTTCCACATCAGTTTACCGGTGAGAAACGTATCGTCGTTTTTGCCAAGGGTGACAAAGCCGAAGAGGCGCGTCAGGCCGGGGCGATGTTCGTCGGTGATGACGATCTTATCGAGAAGATCAAGGGCGGCTGGCTCGATTTCGACGTAGCGGTGGCTACCCCCGATATGATGAAAGACGTAGGACGTCTCGGCCCCGTTCTTGGACGACGCGGGCTCATGCCCAATCCCAAGACACAGACCGTCACTATGGATCTGACGGCGGCTATTGCGGAGCTGCAGAAAGGCCGTGTGGAGTTCCGGTCCGACAAGACCGGCGTTGTCCATCTGGCCGTCGGTAAGGTTTCCATGGATTCGGCCAAGGTTGCTGAAAACATCAACCTTGTCATCGGTGAAGTCAAAAGGCGTCGCCCTCCTGAAACCAAGGGAGATTTTGTGAAAACTGTGGCAGTCTCTTCCACAATGGGCCCGGGTATTCGCGTGGCGGTAGGAGAATAACGTATGACGGATTATCAGACACGAGTAAACGAAGCGAAAGTTGCAGCCGTAGACAGTCTGAAAGAGATGTTCTCCGAGGCAAATGATTTTATCTTTGCCAACTACCGCGGACTGACTGTCGATCAGATTACCAGATTACGCACGCAGTTGCGCGATTCCGGTGCGGAATTTCGTGTAGTAAAGAACAACTACGCAAAAATTGCCTTCAAGCAGATGGAAAAACCGGATGTCTCGGAATATCTGGTTGGTCCTACGGCGATTGCGATTTCCACGCAGGATTCCGCCCCGGTGGTAAAGATTCTTGTCGATTTTGCAAAGGACGCGCCGGTAGAAGTGAAAGGTGCCCTGGTCGGTGAGACGATTTTTGATGCGAAACAGGCCGAGGCGTTCAGCAAACTTCCCAGCCGGGAGGCCCTGATAGCGCAACTCATGAGTGTCATGCAGGCACCGCTACAGAACTTTGTGTATGCCCTGAACGGTGTGCCAACCAAAATGGTTCGGGTTCTTCAGGCGGTTGCGGACAAGAAACACGAAGGCTGAGCCGTTCCGTTGGAACGTCGGCATTCAAATATGTGGCAATAACCCGGAGTTAGTCTTCACCCGTTGTCTGCTATCACCGGGAAAAATTGAAAGGAGAAGGTAATATGGCAACGATTACCAAAGAGGACATCCTCGAAGCTGTAGCTGGGATGACTGTGCTCGAAGTCAGTGAGCTGGTCAAAATGATGGAAGAGAAATTTGGTGTTACCGCCGCTGCGCCTGTAGCTGTTGCTGCCGGTGGAGCCGTCGCTGGTGCCGGTGATGCAGAAGCCGCCGAAGAGCAGACTGAGTTCACCGTAGTACTGAAGGGCGTCAAAGAAGGTGGTAACAAGATTCAGGTGATCAAGGCGGTTCGTACCGTTGTGACCGGCCTGGGTCTGAAAGAGGCAAAAGAACTTGTTGAGGCCGGCGGCAAACCCGTTCGTGAGGACGTGTCAAAGGAAGAAGCCGCTGAAATCAAGAAGACCTTAGAGGAAGCCGGCGCTGAAGTCGAAGTTCAATAGGCGAACAGTTCGATTACAAACAGGTTTCTTTAGTCTCATTCGCCACCGGTGTGCATTCGCGCCGGTGGTGCATTTTTGTCTCATGGCGTTATCGGGAGGTGAACATGTTTGATAGGGAACAGACTATCAATCGTATTGAGGTCGGGACCGCGGGTCCAAAAGTAATGGAGCTCCCGAATCTGGTTGATATTCAGCTCTCTTCGTTTGAGCGATTTCTACAGCGGGAGCGCTTCCTGGAAGGCAACCCTCCTCTCGAGCAGGGGCTGCAGGAGGTTTTTGAGACCACTTTCCCGATAGAAAGTCCTTCCGGCGACCTTCGCCTGGAGTTTGATCACTACATCCTTGAAGAGGATGGGATCAAGATGAACGAGGCAGAGTGCAAGAACAAAGGTGCTTCCTACGCCATTACTGTCAAGGCACGGATAAATCTCATTTTTCTTGAAACGGGAGAAATCCGGCAAAAAGACATTTATATGGGTGACATCCCACTGATGACGGAACGGGGTACCTTTATAATAAACGGAGCGGAACGGGTTGTAGTCAGCCAGATTCACCGAAGCCCCGGCGTTATCTTTTCTCATGAAAAAGGCGTGTACAGTTCCCGGATTATTCCTTATCGCGGCAGCTGGCTGGAATTCGAAATTGACCAGAAGCGTGACCTTGTGTATGCAAAGATCGACCGTAAAAAAAGGATCCTTGGCACCCTTTTTCTCCGTGCCCTGGGGTATGAAACGAGAGAGCAGATAATCGATCTGTTTTACCGGCAGGAAGAGGTGAAGCTCGTCGACGATCGGGAGCAGCGAGAACTGCTGAACGGACGTGTTCTTGCCCGCGCGGTGTATATAAAGGACGAAGAGGGTCACGAGCGAAAGCTGTATCGTGCCGGAGAAAAAATTCATCCCCACGACATTGAAGAATTACTGCATCACGGGCTGACAAAAATTGTTCTCATCGATGAACAGCATGCGGACTCGTTGCATACCGACGTAATTCTGAACTGCTTCGAGCGGGAAGAGTCAAAGGTTATCAATGAAGAGTCCGACCGGGATGAGCCCAGCAAAGAAGATGCAATTACGGCAATCTACGCGGTCATCCAGCCGGGCGAACCCATTACAATAGAAAGTGCGGAAAAAGACTTTCAGAGCATGTTCTTCTCGTCTCGCAGATACGATCTTGGCCGGGTAGGACGGTACAAGCTGAACAAAAAGTTTGACTACCCGGAACCGACGGAAGAGTACATTCTCACCAAAGAAGATATCGTCAATACGATGCGCTATCTCATAAAGGTGTACATCGGCGAAGCCAATGTGGACGATATCGACCACCTTGGAAACCGGCGTGTCCGGTCGGTAGGCGAGCTTCTTTCAAATTCCCTGAAGACGGCCTTCAGCCGCATGGAACGGATCGCCAAAGACCGTATGTCCATGAAAGAGACTGAGACCATAAAGCCTCAGGATCTTATCTCAATCAAGCCGATTGTCGCCGCAATCAAAGAGTTCTTCGGCTCTTCTCAGCTCTCCCAGTTCATGGATCAGGTGAATCCCCTTTCCGAACTGACTCACAAACGGCGCCTCAACGCCCTTGGACCTGGGGGGCTCTCCAGGGACCGCGCAGGGTTCGAGGTTCGGGACGTTCATTACACCCATTACGGTCGAATGTGTCCTATTGAAACACCGGAAGGCCCCAATATCGGCCTCATTGTTTCGCTGGCGAACTATACTAGGGTCAACGAATACGGTTTTCTTGAAACGCCCTACCGTCCGGTACGAAAAGGGAAGGTCACCAAGGAAATTGAATACCTCTCTGCCATGGACGAAGAGAAATTTTTTATCGCCCAGGCCAATGCCCCGGTTACGGAAGCCGGCAAATTTGAGAGTGATCAGATTTCAGTACGGAAGAGCGGTGATTATACAACCCGTCCGCCCGAACAGATCGATTACATGGACGTCTCACCGAAACAGATTATCAGCGTCAGCGCGTCTCTGATTCCATTTTTGGAACATGATGATGCGAACCGCGCCCTCATGGGTTCCAACATGCAGCGGCAGGCGGTCCCCCTGGTCTTTCCGGAACCTCCCCGCGTCGGTACAGGTATGGAATTCAAGACGGCATACGACTCGGGCGTCCTCGTCAAGGCGAAGCGGGCGGGAACGGTGGTCTACGTATCCAGCACCAGAGTCGTTGTTGATCCCGACAATAAGAATGATGCCGGAGATCAGGACGTCTACGAGATGATCAAGTATCAAAGGACCAATCAGGATACGTGTTATCTCCAGAAGCCGATCGTCTCGCAGAACCAGAAGCTCGCCGCCGGCGACGTAATTGCCGACGGTCCGGCCACATTCAAGGGTGAGCTTGCCCTGGGACGCAACGTTATCGTCGGTTTTGTACCCTGGAACGGATATAACTACGAAGACGCAATCCTCATCTCCGAAAAGGTGGTAAAAGAAGACATCTTTACCTCCGTCCACATCAAAGAGTTTTCTATTGATGTTCGGGAAACGAAGCTGGGACCGGAAAAGATCACCAATGACATACCCAATGTCAGCGACAAGGCGCTCGCCAAACTGGATGGTGAAGGGATCGTAAGAATTGGTGCGAAGGTCGGTTCGGGCGATATTCTTGTAGGTAAGGTGACCCCTAAGAGTGATACCGAGACGACACCGGAGTTCAAGCTTCTGAACCAGATCTTTGGTGAAAAGGCAAAAGAGGTTCGTGACACTTCGCTGAAAATTCCCCACGGTGTGGAGGGGACGGTCATTGACGTACAGCGTCTCAGCCGGGCCGAAGGAGACGATCTGTCCCCTGGAGTTGAGCAGGTCGTGAAGGTCATGATCGCCACCAAGCGAAAACTGCGGGAAGGCGACAAGATGGCCGGTCGTCATGGAAACAAGGGTGTCATCGCCAGGGTTCTTCCGGAAGAAGACATGCCTTACATGGCCGACGGTACGCCGGTCGATGTCTGTCTTAACCCGTTGGGTGTTCCCAGTCGTATGAACCTGGGTCAGATCATGGAAACGGAATTCGGGTGGGCCGCCCTGGGACTGGACGAGTGGTACGCGACGCCGGTCTTTGAGTCTGCCACCAACGAGCAGGTGGCGGAAAAGCTGAAGGCGGCGGGGCTGCCGGATTCGGCAAAGACTACTCTCTATGACGGACGCACCGGCGAGGCCTTTGAAAACCTCGTCTCCGTCGGTGTCATGTACATGCTGAAATTGCACCACCTCGTGGACGACAAGATGCACGCCCGGTCTACCGGCCCGTATTCCCTGGTAACACAGCAGCCGCTGGGTGGTAAGGCCCAGTTTGGTGGTCAGCGTCTCGGAGAGATGGAAGTCTGGGCACTTGAAGCGTACGGTGCGGCAAATACGCTGCAGGAGCTCTTGACCATCAAGAGTGATGACATGAACGGAAGGGCGAAGATATATGAAAGTATTGTGAAGGGCCTGCCTTCCACTTCTGCGGGCGTCCCCGAGTCATTCAATGTTCTTGTTCAGGAACTTCGAGGGCTTGGATTGGACATGTCGATTTATGATTCCAAGGGCAAGCAGGTTCCCCTGACTGAACGGGACGAGGAACTCATCAACCGGCAGGGCAGCAACTTCTAAGGAGCGAAACCGGTATGCGAGATATTCAGGATTTTGACGCGATTACAATTAAACTTGCCTCTCCGGAACAGATCCGGGCGTGGAGCTACGGCGAGGTCAAGAAACCGGAGACGATAAATTACCGGACGCTTCGTCCGGAAAAAGACGGACTCTTCTGCGAACGCATTTTCGGTACCACCAAGGAGTGGGAATGTTACTGTGGAAAGTTCAAGAGTATTCGGTACAAGGGTGTAATCTGCGATCGCTGCGGTGTTGAAGTTGCCCACCCCAAGGTTCGACGCGAGCGGATGGGACACATTGAACTGGCCAGCCCCGTCTCCCACATCTGGTACTATCGGTCGGTTCCCTCCAGAATGGGGCTTCTTCTGGACCTCTCCGTTTCGGAGCTCCGGTCGATTCTCTATTACGAGAAGTATATCGTCATTGACCCGGGCGATACCGATTTGAAGAAAATGGAACTCCTGACGGAAGAGGACTACATGGAGGCGAAGGAGCATTACGGTATGTCCTTTTCCGCCGGTATCGGCGCCGAGGCAATCCGGTCTCTTCTGGAAGAGCTGGATCTGGAATCTCTCTCGGTGGAACTGCGGGAGCAGATGGTCAGCAAAGGCGTAAAAGCGGACAAACGCTTGCTGAAACGCATTGAAATTACGGAAAACTTTCGGGATAGCGGCAATGAGCCGTCCTGGATGGTCATGGATGTTATTCCGGTGATACCTCCGGAGCTTCGTCCTATGGTACAGCTTGACGGTGGGCGTTTTGCAACCAGTGACCTGAACGACCTGTATCGTCGGGTCATCAACCGAAACAACCGACTGAAGAGACTGCTTTCTCTGAACGCTCCTGATATCATCATTCGGAACGAAAAACGGATGCTTCAGGAAGCGGTAGACGCACTTTTTGATAACAGCAAGAAAAAGCGCGTTGTGAAAGGTGCAAGCAACCGACCACTGAAGAGTCTGTCGGACATGTTGAAAGGAAAGCAGGGAAGGTTCCGGCAGAACCTGCTGGGAAAACGGGTAGACTATTCCGGCCGGTCGGTTATTGTCGTTGGTCCGGACCTGAAACTTCATCAATGTGGCCTTCCTACCAAGATGGCGCTGGAACTCTTCAAACCCTTTATCATGAAGAAACTGGTCGAGAAGGACGTTGTCTATAACATCAAGCGGGCAAAGACACTGGTAGAACAGGCAACGCCGGAAGTGTATGCCGTTCTGGATGAAGTTGTCCGGGAGCACCCGGTCATGCTCAACCGTGCACCGACGCTGCATCGCCTGGGAATACAGGCGTTTGAGCCGGTCCTGGTGGACGGCAAGGCTATCAAATTACATCCCCTGGTCTGTCACGCCTACAATGCCGACTTCGATGGTGACCAGATGGCGGTTCACGTACCTCTGACCCAGGCAGCCCAGATAGAGGCGTGGACCCTCATGCTCTCGTCCCGAAACCTCCTTGATCCGGCCAACGGTCAGCCAATTGTCTTCCCCAGTCAGGACATGGTTCTCGGGATAAACTATCTCACCCGTGCCCGGGACGGGGCAAAAGGCGAAGGCAAAGTATTCCCCAGTTTTCACGACGCGATTCTCGCGGTAGATGCCAAGGCGATTGAGTATGCCGCCAGGATCAAGGTGCCCGTGGACGGCGAGCTACTTGAAACGACAGTCGGTCGGGTGCTTCTGAACGAAGAAATGCCGGCGGAAGTTCCCTATGTAAACGAAACCCTGGGAGACAAGGAACTGCGTCGTCTTATCGGGTCCATTTACCAGGAGCACGGACCGGCCGTGACGGTAGAAATGCTCGATGTCATCAAGTCCATGGGTTTCAAGTATGCGACATTGTTCGGAGCCACTATCGGTATTGACGATATCATCATTCCCGAAAGCAAGCGCACAATGATCGATGAAGCCAACAATGAAGTTCTTTCTATTCAGAATCAGTACCTCACCGGTGTCATCACCCAGGATGAGAGATACAACAAGGTTGTTGAGGTCTGGAGCAAGACCAACGAAGACCTGACCAACGAAATGATGAAGATCCTCAAATCCGACCGGGGAGGCTTTAATCCCGTCTATATGATGGCCGACTCCGGAGCTCGGGGTAGTCGAAGCCAGATACGCCAGCTGGCCGGTATGCGAGGTCTTATGGCCAAGCCATCGGGTGATATTATTGAGTTGCCTATTAGGTCAAACTTCAAGGAAGGACTCTCAGTTATCGAGTTCTTCATCTCGACCAACGGTGCCCGGAAGGGACTTGCCGATACGGCTCTCAAGACTGCCGACGCAGGATACCTTACCCGACGGCTTGTGGATATTGCCCAGGACGTCGTGGTCACAAAGGAAGACTGCGGAACTATTAACGGCATTGACATGACTGCCCTGAAAGACGGCGAGGAGGTCGTCGAAGAGCTGGCCGACCGTATTCGCGGTCGCTTCACTCTTGAACGAGTCAAACATCCGATTACCGGTGAAGTCATCATCGATGTAAACCAGGAAATCAGCGATACCGTTGCCGGAGAAATTGAGGCTGCCGGTATCGAACGCGTGAAGATTCGAACGGTTCTCACGTGCGAAGCCGAATACGGCGTGTGTCAGAAGTGTTACGGTCGTAACCTTGCGAACAATCGTCTCGTCAACATCGGCGAAGCGGTTGGAATCATTGCGGCTCAGTCAATCGGACAGCCTGGTACTCAGCTGACCATGCGCACATTTCATATCGGTGGTGCTGCGACGAAGTCCAGCGAAGAAAACCGGACCTATTTGGGCTTTCCTTCGGTGGTACGACGGGTTGAAGGAAGTACGATAACCTTTGATGACGGTACAACCCTCTTCACCAGGAAGGGATTCCTCTACGCTTCACGCATCCTGGCCAAATATGACATAGGCAAGAAGGACGAGTTGCTGGTAAAACACGACGATAAGATCGTTCGTGGCCAGGCGGTAATGAAACGAGGCAAGGAAGAGGTTCTGGCCGAAGATAACGCCTATGCTCTTATAGAAGGCGGTGCTCTCTATTTGATAGGACAGGAACAGCGTCTGGAGATTCGCAATGGCGCGGAATTGCTGGTCAAAGAGGGGCAGCTTCTTGATGCTGATGCGACGATTGCGAGCTTTGATCCTTTCAGTGAGCCTATCATCAGCGAATATACCGGCACAGTCAAGTTCAAGGACATCGTCAAGGGCACGACCCTGAAGGAAGAGATCAACGAAGAGACGGGAAACACGGAGAATAAAATCGTTGAACATCCCGTTGAAAACATGCAGCCGAGTCTCATTATTGTCGATGACGATGGCAAGGAAGTGTTTACCTACGCGGTGCCCAACAGCGCCTATCTGAGCGTATCCGACGGGCAGCAGATCAAACAGGGGCACATCCTGGCGAAGATGCTCAAAGAGAGCGTCAAAACCAGGGATATTACCGGCGGTCTGCCAAGGATTGGTGAGCTCTTTGAAGCGCGACGTCCGAAAAACGCGGCAGTTCTCGCCCAGATCAGCGGAAAAGTAAAGACCGGAAATGTTGTCAAGGGCAAACGGGTGGTCTTTGTAGAGGACGCCTGGGGCCGGGAATTCAAGCATATGGTACCTATGGGACGCCATATGCTGGTTCGTGATCTGGACGACGTGGAAGCGGGTGAACCTCTCTGTGACGGGGCGATTGATCCTCATGATGTTCTCGCTATTCTCGGCGAAAATGCTCTGCAGACATTCCTGGTCAACGAAGTCCAGGAGGTATATCGGTTGCAGGGTGTCAATATCAACGACAAGCATATCGGTGTGATCATTCGTCAGATGATGCGAAAACTGGAAATCGTCCAGGTTGGCGATACTCGGTTCATTTTTGGTCAGCAGATTGACAAACACAAGTTTCACGAGGAAAATCGCAGGGTGATGAAGCAGGGCGGGCAGCCTGCCGTAGGACGTCCTCTTCTGTTGGGTATCACGCGGGCAAGTCTAAACATTGATTCCTTTATCAGCGCAGCCAGTTTTCAGGAGACTACGAGGGTCCTTACCAACGCCGCCATTGCCGGTACAACAGATCAGCTTCGGGGATTGAAGGAGAACGTCGTTATCGGACACCTCATTCCCGCCGGAACCGGAATGCGGCATTATAAGGAAATACGGCTCTTCGACGACGAGACGGAAGACCTTGACGCACATGTGTCACAGATCCTGGAAGTGAGAGCCAAAGAGAAGGCCGAGCAGGAAGAGCTCGGCGAAGATATGGAAGTAGATGTGGAAGTCGAGGTTTCCGAATAGAAACTATTTACCGAGGGGCCTTTATCGTTGTTTGCGGTCTTGACACCGACCGATCACTTTGATAATGTGCCGCTCTACGATTTATACGGAGTAAATGACAAACGATGCCGACTATCAATCAACTGATTCGTAAAGGACGTGTTCGTCAGAACAAAAAGACGAAGTCACCGGCCTTGCAGGACTGCCCGCAGAAGCGGGGTGTCTGTACTCGAGTTATGACAGTTACACCAAAGAAGCCGAACTCGGCACTTCGGAAAGTAGCGCGTGTTCGCCTTTCAAATGGTATCGAGGTGACCGCGTACATTCCGGGTATCGGTCATAACCTTCAGGAGCATTCAGTTGTGCTCCTTCGAGGTGGACGGGTGAAAGATCTTCCCGGTGTCCGGTACCACATTGTTCGAGGTACCAAGGATACCCTTGGCGTGGAAGATCGTCGTAAGGCTCGGTCCAAATACGGGACCAAACGGCCGAAGGCGTAGGAGGACATATGCCCAGAAGACATATACCCCAGAGAAAAGCGCCAATCGCCGATCCGATCTATAATGATGTAACGGTATCCCGTTTTGTAAACCGGATGATGCTTCATGGAAAACGGTCCATCAGTCAGGGGATCATTCATGAAGCTTTTGCCGAATTGCAACGCAAGGTTGACGACAAATCTCCCGTTGAGGTCTTCCATTCAGCCCTGGAAAATGTCCAGCCCATGCTTGAGGTGAAAAGCCGACGAGTCGGGGGCTCCACGTACCAGGTTCCTGTGGAAATCAAGGAAAACCGACGGGAAGCTCTTGCGATGCGCTGGATTATTCAGGCTGCCCGCTCCCGCAGTGGCAAGTCCATGGGGCAGCGGTTGAGTCAGGAGCTTCTGGACGCATACAACAGCACAGGCACCGCGTTCAAGAAGAAAGAGGATACCCATCGCATGGCTGAGGCAAACAAGGCGTTCGCGCACTACCGCTGGTAGTATCCAGGGGGTAGTATTAAGTGTACGTCTCTGGTATAATGCCGCAGACGTATTGATTCGGGAGTGTGTGCCTGTACTACCGTACAGTGCAAACTGGTCCTGAGGAGCCAAACCGCACATTCGATGTGCAGGTGGCGACGGTACTCGATCGTTGATCGAGAAACACATCGCATAACAGGTCCTTGACAACAAGGGCCGGGCTTCCTTATAATCCAGCTCCCATATCAGCAATCCGAAAAGCTGTTTGCCAATCGGTGCGAGGCTGAAAATTACAATCAGAATACCGTCGTTGTAGCGTTGCAAGGAGGACGACAATGGCCAAGGACAAATTTCAAAGGACGAAACCGCATATTAACGTCGGCACCATCGGTCACGTAGACCACGGGAAGACGACGTTGACTGCAGCTATGACCATGGTGAGTGCCGCAAAGTTCGGCTCCAAGGTCATGAGCTACGAGGAAATCGACAACGCTCCGGAAGAAAAAGAGCGTGGTATTACCATCAACACCCGGCACGTTGAGTACGAGACGGACAACCGGCATTACGCTCACGTTGACTGTCCCGGACACGCCGACTATATCAAGAACATGATTACCGGTGCTGCACAGATGGACGGCGCGGTGCTCGTTGTTGCGGCGACCGACGGTGCAATGTCACAAACTCGTGAGCACATTCTTCTGGCCCGCCAGGTAGGCGTTCCGAAGATTATCGTCTTCATTAACAAGACTGATCAGGTGGATGATCCTGACATGATTGACCTTGTTGAAGAAGAAGTTCGTGACCTTCTGAACAGTTATGACTTCCCCGGCGACGAAATTCCGGTGATCAAGGGCAGTGCCTTTATTGCTATGGAGAATCACACCGACGCGGAAAAGACCACGGTGATAATGGATCTTTTTGAGGCGATGGACACGTATTTCCCTGTACCTGAACGAGCCGTGGACAAAGACTTTCTGATGCCTATTGAGGACATCTTCTCTATTCAGGGGCGTGGTACTGTTGTTACCGGTCGTATTGAGCGGGGGATTGTCAAGGTCAACGATGAAATCGAAATTGTCGGTATTCGCGATACCAGAAAGACCGTTTGTACCGGTGTTGAGATGTTCAACAAGCTTCTCGATGAGGGCCAGGCTGGTGACAACATCGGTGCACTCCTTCGTGGCGTAGACAAGAAAGAGGTTGAGCGTGGACAGGTTCTTGCAAAGCCCGGTTCTATTACGCCACACACCAAGTTCAAAGGTCAGGTGTACGTTCTTAGCAAGGAAGAAGGTGGACGCCACTCACCCTTTATGAGCGGATACCGTCCGCAGTTCTATTTCCGGACCACCGATGTGACGGGAACTGTCAATCTTTCTGGTGATAAGCAGATGGTAATGCCTGGTGACAACACCGAAATCGATGTTGAGCTCATCAAGCCAATTGCTATGGATAAGGGGCTTCGGTTTGCTATCCGTGAGGGTGGTCGTACCGTTGCCAGTGGCCAGGTAATCGACATAGTCGAGTAACCGGTTTACATGGCTGTAATTAAGCCTTGTTGCAGTCGCGATAAGGCTTAATTTTTTGTCTTTGGAGGAATAATGCCTGGGGAAAAAATCCGGGTTCGGTTGCGTGGTTTTGATGTAGGACTCGTTGACCAGAGCGCGGCGTCAATTGTACAGACGGTGACAAAGGCGGGTGCAAACGTGTCCGGTCCTATTCCGTTACCGACGCGCACCAGTAAGTATACCGTTCTTCGTTCGCCACATGTGAACAAGAAATCACGCGAACAGTTTGAAATGCGTACCCACAAACGGCTGATCGATATCATCGAGCCTTCCTCTGCGGTAATGGATTCGTTGATGAAGCTTGAATTGCCGGCCGGTGTGGACGTAGAGATCAAGCAGTAACAGGAATAGAAAGACATGGTTGGTCTTATCGGAAAAAAAGTCGGAATGACGCAGATATTCAATGAGGCGGGCGCTCTTGTACCGGTAACGGTTCTGAAAGTAGAGCCAAACGTAGTGATACAACGTCGTACCGACGAGAAGGACGGATATAGCGCCGTCGTTCTTGGTGCACACGCGAAGAAAGAATCCCGGATGCGCAAGGCGGATCTTGGGCAGCTTCCCGAGGGTGCAGTGCCGCGAAACGATGTGTTTGAGTTTCGTGACTTTGATCGTGAAGTGTCGGTTGGCGAAGAACTCAGCCTTGAGATGTTCAAGGATGTCGGCTTTGTTGATGTGACCGGAACATCGAAGGGTAAAGGGTTTCAGGGTGTCATGAAACGCCATAATTTCGGCGGTGGTCGCAAGACACACGGCTCAAAGTTTCATCGCGCCAACGGGTCGACCGGTATGGCAGCCTGGCCGTCAAAGGTCATTAAAGGCACCAAGATGGCAGGTCGTATGGGTGGTGAAAAAAGCACGGTCCTGAATCTTCGGGTGGTCGAGGTGAATGAAGAAGACCAGGTTTTGCTCGTTCGCGGCGCGGTTCCCGGGCGTAACGATTCGGTCGTACGGATTCGGCCGGCCGTTAAAAAGTCGATGGTCGGGTAACAGGACGTAGAACATGGATACAAAAGTACTTTCAAAACAGGGTAAAGAGCTGCGGTCACTATCGCTGGACGATCGGGTCTTTGCCAGGGAAGTGAGTGAAGGGGCAATCTATCACGCTATTCGGAATGAACTGGCGAACATGCGGGTTGGTACTGCTTCGACGCAGACGCGAGGATTCGTGAAGTTCGGTGGTAGAAAACCATGGCGTCAGAAGGGTACCGGTCGTGCAAGAGCCGGTTCGCGGCGTTCACCTGTGTGGGTGGGTGGTGGAACCGTTTTCGGTCCGCTGCCGCGGGATTACAGCTACCGTCTTCCTCGGAAGATGAAGAAGACGGCCATCAACTCTATTCTTTCACAGAAAGCGGCGGCCGGAGACATGATTATCATTGAAGACTTTACCGTTGAAAGCGGTAAAACTCGAGAAATGGTAGCTCTGCTGCGGAGCGTTACCGACGCGAAAAAGGTTGTGCTTGTAACATCTCATGACGATGCAATGCTGAAAAGGGCCTCCCGGAACATTCCGTGGCTTCAGTTTCTAAACTGGAACCGTCTGCGGGCGCACGATCTCTTTTACGCCAAGAAGATTGTTGTAATGGAAGGCGCTGCGAAACAGTTGAGCGGTCTGGATGTGGGGGGACAGGAATGACGTCCGATCAAGTCATCATTGAGCCGATTCTGACGGAGAAAAGTAATGTTCTTCGGGAATCCGGAGTGTATACCTTTCGGGTCAGTCCGAAGTCAAACAAGATTGAAATCAAGCGAGCCGTTTCGGAGCTTTTTAATGTTCATGCCGTGAAGTGCCACGTCGTAACGGTAAAAAGCAAACCCAAACGAACTCGTTATGCGAAAGGCAAAACAGCGTCCTGGAAAAAAGCAATTGTAACCCTCGCCGAGGGTGAGCGGATTGCGGTTTTCGAAGGCGCTTAGGAGTTGTAGAAGTATGGCGATAAAAACCTATAAGCCAATTACGCCGGGCTTGCGGTTTAAGACGACACTCGTAAACGACCAGCTTACCGATAAAGCGCCGGAAAAGGCGTTGACAAAAGGAAGTTCCTTCAAGGCGGGTCGTGACACAAACGGGCGTATAAGTGTTCGTCGTAAGGGTGGAAGAAACAAACGGAAGTATCGGGAAATTGATTTTCTCCGAAACAAAACGGATATACCTGCGGTCGTCAAGGCAATAGAGTATGATCCTAACCGAAGCGCCAATATCGCGTTGCTCTATTACGCCGACGGTGAGAAGCGATACATTATTGCTCCGCGGGGACTCGCTGTTGGAATGACCGTCGAGAACGGCGCAAAAGCGGAGCCTCGAGTGGGTAACTGTCTTCCCTTGCAAAATATTCCCGTCGGCACGGTTATACATAATATTGAACTGCAGCTTGGTAAGGGCGGGCAGCTGGTGCGGGCGGCAGGAGGTTCAGCGACCCTGGCTGCTATCGAAGGTGACTACGTTACAGTACGTCTTCCGTCGGGCGAAAGTCGGTTGATATTCAAGAAGTGCCGGGCGACTATCGGCATTGTCGGCAACGAAGACCATATGAATGTGTCTCTCGGAAAAGCGGGGCGTTCGCGTTGGCTTGGACGTCGGCCAAAGGTTCGTGGAGTTGTGATGAACCCTGTTGACCATCCCCATGGTGGTGGTGAAGGTCGTACCAGTGGCGGTCGTCACCCCGTATCACCGTGGGGAACTCCAACCAAGGGTTATAAAACAAGGAAGAAACGCAAGTCTTCCGGTAAGTTTATCGTGAAGAAGCGGAAATAGGAGAGGGTCGTGTCACGTTCTATAAAGAAAGGCCCGTTCATCGAAAAAAGCCTCTACACCCGTGTGCTGGCGATGAACAAAACGGGCGAGAAAAGGATGATAAAAACCTATTCCCGGACTTCTACGATTATTCCGGAAATGGTTGGGTTAACGATCTCCGTCTACAACGGAAAAGCGTGGGTACCGGTATACATCACGGAAAATCTGGTCGGACACAAGCTTGGTGAGTTTTCGCCGACTCGGTTGTTCCGGGGGCATGCCGGGTCCGACAAGAAAGCCGGAAAACGGTAAAGGATAAAACGATGGGATACAAGGCAGAAGCCAGGTTTGTCCGGATATCGCCGTTTAAGGCGCGTCGCGTAGCAGATGTTGTTCGTCGACGTTCCTACACGGAGGCGGTGGCTATATTGGCCAACATGCCCCATAAAGGTGCCCGGCTGATACGGAAAGTGATTCAGTCTGCCGCGGCAAACGCGCTGAGCAATAATCGCAATCTGGATGAAGGAATGCTCGTTGTGAGCGAATTGTATGTCAATGAAGGACCCCGGATGAAGCGTCTGTGGGTACGTGGTCGCGGCAGGGCGGATCTTCTTCTAAAGCGAATGAGTCACATCACCGCGGTTGTTGATCGGCTGGATCAGTCGGGAGAGTAGTGTGGGACAGAAAGTAAATCCTTACGGGTTTCGTCTGGGTATTAATAAAACCTGGCGATCCAAATGGTATGTAGATCCTCGTGAATATGCTGCAACACTGCATGAAGACCTTCATTTGCGGAAGGTTCTCCACGAGTCGCCGGAAGCGAAGACTGCGGACATAGCTGAAGTGGAGGTGATCAGGCATCCTCAGAGGATTACCCTGGTGATTCATACTTCAAGGCCTGGTGTGATCATTGGTACAAAAGGTTCTAACATCGAAAAGATTGGAGCTCGCCTGCAGAAAGCAGCGGGCAAGAAGATCCAGATAAAGATCAAGGAAATAAAACGGCCCGAGACACACGCTCAGGTTGTCGCCCTGAACATTGCCCGCCAACTTCGTTCCCGGGGATCGTTCCGACGGACCCTGAAAATGGCGGTGAATAACGCGATGAAAGCGGGAATCCAGGGCGTGAAGATTCACATTGCCGGGAGACTTGGCGGCGCAGAAATGTCACGAACGGAACAGCAGAAAGCCGGGCGGGTCCCGTTGCACACGCTTCGGGCAAATATCGATTACGGGTTTGCCGAGTCCCAGACCACCTTTGGAACGATCGGTGTGAAAGTCTGGATGTTTCATGGTGAAGTTCTCGGTAAAGAGACAAAGCAGGATGCCGGTGCCGTTGTCCGTAAGAAACGACAGACCAGCGGGAGGTCCGACTGATGCTTAGTCCGAAAAGAGTCAAGTTCAGAAAGCGGCAAAGAAGAGTGAAACGTGACCTCAAAGGTGTTTCTTTCCGGGGCAATACCATTGCCTTTGGAGACTACGGTTTGGTTGCGCTGGAGGGTGAATGGCTCACAAACCGGCAGATTGAAGCTGCTCGTATTGCCATGACGCGTAAAATCAAGCGTGGTGGCAAGGTGTGGATTCGGATCTTTCCGGACGTTCCCTATACCAAAAAGCCTGCCGAAACTCGAATGGGTAAAGGAAAAGGCAGTCCTGAACACTGGGTTGCTGCCGTAAAGCGGGGGCGGGTTCTGTTTGAGCTTGCCGGCGTTGATCATGACCTGGCGGAGTCTGCACTGACTCTGGCGGCAAGCAAACTTCCGATAAGGACGCGGTTTGTCGCGCGCAAAGGAGTGGAGTAATGCGAAACTCTTTTCGTGATCTGACATTTGAAGAGCTGATTGTAAAACGGGAAGAACTGAAGCGGAAGTATATGGACGCCCGAATCGACAAGGTTGTCGGGCATGTGGAAAACCCTCTTCATGTACGAACGTTACGCCGGCAGATCGCGCGTTTACATACAATGATTTACAACCACGCTGATGTTCAGGCGGTTGAGAAGGAGAACGTGTGATGGCGGCAGAGGCGGTCAGGACCACCAACAAAAAGGTGTTCCAGGGGCGGGTCGTGAGTGACAAGATGGAAAAGACGATTGTTGTACTGGTTGAGGGGCGGACCGTTCATCCACTGTATAAAAAATACGTCAATATTTCCCGGAAATTGAAAGCTCATGACGAGAAGAACGAGGCACACGTCGGTGACACGGTTCGTGTCGTGGAATCTCGTCCGATAAGCAAGGACAAGTGCTGGCGTCTCGTGGAAATCGTCGAGCGGGCACGTTGAGGATAGTGCAATGATTCAAATGCAGACGTTTTTAAACGTGGCCGATAACAGCGGTGCAAAACGCGTGCAATGCATAAAAATCCTTGGTGGAAGCAAACGGAAGTATGCTTCTGTTGGAGATGTTATCGTTGTAGCGGTCAAAGACGCGTTGCCGAATGCGCCGGTTAAAAAAGGAACCGTTGAACAGGCGGTTATCGTACGGACCAAGAAAGAGTTTCGGCGGGCTGATGGTACATACATTCGTTTTGACGACAACGCGTGTGTCATCATAGACAAGACTCATAATCCCAAGGGGAAACGCATTTTTGGACCTGTAGCCCGGGAGCTTCGTGATGCGGACTATATGAAGATCGTCTCGCTGGCACCGGAAGTGTTATAGGAGCATCGTTGATATGAATACGAAGCTGAAAAAGAATGATCCGGTGGTCATTATTGCCGGGAAAGACAAAGGAAAAACCGGACGAATCTTGCGCATTGACCGTGAAAAGGGCCGTGTTCTCGTAGAGGGAATCAACATGGTTAAAAAAGCGCAGCGCCAACGAAGCCAGAACGAGTCGGGCGGTATTATCGAAAAAGAGGCGAGCATTGCGATTTCCAATGTCATGTTTGCCGGTAGAGATAGTAAACCCTCGCGACTTGGTTATCGGGTAGAGGGTGGCGAAAAAGTCCGGTATTCGAAAAAAACGGGGGATACGGTCTGATGGCAAGTGTACCCACCATGGCGAAGTTGTATCAGGATTCGGTAAAAGACGAACTGATGAAAGAGTTCAATTACCGGTCTGTAATGGAAGTTCCTGGGATCGAGAAAATCGTCCTGAGTATGGGCGTAGGTGATGCGATTGACAACAAGAAAGCTATTGAGAGCGCTCAGAACGAGCTCTCTCTTATAGCCGGACAGCGCGCGGTTCGTACCAGGGCGCGGAAATCGATTGCCAACTTCAAACTCCGGGAAGGAATGGAAATTGGAGTAAAGGTAACCCTCCGTCGAGCGAAGATGTGGGAGTTTCTTGATCGGCTGGTAAATGTCGCATTGCCGCGGGTTAAGGACTTTCGGGGTATCAATCCCAACGGATTTGATGGACACGGAAACTATTCTCTGGGTGTTACCGAACATATCATCTTTCCGGAGATCGATTACGATAAGATCGACAAGATTACCGGTCTGAATGTAGTGATCGTCACAACAGCCAAAAACGATCAGGAAGCCCGATCGCTTTTGACCAAAATGAATTTGCCGTTCCGTAAGTAGGAAGAGGGGGCTCGATGGCTAAAAAATCGTTAATTATAAAGGCTCAACGGAAGCCGAAGTACATGACGCGTCGTGTAAACCGGTGCCGTGTCTGTGGGCGACCCCGCGGTTACATGCGCAAGTTTGAGCTGTGTCGTATTTGTTTCCGGAAACTGGCAAGTGAAGGGTATATTCCCGGTGTTACTAAGTCGAGCTGGTAGGAGAGAGAGATGAGTGTGTCTGATCCTGTAGCCGATATGCTTACCAAGATTCGGAACGGTAGTATGGCGAAGTTTGAGAAGGTTGACGTTAATCCGTCCAAAATCAAGCTTGAGATCATCAAGATTCTGAAGAATGAAGGCTACATCAAGAACTTTAAGAAAATGAGTCAGGACGACAAGGAGTTTATCCGAGTGTTCCTGAAGTATGACGACAAGCAGATGCCGGTTATTCACGGGATCCAGAAGATATCCACCCCGGGTAGACGGGTATACACGGGATATCGGAAGATGCCGCGAGTGCTGAACGGTTATGGAACGTTGATCGTTTCTACCTCCACAGGTGTAACAACCGGGCGAAAAGCTGCTGAGAAACGGGTCGGTGGTGAGCTGATCTGTTCTATCTGGTAAGGAGGAGGTAGTATGTCTCGAGTAGGACGAATGCCGATTCCAATTCCCCAGGGTGTTACAGTAGACATCAAAGACGGTATTGTTACTGTAAAGGGACCGAAAGGTGAGCTTCAGCAATCGTATCGATCGGAAATTGACGTTCAGGTAAGCGACCAGGAAGTGGTTGTAGGCCGAAATTCCGAAAGCCGCAAAGCCCGGGGATTTCACGGTCTTTACCGACAGCTGATCCACAACATGGTGGTGGGCGTATCCCAGGGCTATTCGCGAACCCTTCTCATAAATGGCGTCGGATTTCGTGCAGAGGTGAGTGGATCGTCGATCATGCTGAATCTTGGATTCAGCAACCCGGTCGAGTTTCGTCTGCCGGACGGAGTCAACGCGGAAGCAGATGGGCCAAATAAGCTGACGGTGCGAGGCATCAACAAGGAACTTGTTGGTAAGGTTGCTTCGGAAATCCGAAAAATACGGCCTCCTGAGCCGTACAAGGGCAAGGGCGTCAAGTACGAAAATGAATACGTCCGGCGTAAGGTCGGTAAGTCCGGTATTAAGTAGGGCGGGTAGAGCTATATGAAACGAGTCATCGAAAAAAATCGTCGCCGGGCAAAGCGGAAACTGCGAGTGCGGGGACGAGTGAGTGGAACGGCGCAACGCCCTCGTTTGAGCGTGTTTCGTTCCAACAAGAACGTGTATATTCAGGCGATCGACGACGAGAACAATCAGACCATCGCATCAGCTTCCAGTGTAAGCGGTGACCTGAAAGGTCTGAAGGCGAAAGTGGAAGACGGTCAGAAAATTGGTGAAGCCATTGGCAAGGAACTTGTCGAAAAAAAGATCACCGAGGCTGTCTTTGACCGGAACGGATATCTTTACCATGGTGTCGTGAAGTCAATTGCCGAAGGCGCCCGCAAGGCCGGCGTGAAGTTTTAGGGGGTAATGCGTGGATCGTGGTATGGATAAAGAGTTTGCAGAGAAATTGATCAAACTCAATCGGGTGGCCAAGGTTGTAAAAGGTGGACGCCGCTTTTCCTTCTCTGCACTCGTCGTTGTTGGAGACAAGAACGGACGGGTCGGATATGGCTACGGTAAAGCCAATGACGTTTCCGAGGCTATTCGGAAGGGTGTTGATAAGGCAAAACGAAGCATGATCGAAGTTCCCCGACAGAAACACACAATACCGCACACAGTACAGGGACGCTTTAAAAGCGCCAATGTTCTGCTGAAGCCGGCGGCTCCCGGTACCGGAATCATTGCCGGTGGTCCCGTCCGGGCGGTACTGGAAGTTGGCGGTATAAACGACGTGTTGAGTAAATCTATGGGAAGTCCCAACGCGGTGAATATTGTGAAAGCCGTTTTTCAGGGCCTCAATGAGCTTATGCAGGCCCGGGAAGTTGCTCATAATCGCGGTAAGACATTGAAGGATATGTGGGGCTGAGCCATGAAGGTACGAGTAACACTTGTTAAGAGTCCTCTTGGACGAAAACCCAATCAGCGGAAAACGGTGGAAGCTCTGGGATTGCGAAGAATTCGGCACAGCGTTGTACACGAGTTAACCGATTCTATACAGGGCATGATTAACACCGTTTCCCATCTGGTGCAGGTTGAGGAAGAAAAATGAATATTATCCATCTACCGGAAGGAGCGACAAAGCAGCGAAAGCGCCTTGGTCGCGGCATCGGTTCAGGGAACGGAAAGACATCAGGTAAGGGTCACAAAGGGCAGAATGCCCGGTCGGGTGGAGGTGTCCGTCCCGGTTTTGAGGGCGGTCAGATGCCTCTGTACCGGCGCATTGCCCGACGCGGTTTTTCCAACTACCTGTTCAAGAAGAATTACTTTCCTTTGAATCTCGACCAGCTTTCTCTTACCTATGAGGCAAAAGACACAGTGGATATAGAGAGTCTTCGGGCGAAGAAACTGATCGGTAAAAACGTCAAGGATGTGAAAGTTCTCGGCAGGGGTGAAATTGACAAGGCTCTGACAATTCGGGGGTTGGCGATTTCGGCGGGAGCCAGGAGCAAAATTGAAGCAGCCGGCGGAAGTATCGTCGAAGGAGCTTCTGAGGGAGCTGAAGGGTAAGCCGTATGGCCTCGAATCCGATTGCAGACATTTTTAGAATCAAGGATCTTCGGGAGCGAGTGCTGTTCACTCTTGGTATGCTCGCCATATTTCGGCTTGGCGCCACGATACCTATTCCCGGCATTAACTTGAATGCTCTTCAGACGTACTTTCTGACTCAGCAGGCGAGCGCGGGTATTTCGGTAACCGACTATCTGGACTTCTTTGCCGGCGGGGCGTTTTCCCGGTTCAGCGTCTTTATGCTCGGAATAATGCCGTATATTTCCATGTCAATTATCATGCAGCTGTTGTTGCTGGTTTTCCCGAGCCTGAAGAAAATTTCTGAGGAAGAGGGCGGCCGAAAGAAGATTCAGCGGTATACCCGCTATGGAACGGTCGTGGTTGCCCTGATTCAGTCTTTCGCAGTCACCGTATATGCGGACAGCATCCCCGATGCAATAACAATTTCACGGGGATTATACACTGTCGTGTCGATGCTTTCGGTAACGGCCGGTACCGTCTTTCTGATGTGGCTTGGCGAACAGATCAACCAAAGGGGTATAGGAAACGGAATATCGCTGCTCATTTTTAGTGGTATCGTTGCCCGGATGCCCGGCGCAATATGGTTGCTGCTCCAGCAGGTTCGCACCGGCGATCTTAATCCTGTGTTCGTTATCGTTGTATTTGTGATGTTTGTTGGTGTAGTTGCTCTTGTTATCTACGAACAACGAGGCCAACGAAAGATACCGATCCACTACGCGAAACGGGTCGTCGGCAGACGGATGTACGGCGCTCAGAACACCTACGTTCCGTTCAAGATCAACCCGTCCGGTGTTATCCCGGTCATATTTGCTTCGAGTGTACTGACGTTCCCGTTGCAGATAGCCCAGGGGCTTGGTCCCGGTGTACGGTGGCTCCAACGCGTGGCATTCTGGATGCGTCCTGACGGTGCCGCATATCTGATCGTCTACACGGTCTTGATCATCTTCTTTGCCTACTTTTATACGCAGGTTACGCTGAATCCGATTGAGATTTCCAAAAATATCCGGGAAAACGGTGGCTCTATACCCGGTATCAGAAGTGAGAAAATGGAAGAGTACTTCAGTCGGGTGTTGAATAGAATAATTCTACCTGGAGCAATCTTCCTTGCCTTTATTGCGGTAATTCCGACGCTAATACAGCGGTTGTTCAGTTTCCCGGCAGAAGTCGCATTTCTGCTTGGCGGTACGTCGCTGTTGATCATGGTCGGTGTTGATTTGGATCTCATGTCTCAGATCGAGGGACACTTGAGGATGCACCATCACGACGGACTCACCAAAAAGGGTCGGGTCAAGTCGCGACGGAGCTTGTGAGCGGAGTAAGGTGGTAAAATGAAAGTTCGTGCAAGTGTTAAACCGATTTGTGCCAATTGCAAGGTAATTCGACGACGGGGCGTCGTTCGGGTTATTTGTACCAATCCGAAGCACAAACAACGCCAGAAGGGGTAATTGATGGCTCGTATTGCAGGTATAGATCTTCCGAATAAGCATGTTGATGTGGCGTTAACATACATCTACGGCATTGGTCGCTCGTCGGCTATTGCCATCTGCAAAGCTGCGAATGTTGATGCAGAGCGTAGGGTAAATGAACTGAGTTCCGAGGAAATCAACGAAGTTCGGCAGATCATTGAAAACGATTATACCGTTGAAGGACGACTTCGAACTCAGGTATCGCTGAATATCAAGCGCCTGATGGATATTGGATCCTATCGAGGGCTCCGTCATCGCAAGGGGTTGCCCGTTCGTGGTCAGCAGACCAGAACCAACGCCCGTACCCGGAAAGGTAAGCGGAAGACGGTTGCAGGAAAGAAGAAATAGGAGGGCCTGAACCTTGGCCAAAGTGACGAAGAAGAAAAAAGAAAAGAAGTCAATTTACGAGGGGCGGGTTGTCATTCAGGCGACATTCAACAATACCATTGTCACTATCAGTGATATGAATGGAAATGTTGTTTCCTGGAGTAGCGCCGGTTCTCTCGGTTTCCGTGGTGCAAAGAAGTCGACACCATATGCGGCTCAGTCTACTGCGGAGACGGCGGGACAAAAAGCGTTGTCTTCAGGGCTTCAGGAAGTACATGTATTTGTGAAGGGACCGGGGGTTGGTCGAGAGTCGGCTATACGTGCTCTTGGCCAGTTAGGATTGAAGGTCCGTACTATTGAAGATATAACGCCGATCCCTCATAACGGGTGTCGTCCTCGCAAGAGTCGACGCGTTTGATCAGGTCCGGGAAAGGAGACAGGTATGGCTCGAAAAGCATTACTCAAAGGGTTTAAACGCCCAAAGGGCATCACCTTTGAACCGAGCGAATCCGGTCCGGACCACGGCACGTTTGTTGCATATCCATTCGAACGGGGTTACGGAACGACGATAGGAAACTCTCTTCGTCGGGTTCTTCTCAGTTCTATTCCGGGTTGCGCGGTAACGGCGGTCAGGGTCACGGTCTATGATGGCGATGGAAACCAGCGGTTTCTGTCCAACGAGTACGAATCGATTCCAGGGATTGTAGAAGACACTCCGGATATTCTCAATCGTATCAAGCGACTTCAGATTCGACTTCCGGATGAGGTAGATCAGAAGGTTCTTTTTCTGGAGCTCAAAGGGTCGCAGAAGGTTCAGGCAAGCGCGTTCGCTATTGACGGCGTGGAGATAACTAATCCGGATATGCCGGTGATGACTCTGATGGACGATGCGTGGCTGGATATCGAATTGCAGATTGACCTGAATCGCGGATACGTTCCGGCTGAACAAAACGAACAGTACATTGACGAAGTGGGAACAATTCCCCTTGATGCGGTCTATTCGCCTATCCGTCGGGTTAAATACAATATCGAGAATACTCGGGTAGGGCAGCGGAACGACTTCGATAAGCTCGTGCTTGAAGTATGGACCGACGGAACGATCTCGCCGGTTGACGCGGTAGGTGAAGCTGCAAAAATTGCCAAGGATCATTTCGACGTCTTTATCAACTTCAATGAAGATGAAGTTGGAATCGATGATGAAGAAGATGAAGATATGAAACTGGTGCGGGAAATTCTTGCGACGCCTGTGGACGAGCTTGAGTTGTCTGTTCGTGCGAGCAACTGTCTGAAGAATGCCAACATAAACAATCTTGGTGATCTGACGCAGAAGACCGAAGATGAGATTGCCAAGACCCGCAATTTCGGGAAGAAGTCTTTGCAGGAGATCAAAGAAAAGCTACATGAATGGGAGTTGAACCTGGGCATGACCGACTACAGTGTTCTGAAGGACAACCCCGTTTTTCTGAAGAAGAAGGAAGAGAAGAATGAAGCATAAGATCGGATACAACCGCCTGGGGCGGCGTACTGGTCACCGCAAGGCGATGACACGCAATATGTTGACTTCTCTTTTCCGTCATGGACGCATCCGGACAACCAAGGCCAAGGCTCTGGCTGTTCGGCGAACGGCGGAAAAGATGATAACCCGGGCAAAGCTTGACAGTGTTCACAATCGAAGGATTATCGGGCGGGAAATCAAGGATCAGGCAGTCCTGGCGAAGATGTTTACGGAGATCGGGCCTCGCTTTACGGAAAGGCCCGGCGGTTATACGCGGGTTCTGAAGCTTGGTCCGCGACCGAGCGACGCCGCCGAGATGGTAATACTGGAAATTCTCAGCGACGATGAAGGCAAACCGGCAAAGACGACGAAGAAAAAGGCCGCCCCAAAAAAGGCCGACCCAAAAAAGGTCGCTCCAAAAATGGCTGAAACGAAGAAGCCGGAGACCAGTGCAAAGAAGAAAACGGTCAAGACCACCGAAGCCGACAAACCGGATGCTGATGATACGGTAGCCGTTGAACTCCCGGATGACGAGAAGAAGACGGAAGAATAGACGTTTCCGCGTATAAAGGTATGCTGAATAACACCGGTGATATGCCGGTGTTTTTTTTTGCGCCCGGATCCGGCGGTCCAACGGCAGACAGAATCAACTATCAGAGTATTGTTCTGACGCCTCGTCTACCGCTCGCTCAAGTCTGTCAAGGCTGGCCGGGCCGGTCCATCGTGTTATCTCTCTTCCGTCAGGCGCGAGCACAATGGTGGTTGGTGTACCAAGTATATTGAAAATACCTGAAAGAGTCCCCGTCCGATCAAGTGCTATCGGATATGGAATCTGCTGTGCTTCAATGTATTGCGTTACCCGCGAGACAGACTGTTCCGAGGTGGTGAGATTTACGGCAACAAAATCAACCGTTTCACGGAATTCCGAATAGAAGCGCTTCTTTACAGGAAGCTCCGCTTCGCAGGGACCGCACCAGGTTGCCCAGAAGGTAATGACGCCGGGACGTGTACCGGTGACCAGACCAGCGTTCTGGATCGTATCTTCGCCGGAATGTTTCTGAACGTATTCTACCGTCAGGTTGAGCACTTCGGATGGTTCGGTGACTGGTGGTGTTGCTGCTACGGTTTCTATCACTGCTATTGCAAAGAGAAAGCCTGTACCGAATCCGGCAAGACCGACGCCTACGGGTACGGAACGGCGTCGGTTTTTCAGTACTCCGAAAGCAAGAAAGGCGACAGCTGCAAGTATGCCAAATATGGCACCGGTACGGCCTCCGGGAAGTCTCAGGAGTATGACCGGATCTTTCAGGATCTCATTGGCCCACCGCGTCAAAGGCCAGAGTTTCCAGATGACAAAGCCAATGAGAATGGCCGTGCTGAAACGGTCTGAGAACCATTCACTTTCCGAGGGGTACCGCTTTTTCAGACGTCCAGAAAGGATCCTCGCCAGGAGGTACCCGGCAAGCAGTGCCGGAAGAAATGCCGGCAGGAGAACAGGACCAATAGACAGTGTCTGGTTCATCGCTCCAAAACGTACGCTAAAGTCAGTAAGTGGTCAAACCCTTGCGTTACTGTTGCGGGATCAGGATACTGGGGTAATGAGACGCTACTACCCCGAGAACCACGAGTCTTCCGGTCTGTACCAAAGCCGCAGTGTCGATCGCCTGTCTATTGGACAATGGCGAGATCTCTGGAAACGGGACGCGTCGGAATGGTTCATGGAGGTCAAAGATCGGCCAAAGCGGTTTGATCCGGATCTGTGGATTCGAGCCATTCGCGTGTGGAAAAATGAAATACCGCGAAGCCACGAAGGTTCCGACGTTGAACTTGGTGGTGTTCCCTTCGTCGCGAAAGATCTCTACGATGTCGCCGGAGAAGCGACAACGTGCAGTTCCGGTGTCTGTTTGGCCGACGATGGTGTCAGCGTGTCACCGGCGACAAAATCCTCCTGGTTGATCCGGAAGCTGGTCGATGCGGGCGCCGTATGCGCCGGGCGGAGCAATATGAACGAGTTTGCCTACGGACTTGACGGCAGAAATTCCCGCACCGGCGACTGTCCCCATCCCCTGGACCGACGTCGGATTTCCGGAGGCTCTTCCAGTGGTTCAGCGTGGGCTGTTGCGTCCGGGGTGGCGCCGTTTGCCCTGGGGACGGACACTGGTGGGTCTATTCGTCTACCTGCGGCGCTGTGCGGTGTATACGGTATACGTCTGGGTTGGGAGCCATCCAGGCTGGAAGGAGTCTTCCCCCTGGCCCCTTCGATGGACACGGTAGGCTGGTTTACCGCCAATCCCGAAGACATGGAGTTGCTTGTAAACGTTGTCCTTCCGGATGCAGAGGCCTCTGCTTCTCCTGCCGTCGGTGAGGCGGACGATAGGGAATTGAACATTGCGACGATAATTCCCCCGGGGATCCATCTGAACGAAGATATTTCCGGTATGTGGCAAGATGTGTTGCGCCATCTCGAGCGTGCCGGGTTCGCCTGGGTGGAACCGGATGGACCCGGGATTCTCGGAGATCCTGCGGTGGATGCCTACAATGTTATCGGGTCAACAGAAGCGTGGGCGGTTCACGAGGAATGGATCAATTCCTACGGAGACCTCTATGATCCGGTGGTGAAAGGTCTTATCGAACGCGGTGCGCACTGGAGTGAACAGCGACGGGAACGGGCGGAAGAAACCCGACGCGAAATTCGAAGTTACGCGAACGAATTGTTTGAAACCTGTGACCTGTTGGTGCTGCCGGCGACCGTCATTCCAAGTCCTCTCTATGAAGAAGCAGACGGAGAGTTTCGCAGTCAGACGCTGCGACTCAATACCCTGGCCTCGCTGGCGGGGTTACCGGCCCTTACCCTACCTGTCCACTTTGATGCTGTACGAAGCGGAGGTATTCAAGTGGTGGCTCCGGTCAACGGTGAAAGACTGCTGGTGCGTTTTTTAAGCCGGTGGGCAAAAAAAGAGAGATAAACAGCTATGATTGAAACTATGACCGCAGCCGCTTCAGCCGCCGGCGTCGAAATGTGGTTGACGATGGGGGCGCTCCTAGTCACGGGGTTCGTCATTGGTACCGTCGCGATCGTCGCAGGAGTTGGGGGCGGTGTTCTTTTTGTCCCTCTGGCAACAGCACTCTTTTCACTGCACGTCGATTTTATCCGTGGAGCCGGCCTGATGGTCGCGCTTATCGGGGCGGCCGCCGCCGCACCACCGCTGATGAGACAGCGATTGTCGCGATTGCGAATAGCCATTCCCCTGGCCCTTGCCGGATCAACGGGCTCAATCGTTGGAGCCCGTCTGGGATTCATTGTACCGGAGAAGAGTATTCTCGTCGCACTGGGAATTCTCATGCTTGCAATTGCACTGCAAACCGGTGTGGCCGCCTTTCGTGCAAAAAAGAAACGATCCCCGAACAGTCCGGACGATCAGGCCGGGTCGGGAAAGCATCAGGACACCACCGTCAAACCTCGCGGTCTTTCCGCACGGATTGTGACAGCCTGGCACCTCCATGGTAGCTATCGTGACCCCGCGAATGGAGAGATTATCCACTGGCGGGCGTGTTGCATCGCTCCGGCAATGGCTCTGTTTGTTGGAATCGGAATCATTGGCGGTGCTCTCGGAGTCGGGGCGGGATGGGCGAACGTACCGGTTCTTGTTTCCCTCGTAGGATTGCCATTAAAGCTTGCGGCGGCAACAAGTGGATTGATCATTATCGCCAACAGCAGTACTGCCGCGTGGGTATACCTGCGATCCGGGGCGATGGATCCCCTGATCATTGTACCGGCTGTTGTCGGGATGGTTGCTGGTACGCGCATTGGAGTTCACTTGCTTGGACGTGCCCGTCCGGAGATGATACGATTGCTGGTAATCGCCATGCTGCTTGCCGCAGGAACACGCACACTGTGGGGAGTATTGCAATGAAACGGAAACCCTGGGAGCTCTTTTCCGAAGCTCTGCGGCGGGCGCTCTTTTTGGCCGGTGCGGTTGCGTTGGTTACAGCGTTATGGGCTGCCGTGGCGGTTGAAGACGCTGAATTGGTCGTGCAAACTTGGCGCGAGGGATCAGATACAGACCGGTTGGTTGAACAAAGCATCTCTTCCGCAACCGCCGGAATTGGAATCTCCTTGCTGTTATGCATTCCCATCATAGCCTACGTTTCAATTTTTGCAGGATACGTTGGCTCACGTCGATGGCCCTACGTCGTAATGTCGGCAATGCAGTTGTTCATAATTTCATTAGTTGCTTTCGGAGTCGTTTGAAGTCGGTCCGGATGAAGCGGGAGAAATGCCATACCCGTTCCCGGTAACAGGCTGGCTTGGACCGGCTAAATCTGCTATTATCGCGAGACAAATTTTCTGGAGATACCAATGCAAGCTGTCGAATTAAACAAAACCTTCAATGCCGATGATTTTGAGGACCGAGTATATGCCATGTGGAAGGAAGCGGGGTACTTCCAGCCTGTACACCATGGCGATCCCGAACGGGATAATGATCCTTTTGTAATAGTAATACCTCCGCCGAATGTCACGGGCGTACTGCATATGGGCCACGGGTTAAACAACAGTCTGCAGGACATCCTCATTCGGTATTATCGGATGCAGGGACGACCCACGTTGTGGGTTCCCGGAACGGACCACGCCGGTATTGCAACGCAAAATGTTGTAGAACGCAAGCTGGTAGCCGAAGGTACCAGCCGAGAAGAACTGGGTCGGGAAAAGTTTGTAGAACGTACGTGGCAGGTGAAGGACGATCATCACGCCACAATAACGCGCCAGCTGGAAAAGATTGGTGCCAGTTGCGACTGGAGCCGCGAACGTTTTACTCTTGATGAGGGACTCAGTCACGCCGTCAAGGAGGTCTTTGTCTCCCTGTACGAACGCGATCTCATCTATCGCGGAGAATACCTGATCAACTGGTGCCCCAGTTGCGGTACCGCTCTTTCCGACGACGAAGTAGAACACGCGGAGAAGCGCGGCTACATATGGCATATCCGCTATCCGATCGTTGATCCCAACGCGACTGAGGGCCGGGAAGGTTCTATCGGATGGATTGAAGTCGCCACGACGCGTCCGGAGACGATGCTGGGAGACACCGCCGTGGCGGTGCACCCGGAAGACGAGCGGTATACCACCCTGGTGGGTAAATCTGTGCGATTGCCGCTAACCGGACGGGTTATTCCAATTGTGGCGGACAGCTACGTGGACAGAGAGTTCGGCAGCGGCGCCGTAAAGATCACACCCGCCCACGACCAGAACGACTGGGAAATCGGTGACCGCCACAACCTTGAGCGGATAAACGTTCTCACGGCGACGGCTACGTTGAATGATAATGTACCGGAGCGGTACAGGGGACTTTCCGTCACTGACGGTCGGGCCGCAGTTGTAGCCGATCTCCAGGACCAGGGGTACCTCGTGCGCCGGGAAGACCACGTCCACCAGGTGGGTCACTGTTACCGCTGTAATTCGGTAGTGGAACCGTGGGTAAGTACCCAGTGGTTTGTCCGAATGAAACCGCTGGCGAAAAAGGCGCTGGCGGCGTGGCGCAACGACGAAATCCGCTTCTATCCGCGGCATTGGGAAAACACCTACACCCACTGGCTGGAAAACATCCGGGACTGGTGTATCAGCCGGCAACTGTGGTGGGGCCACCGCATTCCCGTCTGGTACGACGACGCCACCGGTGAAATGATTGTCAGCAGAACCGACCCGACCGAGGATCCTCAATATTCGGGTCGGGCTCTTCGACAGGATCCGGATGTTCTGGATACGTGGTTTTCCAGCTGGCTCTGGCCCTTCAGTACACTGGGGTGGCCCGATAAAACTGATGACCTGCACCACTACTACCCGACCACGTCGCTGGTAACTGCCTATGACATCATTTTCTTCTGGGTTTCCCGGATGATCATGGCGGGGCTGGAGTTTATGG
Organism: uncultured Spirochaeta sp.; assembly: GCA_964496635.1. Classification (GTDB taxonomy): domain Bacteria; phylum Spirochaetota; class Spirochaetia; order DSM-27196; family Alkalispirochaetaceae; genus Alkalispirochaeta. Next base: position 31,788 of record CAZCAE010000009.1, read on the forward strand.
GAGAGGTACCCTTTCGCGATATCTATATTACCGGTCTCGTCCGGGATATCAATGGACGCAAGATGTCCAAAAGCCTCGGAAACGGTATTGACCCATTGGACATCGTCGCAGAATACGGTGCCGACGCTCACAAGTTTACTCTTGCGTACCTGAGTGTTCAGGGATCGGACGTTCCTATTGCGCCCGACAGCTTCCAGCTTGGAAGCAAATTTGCCAATAAGATATGGAACGCCACACGATATCTTCTGATGAATCTCGAAGGCCGGACCATTGTCCCGTTCCAGGAAATCTTGCTGGACGACGTCGACCGCTGGATCTATTTTCGACTGGACCAGGCGATACAGACGGTGTCCCGGGGTATGGCCAATTATCGAATGGATGAGGCGTCACGGGCGGTATACGAGTTTTTCTGGAACGACTTCTGCGACTGGTACATCGAAGCGAGCAAGCTGAATCTCTACGCCGACGACGATGCCAAAAAGGACCGGGCGGTTTCTCTGCTTCTCTACGTCCTGGAGGAGAGCCTTCGGCTTATGCATCCTTTCATGAGTTTCATTTCAGAAGAGATTTACCAGAAGCTGCCCGCTGAGTTGGAGCCCGCCGATGGATCCTCTACATTGCCGGGATACCATCGTGATACCGCTTCTTCCGGACGCGGCCGACCCGATGCCGTCATAGTCAGTAGATATCCCCGGACGCTGAAATCCCGGTCCGATGCAGATTCCCGCAGGGCTGCAAAAGGATTTGGCGGGCTCAAGGAACTTGTGCGCGGTATTCGTACCATGCGCAGCGAATTTACTATTCCCCCGTCCACGAAGTTCGATTTGTATGTCCATTTCAGTTTTGATCGTTCCGATCTCGGCGATTTCTTCCGGAGCCACACGGAGCTGATTTCCATGCTGGGCGGTATTGAAGCGATGGAGGTGGGGCAGGATTCGTCACGCAGATCCGGCGCGATCGCCGTGGTTGGGAGCGGGTTCGAGGCGTATCTGTATATTCGCGAGCTCATTGATGTGGAGGCCCAGCTCGCTCGTCTGGACAAGAACATTGCAAAGACTCGGAAGGGACTCAAACAGGCCGAAGAAAAGCTCTCCAGCGAGGGTTTTCTCGGCAAGGCTAATCCGGAAGTTGTCGAAAAGGAGCGGGAAAAGGCGGCGGACTTGAAGGATCAGCTGGGGCGAATGGAAGCAATACGCAGGGAACTTGGGGGAAGCTGAATGTGCGGGGTGGAACGCTGTGTTCCACTTTCAATCAACGCCGAGGAGGCATCAACTGCTCCATTTCCTGCAGCATCGCAGAAAAGTTTTCCCGACCTACTCGGCGACCTGGTCGGACCGATGAGAGTGGCCGTTCCGATCGCACAAAAGCAAAGAGGTCTTTGTTGGAGAAGAGGTCGTTGGGAGGCAGGTTTTCCCGCTTCGCATATTGGTCCCGAACCGCGAAGAGACGTCGAAAGAGCTCCTGGCGGGCCGAAGAGAGATGCCGGAACTGGCCCGAACGGAGGACACCGGGATCCCGGTCGGTCTCGGGGTCGGTATCCTGAACTTTCAGGTTTTCCCTGATGTACGTTTCCATGAGACCCTCCCGATTGAGTCTGGAAAAGAGGGCATCCTTCAGTTTGAAAAGAGGAAGTACATCCTTCAAGGCGTACTCAATTGCGTCGGGCTCAATTGGTCGTCGAGTCCAGTTGTATTGCTGAAATCGTTTCTTTCCCGTTTCGGGTGGAAATTTAAGGACCTTTTCCAGTACCGCCGAAAGACCCTTTTTCTCGTAGGGTAAAAGCTCCACTGCCGGTTTCAGGTCCAGAATTGCTCGCATTCGAATTCCATGTTGCTTGAAAAGAAGACTCCTGTCGCCGGCGGCGTCATAGGTTATCTTCAGGATATCCCGGTCCTCGAAAAAACCTTGAATTTCGGCCATCTCAACTTCATACGGGTCAACCAGCACAGCTTCGGTGCCGTCAAAAATTTGCAGGAGGCAGAAGTGTTCGCCGTATATGTGGAGGTTAAATTCCCCCTCGATATCCACCGCCACCATTTCAATTCGGTCTTCCCGCAGGTGGTTGCAATAGCGGACAAAGTCTTTGGTTGTTGCTATGTACTGGTGGGTTATCATGGTTCAGTAACCGGCTTCCAGATTGACGGCAGCCGCAAATGATTCGGGCATACCCTGCTTTACCCACTCGGCGACGTAGTTGACGACTTCCGCGACGCTGGCCGTAGTTGCCGGAGGTGTAAACCCGCCAAGGTGAGGTGAAAGGATAACGTTGTCCAACTCTTCCAGGGGAAAACGGGAGGGCATGCACCTCGATCCAGGTGGATCGGGATATGTAAACCACGTATCTATAGCCGCGGTCAGGGAACCTGATGCACACGCCCTGTACAGGGAAACCTCGTCGAGGACGTCGCCCCGACCCACATTCACCAGGATTCCCCCTTTCAGGGCTGCCAGCAGCTCACTTCCAATCATCCCGACCGTCTCGGGGGTGCTGGGCAGAGTGACAATTACCGCGTCTGCCCGGGAAAAGGCGGTCTTCGTGTCGTTGATTACTTCATCAAAGAGACCATCCGGTAGATCTTCAGAACCGGAGCGGCGACGTACACCGATGATGGATGAACCGAATGGCCTGAGATATCGCGCTGTCCATTGGCCGATTGACCCGGTGCCAATCACGGCGATGGTCATTTCAGAGAGGGGCCGCCAACTGAGTTCTACCGGTTCTCCCGCGGCAAAACCGTGCCATCGTCCCCGTCGCAAGTCACGGTCTCCCGAGATAATCCTGCCCGCAGCAGCGAGTAAAAGAGCCAGGGCCCGTTCACCCACCCAACGGCCGTTGGCGTGAGCGTTTACTACCATGACGTCCGCTTTTCGGAGGGCGTCAACAGGCAGCGTGTTTATACCGGCCATCGGAATTGCTATGAGACGGAGAGAAGAAAGTGACGGCAAGACCGATTCCTGAAGGCCGTAGGTAACGAGAGCATCCACCCGACTCAACGTTCCCGGATCTACGTCCGAAAGAACAGCCGATGTCAATATTTCGGCACTGACACTGTTCCGAAGGGAAGCCGCCTGCTCTTTCCATAGTGCATTTTGCGGTGTATTCAAAAGGATTGTTGCCATTTCGGTAGTGTACCCAAGTTCGCGCGGGAATGCCATAAGCAGGATCTCAACACTACCGAAAACGGTCCCTTGACCTCCCGGCGGAAGGGACATACGATTCACTTCTGAATACCGACCCACGGAGCAGTTTATGTCCCCTGACGAAACAATACAGAACGGCAGCGCGATTCTCGGCCTGGAGCTGGGATCAACCAGGATCAAGGCGTCACTTGTCGGACCCGATTCAAAACCTCTGGCGGCGGGTTCCCACACCTGGGAAAACCGTTTGGTTGACGGCATCTGGACCTACGATCTTGATGATGTCTGGACGGGTACCCAGGCGTGTATCGCCGATCTCCATCAGGACGTGAAAGACCGATATGGAGCGGATTTGAATCACCTCGGTGCGATAGGAGTCAGTGCGATGATGCACGGATACCTCGCACTGGATAAGAATGACAACCTCCTTGTTCCTTTCCGGACGTGGCGAAATAATATAACGGGGCAGGCGTCCAGAGAATTGACCGAGCTCTTCGGGTATCCCGTTCCTCAACGGTGGAGTATAGCTCATTTGTATCAGGCAGTCCTGAACGGAGAAGAGCATCTTCCCCGGATAGCAAGGCTGACTACACTCGCGGGGTATGTCCACTACCGCCTTACCGGGCGTTTCGTTATAGGTATGGACGACGCGTCCGGCATGTTTCCGATAGATCCCGGGACGGGAGACTTCTACACGGAAATGCTGGATGCGTTTGATGAAGCAGTCTCGGACCGCAAGTTTCCGTGGAAGATCCGTGAAGTTTTGCCGACGGTGCTCCCCGCCGGGGAAGAGGCGGGCACACTCTCTTCCGAGGGTGCGGAAGTTCTCGATCCAACCGGCAGGATCAACGCCGGCGTTCCTCTCTGTCCTCCTGAAGGGGATGCCGGAACCGGGATGGTAGCAACAAACAGTATCAGAGTGCGTACCGGAAACGTGTCCGCCGGCACATCTGTTTTTGCCATGATCGTTCTGGAACAGCCGCTGAAAGCGGTGCATCCTGAGATTGATCTTGTGGTAACGCCGGATGGTCACGCCGTAGCCATGGCCCACTCAAATAACTGTACCTCTGATTTTGATGCGTGGATGTCCCTTCTTGGTGAAGCTGTAGCCGCCATGGGAGGAGACGCTTCCCTGGACCGCCTGTACGGCACGCTGATGCCCCTTGCTGTCGGAACCGATGCCGATTCTGATGCGGGAGGACTTCTATCCTACGGCTACGTGTCGGGAGAACACGTCACCGGTTTCAGCGAAGGACGGCCCCTTTTCGTGCGGACCCCGGACTCCCGTTTCAATCTTGCCAATTTTCTGCGGACCCATCTCTTTGCCGCTCTCGGCGCAATGCGTACCGGTCTGAATATCCTCTTTGACGGGGAAGGTGTAGAGGTCGAGGAAATACGGGGTCATGGGGGCTTTTTCAAGACGCCGGAAGTCGGGCAGCGCATCATGGCGGCCGCGACAAATACGCCGGTCAGTGTCATGGCCACTGCCGGTGAAGGTGGTGCATGGGGTATGGCTCTGCTCGCTGCCTATATGGTACGGGAAGACCGCTCCCGTTCTCTTCCGGAGTTCCTGGAGCGAATTTTTGCGGACAGCATGACCGAAGCCCTCAAACCCGATCCATCGGACGTACAGGGATTCGAGGCCTTTTTTCAGCGATATACGGCGGGCCTGCCTGTCGAGAGAGCGGCGGTAGAAATAGTGTAAATACCGCAGGGGGTTTCAGATCACCGCTCGACGAACCCGGGCGGTCACCCATTCGCTGAAAAGAACGGTAATGAGAATCAGAAGAAGGACGACGGAAACCTGACGCCATGCCAGGACGTTGATGGATGCCTGAAGCTGAAGCCCGATGCCTCCGGCGCCGACAAGCCCCAGAACGGTGGATTCCCGAATATTTATATCCCAGCGATAGACGGAAATTCCGGCGAAGGCCGGCATGACCTGAGGCAGTATCGCTATTCGCAGCACCTGAAGGGGATGGGCTCCCGTTGCTGTCACCGCTTCTACCTGGCGCAGGTCGATTTCTTCAATAGCTTCGTACAATAGCTTGCCGATGAACCCGATTGAACGGAGAGAAATTGCGATCATTCCGGCGAGGATTCCCGGGCCTACAACGGTAACGAGAAAGAGAGCCCATGCCAGGGAGTTTACAGACCGGGATGCTACAATTAAAAACAGGGCTGCCGGACGGAATATTCCTTTCAGTGGGGATGTGTTCCGCGCCGCCAGAAAGGCGACGGGAAGGGCAAGTATGATAGCTCCTGCAGTTCCAAACGTCGCAATGAGGATGGTATCCCAGAGGGGTTTCCAGAGAACGCTTGTATATCTGAGGCGGGGAGGAAACATTCGGGCAATGATGTTCGCTCCCTGTCTGGGAGCGTCCCACACGAATCCCCACAATGTGTTTTCTGCAATAAGACGCCAGCTTATCAGGAATATCAGGAGAAGAGTGGTGGTGATTCCCCATTGAATCAGGGATTCGCCGGTAGTTCGTCGTGTCCAGCGGATTCGACCGTTTTTTGTAACAATAGGCATTTCCCCACTCCTCAGGATGTTCGTTTCCGAATTGCCCCGGAAAGATGCTCCGCCACCAGAACAATAGCGATAATCACAATCAGAATAGCTGCGCTGGTGTCGTACTCGTATCGGGAAAAAGATGTATTCAGAGCCGCGCCGATCCCACCGGCTCCGACGATGCCGATAATTGCAGATTCCCGGAAATTGATGTCCAGTCGGTAGAGGGAGAGCCCGATGAGTCGCGGCATGACCTGGGGCTGAACCGCGTACAACACGGTCTGCAGCCAGCTTGCCCCGGTAGCTCGAATAGCTTCCAGTTGAACCGGATCAATTTCTTCAATATCCTCTGCCAACAGCTTCGCCAGGAAGCCAATAGTTGCGAAGGCGAGGGTCATGACACCTGCAAAGGGTCCGAACCCGAACATCGCTACAAAGAGGATCGCTATGATGACCTCCTGGAACGTTCTGGAAAGGGTGATAATTCCCCGGCAGAGCAGATATACGGGAGTAGGCGCGATGTTTCGTGCCGCGCCGAGAGCAACGGGTATCGAGGCGAGTATACCGATAACGGTAGAGACAACAGTCATGGTAAGACTTTCCAGAATTCCATCGCGAATAACCATGCCCCGGGACGTAAAGTCGGGTCGGGCAAAACCGGCAAAGAACCGTTGGGCGCGCTCCATCCCGAGCAGAACACGTTCCCACCGGACATTTATCGAAGTGAAGCCGAGCACAAAATAGACAACAGCACCCGTGATGAGGGCGTATCGAATCCATGGGTTCCGGATAATACCCGGGGGGCGCCAGGGCTTTGCAGTCACCTTTGCCGATTCAGAGATCTCAGACATCAATCCGCTCCTCCAGCGGTTCGTGCGAAAGTGTTTTTCGCTCAGAGTCGCTGTCGGTTTCGTCATGCGGGCGACGCATGGTGGTTTTCCAGTCCTCTTCACCGTAAATCTCTGTGAGATGGAAATCGTCAAGGGTTTCCGGAGAACCATCGAAGACGACCAGACCTTCCTTTAACCCGATAACCCGGTCCGAAAAGAGTTGCGCCAATTGCACATCGTGGAGATTCACGATTGCCGGCAGATTTCGTTCGGCACAGGCCGAGCGAATGAGCCGCATGATATTGCGGGCGGTCTTCGGATCGAGACTTGCCGTAGGTTCGTCTACCAGCAGGATCGATGGTTCCTGCATGAGCGCGCGGGCTATTCCTACCCGTTGCCGCTGTCCTCCCGAGAGAGCATCGGCACGTTTTTCAAAATGATCTTCCAGTCCCACTTCGCTGAGGAGACCCATCGCACGGGAGACATCGGCGCTTTCGTAACGCCGAAGCAGACTCCGTCCCAGATTCATAGTTCCAAGTTTTCCCGAAAGGACGTTTTCCAGTACCGTCAGGCGTTCCACCAGGGCATATTCCTGAAAGATCATTCCAATCCGGGAGCGTGCCCTCCGGAGATGACGACCGTGAATAGCCGTCAGATTGACGGAGTCCAGAAAAACAGACCCCGACGTTGGAGTCACCAGTCGATTTATACAGCGGAGAAGAGTGCTTTTTCCCGCACCGGACGGGCCGATCAGAGCGACAACCTCGCCTCTTTGGACGGCCATATCGACACCGCGGAGAGCTTTGTCACCTGTTGAGTATGTTTTGGTCAATGATTGCAGTAAAAGCACGACGACCTCCCGTATATAAACAACCTACCCGTCGACAGAGAAGATACTATCGACGGGTAGGTGGGTGCTGATATGCCCGGGTGGAACCCGGGCATATGACCTGATATCAGTTGCAGTCGTAGCTGACGCCGTTGGCATCGTCGATTGTACGAATTACCGCCCAGTACTCCTGATACGTGATCGGAATGAACTGAGCTTCACCACTTTTACTGAATTCTTCCATGAGAGCCGTACCTTCCCACTGAAAGGAGAAGAATGCGTCCTGGATCTTTTCTGCCAGCTCCGGCTTCAGATTGTAGACGTACCCGTATCCAGTGGTGGGAAAAGTCTGGGAACGATAGACGGTGCGCAATTCAGCTGGTTCAACGAGACCCCGGTCGATCATTCGTGCCAGTACAGAATTGGCAATAGACGCCGCTTCGTAATCCTTGTTCGCAACTCCGAGAATAGATGCGTCGTGAGCACCGGAAAAGGTGGTGCCGAAGTCTGTATCCGCTATGAGTCCGAACTCTCCCTTCAACAACGCGCTGGGCGCCTTGAAACCGGAGTTGGAGGTCGGGGAGGTAAACGCGAGGGTACGACCCTCGAGATCCTCAACCGACGTGATATCACTGTCCGCGTGGGTAATGATTTCCATTTCGTAACCGAATGAGCCGTCCTTGCTTGCCATCATTGCAAAGGGAACAAAACCCGCACAGTTGACGGCCAGCGGATTACTGCCGGTGTTGAAACCGGCTATATGAAGCCGTCCGGCCCGCATCGCTTCGTGCTGTGCCGCGTTGGACTGCACCGGAAAAAACTGTACCTCTTTACCCGTTACCGCTTCCATGTGATCGAGAAACTCGGCCCATACGTCGCGGTAGACCTCGGGGTCCTCAACGGGGGTATACGAAAAAATCAGAACTGGCGGGTCAATCCAGTCGGCAGGGTTATCCGGGGCATCGGCCACCAGATCGCCGTTTCGGTCTACGAGCCCGGGACGAAGGTTGCCGTACGTGGTTTCTTCCTGGGTTTCCTGTATTCCCGAAGCGAACACACCCGGTATTGCAGCCAGCAATAATGCAAGGGTCATCCACCCAGCTTTCTGTACCGTTTTCATTTTTCACACTCCTTGTCAGATAGTGCAGTCTCTTTAAACTGCTGTGCCGACCTTGCGTGTCCAGTGTAAGGATACGATCAGGAATCAGTCAGAAATTCGTTAGCTCTCGAGGTTCAGGGTAATTCGGCCACCTGCATCCGGGCGCATCTGGTACACGCTTCCGCGTTGTCAGCCCGGCGACCGCGTGGTATTCTCCTTGCAACTATGACTATCGCATTCGTTTTCGAGATTTTTCTGCCGGTAGTAAACGGCATTGTCACCTCCAGCCACAACCTTGCCCAGAATCTTATTGCTCGGGGTCACCGGGTGATCTATATTGCTCCGCGCTGGAAGGAATCGACCATTCGGGAATTTGACGGGGTGCCGGTGTACTACGTTGCCAGTTACGAGACCTTTGTCTATCCGGGGATGCGGAATGTCATACCCTGGAGCCGACACGTCAAGAAGATTCTTCAACGGGAAAATGTCGATATTGTACACGCCACCGGGCCGTGGCTTCTCAACTGGGCCGCACTTCGCGCGGCCAGGAAACTGAAACGTGCGACGGTGCAGACTTTTCACACCATGCTGCAGGAACCCAGTTATATCCGCTATTTTACCCATAGTGATGCCCTTGTTCCGGTGCTGCGAGCCCTGGCGTGGCGGTATTTCGGTCTCTATATGCGACGCAGTGATGCGGTTACCGGACCGAGTCGATACGTTGCATCGGAGTTATCGCGACATTATCCCGACATTCCTATACACCATATTCCTAATGGCATCGATATCGAACGTTTTTCAAAGGCGCAGGACAGCGAAGCAACGCGAGCCCGATTCCCTATGTTCAATAATAAAACCTTCGTCTTTATCGGGCGTCTGGGTCAGGAAAAGTCGGTGGATCGGCTTATTAACGGTATGAGCGCCGCAATACGCCGGGACAAGGATATTCGTCTTCTGCTGATCGGCGACGGACCCGGGAGAAAGGCCTACGAAGCACAGGTCCGGGAGTTGCGCATGACGAAATCGATTTTTTTTCTTGGACGAATTGCTCCGAACGATCTCTTCGCAAGCGGTCTGATTCACAACGCCTGTGCCAACGTGACGGCCAGTACTACCGAGAGTTTCGGCATGACCGTCATTGAATCGATGGCCTCAGGGACACCATCAATTGTACCGAACGTTCCCGGAATATCTGAACTCACCGAGGGAACGGGCCTTACCTTTCCCCGGGATGACCTGGAAGCTCTGGCCGACCGGGTGCTGGAGCTCATCAATGATGATGAGCTTCGTCGAAAACTGAGCGAAGCGTCGCTGAAGCGCTCCCGGGATTTTGATGGAGCAGTCATTGCCAACCAGTTCGAAACGCTCTATCGGGACGTGCTGATTCACCACGACGAAGTCCTGCAGAAGCACTGAGTCCGTAACTGAAATACTGCCGGGCCGCTCTCTTGCACAACGACAGAAAAGTACCTACACTCGCGGTAAATTTTCTTGACGGCCACGTGTTGTCCTGACCTGTGTGTTCTTCCCGGCTGAAAGGTTACCAGATGGTACAGACAGAACTTCTCGGAATCGATGTAGGTTCCACCACCGTAAAAATCGCTCTTGTTGATCCAGAAACTCGACGTGTCCTCTATAGTCGGTATCTCCGTCACGGAGCGCGCCAGCGTGAAACGATGGTGCGCCTTCTGGAAGAGCTGTCGACAACTATGCCGAACATTCACGTTCGACCGATTTTTACCGGCAGCGGAAGTCATGGAATAGCCAAAGAGTCCAACTTGCCGCACGTACAGGAAGTGGTTGCCAACAGTGTCGCGGTACGACTCTTCTATCCCGATACCCGGGTTGCCGTTGAACTGGGGGGGCAGGACGCAAAGGTAATATTTTTTCATCCTGACCCGGTAACAGGCGAACTGAACGCGTCAGACATGCGAATGAATGGAAGCTGCGCCGGCGGTACCGGAGCATTTATCGATGAGGTAGCGAAACTGCTGAAAATTCCGGTGGAACAGTTTGATGATCTGGCTGCCCGCGGTCGCCATGTGTATCAGATTTCCGGACGCTGTGGCGTGTTTGCCAAGACCGATATTCAGCCGCTTCTCAACCAGGGTGTGGACCGGTCCGACCTGGCGCTTTCCACCTTTCACGCCGTTGCCCGGCAGACGATTGGTGGCCTGGCCCAGGGGCTTCATATCCAGGCGCCGGTAATTTTTCAGGGCGGGCCTTTGACGTTCAATCACACTCTGGTGCGGGTCTTTGCCGAACGGCTGAAGCTGTCGGAGGAAGAGGTGATCCGGCCGGATCAGCCGGAGATTTTTGTCGCACTGGGAGCCGCTTTGTCCCTTCCTCTTATCGCCGGCGATACACCGCCGGTGGAGATGAGTGAACTGGTCGGCAGACTGCGAAGTATTGAAGAACACCAACCGGGAGGTACCGACTCACCGGATGATGCACAACCGTTCTTTGCGGATGAAACGGAACGGCGTGAGTTTTTTCAGCGACACCGGCGTCCCGACTGGGAACGGACGGTGCTCCCTCCGGGAAGCACACGGGATGTCTATATTGGTATAGACGCCGGTTCGACTACTACCAAGATGGTCGTCATGGACGACTCCGGTGCTATCCTTGACTCGGCCTATTCTCACAACGAAGGAGAGCCTCTTGCCACTGGGGTCCGTCTGTTGACGGAACTTCTGGGACGATATGAAGGCGAAGATGTTACGTTGCGGGTGAGGGGGCTTGGTACTACCGGTTACGGTGAAAAGCTCTTTGCTGCCGCCTTTCACGCGGACTACCATACCGTAGAAACGGTTACCCACGCTCACGCGGCGTTGCAGATTGAACCGACGGTCGGCTTTGTTCTGGATATCGGCGGGCAGGATATGAAAGCGATAACCGTTACCGACGGTATTGTCACCGGTATCAGTCTGAATGAAGCGTGTTCTGCCGGATGTGGTTCCTTTCTGGAAAACTTTGCCCACAACCTTGAGGTTCCGGTAGAGGAGATTGCCGGCCGGGCATTCCGGGCCGTATCTCCCAGTCAGTTGGGTTCCCGATGTACGGTCTTCATGAACTCATCTATCATTACAGAGCAGAAAAACGGCAAAGGTCCTGAAGACATCCTTGCCGGTCTGTGTCGCTCAATAGTGGAAAATGTCTTTACCAAGGTTGTCCGGGTGCCCAACTTTTCCGTTCTTGGCGAGACGGTAGTCGTTCAGGGAGGCACCTTTGAAAATGACGCCGTTCTCCGTGCTCTCGAACAGTACACCGGGCGGAAGGTCGTTCGGGCCCCCTTTCCCGGTCTCATGGGAGCAATTGGTGTTGCCCAGCTTACCAGGAACCACACCAACGGCATGTCTTCCTTCCAGGGGCTCGAGGGTTTACGCACCTTCGATGCCCGACAGGAGAGCGGCCATATCTGCCCCTATTGCTCTAACGCATGTAACCGGACAATCGTTCGTTTCTCAGACGGCAACCATTACGTTACCGGAAACCGGTGCGAACGGGGCGAAGTGATCGAAGACGACGGATCGCCGGAAGATCGAAAGACCCAGCTCCGGGAGATCGCCCGGCGTCATCAGTCAGTACCCAATATGATGGCCCGACGGGAGTCGTTGCTCTTTCGGCGCCCTGAAGAAGCTCCTCTCATACCTGCCCGGGGTGTTACTATAGGAATTCCCCGGACTCTTGAGTTCTGGCACAGCTATCCCTTCTGGTACGCATTCTGGAGCAGTCTTGGATTTGACATTGCCCTTTCCGATGAAAGCTCCCAGGAGCTCTTTGAAGACGGTCTCGCTTCAGTGCCGTCGGACACCGTCTGTTTTCCCGCAAAATTGTCCCACGGACATCTGCGAAACCTTATGGATAGGAAGGTGGATCGCATCTTCATGCCGATGATCAACCGGATGCCTCCTGAAAATCCTTCCACTACCAGCAATCACGTCTGCGCCGTTGTAAAAGGATACCCTATGGTCCTTGCGGTAAGTGATGAGCCGGAAAAAACTGCCGGGATTCCCTTTGATCGGCCCATGTTTCACTGGGTGGACGATCGGGCGCGCAGAAAACAGATTGTCAAATGGGCTTCGGAAAAGTTTGAAATATCCGGGGCTACGGTAACCCGGGCAATTGATCGAGGCAATCACCGCCAGACCGAGTTTGAAGGTGCCCTGATGCGCTCCGGGGCGGAAGTACTGCAAACACTGAAAGAGGGCAAAGACTCGTTTGCGGTAGTCATTGCCGGTCGGCCGTACCATTCGGACCGGCTTGTCAACCACGATATCGCCTCGTTCTTTATTGAAGAAGGAATTCCCGTGCTTACTGCCGACAGTCTGCCCGGTCTTCACGATGTGGATCTGTCGGCGACCCGTTCCGAGTTGACGGTAAACTTCCACGTTCGGATGTATGCGGCAGCTATGAAGGTTGCCGAAGATCCCAACCTTGAACTGGTGCAGATTGTCAGTTTCGGTTGCGGTCACGATGCAGTGATCAGCGATGAAGTGGTCCGGTTGCTTGAAAAGGCGTCGGGGAAAAGCCCCCTGACCCTCAAACTGGACGAGACCGATGTGAAAGGTCCTCTCGCTATCAGGATCAGGTCATTTATCGAGACGATCCGGGCCCGACGGGCCGGGAAGGGAGATCGTCCCACCTCTTTGTCGGCCCTTCCCGAGCCGTTTCCGGTGAAGTATTACAAAAAGGACCGGAAGGAAAAGGTGATCATGGCGCCCAATGTAAGCCGGGCTTTTGCCACGATTATCAGCGCCGCAGTCCGTGCGGAAGGATACAGGATAGAGCCTCTGCCCGTGGCAGACAGACGGGCTATTGAACTGGGGAAACGCTATATCCACAATGATATGTGTTTTCCAGCCCAGGTGAATGTAGGTGAAATGCTTCGGGCCCTTGAAACGGGCAACGTCGATCCGGCACACGCCGTGTGCGGTCTCGCAAAGAGTCAGTGTGACTGCCGCCTTGCCCATTACGCCAGTCTTGCGAGACGGGCAATGGACGATGCGGGCTATCCTGAGGTTCCTATCATCACAACAGATGTGGATACCAAGAACATGCACCCCGGGTTCTCCCTCAGTCCGGTCTTTCAGCTTCGCATGCTCTGGGGCCTGGCCATCGTCGATGCCCTGGAGGCGCTGCGCCTCCGCCTGCGGCCGTATGAGGTGCGTCCCGGCGACGTAGATGCGGTTTTCGAGGAGATCGTGGAAGAAACTGCCGCCGGAATCGAGGTATCGGTGCGTCGGGCCCTCCGGGCCTTTGAAAACGGGATAGAAAGGTTGCGATCAATAGAACTGGACGTGTCGGTACAGCGCCCCCGGGTCTTTATCATTGGAGAATTTCTGCTCAACTTTCATCCTACCAGCAATTACAATATCGTAAACTATCTGGAATCCAATGGAATGGAAGTGGTACTTCCGAACATTCTCGATTCGTTTCGCCGTGACTTTATGCGACAGAAGACGGAGCGCAAAGAGTTCTTCGTGAAGCACCCCTTTGCGGATACGGTGCTTGGGGGTATAACCGATTTCCTGTTCGACCACGTCTTGAGCAGGGTAGCTAAAATTGCCGAAGCTCATCCCCTGTTTCATCAGAGAGAAGGACTACCGCAGATTGCCGCGCTTTCCGAAGACATAGTTCACCATACATTTACCTCCGGTGAAGGGTGGATGATTGCCGGCGAAATTCTTCATCACGCGGCGGAAGGAATCAAGTCGTTTCTTATACTGCAGCCCTTCGGCTGTCTCCCCAATCACGTCACCGGACGTGGTCTGGTCAAGAAACTGAAGGAGATTCATCCGGATGTACAGATACTGAGTCTTGACTATGATCCGGATACCAGTTTTGCAAACATTGAAAACCGCCTGCAGATGCTTATTCTGAACAGCCGTCTTGCCGCCGGAGTCGGTAACCACTAAAATTACAGACTATGAGTGAGCAAGCGATAGATGCGGTCATTTTTGATCTTGACGGTGTGGTTGTATACACAGACGCCTACCATTACAAGGCATGGAAGAAACTGGCCGACAGCCAGGGGTGGGCTTTTGATGAGACCCTGAACGACCAGCTTCGGGGGATATCCCGGATGGCGTCGCTGCAGATCATTCTGGATCACAATAGAGTTGATATACCCGAAGAGAAAAAGGTCGAGCTGGCGACGAAAAAAAACGAAGATTATCGCGCCTTTCTGGCTGAGATTGACGAGACCGCACTGGTGGAGGGATCGCTGGAATTCATCCGGGCATTGCGGGCCCGGGGTATTCAGACCGGTCTGGGAAGCAGCAGCAAAAATGCCGGAATGGTCCTTGAAAAGCTTGGAATTGCCGACCTTTTTGAAGCGGTTGTGACGGGCAACGATATTTCCCGGTCCAAGCCCGATCCTGAGATATTCGTGAAGGGCGCCCAACGCCTGGGAGTTGACCCGAAACGAACCTGCGTCTTTGAGGACGCATCCAGTGGTGTTGACGCTGCCCGGGCCGGCGGAATGGTTTCCGTCGGGTTTGGACCGTCGGAAGGGCTCGATCACGCAGACATCCGGATTCAGACCTTTGCGGACATTGATGTAGGTACCTTCGTAGAGACGGGGAAACCGCACTGATGTGCTGCATTCAGCCCGTTACATATAGCCGTTAAGAATTGTCAGAGCCGCTGTGGCGTCGTGGGTTTCATACAACCGTTCCAGTAGTTCTCCTGCGGCGAGGTCTTCTGATGTGCACTGTTCCGAGACGCACACATAGTTTCTGAAAAATTTCTTCAGGATTTCATAATTCCGACGCTCGCCGTAGTTGGTCGTAAATGCCACGATCTGTTCGCGGAGATATTCCAGACGCGATGAAAGTGGCGTCTCATGCCACGGAGGAATTTTGTTCGGGTCCGTTCCAGTGGAGGTGTCGTATCCCCCGGAATGCGGGTCAGAATTCCGCAGCCGTTGCCTTCGGGGAATTCGGGCGAAAAAGAGGGGGTCCGAGAAAATTCCCCGACCGATCATTACTCCGTCCACGCCCGTTTCCGCGACCCGTCGGTATCCCTCCTGTACAGACATGACATCCCCGTTGCCGATTATTGCCGTCGAACCATCTCCGGAGCAGGCGTCTCTCAGTCGAACGGCCCGGGCTACCTCTGACCAGTCGGCAGTACCTTCAGACAACTGATCGGCGATGCGCCCGTGGATCGTTATTGCGTCAACCCGTTGCTCCAGTAAGTACCCGATCCATTCTTCCGTAACGACCCGGTCCAGACCTATCCGCGTCTTGATGCTTAACGGAAGACCGGAGCCCCCGCGACATGCCGCGATTATCTCGCCTGCCAGAGTTGGTTGCGAGATAAGTGCGGAACACGCCCCGGCTTTGCGGATCTTCCTCGCGGGGCACCCCATGTTGATGTCAATCCCGTCGAAGCCAAGCTCTTCAATAGCACGGGCTGCCCGGTGAAACTCTTCGGGACGCGTTCCCCAGAGCTGAGCGACCAGTGGACGTTCAGCCGGTGCATAGACAAGTCGGTCAATCCGGGAAGTGACATCTTCTTGTGTCGGTATGCTCGCTTCCCGCGCCCGAACGGCCCCATCTACCCGGGTGAATTCGGTGAACATCACATCGGGACCGTCCGCCCCCCATTCCCGGGACCACGTACGAATGAGCTGTCGGAAAACCGTATCGGTGACGTCTTCCATAGGAGCCAAAACAAAAAAGGGGCGTTCCAGGCTCTGCCATAGTGTGCCCATCACAAGACAGCCGTCACAACAGCGTCAGTACCCATGCGACAAAGACGCCCAGATAGTTTCCCACGGCATATCCGATAATTCCCGTGGTGATACCTGCCGCAATGATCTGCGGATCACGGACGATAGGAGCGAGCATTCCGACAAAGGGCGGCGAGCAGACTGCAGAAATGCTGGTTACCATAATTGTCGCATTTCTCAGACGAAATATACGTCCCAGAAGAAAATGTATGGTCATGCTCCCGAAAACGGCGACAGCCATGAAAAGAATAATGGCGGGAGACGCCGCCACCATCCGGCCGATATCCGCCATGGAACCAACGGTAACGGAAAAGACCAGGATAAAAAACTCTCCCAGTTTGAAGCTGGTTGTCCACCGGGACACGCCGGGAATGATCGTTGCGAGCAGCGACAGGGTGGTCAGTGACAGAATTATTATGGCGGTAACGTTGTTTCCCGGAGCCAGCTGAGAGATTGCAACGCCCAGACCAACGACCAGAATCGCGCCCCCGAAAGCAGCTGCGCTCCGTTTTCTCATATCCCGTCGAAGAATATCCCGAAACGCTATCTCTCCGGACATTTCTTCGTGAGCGGACTGAACCGGCATCGGAGAGATATCCGGAAAGAGAAATTTCCTGGAGTTCCGGTGATCTCTGGTGACAAGAGCCTTTCCAATCCCCAGTATTACCAGTATGTAGAGGGCGCTCACCAGCAGATCGACGGTATGAATAGTGATATACAGAGAACTGTCAACGTTCAGCGCCAGTCGAAGAGCCGCAAGATTGGGCGTCCCCCCGGTATAGACTCCAACGAGAAGGCCTCCAATCTGAGGCGTGAGATTCAGAACGTCCCGTACCAGAAGATGTCCTGCAGCAACAGACAGAATAATTGCCACGGTTGCAAGCAGCAATGACAGCAACGCTTCCCGCCCCGCCAGCGCCCAGCGTCGAATGTCCACCGCAAAGAGCATCAGCGGTATGGACAGCGCCACCATCCCACTGGACAGACCGTCCTGAAGGGAAGCCATCGAAGTGGTGTGGGGCAGTACAAGAGATAGAAGGAGCCCGCCGATGTATGCCGGAATAATCGGGTTCACCGCTGCAAGCCGGGGATAGCGGCCTTGCAGGTACAGAATAACGAGAGGAATAGCAACGAAGAGGGGAGCCGTCAGTACTTCCATTCTTACCGTCCGATAGGTTCTGTTATCGCCGTCGTCTGACGGCGGCAAGAACTGCCCCCAGAACCCAGAACCCCAGTGTTGCCAGAATGGTGGGCCAGATGACCTGGACCGTTCCGGAAAGGACGGGGATCCAGAGCAGAACAGAACCTGCAATGACGACGAGTATACCGGTCATTTGGACTTTTTCAACCGACGAGAGCCTGAAACGCGGTCATGCCCGCAATGGCCAGTGTCGTGATCGTTGCGACGTGTTCCTTTTTTGCATCTTCCAGTGCGTCGGGAATCAGTTCCGATGTAAGCATCCAGATCATGGCCCCTGCGGCAAGGCCCAGGCCAACGGGGAGAAACGGCTCAAAAAAACGAACGAAGAGGTAGGCCGGAACGGCCACCAGAGGTTGGGGAAGACTGGAGAAGATCGACCAAAGTCCCGCCTTCCACGCTTTTACTCCCCGGGGAACAAGAATAAGCGAAATCGCCAGACCTTCGGGAATATTGTGCACCGCAATAGCCAGGGAGATAAACGCGCCAAACTGCTCGCCCCCGCCAAAGGATACTCCTACTCCGACACCTTCCGCAAAGGAGTGCAGCGTCATGACACCAACTATCATGAGAGCCTTCTTGGCATCCGCTCCTTTCAGCTCGCCTACGGAAACAGCGTCGTTTCCGTCAAGACGCGTCTGAGTTATATAAATGAAGACAACTCCCAGAAGGATGCCGCCGACGGTCCGCCACATGCTGTAATTGAGCCCTTCATAGATAAGGTTGAAACTGGCAGCCGCCATAATACCTGCGGCAAAGGCTCCGGCCAGTGCCAGAACCCGCCGGGAAAGATCTTTCCGGACCAGGAACGGAATGGCTCCCAAACCTGTGGCCAGAGCGGTGATCATAGCGTATGTAAAAACGGTCAGTACTTCTGGCATCGACGTCAATTCCATGTCATTGATAATAATGATTCTTAATAACTGCGACAATGGTGATTCAACGCATTCAATGGTATCATACCAGATATGTTTCGATGCCGCATGACCGACCACGTTGAACCCGATCTGAAGTGGGAGCAGCAACAGTACGATATGAAGAATATCGATTTTTCAGCCTATCAACTCCGGTCCGCCTCGGAGTCCGAACTGATTTCCACCGTTGGTGATGCCGATGTGCTGGTGGTCGACCAGGTTCGATTGACCGAATCTGTTCTCAGGGCGTGTCCGGACCTGAAGCTGGTTATTCGTCATGGTGATGGGTATGACAACGTTGATGTACCGGCCGCGTCATCTCTCGGTATTGCTGTTGCCAATAAGCCCGGCTTCTGGAGCGAAGAGGTTGCCGACCACGCTTTGATGCTGGTCATTGCGTTGACACAGAAACTGCAGGTACAACAGCGTATTGCGCGACGGATAGACGTTCCGGCCGGTTCCGGTTGGGACATCCGTCCCGTTTTTTCAATGTCCCGTCTGCGGGGGCTTACCGCAGGAATAGTAGGATTCGGTAAAACGGGCCGGTCTTTGGGAGAGAAACTGACGGCGTTGGGGTTGACGGTTCTTGCAACCGATCCCTGTGTCGCCGACACCTCCGTGAGTTTTGTCTCCCTCGAAGAACTCCTGCAGCGGGCTGATGTCGTTTCATTGCACGTTCCTGCCACGGAAAGTACTCGGGGACTGTTCAACGCAGAAACGTTCGGAAAGATGAAAAGGGGAGCGGTACTGATAAATTGCTCCCGCGGGACGGTGGTCAATACGATGGACCTGCTGGAGGCGCTGGAACAGAAGCACATTGGCGGCGCCGGCCTGGATACAACGGACCCCGAACCGCTTCCACCGGACCATCCGTTACTGTCGCTCCCCAACGTGATTGTGACACCCCACCTGGCGTGGTACAGCGAGGATGCATTGTGGGAAATGCGTCGCAGTATCGTTTCGGACGTAATTGCAATGAAGGACGGGCAGCTTCCTGCGTCGACGCTCAACCGGGACGTTCTTGACGGGGAAACTCCATCACCACCCGGGTACCGTCGTCACCATCAACAGCAATAGATCCGTCCAGCTGATTCACCAGAGCAAAGACAAGGCGGAGCCCCAATCCGCCGGAATCGCCGGTTGTAACCGATTCAGGAATACCTGTTCCGTCATCGTGGTAGACCAGCCGAAAGTGGTCGTCTGTACCCGTGAGCTCCAGGGAAATCGTTCCTTCGCCGTCGGGAAAGGCGTATTTCCCGCCGTTGGTGCACAGTTCATTGATGATAATGCCCAGTGATGAAATAGTCTGAGAATCCAGTACGACGGGCTCAAATACCGTTCGGAATTCTACCGGGTCATCGAGACCGGCTGATTCGCGAATTTGCGTGACCAGCTCCCGCAGATACTCGTCGGCGGGAAAGGCCGTTACATGTTCGGTCCGGTGAAGCCGGTTATACAAAAGCAGCATGGTCGTCAGACGCTGCATTGCCCCCGTCAGGGACTCTCGCGTCTCTTCCGATTTCGCGGCAGCGGCTTGCAGGGAGAGCATGCTGATGAGGGTGCTCATATTGTTTTTGATGCGGTGGTTGACCTCCTGAAGAAGGATCTCTTTCTCTTCAAGAAGCGAACGCGTCAGTTTTTCAGCCGCAACAAGTTCGGAAATATCGGTGGTGATTCCGATGACGGAGTGAACGTTTCCTGTTTCGTCAAGAAGAGGAGTATTTGACACAATGGCAGGAAAGCGGGAACCGTCCTTTCTGACACAGGGAAAGCGGCCGCTCCACGTCTTGCCGGCTGAAAGTTGTTCCATTATCTCCGCGGCCCTTTCGGTCGTTTCATCGGATACGGTAATCTCCATAATCGTCCGTCCAACCACCTCCTGGCCGGGCCATCCGAAAAGCGTTTCTGCAGCTCGATTCCAGTAGGTGATAATGCCTCCGGTGTCCGTCACTACAATTGCCTGGCCCACTTCCTCCAGGAGTCGGGCCTGAAATGCGATCCGGTCACGGTTTGTCTTTACTTCGGTGACGTCGCGAAAAATCCCCTGCAATATATCTATGCCCAGGTAATGTACGCGGTGGGCCAGAATCTCGACGTCGCGAATCTCACCGTCAGCGGTGATAACCCTGCTGGGGAGGACTTTACCACCAGTTCCTTTCAGGTGGTTCAGAAATTCTCGGGAGCGCCCGTGTGAATCGCTCGGGTGGTTTTCGTCGGCGGCGTGCTCCGGGGGATGAAGTACCGCCTGAGAGCGTCCGATCAATTCATCCCTTCGACGGCCGACCATATCGGCCATGGCCAGGTTGCAGTCGATAATGCGTCCAGTATCCACATCGGCCAGACATATTCCGTCGACGGACTGATCAAAGACCGCGCGATAACGCGCTTCGTTGGTGTGCAGGGTACTTTCAGTACGACGACGGTCAAGATAGGAGCTCAGCTGCTCCGCCACAATGGTGACCATCCACTTTTCCCCTTCGGGGAAACGGTGCGTCCCGCCGTCTACAGACGGGGAATGGTAGCATACCTCCAGAGTACCGGCGGGGCTTCCGCCGACAGAAATTGGCGCCGACAATGATTCCATGGTCTCCAGAAAGCCGATAGTACTGAACGTTTCGTTGCCAATTGAAATCCTGACACCGCTTCGGTCCGGCTCCTCCATTGCGTTTTTTACGCTGGAAATAACGTCCCGGAGTGTACCATCCATAGAGCTTCCGGAACGCTCGATAATCCGGGAAATATTGTAGACGCAGTTAAGCTCTTTTACCCGCTCATTCAACTCGTAGGAAAGGTTCTGGGACTTTTGTGCGTTAGCTTCGGCGAGCCGTTTATGTAGTTGAAGAGCCGTCCGGACGGACGTGAGAAGTACCGCTTCATTGCAGTCTTTGATAAAGAACCCATAGGATGTGATCCCCTCGGTACGCCTTAGAATTTCCGGTTCCGCGCTGGATGAAGTGAAGACCACCGGAATATCCTGATGCCGGAGAATCTGTTTCGCTGCGCCAATTCCGTCAATAGGATTACCCGGTTCGATATTGATCAGGACAAGATCTACCGTCCGAGAGCCAGTTGCCGCTCGTACCGCTTCTTCGCCGGAGCGCACGGTTAAGACACGGTATCCGTGGTCTTCCAGTATTTTCGCATCCTTCACGGCGGCAATTGCCTCGCCATCTACAAGAAGAATTGTCCTGTTTGATGTATCCATCCCGATCCTTTCGAAATTCCGGTCTGACCGTCGGTGTCAACACAATGTATCGCTCAGTATAAACCGGTAGGCAGAGGTTTTTCCAATGATATAACGGTACTATCTGCAGCAACCGGACCGGGTCGACGCGCTACAGGATCGAGTATACAGCCATCAGCTATCCAGACTCATCTTTGCACGGAAGCGTTCAACCTCCCAGTTGCGGATGAAATCGATCTCGGACCGGGGCATCCCCCGGGGTCCGCCGAAGTTTTCGGCGTATCGGGCAATTTCCAGGGTGTTCCGGAAGAGCATACGGGCGGACTCTGCGGCTTTTCGATTTGGACCTGCTGCAAAAAAACCGAGGTTCCGTACGACAACGATTTTTGGATGGGCCGACTCCGCGGAAGCGAACGCTTCATATTCTCTGGTGAGATCACCGGGAGATTCCACATACAACGGCTTATGACCGGAGTAAACGATGTGGTCCGGAGAAAAGGGCGTCATCAGCGGGGACATGGCGTCCAGGGAAACCGCCCGGGCAATCAATTCCGCCGGAGCTTCGTAGAGAACCGTCGTCTCGGCTTGGCCGGACTTCATCCGAATATCCCGCAGCAGCCGTACAACCTCCGCAGCCGTCGACAGGTCACCCTGTACCACTCCCATATCAGGGTAGGTCTTCAGATGCGGTAGAAGGGCCTGGACGAATTGCCGGTGCATTCGATAAATTTCTTCGGGTTCCTCAGCAGCCACCGTCACACCGTGATTCTGCAAAACCACAATCCGCGGGTTGGCATGGTGGTGCCGGCGATACGCCTCCACCTCGTCAAAAATACGTTTACTCAGAACGTATCCGGGATTGATGGAGGGTATCCATATAATGTCATCACCAAAGAAACTTCCAGTAAAGAGTTTTCGCACCGCCGACTCCCCTTCGACACTGCAGGTAACGGCATTCACAAGGGTCGGATGGGTGTGGAGAACGTATGCTTGGGGAAGGACGTCGTGCATACCCGTCTCCACGCTTGGACGCAGAGTCTGTCCTTCCCGTCGAGCCGCCATAAGGTCGTCCAGTGCCTGCTTTTCCCGCACATCCGTATCGGAAGAGTACTTCTTGTCCCAAATGGGGGCCAGCTTTTCCCGATCAATAGCCACGAAAGTTTCTTCGGAAGCGTCTGCAAGGGAAGATCCGGATGCTTTTACCCACAGCGTCTTTTTGTCTTTCCAGGAGGCGTTACCACCCCCGGCTATCACCCAGTCGGAATCGCGTCCGTAGAACCGGGAAAGTTCAAAAATCGAATTCCTTTCATTCATATGTCTTCCGTTCACTACTTCCGTTGCTCCAGAACTTCCGCCTGATAATGTCGTACATTATCCAGCCAGGCCGGCCCCGCGGGAACCCCGTTATCAAGACAGAACTTCTCCCACACCGCTCCGAAAGGCAATGTCCGGGCTTCTTCAGCCAGAGCAAGGCGGGTGGTATAGTCACCTTCCTCTTCCGCTGCAACCAGGCGGGCAGTCGGCTCCAGCAGTGCCGTAAGCGCCGCTTTCTGAGTAGACCGAATTCCAATGATCCACGCCGCAACGCGGTTGATACTTCCATCAAAGAAGTCCACCGCCAGGTAAACCTTATCAAATGCGCCAGCCCGTTTGACCTCCCGGAAGACAGCCTTTGTCTGATCGTCCAGGATAACCACATGGTCGCTGTCCCATCGTACCGGACGGGAAAGGTGCAGCATCAGTGTGCCGGTGAATGGCAGAATAGCAGTTATCTTTTCGGAAAGGGACTCCGTGGGATGGTAATGGCCGGCGTCCATGGTAAGCAACTTGCCTCTGGTAAGGGCGTAGGCGAGAAAAAAATCATGGGACCCCACCACATATGACTCAGATCCAATGCCGAAAAGCTTGCTTTCCACTGCGTCAATAGTCTCTGATTCCGGATATTCCTTTTGAAATATTTCATCAAGAGCGTCAACCATAAGCCGACGATGTCCGAGTCGATCGGCCGGCTCGTCTTTGTAACCGTCGGGCATCCAGAAGTTGTTGAGACACGAAGAATTCTGCTCCCGTCCTAAATATGCAGCGATTTCGCGGGAGCGCTTCCCGTGTTCAATCCAGAACTCCCTGATCTTTCGGTCCTTGCTTGCGATGGTAAAACCACCATCCGCTAAAGGGTGGGAGAAAAATGTCGGGTTGAAGTCTATTGGAACCTGTATCTCTTTTGCCCAATCCGCCCAGCGGGAAAAATGGCCCGGTTCTATTTCATCTCGGTCGATTTTCTTCCCGTCCGCGTCAAGATAACTGGCGTGAAGGTTAAATCGATGCGAACCGGGAATGAGAGAATAAGCAAACTCAAAATCGTCTCGCAGCTCTTCGGGGTTACGAGCCTTGCCCGGGAACTCGCCGGTGGCCATGATTCCACCACCGGTGATTTCCCCGGCACCCTCAAACCCGCCGACGTCATCTGCCTGCCAGCAGTTGATTGAAATCGGTATCTCCGAAAGCTTACGCAACGCGCTGTCGGTGTCCACACCCAGAGTGGCGTACCGCTCCCGTGCTTCTTCGTACGCCCGTTCGATATCACGATCGGACTGCTTTGCATACATACGTTGACTCCTGCTCACACAAAATGAGAAATGTCCCCCTCCGAACGGAAGGGGACAAAGGCCTGACGGATCAGATCAATAGACGGTTTTCCATTCGTCGATGTTGCCGGGTTCGAAACGGAAGGGAGCTCCCAGAAGGATTTCCGTTCCGCCGTCACCAGCTTTGACAATATCAAAGCTTCCCAGCCGACCGGCAGAGAAGGATTCACCGGCTGCTCCGGTAATGTCACCGTCAACCAGTGCTGTGGCAGTGTACGCCGAGAGGTAGCCCACATCGATAGGATTCCAGAGGAACATATACGGACATGCGCCGTTCTCGATGTATTCCGCCATTTCCGACGGCAATCCCAGTCCGGTAACGTAGACGTCGCCGATAAGACCGCGGTCTGTGATGACGCGACCGGCCGCGGCAATACCTACCGTGGTGGGTGCAATGATAACTTTCAGGTTCGGAAAGCTCTGGAGAAGTCCTTCAGTCTCACTGACCGATTTGTCCCGCAGGTCATCGCCGTAGGCGACACGAACCAGGTTGAGGTTGGCGTACTTGCCGGCATTCTCGTCCAGTTCTTTGCGCATCCATTCGATCCAGAGATTCTGGTTGGAAGCCTGACTGGTTGCCGAAAGGATGGCAATGTCGCCGGAACCGCCGGCCATGTCATAGGCTGCCTGGATGAGAGTTCGGCCAATCATCTCCGAGTCCGCCTGGTTGACGTGGGTCATGCGACTTGCCGGGTTTACCGCAGAGTCGGCGGAAATAACGGTGATTCCCTGGTCCATGGCACGGCTGAGGACCGGCTCCAACGCATCAAAGTCGTTCCCGGTGATAGAAATCGAAGAAACCCGCTGGGCGATCAACTGTTCAATGATCTGAATCTGTGCTTCCGCCGTCGGCTGATCGGGGGCACGAAGAATAGCTTCGTATCCCTGTTCTTCTATTCCCTCGCGAAAGCCTTCCATCTGCTTCTCTCCGTAGGGATTGCCCGTATTCTTGAAGACAAACGCGTGCCGTTGGGTACCCGTTTCCTCTGTGCGACCACTGGCAAATGCCGTAGCAACCATGCCCAGTGCCAACACAACGATGAGTAGGGAGATAATAATCTTTCTCATACTCACACCTCCTGTTTTTTTTCTCGGCCTTCGTAGCAACGCTACACGGCCGTTTTTTTCTTCTGCCCGAACCGTATCCTATGGGCGAGGACGGAAAAGATCAGCAACAGGCCGATAACCACCAGTACGATGGGAGCCTGAAGGTTCGCAAGACCCATTCCATAACTCAGAAACCCGATGACAAAAATTGCAAGAATTGGTCCGCCGATACGTCCGATGCCGCCGCTGGTACTGACGCCACCCAGAGCCACCATAGCGATTACTTCCAGTTCGTAGCCGTTTGCAACATTCGGGCGAGTACTGCCCATGCGAGAGGACAGAAAGATCGCCGTGACGGCCGACATGAGGCCGTTCAGGGTAAATACCCAGAAAACAATCTTGTCAGTATTGACGCCGGAGTATCTGACGGCGGTGGCGTTGTATCCCATTCCAAAGACTGCCCGTCCGTAGGTTGTCTTGTGCAAAAGGAGGCCGAAGATTACGGCTGCAATCACAAACGCAATAGTAATCACCGGGATGCCTGCAATCTCACCCCATCCGAAGAAGTCAAACCAGCGGGGGAATCCACCGGAGGCTTGATCGCCAAGGATAATGTACGCAATTCCCCGGTAGATGATCATTGTGGACAGGGTAACGATGACAAAGGAAAGTTCCTTGAACTTTACCAGGAGCAGTCCGTTGATCGCCCCACCGGTTGTTCCAACCACCAGACACAATGCAATTGCCAGGGGCATTGGAAGCCCGGCGTTGTAAGAGACTGCCATAATGACCGCCGAAAGGGCGACGGTAGACGCAACGGAAATATCTATCTTTCCGAGAATCAGTACGTACATCATGGAAAGAACGATGAATCCTTTGTCCAGGAACGTCGCAGGCGTCCAGATAAACGTGTTCATCTCCAGAAAGTACGGTGAAATAAGTGAATTCACGATGATTACCAGGAGCAGAACCCCCACCAGGAGCCATTCCCACTGAAAGAAGAATTCCTTCCAGTTCCAGCTCCGTTCGTTACTGATCGCGACCGGCTGTATATCTCTCTCACTCATGCTTGTTCTCCATGATCCTATATTGCCCGCCGGCGCAGGGCATTACGTTCAGTGTTTCGTCGTACCAGAGCATTTGTGATAACCGCACCCAGGACGACGGCACCCTGAATGCCCTGCTGCCAGAAGGGTGAGACGTTGATCAGGGGCAGAGCGTTGGCAATCATACCCAGCATAATCGTTCCGAGAAGAAGGCCTGTAAGACGCCCGACACCACCGGTTATACTGACTCCACCAAGGATGCACGCCGCGATAACCTGCAGCTCGTACCCTACAGCGGTGTCCCCCTGGGCGGAGGCGAACTTCGCTACCCACAGCACCCCTGCCAGACCGGACAGGGCCCCCATAATGGAATAGACCAGAAGGACGAGTCGCCGTTTCGGTATTCCCGAGATATCCGCAGCCACAGGATTCGAGCCGACGGCGTAGATCTGACGTCCCGTACGGGTATGGTTAATGAAGTAGCCGGCGATAAGGTAGACCCCTACGGCAATCATGATAAGGTTGTTCACCCCCAGGAAACGGCCTGTCGCAATCGCCTTGAATCCGGTTGACATCTGGTAGGAACTGATCCAGCGCCCGCCGGAAACCACATAGGTAAGACCTCGGACAATGTTCATCATGCCCAGGGTGGCAATCACCGGCAGGACATCGAAGCGAGCTACCAGAACGCCGGTGATCGTCCCTATGAATAGCCCGATAAGTGTACCCAGGGCGATCGCCACGACCGGTGACAACTCCGGCACACCGGCTACCGTAATCGCCGTCACCATCCCCGCAAAAGCGATAATGGATCCGACGGAAAGATCGATTCCCCGGGTCACCAGAACGAGCATCATACCTACCGCCAGAATTCCCAGAATTGCCGTATTGGTCAGCAGCGAATTGATGTTACTTACGGTGAGAAAAGCGGGGTTCCGCAATTGTATGGCAGCTCCAAGAACAATAATGAAAAAAAGCAGTCCGAGCTCTCTCAGGTTTTCGGTGAACGCTATTTTCCCTTTGTCCATCACGCGGGCACCTCCGCTTTCGGAGTCTTTACCACCATTGCTGCATTCAATATCTCTTCCTGGTTGGTCTTCGCCGTTTCCAGACGGGCCGTGACGTGTCCTTCTTTCATGACTACGATGCGATCACTCATGCCGAGAACCTCCGGCATTTCCGATGAAACGAGAATGATACCGTACCCCTGTTCCGCAAGTTCACCGATAATTTCACAGATCGCCGCCTTGGCCGCCACGTCGACACCTTTCGTGGGTTCGTCCAGGATGATCACCTTCAGTGACCGGCTGAGAATCTTGGCGACAATCACCTTCTGCTGGTTCCCACCGGACAGGGCAGAGGCTCTGGTGAATATCGTTGTTGCCTTGACATTGAGCTTTCTTGCCAGTTCCCCGGCGGCTAGTTCCTCATCCTTCCGGTGAATCCATCCGGACCGGGAGAAGCGATGCAGCGACGGCAGGGAAATATTGTGGGCTATGGCCCACTGCAGCACCAGCCCTTCGATCTGCCGGTCTTCAGGCAGACAACCAATACCAAGATCAAGGGCGTCCATGGGTGAATGTGGTTTGATTTCTTCTCCCTTCAGGTAGACCCTCCCGGAATCCCAGGGAACGACACCGTACAGAGTTTCACAGACCTCTGTACGACCGGCGCCCACCAGTCCGGTCAGTGCCAGAATCTCGCCTTCCCGGAGGTCAAACGAGACATCCCGAAAAAAGCCCGTCCGGGAAAGGTTTTCTACCCGGAGCAGTTCTTCACCTATGTGAACGGTGCGTTTAGGATACATCCGGGAGATTTCCCTGCCTACCATTGCGACGATGAGCTTGTTCTGATCAACTTCATCGATATTCCATGTGTCTATATACTTTCCGTCACGAAAGACCGTAACCCGGTCGGCAAGGCGCCAGATATCTTCCATTCTGTGGGATATGAAAATTACCGAGACGCCCTTTTCGCGAAGGGATTCAGTTATCCGGTAGAGTTCATCACTTTCGTGCTGGGTCAGCGCCGCCGTGGGCTCATCCATAATGATGATCCGGGCGTTGGTGGAAAGGGCCTTGGCAATTTCCACAATCTGCTGGCGTGCCACCGACAGGTTATTCATCCGTTCGTGGGAGTCAAAGTTGGCGTCCAGCTGATCCAGCAGTACCTGTGCTTCCGAATGCATGGCCCGCCAGTCTATTCTCCGGGACAGAGGCTTCAACTTCTCGTGGCCTATAAAGATGTTTTCCGCCACCGTCAGGTCGGGATAGGATGTGACGTGCTGGTAAATTGCTGCGATCCCCGCCCGCTGGGCATCCATAGGGTTTCTCAGGAACAGTGGCTTTCCATCCAGAACCACTTCCCCCGTGTCCGGTCCGTGAACGCCGGTGATAATCTTGATAAAGGTCGACTTTCCGGCACCATTCTCACCCATGAGCCCGTGAATCTCTCCGGGATAGAGGTCAAAATGGACGCCGTCGAGCGCCTTAACTCCCGGGAAATATTTGGAAATATTGTCCAGTTTCAGTATTGGGTCGTTCATACCACCTATTCCAGATAGAACATCTCTTCAAGTTCGTAGACTTTAGGAGATCCGTCGGGATTCGTTTCCATAATGTCGGCCATGTGGTCCCACCACTTCCTCATGATTGGCTGGTCCGCCAAGGTATCGGCGGTGTTGGTTTCGGTCAGTTTCTGGCCGGCATAGAGGGTGTTGGTCCGGCGATCCAGGTAAATGACATAGTCCCGGACACCCGCTTTTGCCAGTTCTTCAACCAGTTCCGGCCATATCTCGTCATGGCGACGTTTGTATTCCGCCTCCATTCCCGGACTAAGCTGCATTGCAAAACCTGCCCGTTTCATATGGTTCTCCTTCGACTCGAACTAACAGACGCGGATGACGGGAATACCCGTCAGGGCTCCCAGTTTTTCGATTCGGTCGGCAACGTGACCGACTCCGATTGCACAGTGGTGGGACGGACCCAACCCGGACCACGCCTCGACAAAGTCCCGGGCCGACAGTTCAAAGCGATAGCGGCTGTTGGTATTACCGATGTGCAGTACCGGCCCGGGAACGCTTTCGCCTTCGGCCGCAATCATGTAGACACCGTCGGGACCTTCACACACCGACAGAAGTGTTACCGGCCCATGTTTGACCGTCATCTGTATAGATAAACCCTTTCCCGGTTTGCCATGATAGACCGGCAGGGGCACAAGACCTACGCGCCCTTCGGCGATTGCGAAATGGGCGGGCCCGTCATGTCCGAGCAGGACAACGTCTTCGTTGAAGTCCATCGCGTAAAACTCCGAGAACGATCCACCCGCCCCGAAGCTGTCCATGATCTTCATAGCCTGGGCATTCTTTATTTCACACTCCCCGGCAACGGGAATGTTTTTACCGGTGAGGAGGGTATTCCCGGCGATGACCGACGTGACGATATCTTCGTGTTCAGAACCCGGACTCCCCTCATAGTAATACGCAAGGGAACCCAGCCGGTGTCGGGCTGCCAGTTTGTCCAGAGCCACAGAGGTGCCGGCGGCCCGCTTCAGTTCTGCGCCATCGCATTCCGGAGCGACGTCAAAGGCGCTGTGAAACTCCGTCAGTTTTCTCTCTATATCCGCGTCCGTTACGGAGTGTCGAAGCTGAGCCAGTTCATCTATTTCGATGAGGTCAATGTGACCGCCGAACGCAGCGATCTGACGGGTCATATCGGTGTAAACATCAAGCATGCCGGCATAGTAGTGTCCCATCACTCCGAGTCGGTTAGCCCGCATCGTCCGGGCAACCGTGGCCGCTTCAACCCATTCGGCCAGTTGCCGTTCCGTTTCAGCATCGCCGAGATATCCCGTAATCAGGTGGTACTCTATTCCCGCCCTGCCGAATACGCCGGCAATCTCAGGGACGCAGCACGCCTGGCAGTGGGCGAGCCATTCGCCTGTCATTTTGCCGCGGTCACCCAGGGCATTAAAGGAGTCGTAATCTATCGCTGCAACGGGCTGAATGTTGAGGACAACGATAGGAACCCCCGCCTCCTGGGCAACAGGTAGAACAGTGGACGAAAGAGCGTAGGTAGAGATATACAAAAAAATGACATCAACGTGCTGCAGCCGAAACATTGAACCAACTGTTCGTGCCCGCTCGGGATTATCCACGAGTCCCGCATCTACCAGATCGACATTTCCGAACGAGGAAATCTGTTTGGTGATCTCCAGCTGATACCCCTCGAGACGCTCTTTCAGCCCGGGAAACTGGGGCCAGTACGTATCGAGACCAATTCCGAAGATTCCGGCTTTTAACGTTTCTTTCATACACATTTACGCTAAACCCACTTCGCCGAACGGCAAATGGACAAAAAACATAATGTGATATACTTTTTTTTGTGACGTACCCGAAATACAGCTTTTCCCGGTACCTCCCGGTCAATGCAGAAGCCCTGCGTTGGGAAATACACTGTAATCACGGGGGATACTCCCAGGTTCCTCCGGGGTCAACCTATCCGCTTGTGCCGGAAGACCATCCCAAGGATTACGCCGCCACCGTCGTGACCGGCCGGGTTCTGCAGGAGTTTCAGGTCGTCTACATAACTGCGGGTAGAGGTTATTTTGAGGGCGAACGGCTGGGAGCCGTAGAAGTTCGGGCCGGTGATGTGATGCTGCTCTTTCCGGGGGTCCGTCACGCCTACAGACCGTCCCGGGAAACGGGGTGGCAGGAGTACTGGGTCGGGTTTTCCGGTGATCACGCCTACCGGTTGTGGCACAACGGCCTGTTCACACCGGAGCGGGCGGTCCAACACATCGGCCTCAACCAGGAGGTCATGGCGGATTACGAACAGATCGTCCGCCTCTGCCGGCAGCAGCCTCCGGGGTTTCAGGTCCGTCTTGGTGCAATTGTCCTGCAGCTTCTTGCCCACATTCACTCAATTGAAACAACTTCCCGGACCGCCGTTGGTGACAGCGAACTGGTACAGAAGGTCCGTACGGTAATGCAACAGCACATTGACGAGGGCATTGAGGTACCGGATATTGCCCGAACCGTCGGTGTTGCCTATACGCACCTTCTGGAGGTTTTCCGGAAGTACACCGGTCTCACCCCTTATCAGTACTTTCTGCAGATGCGTATTCTCCGGGCCAAGGAATTCCTGCAGGATCCAAACCTCTCGGTCAAGGAAGTCGCCGCGATCATGCAGTTTGAAAACCAGTACTACTTTTCACGGATATTCAAGAAGAAGACGGGCATGGCTCCCTCGGATTGGAAACGGAGTATCGGATCGTTATGACCGATATCACGCCGGTTCCTCTCAACCGGATCAACAGCCGTAACAATCTGCTGCAGAGCCGTCTGTGGGGCCTTGCGAAGCGGAGCCCCGCAATTCGCACTCTCGCCTTTGAGTCCTCGGTGGCGGGATCGGTTCTGGTTCTTCTCTATCAGGTCGGTCCCGAGCTTTCCTATGCCCTGGTCCCCTGGGGGCCCGAGGTTCCCCCGCAGAGCCGGAACGGTATCTTCCTGGAGTCATTCTCTGAATCCATCAGACCGTACCTACCGGGATCCTGCCTGTTTATCCGTTACGATCTACCCTGGCCCAGCCCCTGGGACGACCGGGGAGAGGCCCCGCCACCACCGTCCACCCGTGAGCTGGAGATGAATTTCGGTACACTCCACCATCGTCTTAGAAAGGCTCCAATGGACATGCAGCCCGTTAATACCCTCATAGTCAACCTGGACGAAACGGAAGAACACATCCTGGCGGGAATGAAACAAAAGACCCGGTACAACATCGGACTGGCCCGCCGTCGGGGTGTCCGGGTATATCCGGCCTCACCGAACAGACTTGACCAATGGTTTGCCCTCTATCGCCAGACCATGGAGCGCCACGGAAAGACGGTCCACCGATTTGACCATTTTCGGCGCCTCTTTGAAGCGGTACGGAAGACCTCAGTTGCCGCGGCCCGGCCGGGTTCACCGATACACCGACACAACATACGTCTGCTTCTTGCGGAAAGGGACGGAGAAACACTTGCCGGTATGGTACTTGCGGTAAGTGGTGACTACGCCATCTATCTCTACGGTGCGTCCGGGTCGCGGAACCGTCAGGCCATGCCGACGTATCTGTTACAGTGGAAGGCCATGGAGACTGCCCGCCGTCTGGGAGCGCGGCGCTACGACATGTTTGGCATTCCTCCGGACCGGAGGGAAGGTCACCCGATGCACGGGCTGTTGCGCTTCAAGGAAGGATTTGGTGGCCGGCACGTCACTCGACGGGGATGTTGGGACTACCCCTATGACACGGACGGCTACCTCACCTTTGCCGGCCGGGAAGGCGCGGACAGGGGGTATCACCGGCGGTGATGACAGATAACCTTACAAAACAAAGGTTTTACAAAAATTAGGTTAGAATTAAATGTATATCCGAAGTATATTGGCCAAGTGCCAATTACAATTAAATTTCTTTGAAATATACACTTGTTTGTTTTTATATGCTGCTTGACGACATTTTATTTAACTATTAATATAGTACACGATATTTAGTTTACTAGCTTACAAGGAGATCGTGTGGCTGCCGGACATTCTTTACCATCACTTCATTCACAGCGCAGGGGATGCCAGGATGCGACGTGTCTGGTGGATACGCTGCATCGAAAGGGTATTCCCCGAGGCGCGATTCTCGACGCGTTCCGCTATATTCCCCGGGACTGCTTTGTGCCGGATGAGGAGAAGGTCCATGCATGGGAAGACCGCCCCCTGCCGATCGGTGAAGGCCAGACGATAAGCCAGCCTTATACTGTGGCATACATGCTGAACCTCGCCGCTGTCTCACCGGGAGACCGTGTTCTCGAAATCGGTACGGGTTCGGGCTACGTTGCCGCTCTGCTTGTCTACATTGCGGGGTCCCAGGACCTGGTCACAACGGTAGAGATCAACCGGGAGCTTTACGAGTATGGCGGTAAACGCCTTGCCGCAATCGGCATGAAAACGATTCATCGCCTCAGCGGCAATGCACGCGTCCTTTCATTTTCTGACGCCCCGTTCGACGGGATTATCGTCTCAGCGCAGGCTCCGGAGATTCCGGAATCCCTTGTTGCGGCGATTGGACCGGGCGGGCGCCTGGTGATGCCTGTAGAAATGGGACCCTATGCAGTGATGACAAGGCTGTTACGAACTCCCGGGGGAGTGGAGACGACCCGATACGAGGCCTTTCAGTTTGTTCCTTTACGGTAACTCCCCGCTGTATACAGAATCGTGTTGCACCATCAGACCTCCCCGAAAAGATTCCGCAGATTTGTCGATGTCGCTTCGGCAAGACGTTCCGGCACAACATGGCGGACTTCAGCAAGAACTGTCAGAGTGAAACCGACGAACCCCGGGTGGTTCAACTTGCCCCGATAGGGATGAGGTGTAAGAAACGGTGAATCCGTCTCTACCAGCAGACGTTCTTCCGGTACCAGGGCGGCAGCCTCCCGCAGGGTATCTGCGTTCCTGAAGGTCACGTTTCCTGCAAAACTGATGTACATTCCGAGATCAAGAAATGGCTGCACCCAACGGGGATTGCTGCTGTAGCAGTGCATCACCCCGCCGCAGGCGGGGTGATGTGCCCTCAGAAGGGTGAGACAATCCTCATCGGCCTCCCGGTTATGAATGATCACCGGCAGATGAAAGATGTTGGCGAGTCTGAGGTGTTCCTCAAAGATGGCCAGCTGTTGCTCCCGGGGAGCATACATGCGATACCAGTCCAGCCCCGTCTCTCCTACGGCGTGGTACCGTCCTGTGGCGAGTTCTCCGCGAATCAGCTCCAGGGCGTGCTGCCAGTCTTCCCTGCCCGACGAACCGGGATGGAGGCCCATAGTGTACCTGATGTCAGGCACCATACCGGTGAGTTCCCTCTGCCGAGCCGCGTCTTCCGGTTGGATAGCCACATCTACCATGGGTCCCGCATCGCGTCGTCGAAGTTCAAGTAAAATTTCTGCAGGATCCAGACCGCGATCGGCCATAGCGGTGCTGTGAAAGTGACTGTCTGCAAGACCGGGAATGGTGGGGAGATCCGGCGGGAACAGCGGCCCGGGGGAACCGGAAGAACCGGAGGCACCCGTAGTACTCCCGGTCACACTTTTGGTCCCAGATCGCGACCGGGCTCCATACCCAGCTCCAGTTTGTGAAACTGAACGGTAAACTGGCTGGGAATCATGATTTCCTGGATGCTGTCGATAGCGAAGTCGTCGGTCATGCCGGCGATGTAATCGAAGACTACCTGGGAGGGACCGTCGGATTCCCGTTCATAGAAATCCTGCATTTTACAGACGTAGTCGCCAAACCGCGCAGCCAGGGTGTTCCGTTCGGCATCGTAGGCGGCCCGATCGGCACCGTGACGATCGAACAGGTCCGTCAGGTAGTGGTACAGCGTCTCCAGGATGCGTTCGAAGTACTGGTGATACCCCGCAAGGACGGGGCTGGAGTAGATACGCCGGTAGTTGAAGTCCTTCACCTCCAGAAAGGCTTCGTAGACGTCGTCGGAATAACCGATCCGGCCCGTCGCCAGGGACTGGCGGATAAGGTCGTTTACCAGCGTGTTAATGATCTGTGAGTTGGTGTCGCCAAGGATCTTTCTGCCCCGGGCGGGTATCTCCTCCCGGCGAACGAGACCGAGCTGCATGGCGTCTTCCAGATCCCGTCCCAGGTAGGCGATCTTGTCGGACATACGCACGGCCACTCCCTCCCACGTGGCGGGGAGGTGGTTCCGCCGGGTGATGGAGGAGAGATCTTTTACCTCAGGGTCCGGTTCCAGGTATTGTTCGAACTTCTCACCGCAGTGGTTGATGATACCGTCCCGGACCGCGTAGGTGAGGTTAAGTCCTTTGCCGTGGCTGGTCAGATGGTCCACCACCCGCAGGCTGTATATTTCGTGGCGAAATCCATCTTCTCCCCGCAGACGGGAGAGAATTTTCTCACCCAGGTGACCGAAGGGGGTGTGCCCAAGGTCGTGGCCCATACCTATGGCCCAGGCAAGGTCGGAGTCAAGGTTGAGGGCCCTGCTGATGGTAGCGGCGATGGTCGACACGTGCATTACGTGCTCGATGCGGGTACAGATGTGGTCGTTTCTGGGAGCGAAAAAGACCTGGGTTTTGTGTTTCATCCGCCGGAAAGGATAGGAATGAACGATTGCGGTAGTATCCCGAAAATAGTGGCCCCGCAAGTCCGTTTCGTCGGCAGGTCGGTCTGTCGGACGCTTTTTCAGCTCTTCCGGGGTGAGTTCATTCCGGAAAAAGAGATTGTACCCGTACTGGGCCGCATCAGCGTCTGTCTGTGATCGTTGCACTGTCGAATCCAAGTTTTTTCAGTTTCGGTTCTATTACCATACGGCAGTACCCCTGTCGGGGGTTCAGCTCGTAATAGTCCTGGTGATATTTCTCCGCCGGATAAAATGTCGCCGGCGGGACGATCTCCGTTACGATAGGCTGGGTGAAGTGCTCCTGTGCCCGATCGCGACTGGTATGTATAATTTCTTTCTGCTGTTCCGTATCGTAGAAGATGACGGAACGGTACTGGGTTCCCACGTCTGCACCCTGCCGGTTGAGGGTTGTGGGGTCGTGGGCTTTCCAGAAGAAATCGACAACTTCCGCAAGGGAAATAACGTCGGCATCCCAGGTGATGCGGACCACCTCGGCGTGACCGGTCTCGCCGGTGCAGATCTGCCGGTACGTCGGGTCGGGAACGCTCCCTCCGGCGTACCCCGATTCCAGATCTATTATTCCGTCCAGACGGCGGTAGACCGCTTCAACGCACCAGAAGCAGCCGCCACCAAGGACAATGCTTTCTTTTCTCATGTGATCATCTCCTGTAATGAAGATAGTACCGCAGCGGCTACACCGTCACCTCTCGCTCAACCCCCTGGATGTTTTCCGCCGGAAAAGTACGTCTCGATATTGTTGTGCATGTCCTGTCGGCCAATATCTATCAGGTCAACCTGATGTGTCTTTACGGGGCTTCTCGTGTCGATACCGGAAACCTGAAAACCGATGTCGGCAAGTTCAAGGCTTTTTCGAAGCTGCTGTATGCCAAGCATACCGACGGTTCCGCTGAATGCGTGCCTGGCACTCATGAGGCGTTGGGGCATAAATGAGAGGGCCAGACTTACTCCGATGGAAAAGCGGGCCCCCATTGCACGAGCTACATCCACCGGTGTCTGGTCTACCAGACCACCGTCCACCAGCTGCATGTTGTGAATAGGAACGGGACGAAAGAAACCGGGGACGGCGCAGCTTGCCCGGACGGCAAGGCCCACGTCTTCTACGTCGGAGAGAACCACCGTTTCGGCTCCGGGGAGATTTCCTCTGGGCGGCGGGAGGAAGTGTTCCAGCTCCCTCCGGCGTATGCGGCGGGCAACCCGGTGGGATGTAATGATGACACGCCGCCGGTTTTCTATATCCGTGGCGGTAACGGCAACGTCGTACTTCAGCTCGTCGAAGCTGCGACCGCCTATCCGCTCGTTCATTACTTCGGCCAGCCGGGTGTTGGGAAAGAGCCCCGTCTTGCTGAGGGTTCGCGGGTCCATTACTTCCTTTACCGGGATGACGTGTTTGAACCATTCAAGATCGACGGCAAACTTCCGAATCTCCGCCACGGAAAGCCCTGCGGCGGCAAGCACGGCGATGCCGCTTCCGGCAGAGGTACCGGCAAATATGGTCGGTTTCAGGTGTGGGTATGATTCCAGCGCTTCCAGAACACCCACGTGGGCGATTCCCCGTGCTCCACCGCCCCCCAACGCCAAACCCACCGGACCCCGACGCGCCCGATACCGTCCCCATATGTTCCCCGGTTCAACCGTCGCCAAACATACCTCCCACCAGGTCGTCTCCCAGGGTGCCCGAGCGACGCCCCATATTCTCCAGGGCCCCGATAAGCTCCTTCAGCTCCACGAGCTCTTCCAGCAACAGAAGCCGTACAAGCTGCTCGTTTGCCGAGGGAGTGGAGAGGGTAATGACCGCGTCCTGCTGTACCATGGTTATGTTGATCTCATCCTGGCGAATACGGTAAATCCGGGAATTCATGTCCACCCGGGAGACGAAAAATCCTTCGTTCCGGAAAGCCTCGACAATGCGCATGCGGACGAAATCCGCGGCATACGGGGACGGCAGCTCCAGGATGACCTGACGGGTACTCCTGTCCGCTGCGGCATCATCTGCCTTGCGGTGGCCCGAGCCGCCACGAAAACTTCCTATCAGTACCGGCGGCGCGATGATGCTGCTTACAAGGAGGGTCATGACGGAGACGCCGAAGAGGTCAGGCCCGATAGCGCCGGCGGATAATCCGATACCTGCCACGATGAGGGTTACTTCTCCCCGAGGCAGCATGCCCGCGCCAATCCTGAAAGCGCCTCGGGCGTTGAAGCCGAGGGCCAGGGCGGGAATGCCGCAGCCGATAAGCTTTCCGGCAATACCCATTGCGGTAAAGATGAGCCCGAAGACCGCTACCGGAACAAGGGCCGGAAAGTTCACCATCAGTCCCATGACGGCGAAGAAGACGGGAACAAGGTAGGCGTAGAGGCCGTGCAGACGCTCCCGCACCTGGTCGGCCACATCGGTCTGACTCAGGGAGAGCCCCATGACGTAGGCGCCGATGATCATGGCAAGACCCACCGTTTCCGCAAGCCCCGCCAGAAGGAGAGCAAGTCCGAGGCATATACCGGCAATCTCCTCCAGGTTTCCGAATTTCTTGAGCCCTTTTACCAATCGTGGTGCTGCCAGCACGCCGATAACAGTACTGCCGATCCAGAACCCGAACGCCTTTGCGGCTATCCGGCCGATCTGCCCCCAATCCACGGCGCCGGTATGAACCCGGGACAGGGCCACCACCACCGCCAGCAGGACGATACCGATCACGTCGTCCAGTACCGCCGCTGCAAGGATGGTCACGCCCTCGGGGCTGGACATCTTGCGTCGTTCCGAGAGAATCCGGGCGGTTATTCCCACGGAGGTTGCCGTGGAAAGGGTACCCAGAAAGAGCGCCTGGGGATCAAAGAAACCCTGCACCCCCGGCAAAAAGAGGACTGCCGTGAGGTTGCCCAGGACAAAGGAGGCTACTACGCCGCCTATGCCGACGGCGCTGCCCACACCGGAAAACTTGAGAAAGGTGGGCAGGTCCGTTTCCAGCCCCGAAAGAAAGAGCAGAATCACCGAAGCAAGAACGGCCACGCCGTAGAGTTCCACACTCACCGGCAGGGCGTTTCCCGTTTCCAGGGGAAAAAGTACCTGTTCTAGGGCGGGTATGTGGATGCTTCCCAGGGCAAAGGGGCCGACAATCATCCCGGCGGCAAGTTCACCCAGGACGCGGGGCAGTTTGAGGTATTTCTCGAAGGTGTGACCCACTACCATGGCGGCGGTGATCAGCACCGCCAGCTGCAGAATGAGAACAGTCATGTGGTGTGTCATTGCGTCATGATCTCATACATCTCGCGGGCGCCGGCAGCGCTGATAAGAGCGTCGCGGTGCGATTCGTCTTTCAACAGGCGGACAACTTCGCCAATAAACTGGAGATGCGGTCCCGTCCGGGCCAGAGGTGAAATGGTCATGACCAGAATGCGAACCGGAACACCGTCCCGGGTTTCCCACTCTACCGGCTCGGTCAGTCGACCAATGCCGGCGATAAGGTCGTTGACGGCGTCGGTCTTGCCGTGGGGAACGGCTATACCGTGCTCAAGTCCGGTGCTGTCTTTCTCTTCCCGCTCCATGACCACCTGGAGCAGTGGTTCTATTGGTCCAACTCCCCGGGCACCGGCGAGGAGGCTCACCATTGTTTCGATGGCTTCCTCTTTTGATGTTGCCTCGATGGAGGGAAAAATCACCGCGGGGGAGAGTGTTTTCTTGAGATTCATGCCGAAAGAGTACGAAGGGAGAGTCACCCTGTCAACGAGCCGTGGTTCGACCCCGGCAGTATAGAGAATCGTGTTGCAGCAATTCAAGGAATCTGTTGCCTTGTCGTGAGTTACGGTATCCCGACCCTGTATTACTGCGGATGTCTTGGTGACACAGGTGTTTATCCCACCATCTACAACATGATTGTGTATACCGATTATTGCCCAAGCTCCAGGACGGCGATGTTTTCCACATGGCGCGTCTGGGGAAACATATCTACAGGTTGTAGAGCCGACACACCGTAGAGCTCCGACAGAACGTTGATATCTGCCGCCTGTGTCCGGGCGTTGCAGCTGACGTAAACGATGCGCCGGGGCGCCAGTTCCAGAAGGGTCTTCCTCGCTCCGGGGTGTAACCCCGCCCGGGGCGGGTCAAGAAAGACGGTGTCGGGCGTACCGAAAAGACTGATCACTTCCGGCAGAACCGATTCAACCTGTCCCGCCACAAAGGTAGCGTTTTCAATACCGTTGAGCTTCGCATTCTCCCGGGCCGCCGTGACCGCGTCTTCCACCACCTCTATCCCGACAACATTCTTGACGTGAGAAGCGACAAAGAGGGCAATACTGCCGATACCGCAGTAGAGGTCAAAGACCGTCTCGGGCCCCCGTAAATCAGCCATCTCCAGGGCTCTTTCATACAGACGGACGGCTTGTTCCGGGTTGGTCTGATAGAACGCTTTAGGTCGTATACGCAGACTGTTGGGACCGCACTGTTCGGTGATCCACTCGGCACCGGCGTAGAGACGGACCGGTTGGTCTCCCAGACTGTCGTTCTTGCTGGTGTTGACGACGTAGTTCAGGGAGGTCAGGTCGGGAAACCGCCGGTGGACTGCGGCCATGACCCTTTCAATTCCTTCGGGATCGTCTTCACCGAACATGACGATAAGCATCGTCTCTCCGCTCAAGGATGTTCTCACCACCAGAAGCCGCATCAGTCCGTGGTGCTCCCGGGCGTTGTAAAAGGTCAGGTTTTCCTGGTCTGCCAGCTCCCGAAAGAACGTTCTGATCGTTTCCGAAGGCTCCGGCTGAAGGTGGCATTCCTGAAGGTCGATGACGCGATCGAACCGTCCCCCGGCGTGAAACCCAAGGCCTCGCCGGTCGGAAATAGTTTCGGCGTCGCGAATTTCTTCTTCCGACAGCCACCGCTGGGCCCCGAAAGAGAACTCCAGCTTGTTCCGATAGTGACGTTCCGACGAAGTTTCCAGAATCGGCGCCGCCGCCGGCAGCGCCACCTCCGGGTAGTCTCCGAAGGCCGCCTCGACGATCTCCTCCTTGAAAGCAAGCTGGTCGTGGTAGGCGAGGTCCTGAATGGAGCACCCGCCGCAGTCTGTGAAATGGCGGCAGAAGGGGCGTCGCCGTTCCGGACCTGTGCCGGCGTGAAAGGCCTGCACCTCTCCCAGCCACGATCCCTTCTGCCGCCGCACCCGGACGTCTACGACATCGCCGGGATACGCCCCCGTCACAAAGACTGAGCGCTCGGTATTGTCACCGGCAATGGTGCTTCCGCAGCCCCGACCACGGGCATCTACGGAAGTAACAGGCAGCCGGAAAATCTCTTTCTTCATCCCCTCAGGTTGTACCGTGTGCCGGCCCACTTGTCCACCGTCTGCATGGGGTATACCCTTCCGGCCACGATGAAAGACCCTTATAACACGGGAAAGAGCGCTGAGCGCCTCGTCGCCGAGGAAGAAGTTCTTCGCCGCTTTGTCACGGATCAGCGCTGGGAGCGGATGCAGCATGTGCTGGACCAGCGCAGCAGATATATCACCGCTGCAGTAGAAGACATCTATCAGCCCCACAACGGCAGTGCCGTCCTCCGCTCCTGCGACGCCTTCGGTGTGCAGGACGTTCACATCATCGAAAACAGAAATCGCTATCAGGTAAACCCCGGAGTCGAGCTGGGAACTGCCCAGTGGCTGAGCCTCTTCCGATACCGCGCCCCGGCGGATGCGGTGTCACCGGAGGGAACCGAAGAGGCGGTCCGGGCGCTCCGCTCGGCGGGGTACCGTATCGTCGCCACAACTCCGCACCGGGATGATGTGGACCTGGAAGGTCTTTGTCTGACAGACGGTCCAATAGCAATTTTTTTCGGAGCCGAAAAGGAAGGTCTTTCCAACACGATTCTGGATACAGCGGACGAATACCTGCGCATACCTATGCGGGGCTTTGTGGAGAGCCTCAACATCTCCGTCTCTGCGGCAATCTGCCTGAACCGCCTGGGGGACCGGCTCAGAACGGAAGCGATCCCCTGGCGCCTTTCGGAGACGGACCGACGGCGCATTCTTAACCGGTGGCTCTACCGTTCGGTCAAAAACGCCGGCCTGATTCTGGAACGGGAGTTGCCGAATACACCCTTGCGGGACCAGGAATCTGAACGTACTCTTTGAACCATGAAGACGACGTTTTCCGGTTTGCTCAGCCGTTCCGGCATCGAAGAAACGCATGACCGAATAGCTCCGTTCGTCCACCGTACGCCGGTGCTCACATCCAGCGCTATCAACGCCATGATCGGTGGCGAGGTCTTTTTTAAATGTGAGAACTTCCAGAAGGTTGGCGCCTTCAAGATCCGGGGAGCCTCCAACGCGGCGGCACTTCTTTCCGAAGACGAACTCGTCCGGGGTCTGGCCACCCACTCATCGGGTAACCACGCCCAGGCGGTTGCCCGGGCGGCGCAGCGACTGGGCGTCCCGGCCTTTATCGTGATGCCCCGAAACGCTCCGGCGGTAAAGCGGACGGCTGTGGAAGGGTACGGAGCCAGGGTGATTGAATCCGGGCCGAATATAGAGGACCGGGAAGAGACTATGGAATCGGTGCTGGCCGAGACAAAAGCGGCCTTTATTCATCCGTATGATGACGAACGGGTCATTTCCGGGCAGGCCACGGCGGCAAAGGAGCTTCTTCACGAACACCCCGATCTGGAAATACTGATGGCTCCCATTGGTGGCGGTGGTCTCATGAGCGGCACATGCCTTGCCGCCCGGCATTTCGGCACCTCCGGAAGAGAACTCCGGTGCTTTGGATGCGAGCCAGTCGGAGCCGACGACGCCGCCCGGTCTTTT
Source organism: uncultured Spirochaeta sp. (assembly GCA_964496635.1). Classification (GTDB taxonomy): domain Bacteria; phylum Spirochaetota; class Spirochaetia; order DSM-27196; family Alkalispirochaetaceae; genus Alkalispirochaeta. The sequence continues at coordinate 73,935 of CAZCAE010000009.1, forward strand.
GCTGCGGGCCACCGCCTCACCAACTCCCGGGTAGACACTATTGCCGATGGTCTGCGTACCAACCTCTCGGACCGAACATTCGAGATCCTGTATCACCATCTGGAAGACATTGTCACCGTCACGGATGACCAGATCGGCAGCGCCATGCGCCTGATCTATGAACGATTGAAGGTGGTTGTAGAGCCTTCTGCGGCGGTGCCCCTGGCCGCTCTGTTCAGCCGTCGGGAGCAATTCCGGAACCTCCGGATCGGGATCATCCTTTCCGGCGGAAATGCAGACTTTCAGAAAATACCGTACAGAGTCGTGGCGCACTGAGGGCACCTGCCGCCGACCAGATGGTTTTCGGTAAGCCCGAAACCGCTACGATCAATACACAGTGCGCCGCACTGCGGGCAGAATGTCTGCTGATACTGCGCCCTGCGACGGCTGAAAGCGTATATGTGAGGGATAGATGTCTCCGCCCGGACCCGTTCGTACACGCCCGAAAGGAATTCCGGTGTGGTCGCGGCCCGGTTACTCATCCTGTATGCCGGGTAAAAGGCGCTGAGGTGCCACACCTGCACTCCCGCATCGTCCAGCGCATGTCCCAGATCGACAATAACCTCTTCTGTATGTTCCCCTTCCATGAGCATCGTTGTCACTTCCAGGATTGGCTGCCGGGAGTGGCCCGTCCCGCCGTCGGCCAGTCGGCGAATATTCCGGATAACCGGTTCCATATGGCCGCCACACAGTTTCCGGTAAAACAATTCGTCGCCCTTGAGGTCGATATTGAAGGCATCGATGAGGGGCACCATTCTCTCCAGTGCTTCCTCGGTAAAGAAGCCGTTGGTGACCATCACGGATAGCCCGTCCACCCTTTTTACCTCCGCGGCGGCGTCAAGCATGTAGTCCTGCCAGACCGTCGGTTCACTGTAGGTGAACGCCACTACGGGGTACCCACCCCGTTTGAGTTCCGCAGCCAGTTCCCGTGGGGATATGTAGCGTGTTGAGAGAGACTTGTAGAGCTCCGGTTGGGAAATCGAGCAGTTCTGACAGAAGGTACAGGTGAAATTACAGCCGTACAGGGCGCTGGAAAGTGCCTGCGCTCCCGGAAGGACGTGATAGAGAGGTTTCTTTTCAATTGGGTCTACCGCCAGCGAGACGTGTTCACCGTAGTTTACCGTACGGATTGTATCGCCTTCCCGTCGTCTGATGCTGCACCGGCCCATCTGCCCGTCTCTCAAAGAGCAGCGGTGTTCACAGAAATCACAGTCCAGTCGCTTCGGTGTGCTCACGCTTCACTGCCCTCAACGTGAATCACCGCCGTATCGACGGCATCTCTGAAGATGTGAAGGGTCCGAAAAGTCTCCAGCCGGGCGTCGTCCCGCCTCCACGAACCCGGTGGGAGCCCTCCCTTCCGGCAGAGACCTTCCAGCAGCATTTCCCGGTCCCACCCCTGTTCTGTTGCAACTTCCGGCAGAAAAACTGCCCGCCGACGCTCCACCTGCAGGATTACACCGTCTCGACCGGGCTGTATGGCTGCGACGGAACCGACAGGTTCAGCAGAAAACAAAATGGAAAGCGAAACGGAGATATCCGGCAGCTCCAGATGAGTCACCGGAGGAAAGCGGGGATCATTGAAAGCGGATTCCCGGATAACCCGGGGCAGAACCTCCCGCAGGGGGGCGACGCCGGCAAAGTTACCGATGCAACCTCTCAGGTTCCCGCGAATCTTCAGGGTGCAGAAAGCTCCGTAATCATGATCCAGCTCGTGCATCTCCGGCAACGGTGGCAGAGGCGCAGATCTGACGATCGAATCAAGGGCGTTCTCGGCGTACTCAAGCAGCCGCTTCATTTCCGACTCTCCTCGAACAGTATGGTGCAATAGCAGACAAAATCGGGGTCTGTGGTACCGGTCACGTCCCGGGAAGTGTAATAGTCTGCGATGCGTCGGGTAGCGTTGCTCCCGTCGGCGCTCGGGACGGACCGACACAGCAGGTTGGAAAGCTCCATACCCAGCCTGATCGGATAGCGACCGCATACGGTCAGGGGCCGTTCCATGCGTCTGTCCAGACCGGCCGTATCGTCGTCTGTCACCATTCGGGCAACATCGAGATCATCTTTCCGGACCGCCTCCGTCACACCAGAAGTGCCGAAGGGAGTGTAACCGAACCGTCTGCCGTAATGGGTGAAATCACTGCTCATGATAATCAGCACACGTCGGGACGAGGGTTCGCCGGGACTGTCAATGAGACCCCGCGCCAGCAGGCGGGCCCACTCTTTCAGTACGGTGGAACCGCTCCAGGGCGGAACGAGAACCATGGCAACCTCCGGCCGGCCGATCCATTTCCTGATGAAGGGCAGGAACATCTCAGTACCGTGCTCTTTCTCGATGGTCTTATCTGCGGCCACTGCCGTTCCCGCTCCGTCGTCCAGTACCGTTCTTCCCAGCCGGGGAAACCCGGGCAGATCGCCCAGCGGCGTTTCGTGACTGTCAAAGGTCTCCACATGCAGGTGATCCGGGGTAAGCGGTTCATAATGGCTCGGTGAGAGTATCAGCACCCTGGTGACCGAGGTAATAGAATCGTGGAGAAAGGCGTGGGCTATTCCACGACCGGAAAAACTGAGTCCCGCGTGGGGCAGTACCGCTGCGGTTATTGAGGACCCTGTTGCCGGTGGTGGGGTGTCGATACCGATGACTGCGGCTGCTGCAGCGGCATCCGCCCGGAACTTCAGAAGGTCCCGCTCCAGGCCGGCCGGTTCGTCACGATACCACCGACCGGCAAAGACAGCGCGGTTGACGAGTGGCATATACGTCAAGTGTAACTCATTTTGTACGTGGTTTCGAGTCGCCGGCCACCGCATCAGGGCCACCGCATCCAGGGCCACCACAATGCGAAACTAATGCTGAATCCGACGGGCCAGCGCGGTGAGTTGCTCCTGGGCGGCCAGCAGCCGATCCCACTCAATGGAATCTCCGCGTCGGATCGCCTCTTCCAGGACATCCACATCTTCCAGAAAGAGGCGTCGACCCCGCCGCGAGAATATTGCGGCGATGCGCCGTTTTGCCCCTTCCGTTGTACCTGTCGCGGCATCCACCAATACCGCCCGGGGAAGGTTGCGTCCGTAAATGCGCAGGAGAGATAACCGCCCATCCTGAAGGAGGCGTTCCAGTTCTGGATCTTGCCGCCGTCGGTCCCAGATCTCCCGAAGATTGTTGCTCCGAGGGGAAATGTAGTATGTATCGAGGATCTTCATACACTGTGCGTCCGCGGCGTAGCCCCGGCGCCGGGTAGATCGGGCGTACTCTCCGATAAGAGTTTCCGCCGCAACGGCGGCGATTCGCCACGGCTCTTTTACTGAAGAACTGCCCTGCCGGATGGGGCCGCCCGACACGCCGGGGTCACCGCCCCGAAAGAGCCGGTTTGCGTCGGCGAGCGCTGCGAGTCGTCGAGGACCGAGAACCCGGTCTATTCGTGTCCGTTCGTTTGCCCCCAAGGCGTAGTAGACGGTTGAAAAGGCTCGAAAACGCTCGCCCGATCGATAGGCTGAATCGACGAAAGACCGAAGGCTACGTCCTCCCTGGGCGAGAAAGGCATAAATAGTGCGTATTGCATATCCGCCGAGCTGCTCTTCTCTGCTTGCCGGTAGCCTAAAGGCCAACGAGAGCAGTCCTTGCTGTTTCAATTCCATTTCAAGTATGGCTACGGTAACGACGGATGGGACCCCCGGGGGTCCCGAACGGTTCGTGTCACCGACGGGATGAGCGCCTTCATCATTCAATCCGTTTCTGTGGGCGTGTAGGCGCCCGAGTTCCTCCTGAACTCTCTCCAACGCTCCTTTCGGCCAGAATCCTTCCCAGTATTCCGTGACCAGACGAACCAGAACTCTTTTTCCGTCGATTCGGGAAATACCCTGGCGGGATATTCCAACCCGGCAATCGTGAAAACCGGCACTCCGAAATGCGTTCTGCAGTCGGTACAGGGAGCGGGCAAGGTCTTTCCCGGGGCCGCTGGAACTTGCCGATGAATCGACCGCCGTTTCCCGGACAAGCCAGGAAACACGAAGGTTTTCCGGTTGTCCTGCATCACGTCGCGTCCATTCGGCTTTGCAGACCCACAATCGACCGGACTCGGCATCCCGGGCGAGCATTTCGCCGGTAACCTCTGTAGTATCCACAATCCTGTTTCGCCTTCCCAGGTAATCGCTCCGACCGCCGTCACCAAGCCGCCCCGCCAGAAACATCCAGAAGAGCTGCGGGTCCGTAAACCGTACAAGCGTTTCTTTTGGCAACGGCACCCGGTAGGGGGGCGTTTCTCTTTTTCCGGTGTCCGCTTCGGACACGACCGGCAGCCGGGGGCTTCCCCGCAACAGACGGGCAACAAGAATGTCCAGGGCACCCGGGCCACTCGTAAAGCCCTCGCCGGACGCGGCAACCAGCAGAAGCCTATCTTCCCGGAGGCACACCGACAGCATACCCCCTTCAAGAAGTACCGCAGCCCGGCCCGCCGAGAGTTCTCCGGGGAGTGACTCGGTCCAATGGTTCTGAATTGTGTCCCGGACCTCACTGTTTCTCTTCATAATTTGCCTTCAGGATAGCGATGATTTTTTGTTTCGACCACCGTGGTGACATATTCAGACCTACCCGATATCCTGATAACCAATGACACCCCGAGACTCATTTCTTAAGGAACTTCGGTCGTATACGACGGCCCACCTGGAAGCGCTAATGCATGAAAGCGCTCACGCTTTCGGCCGGTACATCGCCCTTCCCGAGTTGGGCACACAGATCTATCTGCGTCTGACGGAACAGTTCAACATGGATGGCGCCCAGGAAATAGCTGCATGCCTGGTGGATCTTTTTTCCGGCGTGCTTGACTCCGGTGCGGTCATGGTTTCCGACCGTGAATATCGCGGACTCGGTCTGGTCCTGGAAGAGTTTGGAGACGAACTTCCCCAGGGCCCACACGAGTCCCTGACCGACCTGATAACCACGTTGCGCAAAGCCGATTATACTCCATGATTGCCGAACACGGCAGGCAAAACTATTGCCCGTAATAGGCGTTGGGGCCGTGTTTGCGGGTGAAGTGTTTTTCCATCAGGCAGGCCGGTGCTCCGGTGATCTGGGGGGCGAGGGCGGCGGTGTGGAGGCCCATACGGGCAACTTCTTCAAGAACGATGGCGTTTTCCACCGCCTTTTTTCCGGAGGAACCCCATGCAAAGGGACCGTGTCGGGCAACCAGTACGCCCGGTACATTGTGTTCTGAAATTCCCCGGGTGCGGAAACACTCCACGATCACCTTCCCCGTATTGAGCTCATAACCGTCGGAGACCTCTTCCGGTGTCATGTCCCGGGTGACGGGGATGGCGCCGCGGAAGTGGTCGGCGTGGGTAGTCCCCAGAGCGGGAACGTCCCGTAGTGCCTGGGCGTAGCAGACTGCATAGTGGCTGTGGGTGTGCACGATTGCACCGGGACGGTCGAAAGCCCGATACAATTCGGCGTGGGTGTCCGTATCGGAAGACGGTCTGAGGTCTCCGGCAACGGTCTTCCCGCTGGATATTTCTACAATGACCATCGATTCCGGAGTGATGTCATTATATGCAACACCGCTGGGTTTAATGGCAAAGACTCCTGTCTCATGGTCGGCGACACTGGCGTTGCCCCAGGTCAGTAATACCAGACCCGCTTCGACGATGCTGACGTTGGCGTCGTAGGCTTCCTGTTTGATTCTGTTGTAGTTCATGGGTATTTCCTTTTCTTTCTGCAGGAAGATCAGTGTCGCCGGAAGACCGGCGGTACCGTTTTCGATACCGCTCGGATATGTCTTGTTCGCGTCCGTTACTCTTTCACTCCCGGGAGGCCCGCCAGGGCCATGGCAATTTCACTTTCCGGATACTCGTAGGCGTGGAGCTTACCGGCCATGAAATCCAGGTAGCTCTGCATGTCAAAGTGTCCGTGACCGCAAAGGTTAAAGAGGATTGTTCGGGAAACGCCCTCTTCCTTTGCCTTCAGCGCCTCCTTGATGGCCCCGACAACGGCATGATTTGCTTCCGGTGCGGGAATAATGCCCTCGGTCTTGGCAAATTGAATACCGGCGGTGAAGGTTTCAACTTGGTCGTAGTTGGTAGCCTCAACAATTCCGGCGTGATGCAGGTGACTTACCAGCGGTGACATGCCGTGGTACCGCAGACCCCCGGCGTGAATGGACGGTGGAATAAATGTGCTGCCCAGAGTATGCATCTTGAGAAGTGGCGTAAGATGGGCTGTGTCACCGAAGTCGTAGGCGAAGGAGCCCTTGGTGAGGCTGGGACACGCTGCCGGTTCTACCGCCACAACCCTGACGTCCCGTTCACCCCGAATCTTTCTTCCGATAAAGGGGAAGGAAATTCCCGCGAAATTACTGCCACCGCCGGTGGCACCAACGATAACATCCGGATAATCTCCGGTCATTTCCATCTGTTCAATTGCTTCCAGTCCGATGACGGACTGGTGAACCATGACGTGGTTGAGAACGCTGCCCAGGGCATAATGCGTCCCGGGATGTTTCACGGCCATTTCTACCGCTTCGGAGATGGCGATGCCGAGGCTGCCCGGTGAGTCAGGGTGTTCCGCCAGAATCGCCTTGCCGGCATCGGTTTTGTCGCTGGGGCTGGGAGTAACGTTGGCACCAAAGACTTCCATCATGCCCCGGCGGTACGGTTTGAGGTCGTAGCTGGCGCGAACCATGTACACCTCAATCTCAACTCCCATCATGGCACCCGCCATAGCGAGAGAACTGCCCCACTGGCCGGCGCCCGTTTCGGTGGTGAGACGGGTTACCCCTTCCTGCTTGTTATAGAAGACCTGGGGTACCGCCGTGTTGGGTTTGTGCGATCCGGTGGGGCTGACGCCCTCGTACTTGTAATAGATTTTCGCGGGGGTATCCAGCGCCTTCTCCAGCTGCCGCGCCCGAAAAAGTGGAGTAGGGCGCCACTGCCGGTATATTTCCCGGACCTCTTCGGGAATTTCAATCTCCCGTTCCTGACTGACCTCCTGCATGATGAGCGCCATAGGGAAAAGGGGCGCGAGATCATCCGGTCCCAGGGGCTGGTGTGTTCCGGGGTGTCGTGCCGGCGCCGCCGGTTCCGGAAGATCTGACTGAATGTTGTACCACGCTTTTGGAACGCGCTCCTCGGGCAGTAAGAATTTTACGGTGCTCATCTCATTTCCTCCTTGCGTATGAATATGCTTTGTGACTGTAACATTATACAGGACCCACGCCAAGACGAGGATGTGGTATATTCTGGGTATGGTGCGCCGTGAAAGCTGCGCCATTCCAGCGGGTGAAAGTCCCGTCCGGG
>CAZCAE010000010.1:0-79319 GCA_964496635.1 uncultured Spirochaeta sp.
CTTCCGTCGCGGCGGACGGATGACCCGATTGCAAAGGAAACGGAAGGAGGCAAAAGGCGCGGGCGGCGTGATGGTCGACCTGGCTGGTCTGTCCGGCTTGTCGGATGAGGCGGCGCAACAGGATTGTGTATACAGCCCTTGTACCTGTCAGTGAGGCCCTTTATTATCCGGCGATATGAAATATGCCGTTCTGTCCCGTCGCGCTCGGGCGGTGATTGTTCTGATTCTGCTGCTGCCGATTGTGGTACCGCTGGTTATTGTATTTCCGCCTACCGGTGACAGGATGAAGATTGAGCTCTCCGCAGAGCAGCCTCTGGGGGCGGAACTGCGAGTCCGGACGGTTCGTCCCGTCACCGTCGGTATTACCGTTCACGGTCTGGATGGTGAAGACCTGTCCTTCCAAACAAAGGAACGTCGGAGAGTGCAGACGGTACCGGTCCTGGGTCTCTATCCCGACCACAACAACCGCATATCAGTAACGCTGACCTTTTCCAGCGGCTCGCAAAGAACCCGGGAGCTGAGGGTGGAGACGGAGCCGCTGCCTTCGGACTTTCCTGAGCTGCAGCTGACAACGCCCTTGCCCGATCTGGTGTCACCGGGGGTCACCTTTCTGAATTTGGGCAGGTACGACGATGACCAGGAGTATCGGTCCCTTCCCGCAGCGGTTGACCGCTTTGGCAGGGTGCGATGGTTTCTTCCGGAAGGTACCCGTCACGTTCTGTGCCGCCTGGAGGACGGATCCCTGCTGATTCAACGCAACGAGACGCTGATGACCATGGACATGCTGGGTCGTACCGACGGCCGGGAGTGGACCGCACCGGAGGGTATTCACCATGACGCCATTGAACTGCCCGGCGGCAATTTGCTGGTGCTGTCGGCGGCACCGGGGTCCTACGATGACGGAGTCGTCGAGCTGGACCGCCTATCCGGCGCCGCCGTCCGAAGCTGGGACTTTCGGGAGCTTCTTGACCCGAGACGGCCCCGGCAACCCATCAACCTGGCCGACGAGGACTGGCTACATCTGAACGGTGTTGCGTGGGACGACCGCGACCGCTCCTTTGTCGTATCCGGTCGGGACCAGAGCGCACTGGTAAAAGTTGATCACTCCACGGGTGTAGTGAAATGGATCCTCGGCGCGCACGATCATTGGAATGAACCCTTTCTGCCCTTTTTGCTGGAACCTGTGGGAGAGCCTTTTGAGTGGTCCTGGGGCCAGCACGCCCCCGCGGTCTGGACCGGAAACGGCGGGGACGGTGCTGCCGGCGCCGGAACCACACCTGACGGCACGAGAGCTGAAGGCGCCACAGTCACCACCCCGCGCGGGCCGTTGGAAACGATGCGGCTCCTGGTCTACGACAACGGCAACCACCGCTCCTACACGAGTTCCCTTCCACCGGAGGAGAACTACTCCCGGGCGGTGGAATACGAGGTTGACGAAGCCGAAGGAACGGTACGGCAGCTGTGGCAGTACGGGACGGAGAGGGGCTCAGAACTGTTTACCCCCTTTATCGGTGATGCTGACTACCTGGCCAACGGCAACCGGTTGATAACCTTCGGCGGTATTTCCCGGGACCGGGAGGGCCGGCCAATTCCCCTCTTTGATCTGGAAGCGATGGAGGTGAACGACATGAAGATTTCCGCCCACATTGTGGAGGTCACCGGTGAGTCTCCCGCCCGGGTGGTGCACGAGCTGGTTCTGAAAGACACCGACAGCTCAAGCTGGCGCGGCTTTCGGGTCTACCGGTCCGAGAGGATGCCCCTCTACCCGACCGATCCGGAGTGATTCTTCGGGTACACCCGGCGCGCTCCGGCGGAACGAAGTTCAAAATAGAAAAGGAGGCGATGAAGGGCTGGTCGTATTATTGAATGTCCGGCGGCGGCAGGTCCATAGCTTTGGCGGCGGCGACGATGTCTGCTTCGGTGACGCCGTATTCCTTTTCGCCGGCCAGGCAGGCGTTCAGGTTTTTCTTGCTGGGCAGGGCGCCGAAGGTGAACAGGGTATTGTCAATGTAGACCAGAGGATACGCCTGGTCGCGAAAGTAGCGTAGGGCAGTTGCCCCGATGGCGTCGGGTGTCCAGGATTCCTGTTGTCCGCTCTGGTCTTCCAGGTTGATGACCCGCAAAGTATGGCCGTCACCGATCCATTCATGAACCATCGGTTCTATCTCGTCGGATGCGTGAAAAGAACAGCACGTTTCAATATCGCCGTTCAGTATGATTGTTATGGTCATGTGGAACCCCTCCCTGAAGACCTTACCGTATAAACAACCGCATTACGAACGCATTGTCAATTGGTTTCGGAGCACTTGCACCAAAACATACAGAAAGGCTACTGTGAACCATCGTGAACATTGCTCATTTTCTCCGGAGACGATTTGTTACTGTTCTTCTTTCATGCGTTGCCCTCGGGTTCGTTGTGCCCGGAGTGGAACTCATCCCCGCATCGGCGATGATCTTCTTTCTGGCGGTACTCATTTTCGTCTCTTCGTTCCAGATATCCATGGAAGAAGTGCGGGCAATTTCTCCGTGGCACCCGGTAATTTTCTACGTTCTCAGGTATCCGGTACTGGCCATTCTGTTGTGGCTCCTCACCAACAGCGTCTACCCCGCCCTGGCGACGGCAGTACTCCTGCTCAGCCTGGCGCCTGCCGGTGTTGCATCACCGGGAGTTGCCGGCATCTATAACGGCAACGTCTCGCTGTCTATTCTTATTGTCGTGATCAGCGCCTTTCTGGCACCCTTTCTCATTCCCCTTGTGTTGCAACTCTTCGTGGCACGACAGGTCGAACTCGACATTCTTTCAATCTTCCGCACTCTGATAATAAGTGTCTTCATCCCTCTGGTTGCCCATATTCCCCTGCGGCGATACCCGATTGCCGGGTGGCTGCGAAAACATGATTCCCTTTTCGTGGTTCCCGCCATCGGTATTCTGGTGATGCTGGTTATCAGCAAGCAAAAGACCTTTATAATTGAACACGCCCTGGAAGCCGGGATATTTGTAGCGGTGACAATTGTCCTGTTTCTTCTGTACTACGCCTTCGGGTGGATGCTCTTTCCCCGGACGTCCCGGCGGGACCGCGTCAGCTACGCCCTGGGAAGCGGTGTCAACAACACGGCCATTGTCATCGTTCTGGCGTACTTGTACTTCTCTGCGGAAGTAAGCACGTTTCTTGTAACCTCAGAGCTGGCCTGGGTCGCCAGCATGGTTATTTTCAAACGCTTTCTTGACCGGCAGGTGGTTGCAGCCGGTCCTGGAAGGGAATAGGCGGCGGCGACGCGCCACCTGAGAATATCCGGCTGTCGCAATGTCGGGGAAATAGTATCGATTTTTCTTGCAAATACAGAGACGGCACACTACGATTCAAGATATGAAGAACATCAAATTAGGCGTCAAGCTCATCGGCGGGTTCTCCGTCGTGGCCGCCATAGTCCTCGTTGTCGGTTTTTTTGGCTGGCAGGGGGCAACCCAACTGAATGACCATGTCTATGAAATCGGTGAAGTCCGTCTGCCCAGTGTGGAATCGTTGCTGATTATCAAATCGGAAAGCAACGCCATTCGCATTGCATTGCGGTCGTTGCTGAACCCCAGAATGACCCTGGAACAGCGGGAACAGCAATACGCCAATATTGACCTGTCCCGGCAGAACTACCAACTTGCCTGGGATATCTATGAACCGCTGCCACAGACGCCCCGGGAGGCGGAGCTCTGGATCGAGTTTGTTTCAGCGTGGAACAGCTGGGCGGAGGTCAACAACGTCTTTATGGAAGGCTCCCGGACAATTGAGGAAACTGATATTCTCAACACCGATGAATACGTCGGTCGAATTTCCGGTTTTATTGGTGACCACCACGCACTGATGAGTCAGGTAACCAACTTCATCCTGACGGGTCAGGAATTTGAGGGCGGCGGCGACCCGACGGCGTGCAACTTCGGCCGCTGGATGGCGGACTACGAGACGACCAACCCTACCATCGGACGCACCCTTAACGAGGTCCACCAGTATCACGACCCCTTTCATGAAAGCGTAAATATCATCCGCGCGGCAATGCGGCGGGGCGACACCCAGGCGGCACTGGACCAGTACCGGACGGTAATGGCCCCTGATGCGGAAGAGGTATTCAAACTCTTCGATGTCCTCTTTGACGAAGCCGACCGGGTTGACGGCATATTTGACGACCTCAACGAGCAGGCCATGGGTATCGCCGTAGAGCGCCAGCAGGCAGCAGTTGCCCTCCTGGATGAAATCATTGAAATCAACCAGACCGTAGCCGTCCAGGCCGTTGAACAGGCCGTCGCGGACGGTGTTCGGGTCCAGCGCATCGCCATTATCGGTATCATCGTTGGAGTTATCCTGGCGTTTTCTCTGGGGCTCGTCCTGACCAAAGGGATCACCAAACCGGTCTATCAGGGCGTCACCTTTGCCGAAAAGCTATCGGAAGGTGATCTCACCGCAACACTCAGTGTCCAGCAGAAAGACGAAATCGGCGTCCTGGCGCTGGCTCTGCAGGACATGCGCGACAAGCTGGTAGACGTTGTCCGGGACGTTCAGACCGCTGCGTCCAACGTCGCCTCCGGCAGCGAAGAGATGAGTTCAACGGCGCAGCAGCTTTCCGAAGGCGCAACCGAACAGGCCGCCAGCGCCGAAGAGGTCTCTTCGTCCATGGAAGAGATGGGCGCCAACATTCGCCAGAACTCCGATAACGCCATGCAGACGGAAAAGATTGCCCAGAACTCGGCTCACAACGCCGACGAGGGGGGGCAGGCGGTTACCCAGACGGTGCAGGCCATGCGGGAAATATCCGACAAGATCAAGATTATCGATGAAATTGCCGGAAACACCAACCTTCTCGCCCTGAACGCCGCGATTGAAGCGGCGCGGGCGGGTGAACACGGCAAGGGGTTTGCCGTCGTGGCCAGCGAAGTGCGCAAACTTGCCGAACGCAGTCAAAAAGCGGCGGCAGAGATCGCGGAGCTTTCCACCAGCAGCGTAGCTATCGCCGAAAAAGCGGGTGAGATGATCACCGGTATCATTCCGGATATTCGCAAGACCGCCGAGCTTGTCCAGGAAATCAGTGCGGCCAGTTCTGAACAGAACAGTGGAGCGGAGCAGATCAATCAGGCCCTTCTCCAGCTCGATCAGGTGGTGCAGCGCAACGCCTCCGCCTCTGAGGAGATGGCTTCCATGTCCGAAGAGCTGAGTGGACAGGCGGAGCAGCTGCAGAACACTATCGCCTTCTTCCGTATAGACGGTACCGGCGGTGGTATCCCGGCGGCGCCCCGAGCCCTTTCCGCCCCGGCACATCAACAGAGCGGAAAAGTGGCAGCCGGCGCGACAGCAACACAGGACCACGAAGACGAATACGAAAGCTTCTGAGAATCTATGTTGAACCATCCGGTTCACCGGGGCACTTCACCCGCCCCGGTGCCTTTTCCGGATCGGTGGGACGGGCCGCGCGGCGGGCCCCTGGACGGCGGGTCTGGTCTTACAGCCGCCCCGCCAGGGCGCGGTTCTTTTCGTATGCCATCTGTTCATCCCGGGTAAGGTCGCCCGCCTCGAAGGTGACGCCCAGCGCGCGGGTAAACTCCACTGTCAGCAGATCCCGAAACCCTTCAATAGTCAGTGTTTTCCCGGACTCCCCTTCCACGCTGGTGGTCGGTTCAACCGCTTTGTCCTTTATTTCCGGCGGTACCCAGAGCACCTTGAACAGCGGGTCGGTGTCCATATTTTTCAGAAAGGCCACCACATTCACGACGTAGAGATTCTCTATTTCGCTGACCAGGATAGTCGCAAGCTTCTTTCCGTGGGCCCGCACCGCACCCTGGTGTTTATACCACGCGTCGTCCACACCGGCCGCCTTGAACGTGTTCACCAGGATTTCACCCATAATGTGAAAGACCGACTCGGCAGTTTCAAAGTTCGTCTTTTCCACTACCAGCTGCACGTTGACCGTGGAGTCAGGATCAATGAACACCAGCGTCCGCTGTCCGGTAGTAATAACGTTTTCCAGGTCTGGACACTCGCTTTTTATCTCGTTGATCAGGTTGGCAAAGTTTGAAAGGCAGACAATAGCCCGGGCCCCTGAGTCCCGGAGGATGAAGCTGATTTCCCGGCCCTTGTACATTGTGTTGAAGGGTACCGCCACGGCTCCAAGCTTCTGTATTCCGAAAAAGGTGTAGGCAAACTCGGGAATGTTGGGGAGCATCATGGCAACCCGGTCACCCTGTGCTATACCCAGCGCCTCCAGCCCGCCGGCAACACGGTTGACGTTCTCGCTGAGTTCAGCGTAGGGAATGCTGCGCCCTTCAAAGAGAAGGGCCTCCCGGCGCTTATACTTCCGGGTAATCTCCTCCAGCATCGCTCCCAGGCCAATCGCTGCCGCACCGCTTCCACCGGTTTCACCGCCCTGTTGTTCGTTCTTCTTTTTTCGTCCAAACATTATTCGTCCCTCGTTACAAGACGCCGGTCTTCCGCTTCGCCCCGGAGCTCCGTCCGCAGCACCTTTCCGGTGGCGCTCTTGGGAAGGGTGTCTACGAATATGACCGACTTGGGTCTCTTGTAGGGCGCCATAGTATCCACGCAGTGGTCCATTACGTCCCGTTCAGTCATCTCTTCGCCTTCATGGAGAACCACAAAGGCTTTCACCATCTCCTGATCATGCTTGTCCGGAGCTGCCACAACGGCGGCGTCGGCAATTTTTGGATGAAGCATGATCACCTCTTCCACCTCCCGCGGGCTGATATTGAATCCACCCCGGATGATAAGGTCCTTCTTGCGGTCGGTAATGAAGTAGAAACCATCCTCATCGCGGTATCCCAGATCTCCGGTGTGAAACCAGCCGTCGGAGTTGATTGCCTCTGCGGTAGCCTCCGGATTGTTCCAGTACCCGGGAGTCACCGTGTCGCTGCGAATGACAATCTCGCCGACCTGTTCGTCCGACAGCGGCTGGTCGTTATCATCAAAGATAGCCATCTCAACGCCCTCGGCTACGGGGCCTATACTTCCCTCTTTCAGCGTTCCCGTCCGCCCGTTGGCACAGACGCTGGAAGTGGTCTCGGTAAGGCCGTACCCCTCCACAATCTGTGTTTCAAAGACATCCTTGAAGTCCTGCAGAACCTTCAATGGCAGCGGGGCCCCTCCGGACACACAGGAACGCAGACTTTTGGGCATACTGGTCTTTCGGGCCCGGGCAATTGCCAAGAGATGCTGGTACATGCTGGGAATAGCCGGCATGATCGTCGCCTTTGCATCGGCAATAGTATCAAGCAGCGTCTGGGGACTGTACTGGGCAATCATGACAAGACACGCACCGTTGCCGATGGTCGGCACCATTCCGTTTGCCAGACCGTACACATGGTACAGGGGCAGCACCCCCACCACCTTGTCCTCCGGCGCAAAGGTCAGAATTGACGAAACCACGGTAGACCGTTGAAACCAGAAGTTCCTGTGCGTCAGGGTAACGCCTTTGGGATTTCCCGTTGTTCCGGAGGTATAAAGAATGACCGCCGGATCATCGGGCTCTACGGGGCGGGCATCAAAGTCACGGGAGCCCCTGTTCATAACGTCACTGAGCTGGATGGTTCCCACCGCCCGGGCGCTGTTGCGGCCCTGTCGTGCCGCTCTGGCCAGCTGAATACCCTGAGCGGTGGCGGCATCCCGGTCAATCTTCACGTCCGCCCCGGCAATGATGCCCTTCACCCGACTGGTCTGCACTATCAGTGTATCCGGGACAGCCGTGGTGGAAAGCTGATACTTTCCGGCGATGCGTCCCTCTGCCACAGCGGCACCGTAGGCCACCACGTCGGTGGCATCCCCTTCAGGGTTGAAAATCAGTCGAAAGGTCTTACCGTCGGCCATACTGTACACTCCCGATCACGAACCGGATTCTGCCCGAAGGTAATCTTCCACTTCATCAAAGAACTGCCGCTCAATCGCCTCGCCGGGCCGGGGGGTCAGCTTGCTGACCACTATATACACAATCGTGTTGATAAAGAGACTGCCGAGGACGGGATGTCCTACCACAAGAATCCGTTCTCCGTCCACAACCAGAAGCAGCGAGACGACAAGGAAAACTACACCGGCAACGGTACCGGCAATGGCTCCCTGTCGCGTACCGCGCTTCCAGAGGAGCCCCCCCACAAGCGCCGGCGCCCACTGGGCAAAACCGGGAACGCTGACATCGGTGAGATAGAGCGCCATGGCCCCCTGGTTGAAGAAGCTGATTATCGTACTGAGAACAACGATCACCACCACGGACCATCGCGCCCAGGTTGTAATCTCCTTGTCCGACGCCTCGGGTTTGAAAAATCCCTGGATAACATCACGACTGACAATAACGCTGGAGGTCATTAACTGCACCGCCGCGGTGCTCACCGCCGCGGCGATGACACCCAAAAGCACGTACACACCAAACCACTCAGGCAGGCTGCGGACAATAATGGTCTGAACCACCCGGTCCGCCTCCTCCTGCAGGGGCACCCCGTTTGCGGCGGCCATTTCCGCCAACTCCGAAAGGGGAATCGCCGCGGGGGCAACGATAGACCCCCAAATAAAGGGAATGATATAGAAGAAAAGCCCGCCGAAGACAAAGATCAACAGGGGAAACCACTTGAAGAGACTCTTGTCCCGGGCGGTCATGCATCCTATTGCGACGTGGGGCCAGGCAAAGGCCAGCAGACCGACGACAAAGGTTCCCCCCAATACAACCGATGTATACTGACCATTCGGACCGGGCGAGCTGAGAAGGTCCGGCGAACGCTCCTGCAGAATCTGCACCGCCTCCACCAGGCCGCCGTTGGGAAAGAGAGCCGCAACAACCCAGACAAGGCTTCCAAGAAGAGCCGTTACATAGACAACTCCCAGAAAGATATTGACCCAGGCGACAATGCGCATACCCCCCAGCAGAACCAGCACAATCAGAATCGCCGCTGTATACACGGCGCCCCAGATGGCCGGCAGCCCCGTGAGAGCCTGAAAGCCGGCGCCTACACCAAGGGGCTGAATACCTACATACGGAACGATAAACAGAAGAATACTGGCAGAAAGAACAAAGCGCAGCGTTTTGGACTCATACCGCTCCGCAAGGACCTCTACCGGCGAGAGAAAGCGGTTTATCTTGGCCAGAGCCCACAGGCGGGGACCAAAAAACATATAGAGTCCGGCAAAACCGGCAACACTTCCCCATATGAACATGACATACCCCGGTCCTTCGGTATAGAGAAGTCCCGGGAAACCGTAAAAGGTCCAGGCTGAACTGATAGCAAAGAGGACAAAGAAGAACATGACCACGACACCGATAGTGCGGCCACCCAGCATATAGTCTTCTGCCGTCTTGGCAGAAATACGGTAGCCGTAGGCGGCCATAAAGACAATTACGGCGCCGAATGCCGTCAGAGCAAATAGTGTAAAACCCATGATTATCTCCTATCGGTACGGCCAGAAGGCGAAAAAATAGACCAGGTAGGTCACCAGCCAGAAGACCACAAAGACCACCCCCGCAAAAAGCGGCATGGTCATCCAGCCGAACACAATTACCGGATCACCGTTCGCATCGGCGTCGGTCCCACCCATCGCAAGAAATGCGATAAACCCAATAATGGACAACAGAAGCAGAATCAGATAGATCCTGCCGGGCCAATGGCGCGTCATTTCTTTCATAGCTGATAACGATAGACGAGAAATTCCCGGACGTAAAGACTTTTTTCGGTCGTGGACCGAATAATTTTGAAGGCGATATACTTTAGTGGTTCTTTGTACCACACAACCAACCGGGCCCCCCATCGATTTGTCTGTCTGGCGCCATAACGGTACCTTGAACAGGTGTACGCAACCATGAACAGCGAAGCACGCCGCCTCATCGTCACGGCAGATGATTTCGGGGCTGCCGATTGCATTGATCAGGCAATTCTCACCGCAATCGGAACGGGTTACGTCACCGCCACCGGCGCGCTAACCAACTTTCCCAGGGCACGGAACGCAATTGCGTCCCTGCGGGAACGCTTTCCTCACCTCGACATCGGTGTCCACCTCAACATTACCAGCGGACCGCCCCTGACAGCCCCCCGTTCTCTGGGATCCATCTGTAACGATCGCGGCCTCTTTTTGGGACTAACCCGATTGATGGACCAGCTGGGAAGAGTCGACACTGCTGCAATCGAAACGGAACTCCGCGCACAGATCGAAGTCCTGATCGACTCAGGCATCCAACCGGACCATCTGAGCAGCCACCACAACATACTGGCGATTTTCCCGCCCCTCCAGGACATACTGACCCGGCTCGCGCGGGAGTACACCCTCCCGGTGCGTACGCCAATCGCCATCAGTCAGACACACACCCGCCGGTACGGCTACGCAAAAACACGGCGTCGAGCCAGCCTGAGTGTTCTCGGCCTCATCGGTCGGCGCCCATACAGCGCCATCAGACTGCTGCCGGGCACCTATGTACGGATGATCCTCTCACGACGCCACCTCCGGAAACTGGGAGTCGCTACGCCGGATCATCTCATCGATTCGCTATACGGAACCGCAACGGTACGAAACATCCGGCATATTCTTCGTCACCTTCCGGCAGGTACTTCGGAACTGGTAGTCCATCTCGGCGATTGCAACGACGCACACGAACTGCCGGAAGGCATAGAGACGGAACTCCTCACCGAACGCCGGACAGAGCGTAACCTCATTCTCAACGGAACACTGCGGCAGGTCCTTATCCGGGAGGGGATCACCCTCGCCCGGTTCAGGGATCTCGTCCAGTCGGAGTGACGGCCATCAACATTCTTCTGAATACCCGCTACAATAAGCCGATGACTCGGCATGGTCCAATTTCACTTCGTCGGTTAATTACAACGTCTCGGACGTCAAACGTTATTGGATCGTTTGAAAGAACCATCCGGTTCTCCGCCGCTCGTTCCGGAAAACGGGAAAGGGCCACCCGCCTCAGGTCGGAATTTGGTTACACCACGTCGGATTCGTGCGATACTGCAGCAAATGAGCAGCACATTTCCCCGGAACCTTCAGTACGCCAAATTCTCAGCGTATGGGTTTCTGAAAAACCTCCGCTTCTTCGAACCCTTCATGATCCTGTTTCTTCTGGGTCAGGGTCTTTCCTACCTTCAGGTTGGAACGCTCTACGCCACACGGGAGATTCTGGTCAACGTTATGGAGATCCCCAGCGGGGCCGTTGCGGACGGCCTGGGACGTCGACGTACCATGGTTGCGTCATTTCTGGGCTATCTGTTTTCCTTTGGCCTCTTCTGGTACGGGTCAGCAATGTCATTCTTTCTCGTGGCAATGGCCTTCTTTTCCGTAGGTGAGGCCTTCAGGACGGGGACTCACAAGGCAATGATATTCACCTACCTGCGGCTCAACAATCTGCAGGAGTACAGCAACGACTATTACGGCCACACCAGATCGTGGTCACAGATGGGATCCGCCCTCTCGGCAATCATCGCCGCCGCAATCGTTATTATTTCCCGCAATTACAGAGCAGTTTTTCTCTTCTCCATGATTCCCTACATCCTTGACCTGCTCCTGATGCTGAGTTACCCGAAGGAACTGGACGGGTCAATTGAACGGATCACCTGGCACTCGGTGCTGGAGAGCTTTCGGAACGTCCGCCGCGGAGTGGTTGAAACGTTCCGGCGTCCCGGTGCCGCACGGGCGGTGTTAAGTACATCGTCGTTCGGCGGTTTTTACAAGGGTGCCAAGGACTATCTCCAGCCGATGGTCTCGGCCCTGGCCGTGAGCCTTCCGGTGGCCCACACCCTGTCGGTCCAGCGTCGGGAAGCGCTGCTGATTGGAGCAGCCTATACCGCTATCTACCTGTTGACTTCTCTGGCGTCGCGAAATTCTGCCACATTTTCAAAGCGCTTCCGCACTTCCGAAAGCGCCCTGAATATGCAACTGCTTCTGGGTCTGGGACTGGGGCTGGTTGCGGGATTTTCACGGTGGCAGGGGTTTACCATCGTACCGGTGGCCGTTTTCCTGGTGATTTATATCCTGCAGAATCTGCGCCAGCCGGTAGGGGTATCCGTCGTAGCGGACCGGATTCCTGAAAAGGTTCTTGCTACGGTGCTGTCGGCGCAGTCACAGCTGCAGAGTCTTTTTGCGGCTGTAGTGGCCCTGGTGGTTGGAGCCACAGCGGATATTGCAGACGGCAACGTCGGCCTCGGCCTTGCTGTCTCCGCGTGCATTGGAATCGCGTTCTTTCCCGTTCTCAGGCTTTCTCCCCTGCCGCAACGTTCCGACACGTGACGGCAGTGCCACCGTCTTCATAGTGAAGATCTGATTTGGTCATATGACTTTGTCAATATTCCGAAGTGACCGCAAAGTCCACCACGACCGGGTAATGGTCCGACGGCCAGACGCCGTCGGGGCGCGATCGAATTGCCCGGGTCTCCTGGTGTGTCAGTCCTGCCGGGTCGGCCTGTTGGGAGTTGCCCTGGAAGAGTACGTGATCAATCGCTGGGAAAAAGTGCAGCCCCCGGTAAAAATGAAATGTTCCGCCGTCCCCCGGGGCAACCTCAAGGCCGGCTCCGTCGGCAACGATCCGTACCACCCGGGACCACCGGAAAGAGTTGAAATCTCCCAGGACGATCACCGTATCGTCGGGTCGCCGAATGTCGGCGATGCGATCGGCAGTCAGCTCGGCAGAAAGAATCTTGTTGCGGTACCGTTCGCGGTCAATATGAACGTTTACCACAAGATAGAATCTGCCGTCCCGGCGGTCCCGCAGACGTACCCAGGTGGCAAAGGCCGGGTATCGGCCGTACCACGGCGAGCTGTAGATTTCGTCGGGTTGTGGTGAATAGAAGAAAAACCCCTGCCCCTCCGGGACAAACCGATGGCGCCGAAACATCACCGGCTGGGTGTTGGGAAACACCTCAGGATCACCGGTAGCGGAAAAGGCGTACTCCAGGAAGGCTTCCTCCAGGGTCGCCTGCTGCACATTTTTACGGTTGGCGTGGCCACCGGCAAAGGTCTCCATCTCCTGAAACGCTGCGATATCGGCGTCCGCCTCACGAAGTACAGCCACAACGGCGCGGTCTCGGAGTTCCCATCGGGTTACGTCAGGTCGATCATTGCCGACCGACGCCTCCCGCATATCCAGATAGTGAATATTGAGAGTAGCCACCCGGAGCATGGTATGCCCGGCCGGCGCGTTGTCATTCGACGCTTCGCGTTCCTGCGCCGCCGTCGATACCCACAAGGCAATTCCCGCCAGCAACACGGAGGCGACAACTGTTTTTATATACAAGCGTCGTGTCACCGGTCAAAGGTATTGCTACCGGCGCGCCGGGACAAGACCCGTCACGCTACAGCGAGGCGCACCTACCTATACGGTCGCAACCGAAAGGTCCGCTGCCACTTTTTTTCTCATAACTTCAGGTTCTAAATGGCAAAAGACGAAATGAGTGTCCGAGAAATAGACCTTCGGTGGTGGAGTGGTGTCGCAAATACACCCCACTTTTCGGTGACAGCGCCCCGCAAAAGGACACCCGGTGATTTTTTTGGTCGGGTTGGGAGGAGAACCTTCCAGTCGGATTGCCTCCCGTTTTACCGACGGATCCACATCCGGAACAGCAGACAACAAAGCCTCGGTGTAGGGGTGACAGGGATATCCAACGACCTCATCCTTTGTTCCGTACTCACAGATTCGACCAAGGTACATGACGATGATGCTGTCACTCAGGTAGTTTATTACGTTCAGATCGTGAGAAATAAAAATGTAGGATGCTCCGGACTCTTTCTGCAGGTCTACCAGGAGGTTCAGAACCGATGCCTGCACCGAAGCATCCAGCGCGCTGGTCGGTTCATCGCAAACCAGCAGATGAGGGGAAATGGAAAACGCCCGGGCAAGGGCGGCGCGCTGCATCTCTCCGCCACTTAATTGCCGGGGTCTGCGATAGAGATACTCCTCACCCAGGTCTACCTTTTTCAGAATATCCACGATTATTTTTTTTCGTTCCGCCCTGCTTCCGATTTTAAGCAGCTTCTTCATCGGCCGACCGATGATGCTTTCCAGCGTAAATGAAGGATTGAGGCTTCGCCCCGGGTTTTGAAAAATGAGCTGAATCTCCCGCAATACGTCAGGAGTGCGTTTCCGCCAGGATACGGAGATATCGGTACCGTCGAAAATGATTCTGCCGCTGCTTGGTCGCAGCAGACCGCTGACAGTATGCCCCATGGTGCTTTTTCCGCAACCGGACTCACCGACAACTCCAAGAACGGAGTTTCCTTTCAGTTCCAGGTCAATACCATCAACCGCACGAACTCGTTTCCCCGGAGATCCAAAATAACGATAGAGTCTTTCTACCGCGAGAACCGTCTGGTGCTCCAACGCCGAGACCTCTTCCGGGAGTGACCCGTCAGTTTGCAAAGCGTTACGTTCGCGAGGTTTCTCTGGAATGTCTTCCGCATAGGCACGGTCACACGCAGAGAAATGGCCGTTTCCAAGATCGGTCATGCCGTAGTCATCCTCGCAGCCGGGACGCTTCTTTTCACAACGGGCAACAAAGGGACACCCCATTTCCGCGGCACTTCGCCGTGTCACATATCCCGGTATGGTGTTCAACCGGACTTCTTCCTTAACCACTCCTGAACGGGGCATGCAGTTTATCAGCGCCCGGGTATAGGGATGCTTCGGGTCCGAAAAAATCGCTTCCCGATCAGCCGTTTCTACGACCTCACCTCGATACATAACTGCAATGCGATCGGATACTTTGTTTACCACACCGATATCGTGAGAGATATAGATCATGGACATCTCGTATCTCTCTTTCAGCTCTCCGATAATATCCAGAATGACCGCTTCAGTGGTGACGTCCAGAGCGGTAGTCGGCTCATCGAGGACCATCACATCGGGTCGGCACAGCAAGGCCATTGCGATACAGACCCGCTGCTGCATTCCGCCGCTTATCTGGTGGGGATACCGTTTGACAATACCGCCGGCGTCACCCATATACAGGTCGACAAGCGTTGCGACGGCGGCGTCCCGGGCCTGTGATCTCGAATAGCCGCGGTGAAACATCGTTACTTCTTCAAGCTGAAAGCCGATCGTCAGGGATGGGTTGAGGCTGGAATAGGGGTTCTGATAGACCATGGCGATGCGGTTTCCCCGGTACTGAGCCATCTCCTTGTCACTCTTGTCCAGCAGGTTCTCTCCCATGAAGAGAATCTCGCCCGATCTGCGTGCATTGGCCGGAAGATAATCCATGATCGCGTAGGAAAGGGTGCTCTTTCCGCAACCGGATTCTCCAATTACGCCCAGCGCCTCTTTCCGACCAACCGACAATGTAACATCTTTTACCGCTACCACTTCGTCGGTCAGAGTCTTGTAGATTACACCGAGGTTGTTGATTTCCAATACTGGACCGGTAGTGGTTTCATTCTTCATGGATCAGTACCTTGCTTATAAAGTCTGAAAAGAGAGATATCGCGATAACGAGAGAGGCGATCGCCAACGATGGGAATAGTACCGTCCATGGTGCCGAACGAATAATCGATTTATTCTCGATGACCATCATACCCCAGTCGGGGGTTGGGGGTTGAAGTCCAACACCGAGGAACCCGAGACTGGCGATCATCATAATGGAATAGGCAAAACGCGCGGTAATTTCGACAAGGACCGGACCGATCGTATTGGGAAGAATTTCTACGAACATAATATAAAAGTGGGATTCCCCCCTGATTCGGGCCGCGTCGACGTATTCGTTGCTCTTACACGTCAGTAGCGCCCCTCGGGCAACACGAGCCGTCGCGGGTGTATAGGCAATCGAAACGATGAGAGTGAGGCTCAATATGGTGGAATCGCCCAGAATTCCCAGCACAACCATGGATAACACAAGGGGCGGTATTGCCATCAGGATATCCATGATACGCAGAAAAATGGTGTCTACAATTCCGCCGAAATACCCGGCCGTAAAGCCAATCAAAATTCCGGCAATGGATGAGAGCAGGCTGGTCAATAACGCGACGGTAAGAATCGACCTGCTTCCGTAAACGATCCGTGCAAGGATATCCCGGCCAAGAGAATCGGTCCCAAACAGATGACCTCCATTCCCCGGCGACACCATCTGGTGTTCCATATCCATTTGTGTATACGACCAGGAAACGAGAGACGGACCAAAGACGGCGATGAGTATCCACAGAAGAAGGACAGTCAGGCCGAATATTGCACGAGGACTTTTCTTCAGCTGCAAGAGAAACGTGTTCATACTTCGCCCCGGGCGAATCGAATTCTGGGATTAAAGAAGGCATACGCCATATCGGTAATAAAAGTGGAAAAGACGAAGATAAAGGTAATGAAGAGAACGCACGCCTCGATAAGGGGCACGTCTCTCGTTTTGATGGCGGAAAGGGTAAGAGAACCCAAGCCCGGAAACCCGAAAAGCGTTTCCACGACGATCAACCCACCAAAGAGCCAGCCCATATTCATCCCGATAATAGTGATTGTCGGCAGAAGGGCGTTTTTCAGGGCGTGCCGGAATATGACGTATTTTCTCGGCAGTCCCTTCAATGTAGCTGCCCGAATGTAATCGGAACTCATTACTCCGATCATCGACGAGCGTTGCATGCGGGAAACGTATCCGAACATTACAAAGGTGATGGACAACGCCGGAAGTACCAGGATGTTCAAGTTTCCCCAAATGGTCTCGCCAAGGGGTATAAGACTCGCTATCGGGAGCACCTCCAGATAGACCGAGAAGATAGTGATGAGAATGATTCCTGAAACGAATTCCGGTAACGCCATGGTAGCGAGCCCGAAAAAAGAGATGATAGAATCCGCTGGTTTGCCCGCTTTCACGCCCGCCAGGATGCCAAGCAGAATAGAAAGGGGAACGTAGAAAAGCAAAGCCGTAACGGCCAGAAGCATCGAATGACCAACTCTGCGCCAGAAGATAGAGCTGATCTCTACCCCTCGCATATAAAGAGACTGGCCCAGGTCACCCCGGACAAAACCTCCCGCCCACCGAAAATAACGGATGTGCAGAGGGTTATCCAATCCCATGGCCGTCCTGAGAGCGGCCACCGACTCCTCGGTAGCCGCCTGGCCAAGCACAGTCTGAGCAACGTCTCCAGGCATAATCTCCACAAGAAAGAAGATCAGCATCGACATGGCAATCATGGTTAACACCATGAAAGCCAGGCGCTTGGAAAAGCGTTTCAGGAAATCCATCGGTCGCGACTCCTATTCTATAGTTGCATACTTCAGTTGTGGTAGCATCGTAACCGGTTGACGGTAGTCGTTAACCCTCGTGCTTGTGGCCACCAGATATGGTACCTGAAGGTTAATCGTCGTACCGCGTTCGTAAAAAACCTCCTGGAGTCGGTCGTAATGCTGCTGCCGCACTGCGTCGTCTACTTCGGATCGTATAGCCGAAATCAACTCGTCAACCTCGGAATCTGCCATATGGGACTCGTTCCAGGGACCTTCGGAATGAAAAGCAAGCATGAGAAGCATTGACGGATCTACCCGAACTCCCCATCCGGTCAGCGACATGGGCGCATTCATCCAGTGCTGGGAAAGGTAGATGTCCCGTGGGTATCCTTTGAGGTCGAGATTGAAACCTGCCGGTGCGGCCAGTTCTTTCAGAGCCTGGGCAATATCGACACCGTAAGGATGGTCCGATCCGTAATAGAGCTCAACGGTAAGCCCATCGGGGTATCCCGCCTCGGCAAGGAGTTCTTTCGATCTTTCAATATCCCTACCTCTGAACGGAATCTCCTTGTATTGAGCAAGAGCGTTAACGATAGGCGTCTCATTGTAGAAGATCCCTTCGCCGAGAACACCCTGGCACGCCCGTGCAAGAAATTCCGGATCCATCGCGTATTTGAAGGCGAGACGAACGGTATTGTCGTTAAAGGGCTCGCGATCAGCCGCCAAGGCGATAAACCGGGACTCCTGGTAGGGTGAGACAATAGCAAACCCGTCGAGGCCTTCCAGCCGATTTCTTATAATCGGTGAGATTTGAGGAACGATATCCACCTGTCCAGCTTCGAGGAGGGAAACACTGGAGTCGATATCCGGAACAAAATAGATGCGCAATTCATCGGCTTTTGGAAGTCCCGAAGCCCAGTAGTTTTCGTTGCGCACCAATAACGCGGACTCTTTCGGAACGAGTTGCTCAAGTTTGAACGCGCCTGTGCCCATAGGAGCCGATTCTCCCTTTGAAGCATAATCATAACTGGAGGAAAGAATTGCCGTATTATAGTCCGTGAAGAGATAGGGAAACGTCGGGAAGGATTCTTCCAGCGTAATGACGACGGTATGATCATCAGGAGTCTCGATCTTTTCCATGATTGAGAAATCCTGGGCCTTCAGGTGTCCAAGATCCGGATCCTGCGTTCGTTCAATAGTAAACTTTACGTCCTCGGCGGTAAACGGTGAACCGTCATGAAAGGTGACCCCCTCCCGAAGTTTCAGGGTCCACACTTTCCCATCGGGACTGTTCCACTCCGTCGCAAGTGCGGGAACAAGTTCACCCGTCCTGGCATCCATTTCGATAAGATAGTCGTATATCGATGAATTGAGACTGAAGGCCTGACCATCCCAAACACCCGGAGTGATAAGGTTCGGAACCTGTTCAGCCACCCGGATTATCATTTTGTCGTCAGTTTCCTGTTCACCACCAGCAAATACTATTGTGGCTACTAAAAGAAAAAAGACCGAATACAATAGCTTCTTTTTCATACTGTTCTTCTCCTTCGAATAGGTATGTATACCTACATTATATTTTGAGTCCTAATAATCTGCAACCGTTTTTTGACATGTTATGGTAAACATACGGTACGTATGTATAACCAACCGCACGTACCGTGAGAATAAGTATATATTATGGAATTAGTTATTTATAAGAGTATAAAAGAGAAACGGTAAGCGGTCGTTTTTCATTAGAGTGCTAAATTATGTCCGCCAAATAGACCGCCTGGGTGTAACTTTCGCTGGTAAACGGGTTGTCGAAGGTGACCTCTCGCGCTTCGGCACTCCCGAAGACTGATTCCAGCCGACGGCGAAACTCCTCGTCCGGGGGATGGTCCGACCACAGCCCGAAGACGCCCCCTGGATGGAGGAAACGGGCAATCTGCCCCAACCCTTCGGGGGTGTACAGTCGGCTGTTTTTCTCGTCCAGAAGCAGATCGGGAGTATGGTCAATATCAACTATGATTGCGTGATAGCACCGTCCGGGAGTCTCCGGGTCAAACCCGCCCTCCGACAGGGCCAGTTCAAAAAAATCCGCCTCCATCAGCCGGCAACGGACATCTTCCGTCAACGCCGGCTCCGTTTCGATAAGACCTTTGCGGTGCCATTCAATAACAGCGGGGAAGAGCTCCACCACTGTCAACGATCTGACCTCCCGGAAGCGCAGTACCTCTTCGGCAGTACAGCCCAGCCCCAGCCCCCCGACGACAATATCCAGCCAAGGTTTGCTCTCAGAGCCGGTGCAGGTGCCGGCGTCGGGGTCTTCTTCGGCGCTGTTCTGTGCCGCCAACGCCACACCCCACCTGCCGAGATCGCGCTCTGACCGTGTAAACAGGCTGGACATGAGGTACTCCTCTCCGAGCTTCACTTCCAGCACGTCCTTACCCAGGGACTGCACAAACCGCTTCCGGAGACTCAACACACCCAGGGGCGTATCCTGATAGCCAAGTTCTTTCATATCACTCCTGCCCTTCCGCCCACAGCGCCGGTGACACAGAAATGCGCCGCCCCTTCCACTGCAGGATATCCTCCGACTGCAGCGCCGCCAGCACCCGGGAGAGCGTTTCCGGGCGGACGGAGATGGCCGCCGCGGTTTCCTGCTTGTTCAGTTCGCTTTCAATAACCGGGCGGCGGCCATACCGCACCTCCAGAAACCGGACCAGCCGTTGCCGGACGTCCATCGTTGCCAGCACGTAGAGTTGCTGCGAGAGAAAACGCATCTTGCCGATGATGTTGCGCATGAACTCGTCCCGGAACTCATCGTCATCAAGAAGCGTCCGTATCCGACGGCGCTGAATCATCCCCAGCCGGGACTGTTCAGTGGCCACGGCACTGACGGGATAAGTGTCCCGCTCAAACAGGACAATTTCCGCAAAAAGCTCACCCGGCTCCACCATGTGGATGGTCACTTCCCGGCCGTCGGGGGTGCTCCGGAAGAGCCGCACCGACCCGGAAACCAGCCGGAATATTTCCGCCCCCTCTTCCCCCTCAAAAAAGATCATCCCATCGGCGGGAACAATCCGGGTACTCTCGGCGATTTCCAGCTTTTTGAGGGACCGTTCACTGAGATCGGAAAAGAAATCGTTCACCTCGGCAGAGTTACACAGAAGAGAAAGCGATTTCAACGGACCTGGTTTATCTTTGGGGTCTATTACAAAAATATCCGACGAAGTCGGATATTTTTGTTACTTTCGTGTGCCGCAAGCCGGCATGCGAAACTAAAAAGAAAACCGGGAACTCTCACAACGAAGCGTCACGAAACAGTTCCCTCAACCGCATCAACGGTTTTTCGAGATGCGCCCTCATTTTCTCAGCCGCTGCTGAACCATTCCTGGCCTTTATCAGATCGAGTATCTTTTTGTGTTCGTAAAGCTCTTTGACCAGGGTTTCCTTTGTATTGACCCTGAAATAGACTTCTCGTCGAGCAATTACGAATTTCTCTTTCATACCGCCAAACATCTCTTTCAATATGAGATTGTCCGACATGATGTATAAATACTCGTGAAAGGCCATGCCCAGCTCAAAGTGATACTCTTTGTGGTCTACTGCATCGAGGGACCGGTCGACGATGCTCTCCATCTCCGAAAAATCCTTGTCTGTTCCAAATCTCGCTGCGAACCAGCACAGTCCCGGTTCAACGATAAGTCGCGCTTCCACCAGTTCGATTAATGCAGCCTCGATGTCCGCCGCATCCAGGGTAGCGTGATATCGAATGAGACGGACTCTCTCTGGCGCGCTTTCTGAAACAAATGTTCCGCGTCCGGGACGAGAAACCAGCAACCCGACAATTTCCAGCGCCTTAATCGACTCCCGAACGGAATTTCTGCTTACTTGAAACTGTTCGGAAAGCGCAATTTCGCCTGGAATTTTTTCGCCGGGAGCCCACTTACCCCGGCTTATCATATCCGTTATCTGGGTAGAGATTTCCTCGTGAAGTGTTCGTCGTCGGGCTGGTCGTATCATCTAACCTCACTTTCAGACTTGTTACATTAGTAAAATCGACCATCCCTTGCAATACGTACCGCAACCGTCCCGAAAACAGACAGTTTTTTTCGTGAAGGCAAGGATCATCTTCCTGCAGACGCTCAAAGTGCCAGGCAGCTCCCGCTGCCTGGCACTCAACAAATCTTCCTGTTTAGGAACAGCTCGCTTCGACGGCTCGTCGGTCCTCTGACGAACTATTCCCTTTTCAGCAAACTGGTTACTGCTGAGTAATCCGGTCAAACAGCTCTGCGCCGTAATCGTCTTTGATTTCCGGCCAAACTTCCGCTCGAATCTTTTCAGCCATGGTGCGGTATTCTTCATCTGTAAAGCGAATAATCTCCGCACCGTTTTCTTCCAGCAGATCTTCGTAGTATTTTTCTTCATCAGGGGCCACTTCCCAACGGGCAGCTTCGAAGTTTTTGGCAGCCGTTTCCACCACAGCTTTTTCTTCAGCGGTTAAGTCGTTCCACACCTCCATGCTCATCTGGATCCACCAGATTTCAAACTGCGAATTTACCGCCAGGTAATATTCGGTCACATCCCGGAAGCTGTTCCAGTATCCTTCGCCGCCGGAGCCGATAGCTCCATCTACAATACCTGTCTGAATTGCAGTGAACGCTTCGGAGAATGCGATGGGAGTTGCCTGGTAGCCCAATGCCTGTGCAGTCAGCTCAAAGGATTTGATCCCGGGAACACGAAGTAATATGTTCTTGGAAACGTCAGGGTCTCCGGGCGATTCGGGCATTTTCGTGGTTATGATACTGCCAAAATATTTGGGATATCCCCCCAGCATTTTGATGTTCTCCTCTTCGAACATCTCGGCGATGGCACTGTACAGCACGCCATCCCGTGCAAAAACCTCCTTGGCTTCATCCCAGGTGCTTGCGAGATAGGGAGCACTCGGCAGAACAATCGCTGCATTCATATTGGGGGCGGCAGGTGCCAGTTGCATATCCACATCACCAATACCAATACGCTCCTGAACCAGTGCATAGTCGCCCAGTTGGCTGTTCGGATACGTTTGAAAGGTGAAGTTGCCGTCCGTGTTCTGAGTAATTTCGGCAATAAACGCTTTGACGTCGTCATCTGTGGATGTCCCTTCAGGTCTTACGTGGCCGATCTGAATGGTTCGAGCTTTGAACCCTTCGGCAGACGCTTCTGCCTCTTCGTCCTTGGCACATCCTGTCATTACCATTGTCAGCAAGAGAGTAATCGCCAGGAGCATTGTCGGCATCCGGTTGGTCTTTTTTTTCATTTTCAAATTCCTCCTCCAAAGAGTCGTCCATGAGCCTGAACTCAAGCTCACGTTGTCTATGCGGCCTAGGATGCGCCCGCCTGCATATCTCCACCGTTGCAGCCCGTCTTGTCGCGGGGCTGGTCATTTTCGCTTCGTCAAAGGGCTCCTCCCTCCTTCGTTCTCGTATTTTGGTTCTCTTTCATCAATGCCTGAGAAAAACTGAGCGACTATTTCACAAATCCCAACAATGTGGGCAGATACATGGAAAGCGGCGACCAGAAGGTGGTCAGAAACACAACCGGCAGATACCCCAGCAGAAGGAAAACCATCGTTGGTTTCAGGATTTGGGAGAACTCGCACTTGCCGATCCGCATACCCAGGTAGAGGATGCTGGCATACGGAGGGGTTACGCCGCCCATAGCCAGGTTGACACCCATAATCGCCGCAAAATGGATAGGACTGATCCCAAGTTGCGTTACCAGAGGCAGCAATAGCGGTGCGATCAGGATCATACCGGTAACATCATTGACAATCATTCCTACGAGGAACAGAAAGATATTAATCACGATAAGAAGCAGAGTTTTATTCGTTGTAATACTGAAGACAATTTCGATGAGCGCCTGGGGCACCCGGAGCAGGACATACGTCTGGCTCAGCATCAGGGTGAACATGATCATGGTCATGATGGCACCTATGGAAACAGACGCCTCGTTGACAACTTTCAGAAAGCTTCCAAGAGTCATTTCGCGGTAAATAAAGAATCCAATAGGAACCGCGACCACTGCCGCGACAGCCGCTGCTTCAGAGGGTGTAAAAACACCACCATAGATACCGCCAAGGATAATGACGGGAAGGGTCAAACCAGGCAGCGCCCGAACGGTACGCTGGATGTTACGCTTGCGCATTTCAAGAG
Organism: uncultured Spirochaeta sp.; assembly: GCA_964496635.1. Lineage (GTDB taxonomy): Bacteria > Spirochaetota > Spirochaetia > DSM-27196 > Alkalispirochaetaceae > Alkalispirochaeta. The sequence goes on from CAZCAE010000010.1 coordinate 23,334, forward strand.
CAGGCAGCTCTTCTTCCAGCTGGATGTTCGGCATTTTTCGAACCCAAATCAAGTTGATCGTGGAAAAGGTAACCACGATGACGAGGCCGGGACCGACGGTGGAAAGAAACGCCGCCAGTATGGATGTCTCTGTGACCCACCCATAGATAATCATGATAATACTGGGCGGAATCAGCAGACCCAACACGGAAGAAACCGTCACCAGAGCAGTCGCATAGCCGCGGGGATAACCCTGCTCCACCATCCGTGGAATCAGAACCGGTCCTGTTGCAGCCACACCGGTAAATCCGCTCCCTGAAATCGCCCCGACGATGGCGCAGGTAGTCACGGCCACCACACCAATACCACCCTTGATTCGCCCGACAAATACGTCTGAAAAATTAAGGAGGTGTTTCGCCACTCCTGTGTTGGCCATTATCAGTCCGGCCAGGATAAAGAGAGGACTGGCCAGCAGAATCGGGCTGATCATCTGGGTAAAGCCCCACAGCATCATGCTGCGCATGGAAGCTCCTCCGGCAATGGCCATAAAGGCCAGGGCTCCCCCAAAACAGTACGGCAGCGGAATGCTTAACATCAGCAATGCGACCAGTAAGATGACATTGAGTAAAACAATGGTGAGCATATCCATTACGCCACCTCCCGTTCAGGATTTTTGAGTACCCGGATGGATTTTTTGTACACGTCCACCAGTTCTATCAGGGTGTAGAACACCATCAGCACCAAACCGATAAAGACGATCATTTCAGCGAAGAACATGGGGAGCCGCAATAATGGACTGAGTTTCCAGGACCGAAGGGAGTACTGGAAATACCAGTATGCCCAATACGTAAGCCAGCAACCAACGGCAACAGAAATCGTTATTCTGAGCATATCAAACAAGGCCCGACTTCTACCCTTGGTGATGTACAGCGTAAGAATGCCGCATTCAATATGGGTTCGAGTACGTGATGCGTTGGCCCCGCCGATCATGTACAGCCAGATGATGGGAAAGAGCATCAGTTCCTCTATCCCCATTAATGGCGCCCGAAAAACGTAGCGAAGAAGAACCTGGACAGTCACCAATACAGGCAGCGCAATGGCCAACAGCATGGTGATGTACTCTTGTACTTTTTCCAGGATCTTCAGGGCCAGCTTCCAGGATGAAGCACCTTTCATAATCCCACCTCCCTCAATATCATCTTCTGTACTGGTATTCTCACGACGGTTTAATCCTTCGGTTCTAATACGAAAATAGCCGACGAAGTCGGGTATTTTTGTTACTTTCGTGTGCCGCGACGCGGCATGCGAAACTATTGATCCTTTTGCGGCCATTCCCCGGTTTCAGCATAGGCAACGATTTCATCTACCGTAAGACCGTCGAAGCCGAGCTTTTCCATCGTACGGCCTCCGCTGATCAGGTCCGCATTCAACACATAACTTCCCATTTTACAGACGGTTTCCATCATCTCATGAGGGGCACCCAGTTGCTTTGCCAGGGAGACAATCGGCACCAGACTCATAGGAATATCTTCCAGTACATACCTCGTGTCGACCCGCTTCTGTCCCATTACCTCTTCATAGGCTTTGGTCCGTTTGACGGCATCCGTCAGAGTCTCTGCCCTGGCACCGTAAAGGGTTTCGTACATTTTCAGGACCGGCGGCAGCTGGAGTCCGAGTAAATCGCCCAGGGCAATTCGTTCCTTATCCATGTTCTCAATGAACCGACCGATGCTGGGAGTAATTCCGTCCCAGTAATAGCGCCAGTCGTGACGCGATTCAATCATCGACACATTCAGGACAGTCGGCCCTGGATGCATCAAAGCATTCAGGTTGCTCAAGCTGGTATCCAGCACATTTTTGCCGGCAATCATGCTGGGGAAGGCTTCCTGAAGCTTTCCAAGTACTTCATCCGTCTTGTTGGCAGGGATAGCCGCCACCTTCAGATTGTCCTTGACGCCCTTGATCGAAGCGTATCCGGGTTTTGTGATTCGGCATGCGTAAAGAAGGGAAAGAGCTTCTGCGATGACTATTTTTTCACTGCATCCTTGTTCCCGAAAAACCTGCTTGAATTCAAAAGCACCAAAAGTGGCGCCCGGATGAACGAAAACGATCTGGTCCTCTTTGACATGTGGAGCGAGATTTGTGGCTACACTGCGATGGTAGAGAGCCGGCAGAATCACCATGATGATATCAGCACCTTCTATAGCCGCCGCAATGTCCGTGGTAGCCAGCACTACTTTCCCGAAACCTTTTACAGCTCCATCCACATGGACACCGCCCAGACGGCTGACGGCATCCACAGTATCCTGAACCACATCATACAGCGTTACAGGAAATCCAAGGATGCCTAAGTGCCCAGCGGCAGACTGGCCGCCATTTCCACCACCAATGACTGCCCAGCGCCGTTTGGCTTCTCCAGTGCCTTTCATCAAATAGCCTCCTCGCTTCATCGTGTTCAAGTCTGATGTTCTATTGTTCTACTGTCTAAATGTTCAACAATTACACTACAACGACTTTTCTGTTAGAGCAAGTTTTTTCTGCAGGCACACGAAAGTTTTGTGATTGAGGTCGAGACTGTCCGGTTGAGAGGTGCCGGGAGGAAGAGCGCACCGACCCGGCAGAGTTACACAGAAAAAAGACAATTTTAAGGACGTGCGTATTTACGAGAATGCTGAACACAGCAATATGTTTCTGGACCATGTTCTCTCTCAGAATGGGAAATGCGTCCATTGGCCCCTCCCTTCCGGAGATTGCCAGCAGGACCGGTGTATCTTCGGGAGCCATCGAATAAATTTTCACCCGTATCGCAGCGACTACGTGATCGGTTCATTGGAAGGGGGATATTGACACTTTGCCGTCTGCTCTCGATACCAATTGCTCCCCGTGTCTGCCCACGGACAATTGTAGTGGGCAGTTGCCGACGCCGCGGTAAGAATCCTGCTTCTAATATCACCTGTCCGATCGCGCCTGTGCCAATATCAGCACCTACATCGATTCATTCGTCACAGTCTTGCAGTCTCAATGGTGTATCCTTCACCATCAGGGTAATCTCTACCGCTCTACCGCTCCCATATCCACCGTCCCGTTCTGAATTCGCCAGTTGCTCCCGGCGTAGTCCGGAGCATCCTCAATGAAATTCCCGTCACCGTCGGCATCCAGAGCGTCGTCGACGACATCGGAATTATTGCCTGCGTCTATTCCCGGAGATCCGGCGGCCAATCGCATATCCCCCCAGTCATCGTCGTCGGTTCCCCAAACGCCGTCGGATCCTGCGTTCGGTAACCTCACGAACCACGGGTTGGAATCGATGTTCCCCGTCCCTGTGCCGATACCCAGACCCGAGCCCGCAGAATAGGTGAAGTCCATTGGATCGATTATTCCGGAGATACCGTTGGCAAGGGCGGAGTTTGTGATCTTTGAGCCCATTGTCGCGTTGCCGGCAAAGCTCGCGTTCGTTATGTCGAGAGTGCCGTAATTGCCGCTATCCGGTTCCAGGTATCCAACGTAAGCGAGAGTATCTCCGAGAGGATAGTCGGCTGCCACATTGTCTACAAAAACACTATTGTCCACCGAAACCTCCGCGCCGTTGACAACGTGAAACACACCGCCGTAACCGTCCGCCTCATTCTCCGCAAAGAGAGAACCGGTGATGTGGATCGTGCCCGCGGCGCGAATCGTCCCACCGGACCGGCTTGAAAATGTTTCCGACGTCTGCGCACTGTTCCCCGCGAAAAGTGATCTGATAATGTTTGTGGTTGTTTCCGATGCCGACCAGATTGCGCCACCTCCATACGGGGTGGTGTTTCCCCTCGACTGGTTGCGGACAAAAACGGAATCGCGGATCGTTATCGTACCGCCGTTAACGTTCGCAATTGCACCACCATTTTGCGAGACGTAACCGTCGTTGAACGTACTGTCGGTAATAGTAACGGTTCCGCCGTCATTGTAAATATGGCCCCCGTTCGTATCGTCGTTGGCTGATCCGTTGTCGTCAAAGTGCACGTTTTCGATCGTCACGGCTGCTCCCGGATTGATCCGAATTGAGCCACCGTTCTCGTCGCCGGCCGTGATTATATCCGCACCGCGCCACAGCCGTACGTTTTTGATCGTAACCGTTGCATTTGCGGCAATTTCTAAGTGTCTGTGTCCATAGCCACCATCGAGGGTGATGTCGTAACCGGCCCCATCTATCGTGATGTCGTCGTCGATGTAATACTGTATTGCGCTTGGGGCGCCGTGATAGATCGTGTAATTGTCGTTAAAGGTGATAGTATCGCCGTTTTGAGCGTTTGCTATGGCTGCGGCGAGGCTTCCCGGTCCAGTCTTGTCGTTGTTTGTAACGGCGGCGCCGGCCACCACGGTAACCGTTTGCGTCGTTATCGCGCTGGTCAACCAGCCATCCGCCCGGACGAGAACTCGAAGCTCGTGGTCTCCGGCACTATTTAGCACTATTCCCTCATACTGCCAGACCGCAAATGTATTGGGACCCGGATCGAACGTCTCTGAATTGAAGGTGGGATTGGTGGCGCCGTCTGTGGTGTAGTAGTAGCGAACGTTGTCGGGTTTGTTCGTCGAAAGAAGAATCTTTCCTCCGGTGACCAAGGGATCGGGGGGCAATAGCGTCGGTGCTGCAAGCTGCGGTATCGTTGGTGTTACATCGTCAAACTGAACCCATCCGTCGGAGTCCCAGACAGGACCAAACCTGTTCGTACTTCGAATTCGATAGCTGTACGTGGTACCTCCGAAGACGGTGGTATCAACATACTCAATTGCTGTTGCGCCGAGGGGCGGATCGGTTGCTATGTCCTGCCACATTGATGCATCTTCCTGTTCCAGCTTTCGCTGGAGTTCATAGGTGTCGTTTACCGGACTCGTATCGGTCCAGCTCAAGGTGACCTTATGGTCACCCGGCGTCGCCTCGAGATTCGCAGGAGGCGCTGGAGCTTGCCCGATTTCGTTGCCGGAGAGCTCGATGATCTCCGTGGTCGCTACATTGTCGTAGACGTGCACCGCTACCACAAGATTCGCAACCTGCGTGCTGTCGCGGCGAAAGACCATCACAAGCTCATAGATACCGGAGTCAAGGAGGGCTGTGTATCGCGCTTCCAAGGGAAGCCCGGTGATATTGCCGCTTATTCCAACAGCATTGCCTCCGAGGGGTGCTATGGTGGCAGTCCCGACCTCGTTTATGAGCCCCGACGGCCACGTTACTGTAATGTCGACCGCTCCCGTTCCCGAGGAGGTAGGACCGAGGGAAATTGCAACCGAGTTTGTCTCGTTTTCCAAAACGTCTACCGAATCTGTACCACGACCGACTACGAGCCCATTCTCTTCCATCGCCTCCACCGTGACTGTCCACAATCCCGGGGAAATATCGGGAAAATCAAAGGAGGTTTGGCCGCCGGAGAGGGTGATGTCCGAGAATCCACTTCTACTCAGTGTGACTGTATAACTCGACACCAGCTCTGCAACGTCCGGAACAATAGAACTCGCACTGATAGTAGCTATAGTAACCTGCAGCTTCGCACCACCGGCTATTGTACGGTCACTCTCGCGATCGCTGAAAGGGTTTATACAACCGGTAGTAAAGACAACTGCTACGGCAAGAAGTGTCGCCTTGAATAGAACGTTTGTTTTCATTTTCTTCATCCCTCTACTGTGTAACCGTATCCACGACATCAAAGGAAAACTGTACCGAATACCCTTCCGCCACCACCAGACTTACCGAGTGGGTACCGTAACTGAGGTCATTGGTGTTGATGGTCGCCGTAGCACCGTCGGTCGATAGCCCGGCGTGACTGGTTGAACCGTTGAGGTACCATGTATGGCCGGTGTATAAACCACCGGGAGTGATCACTACTTCGTCGCCTTTGAGCACCTCCTCGCCGACACCGGAAAAGATAATCTCCGGATCATCGGGATCGTCAAAGCTGATGGTTATTGCTCCGGTTTCGGGGCTGTCTCCGGGGTCGTCCTCGGTCTCGTTGTCTGGAACTTCGCCGGTGTCGCCGCCGGAGTCACCGCCGGTATCTTCCCCGGTGTCGTTGCCGTCGTCGGGGCTGTCTCCGGGTTCGGGGTCGTCATCGGGGTCGTCTTCATCGGGGTCGTCTTCAGGTTCGGATTCGCTGTCGTCGTTGCTCCCTTCGGGGCTGTCGCCAGGACCTGCACCGCTGTCGATGCCGCCGTCGGTGTCGTTGTCTGTATCGTCGCCGGTAACTCCGATCTCCCCGTCATCAGGTTCGTCTCCGCCGTCTTCCCCTGTTTCGTCCTCCGTATCGTCCTTGTCGGGGCTGTCCCCAGGTTCGGGGTCGGTGTCGTTGTCCGTATCGTCACCGGAGTCATCGCCGGCCTCGTCGTTTTCAGTACCATCCTCATCGATAGTTTCAACGTCGTCCGCCCGATCGCTTCCGGCCGGGTTTTCGCAGCTCATAGAAATAACTGCAAATACCAGTAGCATAACCACAAGAACCTTTACGTGTTTGTTTCCGCTCATTTGATCCGCCTCCTCCCTCGTTCGCCGGATATGCTATGTAAAAGGTAGTCGCGGAACCGAAAAAATACATTGTAACTTTAGTAACAATTGCTCATCAAAACGGTAAGATAGTATATTGCTGAGGGTCACATTATGAAGTTGCCGCGATTTTTCGGCTGGATTTTGGTTCTCTCACTCCTCGCACCGTTGGAGGGGATCGAGGTAGGTGAGTCCTTCCGGGTGGGCCTCTTCGATCTGTCCGACCGGGACTTCGAAGAGCGCGGGATCGCCGAGCTTAACGGCGACTGGCTCATATACTGGCAGCAGCTGTTGACCCCGTCCGATTTATCTGCCGTCGATCTTATCGGACTTGCTGCTGGGGCCGACGGCGTGTTCTCCTTTCCCGGCACCTGGAACAATTGGGAATATCGGGGGGAGAACGTCGGAGGCACCGGCTACGCCACGTTTGTAGCGGACGTTCTTCTGCCGGTGGATATGACCCACGGTGCTCTCTGGATCCCAAACGCGTCCACCGCTTACAGACTGTGGGTCGACGACGAGCTGGTGGCGGAGAGTGGGACACCCGGTACCGACCGGCGCGAGTCCCGTCCCCACTATGTGATGAACACTGCTCAATTCCCCGTCTCCGATAGTGGCAGGGCGCGTTTCGTGCTGCAAGTTTCCAACTACCACCATCGCCGCGGAGGTATGTGGAAACCAATTAAGCTTGGTACCCCGTCGCAGGTAGCCCTCCTGGATGTTCACGAAACAACTTACGATTTACTTCTATTGGGCAGTTTTGTCGCTCTTGGGCTTTTTAACTTCTTCCTGTACTGGACCAATCGGGACACGACCGGCAAAACGAATCGTGGCATTGCGGTACCGGTGCTCCTGAGCATAGCCTTTCTGGCGTTAATCATCCGCGTGATGGTAACGGGGCAAATTCTCACCACGCGGCTGATCCCCGGATTTCCCTGGGGGCTGCAGCTCCGTCTGGAGTATCTCTCTGCGATGGTCGTACTCATAAGCTTTGCATGGATCTCTGAGCGGGCGTATCCCGGGGTAGTTCCACGCCGGGTGATCTGGTTCATCACAGGCTTTGTCGGTGTAAACGCCGCCATCGCACTCTTCTTTCCGGTAATGACCTACTCCAGGGTGGTTACCAGCTACAACATAATCAAGAGTATCACCCTCCTGGGTATGACGATTCGCTTCTTTGTCTGGGCACTCAAAGGACATAAAGACGCATTGGCGATGGTCGGAGCGATTATGATTTTCTTTCTGATTACCCTCGGCGAGACTCTCCACTACCGGGAGATCATCCTGTCGCGAGACTTTGCTCCAGTAGGTTTTCTCGTCTCCATCTTCGGAAGCAGTGGAACCAATCAGACACTGATTTATCTCGTATCGACCGTGGCAACCCTGGTTGTAATGCTGGTGGTATTCAATCTTTTCGTACTGAAGGTATCTCTCACCTTTCTGAGGAGTGAATCCAAGCTGACTCCCCTGGATTTTGGTTCGCTTTCGTCAAGATACGGAATAACCGGCAGAGAGGAAGAGATTCTCCAGTTGGTGGCAGTTGGTAAGAGCAACAAGGAAATTGCCGCCGAGCTCTTTATTTCTGAAGGAACGGTGAAGAATCACCTCTATCGCATAATGCGAAAGCTTGACGTAGGCAATCGTACGGAGATAGCTGTCCGGCTGACGACCGTCCCGATAGTTTCGCAAATCCCGTTGCAGCACCCGAAATAACAAAAACACCCGACTCACGTCGGCGGAGGAAATCTACTGTGCAACCGACATTGACGCTTCACGAGCGGCGCTTTTTACTCGATCCGGATAGTTTTCCAGGATCGTAGTCATGAACAGGGCGTTGTACGAACCGGGATAGTCCAGGATTCCCAGATTTTGAATCACTGCAAGGACGATTTGCATTTCGTAAGGACGGTCCTGTTCTGTATAGGTATTCAAAAGTTCCAGATAGTCGGTCAGGCGCTGTGCCGCCGTTTCGTTCCCCATTGCACCGAGAGTCGCAATCGCCTCAAGAAGACGATTTTGCGTCGTCTGGCCTCGGTCAAATTCAAGCACCGTTTCGTTGAAATGGCGTATAACGGCACTTGTCCCTTCGGAATAGGCTTTGTCGCGGAGAACCACTGCGGCAGCATATCGCAGTTGTCGCACCGCTTCCTGTTCGTCAAGACTCTGCGGCCGGACATTCAGAGCAATATTCATCGTGGTCACCGCCAGCGGGCCCTTCTCGTCTTCCGGAACATAGTTATCCCTCATAAAAAAAGAGAAAGCCTCCCCTTTGTCGAGAACAGGTTTCCTCCGCAGGATATCCGCCGCCAGCTCCAGAGGATTTCCTTCCAGGTTACCAAGGGCGGTACGCGCTTCAGATGTCACAAACTGGGGATACTGTAAGAGAACCACATCGAGAAGAGATTCGAATGCAACGGGATCTCTCAGCTCACCCAGTGTGCCAACAGCGGCCGTCAGCACCTGCAGGTCAACCTCAACGTTGGTTTGATTGAGGTTGTTCTGGCGGGCTACCCATTCAGCGAGGGAGTCTTTTTCGTCCGGACTCTCGTCGGCCAGTCGGCCAAGTGCAGTAAGAATGCGGATTCGCGTAGTAGTTTCCGGATAGACTTCGAAAAGTCGCCACAAGTCAGTTACTGCCGGCCGATAGGATCCAGCGTCCACACGTTCCACGGACATGAGACCTATCTCCCGAAGAACGCGATTGGAATCGAGACTTTCTGAGTTACTGACAACAAAACTGAGAGCCTGCCCGTAAAGAGGACCAAACGCCTCGGGATCTTCAGAATCCGCCGCCCGAAGGATTTCCAGCTTTGTATCCAGGTTCGCCGATGCGAAGTTGGCTCGATATGCTTCAAGTCTGTCGACCTGACCGAAAACAGAGGTGACGACGCCAAGCGCCACCGCCAGGAAAATCATTAACCGTCCCATACTGGTATAGTAGTGGAATTGATCGCCGTTAGCAACGAAATATGCGGCTTACGCCGTCTGTTTTCGTAATAGTTTTGCATGCCGCGTCGCGGTACACGAAATGAACAAAAATACCCGGCTGGCGCCATGTATTTTCGTAATTGTCAGGACTTGTTTTGTTTCTTTGCAGCGGCGGCACGTTGGCGGGGAGAGGCACCATTCTTTTTTTTGTCGGTATCACCGGTCGTTCCGGATGAACCGAGACGCGTTTTCGTTTCACTTTCCCGGAAGAGGCCGTACACATAGGTAAGGATCCTGATGCGCATACGTATAGTCAGGGGCTGGGCCTGTATATGAAGTACACTGACGTTGTTGCGCTGCTTGAAGTCTACCGACTTAATCACACCACAGAGTACCACCGTTTCCTCGTCCAAAGTCGCCTGAATCTTCACCGGAAGCCCCGCTTTGGCTCGACCACCAATCGCAACGGCAGCGCCGTCTTCGGAGATATCCAGAAGCTTGCACCGATATCCCCCAGCGGTTTCCACAGTCTCGTTGGCCTGATTGATTGTGCGCAGCGGGAAAAGGAGCGCCGGGACGCCTGCGTCCCTCCTCACGGATGTTCGCTTCTGCGCACGAATAATATTGTCCGAGTGGCTCACGTGGATGATCGGAACCTTCCGATCCAGATAGTCTCCTACAACTTTCGTTTCAAAAAAGTAACCGGCATCTTCCTTGCGCCAGAAGTAGATCTTGATCTCCTGTTCTCTCCAGGAAAAGCCGGGAGTGTTGTTCTTCCCCCGGGGATAGGTAAGGGCCATGTATCGACGGTTGTTTTCCACAAGTTTGGAAATAAAGACACCGCCACCTGCGGGCGTCAGCTTGAAGGTCTGCCCGGGTGAGATCCCTCGGGTGGTAGAGATACCAAGACGATATTTGGGTTGATCGAATTCTACCCGCTTTCGAAACGAAAAGAGCTTATCAAGGAACTCCTGGTTTCGCATCTGTTCTGTAGTGTGGTGTGCCCGAAAACCAAGAATAGCCGAACGAATACATCGGTCCAGCGTCTTTACACTCCAGAAAAGGGACGTGGGATTTTTCAGTTTGTTCTCTATCGCTACCCGACGAAGAAGACTTACCTCGGCAAAGGAAAAGCCGCTTTCCTTACCACGAACGTAGAACTGAATCCAGGGAAAGGAGAAACCTCCGGCACGCTGGACCATGATATAGGAGCCGATGACGAGGACAAATGCCAGAACGAGAATAACAATTCCCAAAGGTTACTTCTCCTTTTAGTATTATCGGTCCTTCCGGAAACAAAGTAAATCCGTAATAAAATAGTTACGCATGCCGCCTTGCGGCACACAAAGTGACAAAAATACCCGACTTCGTCGGCTATTTTCGTATTAGACATTTCCTGAGACAACGTGGCACTATACACAACCATGGACGGGGAAAGTCTTCGGCGGCTGCGGGAAGTGCTGATATTGTTTACGCTGCTTGTCCTTCCGGGGCTGATATCGCCGGGGTCCCCGATGCAGGTTTTTTCCGGCGGCGCACCCATGTCGGCACTAACGGTCCGGAATGCTGCCTTCATCCTGTTGCTTCTGTACCTGAGCGATCTTTCCGGAGATTCCAAAAGAGTCATCGGGACACTGCACGGGACGGTCCCGACAGCGTTGCTTATTGCGCTGGTTCTCTTTCTCGTGGCCGCGGCGTTCAGGGCTCTTTTTAACGTCATCAACTTCGTCGACCCGATCGGAACGTCGGCACCTGTACCGGGTGGCCTCACAATCGCGGCGACACTGTTTCTGCTGAGCGTCGCCGCTGTAGAAGAGATGTTCTTTCGGGGCTATCTTCTTGTACGTCTTCAGCAGCTTTCCCGGTCTTTCTCGAAGAGCGTAGTGATTGCGGCATTGCTGTTTGCCCTTGGCCACGGATACCAGGGGGTGGCGGGTCTCGTCTTTTCCTTTTCTGCCGCTCTGTTCCTCGGTATATTGTGGAAGTGGAGGCCAAACGTTGTGGCTTTTGCCCTGGGCCACGGCGTGTACAACATACTTGCCCTGGTTTTTGCAGCGCACGGATAAGGAGATTCTGTTCCATGAGATACAGTACGTCGGTACGTTTACTCTTTCTCGTATTGATTGCGGTTGTATTGCCGGCACCTCACGTTTTTGCCGGCGGTCGCCCGGAAGACGCAGAAACGGCTCTGTCGGCAGAACCCCTGCCTGAGGAGACTCGCGCGGAGATTCAGGAGATTCTGTCAGGATTCGGCATCCAGACCTTTCGGGGAACCATTGCTTCCATCGAATTCACCCTGGAAGAGCTCTCCGGCGGAACTCTCTCAATGTCCGACCTGACGGGAAAATTTGTTTTTCTCAATTTCTGGGCAACCTGGTGTCCGCCCTGCCGCGAAGAGATGCCCTCGATGGAGGTGCTGCACCGGGAACTGGAAGGAACACCGTTTCGGATGGTTGCGGTCAACGTCAGGGAGGACCGCCAGACTGTGGATGCCTTCGTTGAGGAATTTGGATATACCTATCCGGTGATTCTCGATGGCGACGGACGTCTTTCTACAAATTACGGTGTCCGGGGCATACCGACCACCTTCTTTATCGCTCCCGACGGGACAGTTCTTGGAATGCTTGTAGGCACCCGTTACTGGGACGAGGCCGACGTCCTGGACGGTATGAAGCGGATTACAGAAATCCTGGCAGAGCGCTGACGGACGACATATGAGCACGGATATCAACATTCTCCTCGCCTTTGTGGCGGGTTTGCTTTCATTTCTCTCTCCCTGTGTTCTTCCGCTGATTCCCAGCTATCTCTCCTTTGTCAGCGGAGTCAGCTTTCAGGAGTTGTCCGAACGGCAGGGACTCAACCGTGGCGTTATCATGATCCGGACGGCCTTTTTTGTGCTCGGTTTTTCCATAGTCTTTGTAGTACTGGGAGTTCTCTTTTCCGGGCCGGCGCTGCTCTTTTCCGGGGCGTCCAGATGGATAAACCTTGTGGCAGGACTCATCGTCGTTTTGCTGGGCTTCAATGTCATGTTCGACTTTTTCCAGGGTCTGAATTTGGAGCGACGCATGCACGTCCACAAACGCCCCGCAACCGCTCTGGGAGCGGTAGTGGTGGGTATGGCCTTCGGTGCCGGATGGAGTCCCTGTATCGGGCCTATTCTGGCATCGATTCTCTTCCTTGCCGGAAGCGAGGGTACCGTAGGAAGGGCGGCCATTCTTCTTGCGGTGTACTCTTTCGGACTCGGGCTGCCATTCCTGTTCGCCGGGGCCGCTTTCGCACGGGTATCTCGCTCTCTCACCGCCATAAAACGATACTTCCCCGTCATCAAGACGGTAAGCGGCGCATTTCTCATCGTCATCGGGCTTCTTATCGCGTTTGGTCGCTTCCAACAATTGAATGGTTTTCTCGCGGCGATGGCCTACGACCTCAGGCGGTGGAACGATGCCGCTCCTATGACCGCCCGGATTGTTCTCGGTTCAATGACCATACTTGTTGCGCTGGTTCACCCGGTTACGAGACTGATTCGCCGACGTCCTCTTCTGCGACCTGTCGGCACGACCCTTTCGGTCCTTCTTGCAGCAGCGGGTATAGCTCAACTTGCAGGAATACTGGACCTGGCTACCGTCCTCGCGGCGTGGCTTGCCTACCAGGGGGTATAAACGGGAAAAACGGTCAGCTTCGGTTGCCGCCGAACCCGGAAAAAATTTTTCCGAAAATTCCTCTGGAGCGGGATTCTTCACCACCGGAAAATCGTCCGAGAGAGAGTATTCTGGTGCTGCGTTCCCGCAGGAGTTGTTCAGTCCGCTTGCGGGAGAGCTCACCGTACGCCTGCATCACCTGCTGTCGGACCGCCGCTGCTGTTGCCTGATGGTCCGTATGGGCTCCCTCACCGGGTTCGTCAATGATACCGTCTATGATACGGAACTCCCGCAGATCCGGCGCAGTCATTTTCATGAGTCCCGCAGCCTGTTGTGCCCTCTTTGCGTCCCGCAGGAGTATTGACGCGAACCCTTCCGGAGAAATCACTGAATAGACGGCGTTTTCCAGCATATAGACCCTGTCACCTACACCGATTCCCAGGGCACCGCCCGAGCCACCTTCACCGATGATGACACAGATCACAGGAATCCGGAGGGTTGAAAACTCTCTCAGGTTCCGGGCAATAGCCTCACCAATACCCCGCTCTTCCGCAGCGAGCCCCGGAAATGCACCGGGAGTGTCAATAAGCGTAAGAATAGGTCGCCCGAAGCGCTCTGCCTGCCGAGCCAGCCGAAGAGCCTTTCGGTATCCCTCCGGATGGGCCATTCCGTAGTTACGTCGAAGGTTTTCCTTCATGTTGCGGCCCTTCTGATGACCCAGAAATGTGAAATGGACACCGCTGATCGTCGCGATCCCTCCAATAAGTGCGGGATCATCGGCAAAACCCCGATCCCCGTGAAGCTCGATAAAGCGCTCACTCATGATCCTGACAAGGTCCAGCGAGGTAGGACGTTCCTGATGGCGAGCGAGTACCACCCGCCGCCACGCCCCTTCATCACCAGTTGCAAGCTTCCGATTAAGTCGGTCGATATCCGCTCCGATATCGATGTTTTCCCGGAGGGCAAGTTCCTGCAGCTCCTGAAGCCTGCTTCTCAGTTCTTCCGCTTTCATGGTCGGGCCTCCCCGGAATGGGTGTCGATGAGATACGCCAGGGTACTGCGGAGTTCCCCTCGCGGCACGACCCGGTCGACGAACCCCTTTTCCTGCTGAAATTCGGAGCGCTGAAAACCTGCCGGCAGTTTTTGTCGAATAGTTCCCTCAATAACCCGGGGTCCGGCGAAACCGATGAGGGCGTTTGGTTCCGCCAAAGTAACATCTCCAAGCATAGAAAACGATGCGGTGACGCCACCAGTCGTCGGATCGGTAAGCAACACAAACAGGGGTCTTCCCGCCTCAGCCAGAAGCGCCGCAGCGTGACTGGTCTTGGCCATCTGCATGAGGCTGAATATTCCTTCCTGCATGCGGGCGCCACCGCTGGCAGTTATGATAATGCATGGCATTCCTCGATCCGCTGCATACATGATAGCCCGCGCGATTCGTTCACCCACGACGGAACCCATGCTTCCGCCGAGAAATGTGAAAGACATGATAGCAAAGACCGCCTGGCGCCCTTCAATCCTGCCCACTCCGGTAGTAACAGCTTCATCGATACCGGTCTTTTCACGGGCACCGTCCAACTTTTCTTCATATCCGGGAAAGTCGATCGGATTATCGGGTTGAACTTCCGCCGACATTTCGCTCAGTTCGCCCCCATCCAGGAGAGTCCGAATCCGCTCAGGGGCGCTGATCCGGAAATGGTGCCCACAATGGGGACAGACAAAGAGATTGGTTGCCAGCAGTTTTTCGTCTATCGGGCGGTTGCAGGCGGGACAGCTGTGTCGGGAAGCGACAAAGGCGCGGTCATCAAGCCGGTGGACCTTCCTGCGTGAGTGTATGCGCTCCGGCAGGAACCGGCGTATCATTTTTCTCAGTGGTATACGCGTCATAGGCCAAGCTCCTTTCGGATGTGAACCAGCGCATCCGTACCAAAGACACCACTGCGAAAAACGCGGCTGTTAATGATCTGGCGCTGCCGTTCCATGTTGGTCGAGAGCCCATGGATTGAAAACTCACCGAGAGCTCGATCCATCCGGTTGAGTCCTTCTTCCCGGTCACGCCCATAGACAATAAGCTTTGCCACCAGAGAATCGTAGAACGGCGGAACCACCGCTCCGACGTGGAGAAAACTGTCCACCCGTACTCCGAATCCTCCGGGCGGATAGTAATGGGTCACCTTTCCGGGAGCCTGGGCGTTAATGCGACACTCCAGGGCGTACCCTTGCAGCCGAATATCGTCCTGGGTAATACTGAGCGGCTCTCCTGAAGCGGCCCGGATCTGTTCGGCAATAATGTCCACACCGGTAACCATCTCCGTCACCGGATGTTCCACCTGAACCCGGGCATTCACCTCCATAAAGTAATGGCGACCGTCTTCCACAAGAAATTCAATGGTTCCTGCTCCGACGTAGTCCAGGGCGGAAAAGAGACGGATTGCATCTGATCCCATTTTTGCTCGAAGAGCATCATCCACGGCGATAGACGGGCTCTCCTCGACCAGTTTCTGGTGATTTTCCTGGACGGAACAGTCTCTTTCTCCCAGGTGGACCACTTGTCCATGAGAATCTGCCAGAACCTGCAATTCCACATGCCGGGGGCTGGTCAGGTACTTTTCCAGGTATACCGTGCCGTCCGAAAATGACTTGAGGGCTTCATTGGAAGCGATTTTCAGAATACCTGCCAGGTCATCGGGCCGGTGGCATATGCGCATACCTTTTCCGCCGCCACCGGCAGCGGCTTTCACAATGACGGGGTAACCAATTTCGTCGGCGCTTTTTCTCGCCGAATCGATGTCCTCAACACTGCCGATGCTGCCGGGAATGACCGGTACTTCATGACGAACAGCCGTCTGTTTCGCCTGAACCTTGTCTCCCAGAAGAGAGATTGTTTCCGAAGGAGGGCCAATGAAAATGAGCCCCGCGTCAGTCACCTCTTTTGCAAAACCTGCGTTCTCGCTGAGAAACCCGACTCCCGGATGAATAGCGTCGCAATGGCACAAAATTGCCGCCGATACCAGATTGGATATGTTGAGATAGCTGTCTGTTGCCGGCGGCGGGCCTATGCAGACGGCGTCGTCGGCAATCTGGACGCCCAGAGAATGACGATCCGCTTCGGAAAAGGCAACGACACTACGAATGCCCATTTCCCGGCACGCCCGGACGATCCGAACGGCGATTTCCCCCCTGTTTGCAATCAGGATAGAGGAAATCATACCCGGCGCACCTCTACAATAGGAGTGCCGTACTCCACCATGTCGCCGTTGTTCACATTGAAGGCAACCACCTCCATGGTAAACTCAGCTTCAAGCTCGTTCATGACCTTCATCGCTTCAATTATGCAGAGGGTCTTCCCCTTCTCCACCACGTCCCCTTCCTGACAGAAGGCGGGAGAATCCGGGGACGGAGAGCGGTAGATCGTTCCTACAATTGGCGAGGTGATTACTTCGATATCGGTGGGTTTTGATTCTTCCGGGACGGAAGTCGCGGACGGCGCGGCAGCAGCGAGACCCGATCCATCCGCAGGCGCTGTACCTGCAGGAAAAGTACCGACGGCCATATGTCCGCCCACACTCTGGGGATGAACCATAATTGGCTGAGTGTATACCGGATGAGTTTCGCCGCTCTTCCTGAGGGTAAGGCTTGTCTCTCCCGCCTTATACATCAATTCGTTCAGCGTACTATCGTCAAATTGTCTGATCAATTCCTTTATTTCTTCAAAAGTCATGGTTGACACTCCTTCGTCCCGTTCCCGTCGAAGCTATCACGCAGGGGTTAGTAAAGTCAAATATTCGGTCGACGACCGACAACCTTGCTCTACTGGGGCGGACCAATTATGATGGGTTCATGAAAATCACAGAGCTGTTACCACATCGCGATCCGTTTCTTTTCGTGGACGATCTTCTGGAAGTAACCGACAAAAAAATCATCGGTACTCGAACTTTTGTCGGGGACGAACCCTTTTTTACGGGGCATTTTCCCCAATACCCTGTCGTACCGGGTGTGATTCTGGTAGAGAGTATGGCCCAGTGCGGCGGCGCGGGGGTTCGCTCTTCCGGGGCTCTTGGAGATTCTCTCTTCTTTCTCGCCTCGGTTAACAACGTCAAGTTCCGGCGACAGGTGCGACCCGAAGAAACGGTCATAATGGAAATTGAAAATCTGAGAATATCACCGCGAATGATCAAGCAACGAGGTATCTCGAAAGTTGGTGATGAAGTGGCCTGCGAGGCCGAATGGATGTGTCTCGTCGGAGAGGCGCCGGTATGATCAACGGTGAAACGGTCACCAAGCGGATGCGCCTGCGCTCTCAGCAGCACGCCCGCCGGCCCTTCAGCTGGACCAGGGACGCCGCCGGCGTTTTCCAGCCAACAACGTTCGAACAGATGTGGGAGGAAGTGCGGACCATTGGTGCGGGTCTTATCCAACTTGGTGTCAAACGGGGTGACCACATTGGACTCATGAGCCACAACCGCCGGGAGTGGATCTTTACGGACCTTGCGATCCTTGGTATAGGAGCGGCAGATGTTCCCCGGGGAAGTGACTCAACCGCCGAAGAGATGGGGTTTATCCTGGACCATGCCGACTGCACCGTCACCTTTGCCGAGGATCTCGCCCAGTGTGAGAAAATTCTGTCCCGAAAGAATTATCTTCCCCGTCTGCAAGAGATCATCCTCTATGATGATTACCCGACCCCTGAAGATCGCCCGGACGTCGAGCAGGTGACCATACGAAGTTACCGGGAACTTCTGGAGACGGGCCGGGGGACCGGCGCTGAAGGAATTGCCTCTTTTGAAAAAGAAGTCGAAGCGGGCGATACCGATGAATTGGCTACGCTTCTGTATACCTCCGGTACCACCGGTGAGCCCAAGGGGGTCATGCTGAGACACCGCTCCTTCCTCTTTCAGATGGATCGAATTGAAAAAATTCTTTTTCTTACCCCCCAGGATATCTTCCTTACGGTTCTGCCGGTGTGGCACTCTTTTGAGCGGGCGGTGGAATACATATGCCTCAACTACGGTTCCAGCCTTGCCTATTCCAAACCAGTCGGAAAGATCATGCTCGAAGATATGGCAGCTATTCACCCTACATGGATGACGTCAGTTCCGCGAATCTGGGAAGGTATTCGCAGTGCCGTTCTTCGGAATGTAAGCAAGCAAAGCCCGGTCAAACAGGCGATTTTCCACTTCTTCATGGGTATAGGAGAAATTCACAGCGATCTGGTCACCGCCTTCATGGGCAGGCTTCCCCAGTTTCAGAAACGGTATCGCGTCGTCGATGCGGCAGCGGCATTCATACCCCTCGTTCTGCTGACTCCTTTTCGTCTGTTGGGAGATGCTCTCGTTTTCAAGAGCCTCAAGACGCGTCTGGGCGGACGCTTCGTCGCGGGAGTCTCCGGCGGAGGAGCTCTGCCGCCGTACATAGATAAATTTTTCCAGGCTGCGGGGATAACGGTCCTGGAAGGCTACGGTCTGACCGAGACGGGTCCAGTTCTTGCGGTGCGCAAACAGAAGGATCCCGTTCCCGGTACGGTAGGTCCCCTATTGCCCGATATTGAATACAAGGTTCTTGCCGAAGACGGCTCCCTCTGCGAACCCGGACAGAAAGGTGAACTCCACGTCCGTAGTGAACAGATCATGTCCGGTTACTACAAGAATCCGGAAAAGACGGCGGAGGTACTCACCGAGGATGGGTGGCTCAACACGGGCGACCTCGTTCTCTTTACCTATACCGGCGAGTTCCGGATAGTAGGACGCTCCAAGGAAACCATCGTACTTCTGGGCGGTGAAAACATCGAACCACAACCGATAGAAGACGCAATTTTACAGTCTCCATCGATCGATCAGGTGATGGTGGTCGGACAGGACCAGAAGTTTCTGGCGGCATTGGTATACCCCAACGAAGAACAACTGACGGCCTTTGCACAGGAAAATCGTATCGAGTTTGTAGCGCAGGAGGATCTTTTCGAAGACGAGCTGGTGAAAAACCATCTGTACCGGGAGATTCAGGAAAGGGTCAACAACAAGACCGGCTTCAAGGCGTTTGAGCAGGTATTCCGTATACATGTTTTAGCAAAACCCTTCGCGGTTGGAGAAGAACTCACCCAGACAATGAAAATCCGGCGCGCAAAGGTCCACGAAAAGTACAAGCGGGAGATTTCCATACTGTTCAACTGATACCGACCCGGCGGCGCCGTGAGTTATTACAGCGCGTCAGGGTTGATCTCGTACAAAGGCGTCTCGGAAACCTCGTCGCCGTACGGTGTACAGCGCCGATCCCTTTTCATCTTCCGAAAGGGGACCGACAAAGATACGGTAGACAGCCCGAGTTTCTTCATCCTGAGGCACTACCGCCACCGGAAAGCGTTCTCCCAGCCGCTCTATGGTTGTCTTCGCGCTCCGTGGATTGCTGAACGCCGCCACCTGGACGTAAGACGAGCCGGAACTCAGGGCCGTTACCAGAGGCAAATTCTCCCGGGCCCACGTCACGTCGTCATCCTCAGGCTGTCGTTCCGGTTCCGGCGCGACCACCATTGTTTCCGTTGGTTCTTCTACCGGCTCCGGCTCAGGAACTGCCTCGTCCAGCTCTTCAGCTTCAGCTTCCTTTACCTCTTCCTCTACCGGATCGGGTTCGGGGGAACGCGGTTCCGCCGGTTCCAGACGGACAATGGCGTCTTCCGGTATACGTGTCGGTCTCAACGGCTCTGTTTCCTCTTCGTCGGAAAGGGGGGCCAGGGGAAGAGCGATGTCATCGGAGGCGGGTTCAACCGGTCGGTATGGCGGAAGGGGTACCTCAATCTCGTCTTCGGCGTCTGCCTGCGGGAGTTCCACAATTGCCGTTACGTCCTCGGGGGATTCCGGCAGATCGACAGTCGCTTCTACAACAGACGTGACCGGTGCCCCCGGGGATGCCTCCAAAGGTGCGGACGAAACTCGCTCAGCCGAAAGCATACGCTCCACTTCGGCAATCCGTTCCGCCAGGGGATCTCTGACAGCGGGCTTCTCTTTCACGGTCGCCGGCTCGGTCGGTAACGCCAGTGCAACCGCAACGGCCGCCGACGGCGCCGGATTCACCCTCGGCAGCGAAGCTTCGGGTTCCCCGGACTCTTCAACAAGGCGCCCCGCAATCGTGGGCGCAACGCCGGTTACAGCCCCGTTCACAGACACATCTCCCTCGTCAACTTCCGGTAGACCAGGAGGTGCCGGCGTTGATTCAACTTCTTCCGGTGCTACAGCCATATCCGATCGGGGCTCCTCCGGCACGACAGGAAGGACCGGCTCGGCAGGGCGAATAATCGATGCATTTGGATCACCCAGGCTTGCCGCAGGATTCACGTCAGGGTCCGGATGAAACGGAAGGTCCTGATTCGGGTTGACAGAGGTCAAACCCGGCAGCTGTACCGGAGAAACCTTCACGCCGACGGTACTACCGGAGGTGACACCCAGCTCATAAGCCGCCGCTTCGGACAGGAGAAGAAATATTCCCGGGTCATCCACCGTCTTTACCACAATGAGACGCACAGTACTCCCGTTCTCTGTGTTGGTAACACTGACCATGGTGTTCAGAGGAAAGGTGTTGGATGCTGCGTAGAGACCTCCCGGAGGAAATTCTCCGTACCGGCCCACTACGGCGGTTCCTTCCCATTGATTTTGCGCAGCCACCGGTATTAGCAGTACCACTGCGAGCAGAATGACTGCAAGGCCGAATTTCTGCCGTATAATCATCTCATGTCACCTCTGGTACAAACATCGGCACTTCAACGACAACCATTTAGGCCGATTGCGGGAAGGGTGAATACCGTGCTATTTTTTTTCGTATATACCGATGGCGCATGATTTTTTCGTATTACAGGTTATGACGGGGGAGGAAAAACGATTCATCTCCCTGTCCGGACATACTATTGAACACCTGCCTGGATTCGATGAAGAATATCGTTTCTGGTGGCCCCGCCGAAAGCTGACAATTCGTCGCAGAGGTCGACGCATCTCCTCGCTGGCGCCTATGTTTCCCGGTTACGTCTTTTTGGAAGCCGATACCGTGAGTGACGCGCTTTTTCGGGTAATCCGGCGCACCACCGGTTTTGTCCGGTTTCTGAAAGACAACCACGATATCCGGCCGTTGCCACCGGAAGACCTGTCGCTGATCCGGCACTTTCTCTCCTACGGGGAAATCATAGCGGAATCGAAGGTAACTTTTGACAAAAACAATCGAATTGTCGTCAGGGAAGGCCCCCTCGAAGGGCTGGAGGGGAAAATCGTTAAAGTAGACCGACGGAAGGGCCGGGCAAAAGTAAAACTCGACATGTACGAAAATTCTTTTCTGGTCGATCTCGGTTTCGAAATCCTTGCTCCCGGAAAAGAACCCGTCGCCAAGGAGTCTGTGTGAGCAACCCCAGAATCTACGTTATCGGGGCGGGTTTTGCCGGACGGGGAATAGCCCGGGAACTGGCGGAAAAGGGTGTGGTCGGTACGGTTGTAGCATTTCTGGATGACGACCCCGCAAAGATCGGAACCAGTATAGAAGGTATTCCCGTCCTGGGCCCTATTGAGGAAATAGTATCCCTGGTGGAAAAGACACCTGCAGACGAGGCTCTCATCGCTATTCCCCGGGCATCTCGCGAGGATCTGCGTCGGCTGTACACAATCCTGCGCCGGGGAAATTTCGATCGAATTCGCATTCTTCCGACCATATCGCAGCTGGTTGGAGACGAAGCCCACTTTATTCAAACACGTCGAATCGATCCGCAGGACCTCCTTGGTCGAACACCGGTAAATATCAATCTGCGGGAAGCTCTCTCTTACCTCCGGGGAAAGCGGGTTCTTATTACCGGTGCAGGCGGCAGTATCGGTAGTGAACTCGCCCGACAGTTGCTCTACGGTGGTGCCGAGCGGTTGTACCTTCTGGGACACGGTGAAAACAGCATATATGAAATTGATGCGGAACTGCGGTTGCTCCAGAAAGAGGGTGTCGGCGAAAGCGCCCGTATCGTACCTGTCATTGGAGAATTGACTGACGGGGACTATACCCGTTTTCTAATGAAGCGTCTCAAGGCGGATGTCGTCTTTCATACCGCCGCCTATAAACATGTACCAATGATGGAAGCGAATCCCGTGGCGGCGATACAGAACAACGTCTTCGGAACACTTCACCTCCGGCTGGCGGCGGAAGAAGCCGGAGTGGGCCGGCTGGTTCTGGTATCCACAGACAAGGCAGTTTCCCCGGGCAGTGTGTATGGTGCCAGCAAACGTCTCGCGGAGTACATCATCCGGTCCGGATCAGGTTCAACGGCGGGAATGGTTGTCCGTTTCGGAAATGTTCTCGGTTCCCGGGGCAGTATTCTTCCCCTTTTCCGACGGCAGATAGAGACGGGTGGACCCGTGACGATAACCGACCCCCGGGCCAGCCGCTTTTTCATGACGATTCCCGAGGCGGTTTCCCTGGTGCTTCAGGCTGGAGGCGCCGGTTCAGGCGGCCGCCTGTACGTGCTGGATATGGGAGATCCAATAAACATTCGTGACCTGGCGGAACAGATGATCAGATTTTACGGATACGAACCGGGATCGGATATCGCCCTGAAAGAGATAGGATTGCGCCCCGGTGAAAAGCTGCATGAAACGCTCTTTGACATCGGCGAAGAACCTGGAGAACTGGTATCAGACCGGATTTTCCGGGTAAAGCCGGCGGAAGACCGGGAACGGTTTTTCAGTGATATAGACGGTATCGTAGAAACCTTACGATCAGTCTGCTTCTTTGACCAATCCCGACCGGAGGAGTATCGTAATCGTCGGAGGTTACGGGCATTTCTGAAAGATATCTTCCCGGACCTGCGAGAACAGGACGACGAGCCGGAGTACTGATGAAAAGACAGAGCAATCCGGGAGACATTCCCTTCGCCCGCCCCGCCCTGGGAGAGGAAGAAATCGAAGCGGTGTCCCGAGTTCTCCGCAGCGGGTGGTTGACAACCGGACGGGAAACTCTCGCCTTTGAAGAGGAATTCGGCCGGTACGTTTCTGCGCCCTACGCGCTGGCGGTAAGCAGCGCCACGGCGGGACTCCATCTTGTCCTGGAGGCTACCGGTACCGGCGCCGGTGATACCGTCATCGTTCCAAGTCTTACCTTTGCCGCCACCGCCGAAGTGGTTCGCTATCTTGGAGCGGAAGTTCTTTTCGCGGATATTTCGGAAGACGGTCTGCTTATGGACCCTTCCGACGTGGAGCGGCGCGTTTCCGAAGTGATCCGGGAAGGAGGCCGCGTCTCTGCGATCATTGTCGTTCATCTGGCGGGACAGGTGGCACCGATGGCGGAACTCCGGGAAATTGCGACCGGGTATGACGCCGTTCTCATTGAAGACGCAGCTCACGCCTTTCCGAGCAGAACCCCTGAAGGCTATGCCGGCACCCTGGCAGACGCAGGGGTTTTTTCGTTTTATGCCAACAAGACGATTACTACCGGCGAAGGCGGTATGATTGTAACTGCGTCGCCGAAAATTGCCCGGCGAGTTCAAACAATGCGCCTCCACGGAATAGACAGGGAGGCGTGGGACCGTTTCAACAACCCCGGCGCTTCCTGGCAGTACGATGTAATAGAGGCAGGATACAAGTACAACATGACCGACATTGCCGCCGCAATTGGAAGAGTCCAACTGAAGAAGGCCGAATCGTTTCTGACGGCCCGCCGGAACATCGTTTCCACGTACAGTCATGGATTTTCCGATCTCGTTGCGTCCGGAGAGGTAATACTCCCGGAAGGCACACCGGATCACGCGTGGCATCTCTATATTCTCCGTCTGAACACCCTGCGTTACGACCGTGATACCGTTGCCCGAATGCTCCAGGAGGCGGGGGTCGGTATTTCCGTGCACTATACGCCACTTCATCGCATGTCGTATTGGAAAGAGCGCTATCCTCGGCAAGCGGAAACTTTACCGCATACGGATGCTCGCTATGACGAAATTCTCAGTCTACCCGTCTATCCCGACCTTACCGGAGCGCAGCAGAACCGCGTGATTGAGAGTGTCGCGGATGTATTAAAAAGTCTTCGACATTGCGAGACTCAAGTATGAACGATCGTATCTACGGCAGACTGATTCTGGCCGCGGACGCCGGGGCAATAGTCGACCACAATTTCCTGGCCCCGTCCCTTTTTCCCGAAAATGTACACCTGTATTCCGGCAAGGATATCGGTGTGGACGTCACGCTGGCGGAACCGTTCGATTCAATACCCGTGTTACCGAATGTCGCGGCGTATCGAGGCCAGGCCATCGCAGTTCTTGTCGGTTCGGACTGGTCAACCATTGACAGACTTTCGCCAGCGGTGCCCCAGACTATCATTACCGATAGTGAAAACGTCTTTCCAGAGACGATTGATACCTTCAGTGCTACTGAAAGTGCCGACACCTCCAACACATACGAACTTGTCGAGGGAATCTACCAGACGGGCCTGCAGTTGCACGCCCCGGACGCCCCGCTCTGGGCCGAAGCATCTCCATCGGGCAAGGGAGTCCAGATCACACTACCCTGCCAGTGGCCTTCACACATAAGGGCGTCAATCGCTCTTGCCCTGGATATTCCTGTGCGTGCCGTTCATTTGGAGTGCAGCGCACCATCAGGGAACCGGGACGGCGCAATTGTCGTTCCGGCAATTATCGCCGTACTGAGCTCCGCTATAGCTCTGAAGACGGACCGGCCCGTTAGAATCGCCCTCCGTTACGACCAGAGTTTTCTTTCCGGAGGAAGATCTCCCGGACGGGTAATCTGGGCGAGCCGTCTCTCGGAAGAGGGAAATCTTCTGGCCAACACGGTACAGGTACGCCTCAACCTGGGCGCCTATCCTATTCTGACCAGTGAAATGGTCCCACGCCTTCGCCTTGCAGCGACATCTGTATACAGACCGGTACCGACGGAATACCAGGCTGTTCTCTCTACTACACCGGACGTACCAATGGCACCTTTTGAGGGCGTCGCTTCGGCCCAGCTCTCTTTTGCCCGTGAAGTCCACATTAACCGATTGGCTGAAATTGCGGGCCAGGATCCTATTCTGTGGAGGCAGGAACACCTCAGAAAGGACTGGCCGGTGACGGAAGAGATCTGTACTACCCTTGCCCGGGAAGCGGACTTCTTTCGACGGTACAGCGCCAACGAACTGGTCAAAAAACGTCGGAACCAGCTTTCACTGGACTCCTCTATTCTTCGAGGAATCGGTTTTGCTATAGCCCAGCAGCAATCCGGTATGACCGGTGACGGAGAATTCGGGACCATTACGGTGCAGCTCAATCAGGACGGCACGGCAGATCTGTTCTGCACTATACCTACGCCGACACTGCGTCTGCACCTCGCCTGGCGACAACTGGTAGCCCAGGAATTGGGTATTGAAATCGATGCAGTCTCTCTGGAATGGACATGCATTTCGAATCAGCACGACAGCGGTCCCCGTCTTTTCTCCAGGGGCGTCTCTCTCGTACCAAGGGCTATCGTCCAGGCGTGCCAGGCAATCCAGAAACAACGCTTCCGGGAACCTCTGCCGATAACTGTCCGCCGAGCTATGCGCCCTGGAAAGGCTGCACGTACTCCGGCGGACGCCCTCCGTTCCATAGCAGCAACCGCCATTGAAGCGGTCCTTCATCCGGGAAGCATGGAAATTGACGTCCGATCGGTAACAATGGTCATTTATGCGGGGAGAATTCTCGATCGGGGCATGGCCGAGGCTGAATTACGACGTGGAATTTACCACGCGTTGAACTGGACTCTGCATGAAAGCCTCCTCGATGCAGAACTGGTAAGCGAACCGGAAACCCTCCGGACGTACAGCACCGCTTTTCGGGGCGCCGTTCCGGCAATCCGGATCGTTTTTATGAACCAGATAAAAAAAGACGGTCCCGTGGGCATCGGTGAACTGCCTTTCAACACCGTACCCGCCGCCCTGGTCAGCGCCCTCTCTCAGGCAACGGGTCTATATCTGGACAGTCTCCCGGTCAGGCCCGCCCACATCCTGAGGCAACTGCAGGAGGAGTAGCATGAAGATCACCTTTATTCACAACGATCACCAACGCACGATAGACGCCGATCCGAGAGACACATTACATCGCCACATTTCTCCAACCGGGGATCAGGAAGGGCCGTGCCTGACGGGGCACTGCCTTCGCTGCTCCGTACTTCTTGCCGGGCGGGTCGTACCGGCGTGTCAGGTACCGGTTTTCCGGATTGAGGGAATGACCGTTCAGGACCCCGACGGTCTCGATTCGGACACCCTTTACCGGGATATTCAGAAGGCTTTCGAAAAAATCGGCATTCATCGGTGTGCAGACGCCCTCCCGGCTTTGCATATGCTTGCGTACCAGCTTTTATCGGAAGCATCCATGCCTACAGATACGGAGCTGCGCGATTTCAGCCGCCATATTACCAGCCGTTGTGTCAGTCGAAACGAGTTTGAACGGGCAACACGGTTGGCCGGCCGGGTTCATAAGAGGAGACGACATGAGCAGTCGCGGTGAACGGGGGAGGAATCATCTCGACGGCCCGGTATATGCACCGGAGACGCTTGGCGAAGCGCTGCAGATTCTCCGAAAACATCCGTTCATGCAGGTCTGGTCCGGCGGGACGTGGTGGTCCGGAAAGGATGATCGGGATGATACTGAAAACATCCTGTCACTGCACCGGATCAGAGACCTCCGCCGGGTTGTGCGCAGCGATTTGCAGGTGGAAGTGGGGGCGGCTGTGCCTATTGAACGTCTCTACCTGGCCGGCAGACGCTTCCTGCCTCAATTGATCACGGAAGGATTACGCCAGATTGGCCCACCGCCAATACGAAACGCTGCAACCATAGGCGGGTCCCTCTGCATCCCCGGAACGATTCTGCCCGTTACCGCGTGTCTGCAAATACTTGATGCCCGGGTGGAACTCCGACGACAGGGAAACAGCCGCTGGGCAACTCTCAATCAGTTTCGCGATGCTTCCGGGACGGTTCGCATACAGCAGGGCGAAATCATGACCCGTCTGCGCATTCCTCTCTACACATGGACTCACTGGATGCTTCGCAGTTATGGTGCGCCCTATCCTCCCGGCGAAGAATCTCTCGCCGTTATCGGGCTGGCTTCACTGGACAAAACGGGAATCAGCGAGTTTCGTTTTGTCCTGGTCATTGACGGATCGGTGCAGATTCGCATCCGGGAGGCGGAGATGGATCTGGTAGGGCGATCGGTTCCGCTGACGGAACGGGAACAGCGAAGTATCCTGAACGCTCTGGAAAGCAACCCCTATTTCGGCAGTGAACTGAACGATCTTGGTAGGTGGCGTGCCGCACAGGGACTTCGGGAATTCATGCACAAGCTCGGGTAATTTTTTCGCCAACTTCCGCTCACAGTCTTTCCGCCGAAGTGGTGGGTAGGCTACTATGAGGCGTGGTTCCTTTTGTTCACCTTCACAACCATTCCGACTTCTCCCTGCTGAAAGGCGCTGCGGCCATTCCGAATCTGGTAACCCGGGCGAAAGAACTGGATATGCCGGCGCTCGCTCTCACGGACGACGGTAATCTCTTCGGGGCACTCACCTTCTACCATGAGTGCAGGGACCACGATGTGAAACCGATCATAGGATGCGATTTCTTCGTGGCACCAAGCTCGCGACATCGCAAGTCCGGTCTGGACGGGGCCAACAGAAACGGTCGGATCGTACTTCTTGCCAGGGACCGCAGCGGGTACCGCAACCTGATCAAGCTTTCCTCTATCGGGTATCTTGAGGGCTTTTACTATCGCCCCCGAATTGACCACGAAGTGATGGAGGCGCACCAGGACGGTCTTATTGCGCTGACCGGTTCTCTTTCCGGGGAGGTACCCCGGCTTCTGCTTTCCAACCGCAGGGAAGAGGCAAAGGAGCTGCTGCAGTGGTATCTCTCTCTCTACGGAGAGGACAACGTCTACCTGGAACTGACCAACCACGGAATTCCCGAACAGAACGTGCTGAATGACATGCTTGCCGATCTGGGCCGGGAAACGGGCGTAGCCCTGACGGCCGCAAATGATACTCATTACGTCAATCGGGATGATGCCAACGCCCAGGACATTCTCCTGTGTATTGGCAGCAACCGAAAAAAGGCGGAGACCAACCGATTCAAGTTTTCCACCCAGGAGTTCTATCTCAAGAGTGCCGGGGAAATGGCGACGACTCTTGCCGAATTCCCCCAGGCTCTTGAAACGACACACCAGATCGCAGATCGATGCAATCTGGAGATTGACCTGCCGGGTCCCCGTTTTCCCGTGTATGAAATCCCCCGGTCGTTCGATGACAAGGATGAGTATCTCCAACATCTGGTACATGAGGGGCTGCATGAACGGTACAACCCCATCACCGACGAGATTCAGAAGCGGGCGGACTACGAGCTGGAAGTCATCACTTCCATGGGCTTTACCGGTTACTTTCTCATTGTCTGGGACTTTATCAAATACGCCCGGGATAACGACATCCCCGTTGGACCGGGACGTGGCTCCGGGGCGGGATCTATCGTCGCATATGCCCTGCGTATTACAGATATTGAACCGTTGAAGTACGGTCTTCTCTTTGAGCGTTTTCTCAACCCCGAACGTGTGTCCATGCCCGACTTTGACATTGATTTCTGCTTCGAACGCCGCGCAGAGGTAATTGACTACGTCACCCGGAAGTACGGCAGAGACAAGGTCGGGCAGATTATCACCTTCGGCACCCTCAAGACGAAGCTTGTCATTCGGGATGTTGCCCGGGTTCTGGGTCTCAACTACGACGAGGCGGATGCTATTGCCAAACTGGTACCAAAAGACCTGAAAATCACTCTGAAAACGGCGCTGGAACAGGAGCCGGAACTCGCCGCCCTGCCGGAAAAGGGCCCTATCTACGCCGAGCTTATTGACGTCAGTCGCCGCCTTGAAGGGCTTCATCGCCACGCGTCGACTCACGCTGCCGGAATTGTCATCGGCGAGAAGGAACTCACCGAATACGTACCGCTCTATCGTGACCCCAGGACCGGGTCCATATCCACCCAGTTCACTATGGATCAGCTTGAAGAGGCGGGACTGGTAAAGATGGACTTCCTCGGACTGAAGACGCTGACACTCATTCGAAACACTGAACGGCTGATTCGCGCCCGGAGGCCCGATTTTTCTATCGAGACGATCCGGGAGGACGACGACGCGACGTTCCGGTTACTCGGTGAAGGAATGAGCAAAGCGATTTTCCAGTTTGAGTCCTCAGGCATGCAGGACATTCTGAAGCGGGCGAAACCCAACCGCATTGAGGACCTTATTGCCCTGAACGCCCTGTACCGACCTGGTCCTATGCAGTTTATCGATCAGTTTGTCGACTCAAAGAACGGCAGGACCCCCATCACCTACCCCCTTCCATCCCTGGAGACGGTCCTGAAAGAGACCTACGGCGTTATCGTATACCAGGAACAGGTCATGCAGATTGCCCAGATCGTCGGTGGTTTCTCTCTGGGAAAAGCGGACATTCTCCGTCGGGCCATGGGTAAGAAAAAAGAAAAAGAAATGGCCAAGATGGAACAGGAGTTCCTCTCCGGGGCGGAGGCCAAGGGTTTTACCGGAAAACAGGCCGGTGATATCTTCGAGTTGCTGAAACCCTTTGCCGGTTATGGCTTCAACAAATCCCATGCAGCGGCATACTCTATCCTGGCCTACCAGACGGCGTACCTCAAGGCAAACTATCCGGTAGAATTTATTACGGCCAACCTTACCAACGAGATCAACAGCGCCGACAAGTTTGCCGAATACCTGCAGGAAGCGCGACAGATGGAACTCACCGTCAGGCCGCCGGATATCAACAGAAGTGAAAAGTACTTCGGCATCGTTGAGGGTGAAATCGTATTCGGTCTCGCAGGTGTCAAGAACGTCGGTGCCGGCGCGGTCGATCACATTCTCGAGGTTCGTACCGCCGACGGCGCGTTCTTATCCTTTCTCGACTTTCTGGAACGGGTGGACACTCGCTCAGTCAACCGCAAAGTCATTGAAACCCTCGCCCAGGTCGGTGCTTTTGACGGACTGGGACAGAACCGGGCAACTCTCCTCAACAACATGGACGTCTACTTCGAGGCAGCCAGCCACACCCGGGAAAATCGAAGAGCCGGTCAGACCTCGCTCTTTGAAGATACCGGCGAAACCGGTGAAGCGAGTCTGCCGGTTGAGGAGATACCCGAATGGAACGCTGCAACCCGACTGGAGTATGAACGGGAACTTCTGGGTTTCTATTTTTCCGGGCATCCCCTGGACGACTACAGGGAAGAATGGAAAGAACGTACAACCATCAACCTGGGACGCCTGGAAAGCGCCGCTACCGGCGAAACCGTTCAGGTTGTAGGCCTCTTACGTACACTCAGAACGGTGGTAACGAAAAAGGGCGATCGTATGGCGTTTGGATATATTGAGGACTACCGGGGAGAGGTGGAAATGGTCGCGTTTCCGGAAACCTACAGCAGCAACGTAGAGGCGCTTCAAGTGAACCGGATCATCGGATGCATCGGGAAACTGGAAAAGCGGAAAGATACGGTACAGTTGGTCCTGGATGAGGTTCGTCCTCTGGATGAACTGGAAGAAAGGGACGCCCGGACGGTCCACATCAGACTGCAGAGCGACGGGATAAACGAAGAGAATCTCTATTCCCTTCGCGGTGATCTGGGAGAGTTCCGGGGCAATTCGGATATCTTTCTCCATCTTCCGGGAAACGGAACGGAAGCGGTCGTTCGGGTCAGTTCGCAATTACGGGTTTCTTCAAAACGGGAAAGCCTTGACGGTATAGCCCGACTTCCCCATGTTAGTGAGGTATGGAAGGCATGATTCAACAGATTTTTCGATTTGTCGGCACAGTTATCTCCCTGTACATGATGGTCATTCTGATCCGCATCATTTTCACCTGGTTTCGGGGTATCCACGCCGGACGGGCGGAACAATTCCTGGCGTCCCTTACGGACCCCTATCTGAACTGGTTCCGCCGAAACGTACCGGTTCGATTCGGAGCCCTGGACTTTTCACCGGTGGTAGGAATTCTCTTCCTGGGTCTTCTCAATACCGTTTCCAACCAGATGGCATTTGCCGGAAGCATAACCCTCGCGTTCGTTCTGGCGGTGCTGATATCGGCCGTGTGGTCGGCAATTTCCTTTTTCCTTACTCTCTTTCTGATTGTCGGTATCATTCGGCTGGTAGGTATGGTGGCCAACCTTGATCACGGCGGCCGTTTCTGGATCGTCGTTGAACAGATAATCAATCCGGTTCTGCAGGCAACGGTACGCCCCTTCCTGAGAGGGCGTTTCACGAATTACCGGGACTCTCTGTTGATTTTTATCGGGGTTTTACTGGGTGTTCTCGTTCTGGGCAGGCTCGGGATCGGGTTTCTCGTCCAGCTGGTGGGACGCATTCCCATCTGATGTGAAACGCACCTGCCATGGTTCCGACTGAGCTCAGGACTCCCGTTCTCACACTTCCCGGTATCGGAAGGAGCCGGGGTGAACAGTTTGCCCGCCTGAGTATTGAAACGGTCGGCGACCTGCTCTACTTTCTGCCGCTGCGCTATGAGGACCGGTCCCGGATAATCACCCTCGTCGAAGCAGCACAAAGAGGTGAAGGTCTCGTGGTCGGACGCGTCCTGCAACACGAGCACTTTCCATACGGGGGAAAGCGCGTACTTAAAATAACCATTATCGACGATAGCTCAACGGCGGCCCTGGTATGCTTCGGCCGTAATTTTCTGGCGCGGTCTTTTCCACCCGAAAGCACCGTCCAGGTTTACGGCAAATTCGTCCTGCGCTACGGAGAAATACAAACGTCCGCATTTGACGCGCGGAAAGTCGGGGGTGACGCCGAACCGGAGGGTCTGGTACCGGTCTATTCGCTGACCGAAGGCCTGAGCCAGAAAGCGGTGAGAAACGCCGTCTCCGCCGCACTGAAGCGTTTCTCCCCGGAGCTGGAAGATCCGGTACCCCATCCGGTCCGTGTCGCAGAAGGTCTCATGGAACTTCAGGCTGCCCTGCTGGGTGTGCATAATCCCGATTCACCCGAAACCGCGGAGGCGGCGCGTCGGCGACTCTGTTTCGAAGAACTGTTCATATATCAACTGACGCTTGCCCGGCGGACCATGCTTCGTCGCCGGGACACTCGAAAGAGCCGCCCCGATGGTACCAGAAAAGTGATGGATTCCGTCCGGGCCACCCTGCCCTTTTCACTTACCGATGACCAGAAAACGGTTCTGTCGGAAATCATCGGTGATCTGAAAAATCCGTGGCCCATGAATCGCCTTCTTCACGGTGATGTGGGTTCCGGCAAGACTCTGGTAGCTCTTCTGGCGGCGCTGTATGCCGTTGAACGGGGCGAACAGGTTGCGTTGATGGTGCCAACGGAACTGCTTGCGCGACAGCACGCATGGAATGCTTCCGCTCTCTTTTCCGACCACGGTGTCTCGGTTGCCCTCGTCCTGGGCGGTACCAGGGCGCCGGTCAAACTCGCTATGCGAGAAGCCCTGGCCCGCGGAGAGATCGATCTTGTGATAGGAACTCACGCTCTTTTCAGTGAGGGCCTGGTCTACGCCAACCTCGGGCTTGTGATCATTGATGAACAGCACCGTTTCGGGGTGGACCAGAGAGAGGCAATTCTCTCCCGAGGAACGGCACCGGACCTGCTCCTCATGAGTGCTACCCCTATTCCCCGCTCCCTGGCGTTAACGGCTTTCGGCGAAAGCGACATCAGCACCATCAAAACGATGCCGCCGGGACGCAAACCGGTAGAAACCCACCTGGCCCGCATAGGAAACGAACAGCGCGTGTATGACTTCGTCCGGCGTGAACTTGAAGCGGGAAGACAGGCGTATTTTGTCTATCCCGCCATAGAGGAAGGCGTCCGCCGGGAACTGCGAAGTGCCACCGACATGGCTGA
Source organism: uncultured Spirochaeta sp. (assembly GCA_964496635.1). GTDB lineage: Bacteria > Spirochaetota > Spirochaetia > DSM-27196 > Alkalispirochaetaceae > Alkalispirochaeta. The sequence continues at coordinate 56,281 of CAZCAE010000010.1, forward strand.
CGTCCTTGCCGGCCACTTTCAGAACTATACCGTAGGTCTTGTTCATTCCAGAATGGATTTGGAAGAACGGGCCGGAACGATGGATAGATTCCGGAGTGGAAAAATCGATGTACTGGTTGCAACCAGCGTCGTCGAGGTCGGTGTAGACGTTCCCAACGCCACCTGCATGGTGATAGAACACGCCGAGCTTTTCGGCCTGGCGGCACTCCATCAGCTGCGGGGACGGGTCGGTCGGGGCAATTTTCAGGCCTATTGCATTCTGGTCTATCAGGAGCCTCTCACCGATGACGGCAAGGAACGACTGAAAGTGCTCTACCGGAGCACCGACGGGTTTCACATTGCCGAAGAGGACCTGCGCATCCGTGGCCCCGGAGACCTCCTGGGCACGAAACAGGCGGGATTCCTTCCGCTCAAAATTGCCGATATTCGCAGAGATATGGACATTATGATCAGCGCCCGTCGCTATATCGCCGAAATTCTTCGGGTCGATCCGGACCTGGCACTTCCTGAACACCAGGCGACACGAAAGGCACTGACAACTGCTTCCGAGGGGAAAAACGAGTGAGAATCAGCGGCGGAACGATACGCGGAAAAAACATTGTATGCCCTCCAGGGGTAATCAGACCCGCCATGGATCGCATGCGGGAGTCCATGTTCTCTATTCTGGGGCGCCTGGATGACCGCTCTTTTCTTGACCTTTTCAGCGGATCCGGGCTGGTAGGTATTGAAGGATGGTCCCGCGGTGCGCGACCGGTGGTCCTGGTGGAACGGGACCGGCAGAAAAAAGAGACTATCCGCCGCAATATTGAAGGTCTCGATCCGCCGCCTGTACTGCGAATAGAGCCGGTGGAACGATTTATTCAGCGGAATCGCAGCGCGTTTGACATCGTCTATCTTGACCCTCCCTTCGATTATCCGTACAAGACGGACCTGTTGAATCGCCTTTCCCGAAGCCGGTCGATCCATCAGGAGTCGGTCATTCTTATTCACGCACCAACCGCGGAAGAACTGAAAGAACCGTCCCGCCTCAGCCTGTTTGATCGACGAAACTACGGAGGATCTCAGGTGTCTTTCTTTCATCTCCTGCCATGACAGAGCCGGCAGAACCTGCTACTATCTGCCGGTCATGAAAAAGGGTCATTTGCACCGCCGTCTGAGCCTTCCCACCGGTACGGAAACTCTCAGATTACGGGAAGCGTCGCGACAACGTCGAATTGCGCTACAGTTGGACAGCCTCTTCGAAGCGTGGGGATACGTTCCCGTAGAGACACCTCTGGTGGACTACTTTGAAGTGTACCGACGCCTTCTCAGGGATAACGACATTCGTCAGATATATCGGGCTGTTGATCGTCAGGGAGAAATCCTTGCTCTCAGGTCGGACACCACCATCTTTCTCGCGAAGCAGCTGGGCCTCTATCTTTCACCGGAAGAGCTGCCGGTACGGGTCCATTACAATGAGCAGATTGTCCGGGCGGAAGAGAAACACGACATATCCAGTAATGAGTATCAACAGGCGGGGGTGGAACTGGTCGGGCTCCCCGGCAGCGAGGGGGACGCAGAGATTCTCACCCTGGCGATGGAATCCCTCCGCGCTCTGGGGGTGAAAGAAACGGTACTCCATGCAGGTTCACATTCGGTCCTTGAAGAGGTTCTGGTCGCCGTTTCATCGGATGTATCGAAAAATGATGGACAGGATGACCTTCGTGATACTCTGCCAACGGCGATAAAGGCACGATACTTCGACGGACCTCCCTTTTCCCTGCTGCCGGGACAGTACCAAAATCTCCTTCGATTTATCGGTTCCCGGGAAGAGCTGGAAGCAGTGATGCAACATGAAGGACCTGACTATACTCCGGAACTCACCGAAACGCTGCAGTCATTGATACAGACAATCAGTACCGTTGAAAGCACATCAGGGACTGTGAGAATTGACTTTTCGGAGCTGGGTAGTCACGGGTACTACACCGGGCTTGCGTTTGCAGTGTACCTGCCGGACGGCAATACTGCCGTTCTCCAGGGCGGACGATACGACAGTCTTCTGGTATCCTTCGGAATTGATGCTCCATCGGTAGGCTTTTCCATGTTCCCACGCAAGCTTCCCGCAGACACTATGGAACTTCGGGATACCTCGGAACGCGCCCCGCAGACACTGGATGATCGTGTCCGGGCGGGGCGGGAGGTGCAGAAATGAACGAACCGATCACAGTCGCCCTTCCGAAGGGGCGCCTCTTCGACAAGACACAGGAACTTCTCGGACGGTGCGGCTACCACCTGGAACTCGGAGAACGGCAGCTGGTTGCCCGCGAAAAGAGCGACTCCTTTCGGGCAATTCTGGTGAAGAATTCCGACCTTCCAACTTATGTCCATCACGGCATTGCCGGTCTGGGAATATGCGGCAGCGATGTCATATATGAAAGCGGTTACCAGTTCTTTCAATTGTTGACTCTGCCCTTTGGAAAGACCAGAATCTGTCTGGCCGGCAGGGTTGAAGACGAACAGAACCACCGGGGAGCGACGTCCCTCACCATCGCCAGCAAGTTTACCCGGTTTACCGGTGATTTTTTTCACCAGCGGGGCATACCCGTCTCGGTTATACGGCTGAACGGCTCTGTGGAACTTGCACCGGTACTGGGACTGGCTCCCTATATCGTCGATCTGGTAGAAACGGGAAGTACCTTAAAGGCCCATAACCTGGAGGTAAAGGAAGTTCTCGGTGAAACAGATGTCCAGCTGATAGCAAACAGAGCTTTCTACAAGTATCATTACAAAAAGATTGATACTTTTGTCGAAGAATTGCGAAGAGTGCTATAATACCGGGGATATGAAGGATCGTAACCCGGTAGAGGTATCGTCTGCCGGTTTTCTGAAAGTCGGCAACCTTGACCCGGACACTATAGATCGGTCAAGACGGGCAGCCCTGATACGAAAAGGAAACGAGCTGTTCAATAACGGCCAGTATGAGACGGCTCAACGAATTTTTCTTACGGTCCGCTACTCCGATGGGCTGATACGTCTGGGCAATTATCACATGAAAAGTGGCCGCCCTCTGGATGCCTTCAGGTTATTCTGGGTTGCCGGCGATCGCCGACGAATCGACGAAATGACCGAACAGATGGCCGGTGTGCTGCGACGATGGTTGAAAGAAGATGAGTGAACACGAAATATCAGATGAACAAAAGGAACGACTGGCTCTGCTTTCTCAACAGGGATACCAGTTACTGAAAGAGCATATGTTTGACGAAGCCCGAATTCGATTTGAAGAGATTCTTTCGGAAGACCCGGATAACAACTACGCACTGGTTGGTCTGGGTGACCTGGAACGAAAACAGCGTTCCTTTGACCGGGCGGTAGAGTACTATCAACGCTGTCTGGATGCTTTTCCCGACAACAACTACGCTCTCTTCGGGCTGGCCGAGAGCTACCGTGAATTGAAACAGTACAATCGGGCGGTACGGTACTGGGAGCAGTATCTTCAGCACGACGACCAAAACGTCACCGTCCTGACCAGAGTTGCCGATGCCTACCGAAAGGCGCGTAACTTCGAACGGTCCCGGGATCTGTACCTGAAGGTCCTTGAGCTGGAAGCAGAGAATCCGTACGCGCTGATAGGGCTGGGACATCTCTACTACGACTTCAAGCATTTTGACAGCGCCCGGCACTACTGGGAAGCGATGTACGTGGCCGGCGGTGAGTCCGTGGATATCCGCGTACTGACCTCCCTGGGCAACTGCCACCGAAAGCTGAAGACATACGAACAGGGAATACCCTATTTCCAGAAGGCCATTGAACGGGAACCCCGCAACTTTTACGCACTTTACGGCCTGGCGGACTGTTACCGGGGAATGCACCAACCGGAAGACTCACTGGCCTACTGGCTCAAGCTGCTGGAAATTGACGGTGAGAACAAGGTCATTCTGACCCGGGCGGGAGACGCGTATCGCAATATGGGCCAATACGACGTCGCGGAGGACCACTACCACCGGGCGCTGAATATCGCCTTTGATTCATACGCAGTGCTCGGTCTGGCGATTATTCATCGCGTACGGAAAGACTACGACAGCGCTATCGCTGCTCTGGACGATATTGTAACTGCCGACCCCTCGGACGTTCGGGCCGTTCTGGAGCTTGCATCCTGTTATGAGGAACTGGACCGGACACCTGAAGCCCTGGCAATCCTTGCCAGGCATACCCAGGTTGTCCGACGCCCATCCAAGGCCGTGCAGCGACGGATTTCCGATCTCCGGTCAAAGGCGTAGATCAATAGTTTCGCCTATGCCCTTTCCAGAACCGCCTTTATCCTCCGGACGCCCTGAGACGACGACTGCTCCTTGAGAATGCGAAACCGTCCCAGCTGCGCGGTGTGTTCAACATGGGGCCCGCCGCACACCTCTCTGGAGTAATCGCCAATGGTATACATCTTTACGACTTCGTCATAGCGGTCGCCAAAGAAAGCCAGCGCTCCGGCCTGTTTCGCCTCTTCCAGGGTGGTCGTCTCCATCGATACGGGGAGGTCCTCCTTGATCTTCTCGTTGACAATCTCTTCCACCTTGTACACCTCTTGATCGGTCATCTTCTCGGGGTGGGAGAAGTCAAACCTGAGGCGTTCGGGGGTGATATTGCTGCCCTTCTGGGAAACGTGGTCTCCCAGAACGTCCCGGAGTGCCTGGTGCATCAGATGTGTCGCCGTATGAAGAGCGGTAGTCATTTCCGAGTGGTCTGCCAGCCCCCCCTTGAACGTCTGGTTGGCGTCGAGTTTTGACTTTTCCCGGTGTTTCTCGAAGGCCTTTTCAAACCCCTCCAGGTCAACCGAAAGATCATGTTCCCGTGCCAGCTCCTGAGTGATCTCCAGGGGAAACCCGTATGTATCGTAGAGCTTGAATGCGAGACGACCGGGAATTTCTCTCTTATTCCCCTTCAGAAGATTCGGCAGCATCTTTTCGAACTCCCGTTCTCCATTCTGCAGCGTCTTGAGAAATCGTTCTTCTTCCTTTGCAAGCTCTTCCAGAACAAAACCAGCCTGTTTCTTCAAAAGTGTATAGGGGTCGGAATAGATATCGATAACGACCTGTGCCGGCTGTACCAGGAACTCACCGTCCAGGCCGAGCTTCCGACCGTGGCGCATCGCCCGACGGATGAGTCGACGCAGGACGTATCCCTGGGCAACATTGGACGGCGTCACAGGATTTTCATCACCGAGAATAAATGTCGCCGTTCTGACGTGGTCGGCGATGATTCGCATTGATCGGTCGGCATCTTCTACGTCGCCGTACTGCTTTCCGGTAAGCTCTTCGACCTTGTGAATGATGGGTTGAAACACCTCGGTATCGTACACCGACTTCTTCCCCTGCAGGATAGCAATAGTCCGCTCCACGCCCATACCGGTGTCAACACACTTTCGGGCAAGGGGATTGTAGGTACCACTGGTATCCTTGTTGTACTGCATGAAGACGTCATTCCAGACCTCGAGGTACTTGCCATCGGAGACTCCGGGCCGACTTTCAGCCGTTCCGGGAATACCGGTATCTATAAACATCTCCGAGTCGGGACCGCATGGTCCCGTCTGACCCGCCGGGCCCCACCAGTTGTCCTTCCTGCCGAGATAGTAGATCCGCTCGCGGGGAACGCCAACCTCTTCCCACTTGGCGGCGCTTTCGTCATCGCGAGGAACGTCGTCATCGCCGGCGAAGACCGTTACTGAGATGCGGTCGGGTTCGATACCGAGCCACTCCTTGCCGGTCAGAAATTCCCAACTCATCTCAATTGCCCCTTCCTTGAAGTAGTCGCCCAGAGACCAGTTCCCCAGCATTTCAAAGAAGGTAAGGTGGCTCGTGTCGCCTACTTCGTCGATATCACCTGTACGAATACATTTCTGTACGTTCACAAGACGGACCCCCGCCGGGTGAGGCTCTCCAAGAAGATAGGGGACAAGGGGATGCATTCCCGCTGTGGTAAAGAGAACCGTCGGATCGTTTTCGGGAATCAGGGATTTCCCGGAAATTTCCGCATGGTCGTGGTGCTTGAAGAAACCAATATACTTCCGGCGCAGTTCTTTTGCTGTCATAGGAACCATATGATAGAAAAACGGCGTCTTCAGGTCAACGAATCGAGTTCTTCCTGACCGGCTTTATCGAGAAACTCCGGAAAAATATAGAGCATAAGCCCTTCTCTGCTCACCCTGACATCGGAAAATCCCTGCTGTACCAACCGGTCCAGAGCGTCCCGAGCCTTTTCAGCACTGACGGCGGCCACAAGAGCGACCCGGGCCGGAGTGACTATGCCGTGACGTTCTTCGGCCAGTGAAAGAATAGCGTGTTCCAGGGTTCCCGTTTTTCGGCGGCTTCGCGTTCCAAAAGAACCGCCCGACGGCGAAACGTTCCGTGCCGTCCCGGCAAAATCATCGCTGTAGAGTTCGTCATCCAGAATCCGGTCAAGTCGATCCTCGAGCCGAACCCGATGTACCAGTCGGGGCATCATGATTGCATCGTAAACCGTACCGAAACCGAAGAGGCCCATAGTGATGAGATAGAGAAAGCCCGTCAGGGGCTTCCCAAGGTAAAATCGGTGCAGGCCGGCGATACCGGTGATAGAAGGAAGCCAGAAAAGGTAGGCCAGACCAATATCAGCACGTCTCATTCGACCCACTCATCCTCTCCCGGAAGCCGTACAACAATTTCTCCGCTCATAGCCATCTCCCGTATCAGTTTCATAAAATCCGTTGTGACGCCGTCCACATCACCCCGTCGCATTGGACCCAGACTTTCCCGGTGCATGAGAATCATCTCCCAACGCCGCTGACTGACGCACGTCTGAATGCGCTGGATCACTTCTTCTTTCTTGCCCTTTATCAGAGTTGCAAGATCGACGTCATCAAGACGTTGAAGCACCTTCTGCAGGTCCCGATCGGGTATATAAAGAATATCCTCCGGTGAGTTCAGCTGCTCTCTGATCCGTTCAGCCAGTTCCTCGCTGACCTGTCCCAGTCCCTGCAATATCCTGTCGCTGCTGCCGAGATCCATGTAGCGGAGTATATCCGCCAGCCGGGCCTGCCCATCCACTTCTTCACCTTCCGGGCGCTGTATCGCCTCCAGGCGCTTTCTCAGCGTCTTTTCTATCGCTTCAAGGGCTTCCGGTGCAACCTTGTCCATCTGAGCCATCCTGCGCACAACTGCCCCTTTGTGATCTTCCTCGAGAGCTCCCAGAAGACGGGCCGCCGCCGGCCGGGGCATATTCACACACATGGTTGCAACTGTCGCGGTGCTTTCGTTCTTGAGAAGAAAGGAAAGCTGTCTGCCGTCTGCCTCTTCAAGAAAGGCGAAGCGGTACGGACGCTCGTCCGGGAGAATTTCGTAGAACCGTTTTTCTCCCACCTCAACCCCGAATGCCCGAACCAGGATTTCCCGGGCAGTTTCCGGTCCCGGCCGCGTCTCACCGGGAAGAAGCTCTACACGCCCGGCCCGTTCTGCGGCACCAAAGCGGGTAAGCACCCGAACGGCTTCTCGCCGGGAGATCGGCTCCAGCCGGGCCATGTGATCAAGAATGCGCTGCACTTCTTCATCCGGCAGACGTTTGAGGATTGTCGCAGCTTCATCGCGGCCTATCAGAGACAGAAAGCGGGCAACTTCGTTGACCTTGTCGAAGCCCGGATGTGAGTCGTTTCCGGCGGTCGGCAGAGCATTCGCTGGAGGTGTAGCCGTAGCCGGAGCAACCTCTTTGAGCAATCCCTGTACTTTTTTGTACGCTCCGGCGGCCCGGCGCTGCGGGTTATCCATCCCCGCCATGATGCGCTACACGGACATCTCGGTCAACACGGTTGACCGGTAAGGTTGACACGTCACGATGTTTCTGGTAAAAGAACTACATACTTAACGTGCCGCTGTAGCTCAGTCGGTAGAGCAGAGGACTGAAAATCCTCGTGTCAACAGTTCGATTCTGTTCGGCGGCACATACCCGGCCTTCTCTGAAGGCCGTTTTTTTATTCCGGAATCCCTTCCGAAACTGCATCCGCAGGAAAGACGTATTCGCCGTTTTTGGGTGGTGCCACAGGACGCCAGAGAACATCACGGAGGGTCGGTACGTTCTGCATGATTGTCCTTCCGGCGTTGAACTCTTCATACACCTCCAGACGACCCTCAACCTCTATCCATTGCCGATCTGCCGGCAGATCCCGGGATTGCTCCGGATCGACCAGTACGCCAATTACCAGGGCATCGGCTGCACAACACCAGATCAGCATTCGCGCAGCGACAAAGAGGTTCCCCTGCCATTCGGGACGACGATAGACAAAGGCGGTCAGCCGGACAGTTCTTCCTGCAAATCTGTGTGGATGATCCCACAGATACCCCACAATCGCGTCAAAATTGTCATCGGAAATATCTATTGCGCCTTCGCCGGACAAACCCGGTGGCACAGACGAAGATGGTTTTTCGTCCAGGGCGTCTTCCACGACCGACAGAAGCGCCGGATTCTCTGGACCGACCCTTGTATCCACAATCGTGTTGTTACTGCTTTCCCCGGCAGCTGCATTCACAGCCACTCCGTTTGAACCACTACGGAACAGCCGGAGGTTCGCATAATCGGCGGAACTGTGTTGTATTGCCGCCGGAACGAGCAGCAGAGGAAGAAGCAACGCCGAAAGCGCCCGCCCGGACACGTTCACCGCAACATGGCCGCTGAAAACGGACTGCAGGACGACCGCGAAGGCGACGACGGCGAGAACCGACAACGCGACTGTTGTCCGCGGAACGATACGGGGATTCAGTATCATTCGAATACCCCCGCTCATCGTTCCGTACACCAGTAACAGAGTTCCAATAACGAGAACAAGCAGAGCCACGGCAAGGGCGGCCATTTTCACGATCTCCGACCGTTCATCCTGTGCGTGATGATGGTGGTGGTGGTGGTGATGGTGGTGGTGATCCATCAGAAGAAACCTCCCAGACTCAACGCCATCACAACCCCCGGCACAGCTACAACCAGAACGCCCGCCAGGAGCAGAATGTGCTGCGCAGACAGCAGACTCCGCAACATGACCGTATTCTTGAGGTCCAGCATAGGACCGAAAATCATGAAAGCCAGGGCCCCGTACACACCGAAAATAGGGAGAAACGCTTTTGCTATGAATGCATCGGCCTCACTGCACACCGAAAGAACATATGCCATCACAATCATAAGAAGCATGGAAAAGAGAGGCGTCGTCATGCCCGTCGGAAGGAGTTCCGGACGGAGTAAAAGCTGAACCAGTGCGGCCGCCACCGCACCGAGAACGAAGTATCCCAGTATTTCAAGAAATTCCTGAAACGCACCGTTCAGAACGGCAACGACCCGCTGAATCGGTTTCGTTTTCGCACCGCCGATCATCGAAGAGATTTCCACCTCGGTATGATCCGAGTCAGACGATTCAGGGGCCTCCCTGATCAGGTAAAAAACGGTGCCAACCAGAATTGCAACAACAAAGCCGCCAACGAAACGTGCCGCCACCAGCCCCGGCTGCCCCGGAAAGGCCGCCAGCGTCGACAGAAGCACAACAGGATTCAACAGTGGCACCGCCACGATAAGGGTCATGCTGTACGCCAGGGAAAGGCCCTGCCGCCTCAACCCGCTCACCGTCGGGACAATAGCACACTCGCATACCGGAGCGACCACGCCGCTGAGAGCAGCCAGCGGTATACCGAACGGGCCAAAACGGCGGGCTACACCCTTCAACGCGCCGACGGGAACCGCAATACGGACTACCGCTGCCGCCAGCGATCCCAAAAGGAGAAAGGGAAGAGCCTCCAGAACAACACTTACCACCATGACCGAAAAGGTCTGGAACAGTGACAGCGTCATAAAGCTCCTATAGAGCAGCACACCAAGCCCCAGAAGGAGCGTGAAAAATGCAAGTACAGGAAGTTTCACGACGGCAGTATGGAAGATATTTCAGTAAGGGAAAAGAGGGGAAAAAGAGAAAAAAGGGCCGGCCGGTAATACCGGTCGGCCCCACTCATATCCAGAGACTATCTGCTCAGCGGTTCTCCAGAACCGCTTGAGCTGCCGCAAGACGTGCAATAGGCACCCGAAAGGGAGAGCAACTGACGTAGTTGAGACCGGTGCGGTAACAGAATTCCACCGACTTGGGTTCACCGCCGTGCTCGCCGCAGATACCGACCTTGAGGTCTTTCTTGGCGCTCCGACCCTTTTCGGTTCCCGTCTTTACCAGCTGGCCTACACCTTCCTGGTCCAGGACTGCAAAGGGATCGTACTCAAGGATGCCGTCTTCTACGTACTGTGGCAGGAAACTGCCCACGTCGTCCCGGCTGTACCCGAAGGTCATCTGCGTCAGGTCATTGGTACCAAAACTGAAGAAGTCGGCGTGTTCCGCCACTTTGTCTGCAGTCAGAGCCGCACGCGGAATCTCGATCATGGTTCCAATCTTGTACTCCACCGTCTGGCCCGTTTCGGACACGACCTTTTTGGCCACGGCTTCGGCGTTCTTCCGAAGGATTTCAAGCTCCTGGAAGGTACCAACGAGGGGAATCATGATTTCGGGGTATACTTTTACTCCCGCTTTGGCCACATCCGCGGCAGCCTTCATGATTGCCTCAACCTGCATGTCATAAATCTCAGGATAGGTAATGCCAAGACGACACCCGCGATGACCCAGCATTGGGTTCAGTTCGTGGAGGGAATCGATCTTTGCTTTCAGCTGGTCAACGGTAATACCGCCGATCTTCGCAAGTTCCTTGATCTGAGCTTCTTCCTGGGGAACAAACTCGTGAAGGGGCGGGTCAAGGAGACGTACCGTGACTGGAAAACCGTCCATAGCCTTGAAAATGCCTTCAAAGTCCTTCTTTTGCAGTGGCAGAAGCTTGGCAAGAGCCTTTTCACGGGCTGCTTTGTCTTCGGCGACGATCATTTCACGGAAACTGCGAATCTTGTCCTCTTCAAAGAACATGTGCTCCGTCCGACAGAGGCCTATACCTTCGGCACCGTACGTTCGGGCAACTTCGGCATCATGGGGCGTGTCCGCATTGGTGCGTATACCGAATTTCTGGTCGACAAGGCCGGGCCGACTCGCCGTGGCACGAACTTTGTCGGTCCATGAGAGGAACCGGTCCAGCTCTTCGTTGACCTTGGGTTCGATAACGGCCATCTCACCGGCAAAAACTTCACCGGTGGAACCGTCGATAGTGATGAAGTCGCCTTCCTTGTACTGCTTGCCTGCAACGGTCATAACCTTGTTACTTACTTCAACGGCTTTACACCCGGCGACACAGGGGGTTCCCATACCGCGGGCTACAACGGCGGCGTGACTGGTCATTCCACCGGTAGAGGTAAGAATACCCTCGGCGGCGTGCATTCCGCCGATATCTTCGGGGCTCGTCTCCCGGCGTACCAGAAGAACCTTCTTGCCCTTTTTGACCCATTCTTCCGCGTCATCGGCGGTGAAGACGATCTGACCCGCCGCGGAGCCGGGGGATGCGTTGAGACCTTTGGCAATTGCCTTGTTCTTCTTCTTTGCCAGAGGATCAATCATAGGGTGGAATACCTGATCAAGCTGACCGGGAGAAACCCGGGTCACCGCTTTTTCTTCGTCGATGACGCCTTCATCAACCATATCGACGGCGATCTTGATAGCCGCGGCGCCGGTGCGCTTCCCGTTCCGGGTCTGCAGAATAAAGAGGTTCCCCTGCTGAATGGTGAACTCCATGTCCTGCATGTCCTTGTAATGTGCTTCCAGCTTTGCTCGAACGTCATCAAGTTGCTGGTAGATTCCAGGGTTCTGCTCCGCCAGAGTGGAGAGCGTCTTGGGAGTCCGTATTCCGGCGACAACATCTTCGCCCTGGGCGTTCATGAGATACTCGCCATAAAAGACCTTTTCTCCGGTGGATGGGTCACGGGAGAAACAGACACCCGTTCCGGAGTCGTCTCCCAGGTTTCCGTAGACCATAGAGACGATGTTGACGGCAGTCCCGATAAGTCCCTTGATGTCGTTTATTCGACGATAGGTTACCGCTTTCGGATTGTTCCAGCTGCCGAATACCGCACCGGTGGCGGCCCACATCTGCTTGACCGGATCCTGAGGAAAGTCTTCACCGGTCGCTTTCTTGTAAATCTTCTTGTATTCCTCGGTGAGTTTGGCAAGGTCCGAGGCGTCCAGATCGGTATCTTCCTCGACACCCTTTGCTTTCTTGACCGATTCGAGCGCGTGCTCGTACGGTTCAATGGAAGTTCCCTTCACAACGTCGCTGAACATCTGAATAAAACGTCGGTACGCGTCCCAGGCGAAACGCTGATTTCCCGAGACTTCTGCCAGGCCCTTTACTGCCTCGTCGTTCATACCCAGGTTCAAAACGGTGTCCATCATGCCGGGAAGTGATGCTGCTGCACCGGAACGGACCGACACCAGCAAGGGGTCCTTTGCGTCTCCCAGCTTCTTTCCCATGAGTTTCTCAAGGCGGCCAAGGTGTTCCATCACCTCCGCTTCCAGACCGGCGGGATACTTTGAGTCGTTTTCAAAAAACTCTCGACACGTTTCCGTGGTAATTGTGAAACCCGGAGGAACGGGGACGCCAATACTTGACATTTCCGCAAGGTTTGCACCTTTCCCTCCAAGAAGGTCTTTCATACTTGCCGAACCCTCGGCTTTTCCATCTCCAAAAAAATAGACACGTTTGTCAGCCATCTTTCAATATCCCCCGATAATACATTGGTTTGTCAGCTTTGGTTGGTAGCTTTACTTAGAAGCCCAAACTATAGAAAAAGGGCCCCGCTGTCAATGTGCCATTGACAGCGGGGCCCGTAATGCCGTGCGGTCAGGCGATATACGCCTCAAGGTATTGCGCCCGGTTGGGATGTTGCAGCCTTCGCAGCGCCTTTTTTTCGATCTGACGAATTCGCTCTTTTGTCAGGCTGTACCGATCGCCGATTTCCTTCAGGGAAAGGGGGCTGCGACCGTTCAGGCCGAAGCGGAACTGAATAATTTCCGCTTCTTTTTCAGTAAGAGTAGACAGAACTTCATTGATATCGTCCTTCAAAGAACGCTCTATCATCAGTGCTTCCGGCTGTATGTAATGTCCGTCCTCTACGAAATCTCCAAGAACGGAAGAGTCTTTCTCGTTGTATACCGGAGTCTCCAGTGATACAAGATCCCGGGAAATGTTTACCAGGTCCGCCACATGTTCCGGCGTCATATCCAGAGTGTGGGCAATTTCGCGGATTTCCGCCTCTTCGCCCCTGGAACCGGTTATTTCCTTCCGGACCTTTTCTATCTGGACGAGTTCGTTCGCCCGGTTCAGAGGAAGCCTGATCATCCGGGATTTTTCGCAAATAGCCTTGAGAATAGCCTGTCGGATCCACCAGACTGCGTAAGAGATGAAATGGTATCCTTTGTCGACGTCAAACCGCTCAATAGCGTTCATCAGACCGATGTTTCCTTCACTGATCAGGTCCGAAAGAGGCAGCCCCTGATTCTGATATTTCTTGGCAACGTTGACGACAAACCGGAGATTTGCCTGAATCAGAGCATCTTTGGACTCCTGGATGCCTTTGGCTGCCCGTCGGGCGTGATAATCTTCCTCTTCCCGCGTAAGAAGTGAGACTTTGTTGATTTCCTTGAGATACATGGACAGGACGTTTTCGTCGTCACCACTGCGTGATTGTGTATAAGCGGGACGGGTTTTTATTGCGGTTGCGGCCATTGGTAACCTCCGCCGATGTAAATGCAAGGGGCATGCCAAGAACCCCGGCTTCTACGATTGATAGTAAGTCTTTTCCTGCAAAGAATATAAAACTCTGCTCCCGGTGGCACACTATTTCGGAGATATGATGAACAGGGTCATTACGACCCATATTCATAATCATTCCGAAAAACAGGGCGAAAATGTCCCACAATGTCCCACAGAAAGAAGAACCGCCACTTTACCGGTTTTTCTTGACCGCGACGGACGTCATCGGTATATTTGCGGCGGACTAATTCTCCACAAAACAACACTCATTGTGAATTTCGAATTTATTAGGAGGACAGCATGACTGTTAAACCGCTAGGTGACCGCGTACTCGTAAAAATGGAGCAGGAGGAAGAAAAAACCAAAAGTGGGCTTTTTATTCCGGAAACTGCCCAGGAAAAAACTCAGATTGCATCGGTAATTGCCGTAGGAGATGATGAAGAAGAAATCAAAGTGAAACCGGGCGACCGCGTGATGTTTGACAAGTACGCCGGCACTACCGTTAAAATTGATGGCGACGACCATCTTATCCTTTCTATGGGAGACGTTCTCGCGATTATTACAAAATAAAAACTGCGAAAATGTGCCCGGGTTTGTATCCCGTAGCATTACAGCGTAAAAGGACTGCCTAAGGCAGTCCTTTTTTCGCCACACAGCCCCGGTTTCTGAAGACGGCTCTTCAAAACGGACCACGAACCGTGTCGTTTTGACCCAAACATACTCGAATACTGGTTCAGCCCCGCGACATTCGGCATATATGGTCCGCAATTTCTTCAACGATAGATTCGCTGTCGGCAATAAGCGGTCGTGCCGGCGGAAGGCTGTTCCAGAAAACGCGACCGTAACTCTTCCTGATCATTCTTGGATCCGTCACCAACACTACACCATAGTCATCGGACCGTCGCATCAGTCGGCCGAATCCCTGTTTGAGCCGCGTCACTGCCTGGGGTAGACTGAAATCGGCGAACGAATTGCCCCCCTGATCCTCGATCGCTTCCGCCCGCGCCCGCTGCACCGGATCGGTGGGAACCCGAAACGGTAACCGGCAGACAACTACAAGCCGGAGGGTGTCCCCCGGCACATCCACCCCTTCCCAGAAGCTGTCGGTTGCGTAAAGCACCCCTCCCGGGTCGTCGCGAAACCGGTCAAGAAGTTTTCCCCTGTCGTCCGTACCCTGACGAATGCACGGATATCCCCGGGATTCCAGAATACTCGCGGTGGCATCGAAAACCTCCTTCATCTGTCGGTAGGACGTGAAGAGGATAAGGGCTCCGCCCCGAGAGGAGTTAACTGCCTTTTGGACAAGGAATATCAGATAGTCGTTGTACCGCTGTTCGTCCGGAGAAGGGGCGTCTGACGGCACCGCGAGTACCACTCGCCGGCGATAGTCGAAGGGCGAAGGATACTGTCCGGTTACCGTACGTTCGTCTTCCAGGGGAACACCAATCCGGTTGGCCCAGAAGGTAAAAGATCCATTCACAGCAAGCGTTGCGCTGGTAAGAACAACTGTCTGGTAGGGATTGAAAAGGGATTCGGCCATGAGCTCCCGAAGATCCAGAGGAGTAATGACTACAGAGACCCAGCTGCGCCCCCGGGAGTCCCGACGATGATCCAGCCAGAAGACCGACTCATCGTCGTTTTCTCCCTCACGAAACCGATCGATAAGACGGGCCATAGTCTCCAGCCTTCGGGTTACGGCTACCAGTTGAAGAAAAGCGGGATCTTCCCGGTATACGTCGTCGATGCTTCGGGAAAGGGTCGTCATGGTCGCCGCAAGGGTCATAAGGGCAAGAGATGTGTCTGCCATGACGGGAGCGAGCTCGCGTCGAAAACGCTCGACCGTGTCGGCAGTCAATCGCCAGGACGGCTCATCCCCCACAAACCGTACCAGTGCTTCATTTGTCGTTTCTGCCTGGCTGCGGGCCCGATCGATTTCGGATTCCACCTTCGCCAGAGCATCCCCGGCAGCGCCAAGACCGGGCATGCGTTCCAACAGGCCAAAGCGTCGGGGACCACGACGTCGGAGAACTCTCCCGAATTGGCGGTTCATAGAGTGAATACTGACAGATTCAGAAAAAAAAGAGGTCGCCGCACGTTCCAGGTTATGGGCTTCATCAAATATGACGCGTTGAAACGCCGGAAGGACCGCAGTACCCTCCCAGCCGGCACCGGCCCGTCGAATAGCCAGATCACTGAAGACCAGATGGTGATTGGCCACCAGAATTCGGGCACCCGCGGCACGTCTCCGCGCCGCCATGATGAAACATCGCTCCTTGTTGGGGCACCGCGCCACTGAACACGTGTCGGTTTCGCTGTTTATCCTGCCCCACAGTTCGTCGGAAACGAAAAAAGGCAGGTCACTCCTGGCACCGGTCGCGGTTGTGGCGGCCCATTCGGCGATCGCATCGACCGTTTCGTTGTCGTTGAAGAGGGACGCTTCATCCCGCTGTTCTTCCATCCTTCGGGGACAGAGATAGTTACCACGACCCTTGACCAGGGCAATTCCGACAGATGTCCCCAGCGCGCGCTGCACCGTCTCAACGTCTTTCTCCACCAGTTGCTGCTGCAGATTTATCGTTGCGGTGGCAATGACGATCCGTTCCCGGTTTACCGAAGCCCACGCTACCGCGGGAATCAGGTACGCCAATGACTTACCGACCCCGGTACCTGCTTCGGCGACGACAACCCCGTCATCGTTGAACCCGGCGGCAACCGTTCGAAGCATAGCAATCTGACTTGAACGCTCCAAAAACCCCTGCAGCAGGGCAGATACTTTGCCACCATCGCTGATATACCCCGTTAGTTCGTCTACGTCCAGCACAGCGATCTCTTCAGCTGGAAATGGTTCGACGAGGAAATAGACCGCTTTCACGTCGTTGTCCACGATGGCGGAGGCGACGCCGATTTCAGCAAGGCCGGCGGCGACCTCGACATCGGCATCACTTGGTCGGAGAACGCCGCCGGGATGGTTGTGAATCGCCACATCGCCCCGTTCACAGAACTCCGCCGGTGCCGCCACAGACGTTTCGCTTCCCCGGGCATATACCTCCACAGCTGAGACTATTCCGTGCGAGTTGACATGCCCGACAAAAAGCACTTCCTGCCCCACCGATCCGGCTATTTCCCGACGCATAAAGGCAATGGCATCAATGGAAAACCGTTCCTCCGCTGTATTCACGGCGGCGAGTGTATCATCAAACGGCTTGGGTAATCACCTTTGTCGGACAAGACTCCTTTGAAAGATTTTTCGGGACGGTAGCCACGTTCTCGTCTTTCAGATAAAATCACTTTACTGTGTGGGAACGATTGGAGACTCTTGTCCGTTCATGGATCAATACACGGGGAGAAGGTTCCGATTATCAGGATGATGCGTGGCAGGAACTGGAAGAGTACCTCCGCTCCGCACCGTCCCAGTCAGTTTCTTCATCGGCGGAACCAGCGATACTTCCCCGGGAAATTCGGCAGGCCTACTTTGACCTGGAACTGCCCGCGGGGGCGTCGGTGGCAGAAGCGCGGGAAGCCTATCGCAGACTTCTCAGGATGTACCATCCCGACCGGTTCCACAACGATCCGAAACGATCGCACACCGCCTCGGAGGTTACCCAGCGGGTCTCTCTGGCTTATAAACGTCTCAATGATTATTATCGGAATTGAAAGGGGATTAGCATTTCTACTCGTATAGCTGCGATCAGTCTGGCAGCGTTTCTGATTAACGTCATGGTGACTCCGGTTATTCTCCGCGTTGCGCACAAGCACAATTGGTACGATGAACAGAGCCATCGGAAGATTCACACTGTTGATACGCCCCGTCTGGGAGGTATTGGAATTTTCCTTGCCTTCTTTATTGCATCCATGTCCGGTTTCTTTCTTATTGTCAGTCCGGGAGAGGTCAATCTCTGGTCGAAAGGTTCGGTCGCCCTCATCATTGCGGGTATGGCCATCATGCATGGTCTTGGCATATACGATGACTTTGTGAACCTTTCGGCTCCTTTGAAATTCTCGGTACAGATACTGTCCGGCATTATAGTTGCGTCCTCCGGAGCCATTATCAGTTCCGCGGTAATTCCCCTCGTCGGAACTGTACACCTTCCTGTGGTGATAGCCCTTCCCGTTACAATTCTCTGGATAGTGTCTATCGCAAATGCCGTAAACCTTATAGACGGCGCCGACGGACTTGCCGGGGGATACAGCGCAATTGCCGCTTTTTTCATGGGCCTTATAGCTCTTGGTCAGGGTAATCTGCTGACGGCAATTCTCGCTTTCGCCCTCGTTGGGAGTCTGATAGGATTCCTGGTGTTTAATTTTCCTCCAGCTCGTATTTTTATGGGCGACAGTGGATCCCTGTTTCTCGGATTCGTTCTGGCGGTACTTCCGGTCATCGGGCTGAACGGTAGTACCAACGGGAGGGGAGCCGTCTTTATTCTGGTACCGACGTTAAGTCTTCTGTACCTGCCGATTACGGACACCCTGCTTGCCATATTCCGACGAAGGTCCCGAGGGCTGCCGGTGCACTCCCCCGACAAGGAACACATTCACCACCGTCTTATGGAACGGGGATTCCGGGGAAAACGGCTCGTTGCAATTATTTATGCCGGGAGTTTTCTATTCGGATTGGCAGCTATGAGCTGGTTTGCTCTACCCCAACCCTACGGTACACTTGTGAATGTTGGTCTATGGGTAATCGTAACGATAGTGATTATCCGTATTGGAAAAAAGCCGCGATAATTCAGGGATTACACTTCCAGACCGTACTCGGATATTTTCCGGTGCAGAGTCTTTCGTCCAATACCAAGTACTTCAGCAGTTTTCGTCTTGTTTCCCTGTTGTGCCGCAAGAGTACCGCGAATAATCTCCCGCTCCGCTTCTTCCAGACGACTTCCCAGAGGTATCTGAATGGTGTCGTTCCCATCATCGCTGTGATTGATCGTCGGAGGAAGATCCTCATGGGTGATAATTGATCCCTTTGCCATAACGACGGCGCTTTCAATACTGTTTCTCAGTTCCCGGATATTCCCCGGCCAATCATGGTTGTGCAGCGCCGCCCGGGCACGCTGATCAATACCTTCCAAAGGTTTTCCGTTCTCTTTGGCGAATTCCTTGATGAAGGCGGCACTGAGTAACGGAATATCTTCCTTCCGATCTCTGAGGGGAGGTACGTGAATATTGACTACGTTCAGTCGATAATAGAGATCTTCCCGGAAGGTGCCCTTCTCTATCTCCGCTCTCAGATCCCGATTGGTTGCTGCGATGATTCGCACATCCACGTCGATAGTTTCCTCACCACCAACTCGCTCAAATTGCTTTTCCTGTAACACCCGAAGAATCTTTATCTGGACGCTCTGATTGATCTCACCAATCTCATCGAGAAAAATTGAACCGGTGTTGGCCAGTTCGAAACGTCCGCGTTTTCGCCCGATGGCGCCGGTAAAGGCACCTTTTTCGTGTCCGAAAAGCTCACTTTCCAGAAGTGACTCCGACAACGCGGCACAGTGAACCTTGATAAAGGGATTTTCTATTCTGTCGGAGAGCCGGTGAATAGCATCGGCAATGAGTTCTTTTCCTACTCCGCTCTCCCCGGTGATCAGAACGGAAGCCTTGGTAGGCGCTACTTGATGCACCACATCCATCACATGTTGCAGGGCACTGCTGGTACCGACAATAGCAAAACGCTCGCGCTGATTTTCCAGCTCATTTTGGAGACGTCGATGCTGTAAAACCAGTTCACGATTTGAGAGGGCCCGTTTGGCCAGGAGGGAAAGGCGGTCGAGAGAGACTGGTTTGGTGAGAAAATCATACGCTCCGTCACGCATAGCCTGAACGGCCGTTTCGATCGTACCGTGACCTGTAAGGATGATAACCGGAACCGTCGGGTAATGGTTCACGATATGTCGCAGCAACTCCTCCCCGGAGACTCGGGGCATCTTCAGGTCCGCAATGACCAGATCGATTTCCTCGCTCTGAATCACATCCAGACCTTCCTGGCCGTCCGCAGCCAGGAGGGTACGGTAACCGTCCAATTCGAGAGCACGCCCCAACCCGGCACGAATGTTTTTCTCATCATCAACAATCAGTACGTTAAAGGTCACTATTGCTCCCGTCCTTCCCAGGTAATAAGGTGGGTATCTTTCTGTGGAATCGGCAGGGTGATTGTAAAGGTAGAACCGTGCCCTTCCTTGGACAGTACGGAGATGTCACCCATGTGTTCCTTTACAACCTTGTACACCAGGGTAAGTCCAATGCCACTGCCGAAATCCTTGGTTGTGAAGTACGGCTCAAATATCTTTTCCCGCACCTCGTCACTCATCCCGATCCCGTTATCACTGATTCGCAGTACCGCCTGATCTCCCCGTTGCTGAGTGCGTACCGTGAGCATTCCACCGTCGGGCATGGCCGAAATCGCATTCTTTATGATATTCAACAGCGCCTGTTTGAAGTACTTCGGATCAATCTGAAGGACAGGAAGGGTCGAATCAAGATCCTTTTCCAGCTCGATCCGCCCTTGCTCAAGTTCATACCGAACGAACGAGAGCATATCGTTCACCAGACCGTTCAGGTCATGGTCTTTCAGGTTCGTATCCATCGGTCGGACGGCGAAGAGAAAGTCTACCACGATCCTGTTCAGCCGTTCTATCTCTTCTTCTATTACGCCGAGGTAGCCTTCCAGCGTGTCCCTGTCGTCAACATCCGCCGAAGAAATGACCTTTCGCAGGAGTTGCGCATGGATTCCTATCGAACCGAGAGGATTCTTTATCTCGTGAGCAACCCCGGCGGCCAGCGTAGTAAGACTGGCGAGACTTTCCGCCCGACGAAGCCGCGCTTCCCGCCCTCGCTTTTCCGAAATATCCACCAGCTGGAGTATATTGCCCCGAATGTGTCCCGCCTGTACCAACGGGATGATACTGCAGCTGAGTATGCGGGTTATACCGCCATGGTCCAGGGTGAACTCCCGGTCCGACACAGACTCGTCGTTTTCCAGAGTATCTCTGACAAATGCGGCAATATCTTCATCTACCAGAACCTGCCATACCGGCCGGTCGCCTATGATTTTACCCGGCCCAAGTTGAACCAGTCGTTCTGCAGCTTTGTTCACCAGCATAAGCCGGTGGTCTTCGTCGGTAACAAATACACCATCATTCATGGAATCAAGAACTACCGCGAGACGCTCGTTTTCTTCGCCCAGATCGTGAAAAAGGTGTTCTATCTGCTCGGTATCCAGTTTGGACAGCTTTTCCAGGGCCCGTCTGACAAATCCCCGCACGCCCTACTCTCCTTCCAGCGTTCTGCGCAACGCCAGCACCAATCCCGAAAGGACAGACCCGGGATTCATGTTGCGACCTTCGATACGAGCCCAGTATCGTCTTAATACCGTACCCCAGGAGTGAATAGTCGCTGCAGAGAGACCGTCCTCCCGGTGGACCCGCAGGCGCCGTCGGATTTCTTCCTCCAGAGCGTCCAGAAAGTACTCCGCTCCATGTCGGGGAGACGTCTCTGCCAGTATCGTTTTAAGACGCAGTTCAATCTGGTGGACGGGACTTCCCGATTCCAGCTGATCCAGAAGGTCCCGACTGATTTTGGGCCAGCTGTCATTGCCGGAACCGCTGTGGGTCCGAAAGAATTCCCGTAGAGAAGTTCCTGCGCTGTTCAGGCGAAAGATGCGACTTTGGACTGTCTGCTGATCCTCGGCTGTACGTTCGGGAACCTCATATACTCTCAGACGAGAGCGGATAGTAGGAATGATCGCAGCGCGACGGGAGGACGTCAATATAAAACGGGTGTTTGACGGAGGTTCTTCCAGAATTTTGAGCATGGCGTTACGGGCACCTTCCTGCAGAGTATGGGCCTCTTCAATTATAACGATCTGGGGCCCACCCGACGACGCTACGTACGCCCATGACGCTATGGCTCGGACAAGGTCTACCGGAACCGGATCGTGAGGAAGCATCTGTTCAAGACGGACCGCTTCCCCGACAATCTGTCCAAGTACTTTGAATGCAACACTGCTTGAATCGTCGACCCTCTCGGCTCTATCATTTCCTATAGTGTTATCGGCTGCATCTCCAAACTCTTCCAGAAGAACACCCAACGCCTCCGCAACCGGTAGAATTGTCTTTACCTTGCTTTCAGTCCAAAGGAAAGGATCGATCCGTCGCAGAAGCTTCCGGACGCTTCGCGTAACCAGATAACGCGTGCCCGGGCGTTGTTCCCGACGGAACGCCTCCGCCGCCGCCTTGATTTCCTGGGAAAAGTAACGAGGCCCTGTCAACAACGTTCCGGGGTGCTGAAGAGAGCGGTGAAGTATACAGGAGCGGCACGAACAATCCCACTTTCCATCACCCCTGCACGTGACTGTACGGGCGATTTCCAGCGCTATTGACGATTTTCCACCATAACGGGGGCCGCTCAGGAGGATTGCACCCGGCAGGGAGTTTTCCCGAATATCTCGGCGAAGGTCGCCGCAGACACCCGGCAAACCGATGATATTTTCGAACATCAGGTGCCTATCGGTATAAACTGCCGTGCATAGGGCAGAAGAGGAAGAAGAACCCGAGCGATGTCACTGTCACCCAGGACCGGTCCGGCATCAAAAATGGGCTGTAGCTGCAGGAGAAGAATGAGGAAAAAGACAACAAGCACACCCTCACAAATACCAAGGAAGAATCCCAGCGCCCGGTCCAGGCTTTCAAGATGGATATTCTCGACAAGACGGTAAAGAGCGGTTTCAAAAAGCTTCACCACCACATAGGTAATGAGAAAAAGCCCGAGAAAGGAGACTACCTGCGCCCAGGGACCGCTGCCAATGTAGGGCTGCACGTAAACGGCGGCAAGGCCGGAAAAAAGAACCGCTACTGCAATACCGAGTATAAGTGCCGCCACGGACATAAACTCCTTGACGAAACCTTTGATACCGACTCGCAACGTGAAGAAAACCATGATGACGATAAAGACGATGTCCAGACCTGAAAAGCTCATATCCATCTCCCCAACAGTTTACATGGAATTTCTGCATTCCAACAATAACTCCCGCCGAGCTGTTCACCGGACGCCGATTGTCGAGGCGATCAAATCTGCCATTATCGCGGCAGCGTCCTTTCCGGCCCATTTACCGGCTGCTTCCGACATTGCCAGCCGTCGTTCGGGAAAATCCAGCAGTTCCCGTACCGTCGCAAGAAAATCATCGGGTCCCGCATCTGCATTATCGATAACGACAGCACAACCGGCGGATCGATACCGGTGAGCGTTGCGTATCTGATCGCCCCTGGAGGCACCAAGGGCGAGAGGAACGAGAATCGCCGGTCGCGCCGTCGCCGCCAGTTCCCAGATAGTCCCCGCTCC
>CAZCAE010000011.1:0-76633 GCA_964496635.1 uncultured Spirochaeta sp.
ACCCGGACGGGACTTTCACCCGCTGGAATGGCGCAGCTTTCACGGCGCACCATACATCCAGTATATGCGTATTTCAGTAATTCTGCAATTCTGTCTGGAGCCGGCGGTATGAATGAAAACCGTTTCCGTATAGAAGGGTTATCCAGCTTCAATATCGATAAAAATGCGTAGTACGCCGAGGGCCTGGCTGCACGCTCGGCGTACCAATCGGATCGCGGGCAGGCGAATCTGTGTCAGCCGGAAACTCCCTGTCGGGTTGCCGGGATCACTCGCTCGGCGTCCACGTGGTTGTGTCCGGCGCTGTTGCCAGCCAGCACCAGTATGCTCATGAATGCCAGAATCTCGAAGATGGTGGCCGGCGCCCCGCCAAGATTAGACAGCATCTTGATTCCGTCAATGCCGGCCATCCCCAGCATTACCAGGGCAATTACCCCAATTCCTACACCCCACATCACTTTGGTCCACAGAGGTGCCTCTTCCGTCTCCTGGGTAATACCGGTGGAGGTAAGCGCGGCCATGGCGTTGGTTGTGGAGTCCGCCGCGGTGACAAAGCTGATAAATGTGATAAAAAGAAAGAAAGGTATGATGATTCTGGCAAAGGGCAGAAAACTCAACACTGCATAGGGTATCGCGGCGGAGTTCCCTGAGTTCAGAAGACCAACCAGGTCCAACTGCCCGGTAATCTGCAGGTGAATCGCCGTTCCACTGAAGATTGTCATCCACACCATGCCGAACAATGCCGGCCACACCAGGGTATAGGAAATCACTTCCTTTATTCGATGGCCGTACGCTACACGGCCAAGGAAACAGGCTGACACCGGTGCCCAGGCCATCCAGTTTGCCCAGTAGAAGGTGGTCCACCACTGCGGCCACTGATCTCGTGCCGCCTGGCCGGTCATGAGGCTTTTCTGGAAAAAATTGGTAATGTAGCCGCCCAGCGCCTCCGTCCCCAGATTCAGGTTGAACGGTGTCGGCCCGAAGAGAATCATCACCCCAAGAACCACCCAATATACGTTCATGTTCACGTTGGAAAGGACACGGATCCCCTTGTTGAGGCCGGTGGCAGAGCTGGTAACAAACGCCACGATTGTCAGCGCAATAATCACACCCCATGAGATGGACCCACTGGGGATTCCCCACAGGTGCGCCGCCGCACCACTCATATTGAGCGCCCCGGTTGCAAAGGACGCCGCCATTCCCGCACCAATTGCCAGAAGCACCACCGCGTCGATCACCTGGGTCAGTGTCCGATGTTCAGAATATTTCCCGAGAATCGGTGCAAACTGACTGGAAACAGAAAACGGTCTGCGCATGTTGTAATAGGCAAAGGCAAATACGATTGTCGGCAGGGTATAGATCGCGTAGGGTGTGATTGTCCAATGGAGGAACATCGTCTCCATGGCAAAACGGATTGCACCCGGTGAGAACGGCTCCAGCCCGAGGGATACGGGAGGTGCGGAGATGTGGTACATCGGTTCAACGGTACCCCAAAACACTACACCCGCAGCAATGGTGGTGCAGAGGGTGATGTAGAATGCGCGCAGCCGGGTAAAGGTCGGCACCGCCTGCTCACCTCCTATGCGAATATTTCCCAGTGGAGAGAAATATGCCACCGCAGTCCCCACCACCGTCAGAAGCCCTACGATACTGAACACCCCGCCAAAGTTGGCGATCAGCCAATCGTTGGCGGCGGAGGTAACGGCGAAGAGCCCCTCGTTATCGAAAATGCTGTAGAGGACTGCCACCAGGAGGAGCCCGGCGGCGGGGAAAAAGGCAATGGGGCGTATCTTGAACGGGGTTGTCCTTTTCATACGTCTCCCGGCTCACCTGAGGTGGCCGCATACATCGTTCTGAGCGTAGGTTCAAGCATGGTCGTGAGACTACGGTACGCTCCCTCGTTTATCCGGGTGTAAACCTCGTGGTTTTCAGTATCCGGTGCAAAAGAGTCGCGCTGGTGCACCATGTGTTCAACCGCATCCGGGAAATCCCGGAAGGTTCCGGTAGCCACCGCCGCGCTGATGGCGGCGCCAAGCCCGGCAGCTCCGTTCACCACGTTGCGTGAGGCGGGGACACCGAAAACATCCGCTACAATCTGCATGAAAAGATCGCTGTTGGAGCCGCCGCCGCAGACTATGAGCTTCCGGGGCACCACACCAAGGTCTGCATTCATCCGGTCTATATTGTTTTTCATCCGCATAGTAATCGCTTCCATGATGGAGCGATACATATGTCCTCTGGTATGGCGCTGGTCGAATCCGATCATCACCCCTTTACGAAACAGTTCCGTCGCCGGCGCAAGCCAGTCCGGTACAGTCAGAAGCCCGTCGGACCCCGCCGGAACCGTCGCAGCGTCCTTCTCGAGGAGCTGTTCCACCGTGAGGTTTTCCTCCTGTGCACGTCGCGCAAGATCTTCACCTATGATTCCTTTGAACCAGGAGATGTGCCACATGCCTCCGCGAATACCGACACTCTCATAGAGATAGCGATAGGGAATGTTGGACAGGTTGGTCCATACGTGATCCGTTTCCGGCCGCACAGTATCACCAAAGACCATGGAGGTGATATACGTTCCAAGGGAGAGCAGAACCACGTCAGGCTCTACCAGCCCCGACCCGATCGCCTCCACTGCCTTGTCGTTGGCGGTGGAAACAACGGGAACGCCCACCGGGAGACCCGTTTCCTCAGCCGCCACAGCGGTCACGCGGCCAAGAATCTCGCCCGGAAGGTGCATCTCCATGAGTTTTTCCCGAGGAATAGCGAAAGACTCGAAATGCGCCGGATCTTCGGACCACGTCCAGGTATGCAGGTCCGTGGGAAACTGATACTGGTACTGATTGGCGATGGTATCCCTGAACTCGCCGGTGAGGCGAAAGGTCAGATACCCCGATGTGGAACCGGCGTACCCGATCTCTTCGGAATCCTCATAGGTTTGATACGCCCGCACGTCCATCCAGCTCATCACCGGTGCCGCCAGGGAACCGTCGTGTTTCAGAAAAACTCTGCAACAGCGAATGGAACAGAGGCCGATCCCGGCAATATCTTCCCGGTTGCCCCTGAAGACTTCAAAGAGGCGGCGCAACGCAACTTTGAGGCTGTCCCAGAGGTCGTCGTCGGGGTGTTCTACCCAGCCGGGGCGGCGGGAGATGGTGGGGCGGAGGGGTTGACTTGCACTGCAGAGCACCTCCCCCCGTTGATTGATGACAGAAACCTTGGTGCTCTGGGAGCCGGAGTCAACACCGATAAAGTAGACATCTCCCTTCTTGCTTTGTTGCATTATCGCTGCGCTCCTCACCGCATCAGGTAGCCGCCGTCTACAGTCAGGACGGTGCCGTTCACATAATTTGATGCGTCGCTTGCCAGAAAGACGCAGGCCCCCATGAGATCTGCCGTCCAACCCCAGCGGTTGGCGGGAATATGCGAAAGAATAGTCGCATTTCGCTCCGGGTCACTGCGAGTCTTCTCGGTAAGCTTGGTGGCAAAATACCCGGGGGCTATGGCGTTGACCTGGATGTTGAACTGGGCCAGCTCATCACACATAGCTTTGGTCAGCCCGACGATACCATGCTTGGTAGCGGCGTATGCCGGTGACCACTGTCCGCCGAGAAAGGCGAAGAGGGAGGCGATGTTGATGATTTTGCCGCTTTTCTGCTCTATCATCGGCTTCAATGCTTCGTGGGTCATCTCGAAGGCCGCCGTGAGATTGACCGCAACCATTTTGTCCCACTCCTTGCGGGAAAATTTGGTTACATCTTCAATATTGATGCAGATTCCGGCGCAGTTGACCAGAATATCCATGCTGCCCCACTCTGCCATGCAGGTGTCCACCGCCTTCTTGCATTCACCGTCGGCAGTAATATCTGAAAAAATGTGTTTGTACTGCACACCGCAGTCCTCCACAAACCCCCGGGTTTCCCCGTCTTCTTCCACCATACTTACGGCCAGAACATTAGCGCCGCCCTTCGCAAGAGCAACCGAGAACGCCTGCCCCAACCCGCTGTTACCGCCTGTGACGATGGCGTTCTTTCCCTTCAAAGAAAAAAAGTCCATGTTGAAATCGGTGATATTCATTCTTCTCCTCCGTCTGTTGAATTGTGTGATATGTGTATCCGTTCGCTCATTCGCTGTATAAAGTCCCGCCCATCCCCCTCAACCACAATATCTGCAAGGCTGCAGATAGGGGCGTGGCGGTTCGAATTGACCGCTATGATATGTTCGGCATTTCTGAGACCCGCCACGTGCTGAATGGAGCCGGAAATGCCTATCGCGATATACAGGCGCGGACTGACCGTCTTGCCCGACTGGCCCACTTGAATAGCTCTGGGCGCCTTGCCGCTGTCCACCACCTTGCGGCTGGCCGCAACCATCCCTCCAAGGACCCGAGCCAGCTCACCGAGGTCGTCAAAGTTGCGCTGGACTCCCCCGCCGCCGGAAATCAGAATCTCGGCGTTGCGAATATCTTCCCGTTCCGGTTTGGGTCGACGTTCTATCAGACGTATCTGACCAGCCTCCGCTGCAACATGTGACCATTTGGTCGTCTCGGGAGAATCGGGAGGAGATGATGATGCTCCCTTAGCCCGCCGAAATACTCCCGGCCGGACGCTCATCATGACGGGACCATCACCCCGGTTTAATACCGTCGCCAGCATTCGCCCGCTGAAGGCGGGACGAATCATCTCTATCGCTCCGTCGGCTCCACGCCGTACCGCGGTAACGTCAGCCACAAGGCCGGTCTTCAGACGCATTGCAGCGCGTGGTGCTATCATCCGGCCAAAGGGTGTAGCCGGAACCAGAATCAACGCATACCGAGATTCCTCATGCAGTGACTCGATTGCGGAAGCAACCGCAGCGGAGTCATACGGTGCTACCGAGGCAGCCTCGATTACCACACCAAAAGCACCCTCCCGGGGCCGTACCGTCGATCCCGGCACAAGCACATGACTTTCAAACCCGGTAGCACCGTACAACTCCTCCGCAACCGCCAGAAGATCTGTGGAATCTTCCGGCGCTTCAGGGTCCATGACCACCAGTATCCGATTCATTGACGCACAAACCCTTTCCTGTTCAGAAAGTCAACGACCTTCTCTATGCCCTCCTGGTCGGGACGTACAAAAAGTGTATTTTTCCGATCCATAGTCTTCACTTCTACGCTTTGTACCCACGTCAATGATCCGGGTATCCCTACCTCATCCTCTTCGAAACCAAGCTCGCCGTTTCCAACCAGGGAGATCCGGTCGCTCACATCGAGGTTCATGTTCTCATAGCTTATATAGGGAAGCTTGTTCTGCGGGGCGTATGCGCACCCCACTACCGCCGGAAGGGTAACTTCGTACCGCTCCACCGCCCGTTCAAGTTCAACCTCCACCTCCACGCTTCCCGGTCGGACGTTCCCCGCTACGTCGCCAACTTGGCCAATGTCGGTAACACCGGTGATACCCGGCAGATCGAGAAGCTCCGCCACCTGGAGCGGAACATGAGCCGTGCCTCCGTCCAGGGTGTGGGTGCCGCACAGGAGCAGGTCAAAAGTTTCGCCTTCAAGGAACCGGGACAGAATGCGGCTGGTGGCGTATGTGTCACTGCCGACGTAAAGGGGGTCACTGATAAGCGTCGCTCGGTCCACCCCTCGACGGAGCAGATCTTCCAGGTGAGGCACGGCTCCCCTGGGAGCCATGGTCACCGTTTCAACTATTGTTTCCGGATCATTCTGCCTGATGCGCAGCGCCCCGGCCAGAGCGGTGGTGTCTTCCGGGTTGATCACCAGATGTACGTTGTCTCTGACCAGAACGTTGCGTTCGTAATCGTATACAAAACGCTCAACGTCCGGCACCGGCTTCACCAGACAGATGATCTTCATGCGTTACGCCGCGGCGCGCTCCGTGGCGCGTTCTTTCTTCTGCAGCCGACCGAAGATGACCGCAAAGACGATACCAACAACCGCCATCACCGCACTGGAGATGAAGTAGGCGTTGTATCCACCGTTGTCCCCAAAGGTGTTGAAAAGGAAGCTGTTGAACTGTGGCAAAATGATATCCGGCAGGTAGCCGATCAGGCTGATCGCACCAATTGCCGTTCCCATACGGGCGTTCGAAAAGCCGTTGTCACCCAGAATGGACCAGTAGGTGCCACGAATAGCGAAGAGAAAGATCGCCAGAATGATGGCAATCGCAAAGAAGATCGAGTTTGCCAACGACACCGGGAGAACTGCCAGCAACACAAGGGCCACCGCTGCACCGCCCAGGGCAACCGCAATGGTATTGGTCTTGCCGGCTTTGTCCGCAAAAAAGCCACCGGCAAAGCCGCCCACCGGCCGCATCCACGTGAGAGCGACGGTAACGGTACCGACCGTGACCGGGGCCGCTCCCAGATTGGTCTGAAGAAACCCGCCGACGTAGTAATAGGTCCAGTACACGGCGTACCCAAGGAACACGATCGCGCCATGCAGGTACAGGTATTTGTTCTCCAGCAGCTTCGGCAGATCACGAAAGCGAAACTTCTCCGCAGCAGTACGTTCCGCCTTGTCGGCGTCCTCTTCTTTTACAAAGAACCAGATCAGTACCGCCACAACGGCCAGAACGACGGAGTACATATAGATAACGGCCACAATTGCGGAGGTTTTTTCTGCGAGTCCCAGGCTGTCACCGAGGACGCGTGAAAAAATAAACAGTGCGAGGCTTGCAAGGAGCGCCTCAACCACACCACGACCGCCGTCAAGAATGCCGAAGAATCGACCTTCTTCCTCTCGTTTTGACAGGAGTTTTACTATCTTCATGTGAGCGCTCCAGAAGGTGAAGACGCTGAAGATCCCCCAGATTCCGTATATGACGGCAACGCCACCAAACCCCGGCGTTTGTGCAAACCAGAATCCACCAATAGCGGTACCGAGCAGCGAAATGACAAGCAGGTTTTTAGCCGAGAACTTGTCACTCAGAAGGCCGCTGGGCAGATACCCTGCCACCCAGACGATACCCAGAATCGAGTAGATCGTGTTGAGCTGCTGCAGTGTGATACCGAAGACCTCCAGCATCGTCTCCTGGTAGTACGTCCTCAGGTAGATGATGGGGAAGATCGCCCCCGCCGCCAGTACAACCAGAAAAAACTGGAAGTAACGCTTCATTGCCTGTTTTTCCACTTTCGCCTCCTCATATGTGACAGTCTATTTCTGATACTTCGCACCCTCTTCCTGGTAGAAGATGGTTCCGAAGTTCATGATTCCATTTGGATCAAAAGCCTCTTTCAGCTTTTCCAGCATGTAGTAAGCACTCCCGTGCTCTTCTCGGGTCCACTCGTTGCGGAACTTTCCAATCCCGTGGTGGTGACACATTGAACCGCCGGCCTTCAGCGTCTCTTCAACGATGATTTTCTGGATCGGGTGGTGATAGACGCGCATTTCGTCCTCGGGGGCGCAGTTGATGTTGTAGTTGTAGACGAAGTACATGTTGGTCCCGTTGATATAACTGTGGGAGGAATGTCCTCCCAGCATCGTAAGGTCATGGGCCCGAGGAAACTCATCCCGTACCCGACTGATCACGGTGTGATAGAGCACCGGAATCGTCTCCCAGTCTGCGGAGACTTCGGTGGTAAATCCGTCATGGCTGTCGTTCTCGATCATCCCCTCGAACTCATCGTCAATGTCCTGTTGAGACCAGTTGAGGTTGTTGAACCAGTTTTCAATCAGTTCGCTGGGAACTTCTTCAATGATTCCCTCCCGGAATTTCTCTACCGCCTCCTGGATCCCCTTGCCCGTCGCTTCTACGGTCCCCTGGTTTCCTTCTGCCATGAACAGGAGAACACACTTTTCCTTGTAGAAATGGTAGAAGTGCTGTCGGGCGTCTTCTTCCGAGTATGCTCGCGCTACCGAGGGACGGTAGCCGTTGACCATCACTTCCCGAAGCACCTTGATACCGGTGTCGATGTCTTTGGTCAAATACCCGAAAAAACGGTTATTCTCCGGAAAATAACGAAACACCTTGACCGTTACTTCGGTGATGTAACAGAGGGTGCCCTCGTTCCCGATTGCGATATGCCGGATAT
Source organism: uncultured Spirochaeta sp. (assembly GCA_964496635.1). Taxonomy (GTDB): domain Bacteria; phylum Spirochaetota; class Spirochaetia; order DSM-27196; family Alkalispirochaetaceae; genus Alkalispirochaeta. Next base: position 8,029 of record CAZCAE010000011.1, read on the forward strand.
CCGGCCCCCCGGCCCGACGGGAGACGTTCTTGATCCGGGCGATGTGCCCGTCGGGAAAGACACATTCCAGCCCTACAACCATGTCCTCTATACCGCCGTACAGCGTTGAGAACTGGCCGATACTCCGAGTGGCGACAAGGCCGCCCATCTTGGCCACCGGCTTGGACTGCGGTGAGTGACCGGTCGTCAGACCCATCTTCCGGAGTTCATCTTCCAGCTCCTGGAGCGGCACACCCGCCTGGGCAGTAGCCTGCATATTGTAGGGATCAATTTTGATGACCTTATCCAGCAGCTTCGTATCAACGACGAGCGTCAGCTCTTTCCAGTTCTCGAGGCCACCTTCCGTCGCGGTCTTTCCCGCCCGCGGTATCACGTTGATTTCCCGTTCGTTACAGAAGACGAGTACCTTTGCTACCTCCTCGGCCGAAGAGGGGTATACGATCGCCGTCGGTGTTGGAACATCAAGGACCTTTCGTGCCTTCGCAAACTTCTTGTAACGGTCTGCAGCAGCATCGTACAGCTCTTCCGGATCGGTATTGACCTGTGATGGTGACAGCAGATCCGTGACTTCCCGTACCAGCTCTTCTCTATTCAAAACAAATTCTCCTGCGTTGGATTGGATTCAAGAGAAGCGTAGGTCCACTTCCGGACGTTGTCAACGAAAATTTTCTGTTATCTAGCTCTTTTTTGGTTTATAAGGAAAATTTTCCGCCTGAGCCATATATATCCTTCCCAGAAGGCCTCGTTGGTGGTATTAGTTATGTGAATGGCCATGATCAGCATCGACACAGCCAGACTGAATCCGCTGGAGAAACATGTTCTGGAGACACTTGCGGGCTACGCGAAGGATCATCCCCGGCCCACTATTGTGGATGCAGCACACCATTGTGGATGCTCCGTTTCCCATGTTTCCAAGGCGATAAAGAAAGCGGGATTTGCAGGCTACAAGAGATATATGGAATACCTGTACACCGGCGAACAGCCGCGACAGGAGACCCACGATGAGATTGAGCGTCTCAAACGTGTTCTGGAAACATTTGATGTGACAATGGTTGACAATTTTGTAGATCTGGTACGAAGCCGGAGCAAGATAGTCGTATTCGGGTATGGGCCATCGTACATCATCGCACAGTACGTAGAGTACAAGCTCCGTTTGTGTCTCGATGCGGTCGTTACAACTCCACCGGATGAGAATACCCTGCGGAGCCTCCTGGGACCTGACACGCTCCTGATCATCCTGACCGCTACCGGTCAGTATCGCTCATTTCATGAAGTGGCCGCGATTGCCCGCTCCCGGGGCACTGACGTTGTGGTCGTATCTGAAGAATACAACTCCATACTGATGGAAGACTGTCAGCGTTACATCGTTCTGGCAAACGAGAAACAACCGAACGATCTGGAACCATACCAGAAGACACGCACGCTTTTTCTCGTCTTTTTTGAACAGGTCATTCTGAGACTTCTCGGAAGATAAGGGCGTCTGAAATGGGGCGACACAATTACTGCGGCAATTTCACAGTTTGCCAGGCGATTGGTATACTGAATCCGCTGTACCGGGTATTCTGTCAGAGATAGATCGAACTGACTATCGTCCCACAAGTGAGGAATCAATGACAACTTTTGACCAGCTGGGCCTGATCCCGGCCCTGCTCGACGCAATAGGCGCGCGCGGTTTTGTGACGCCAACCCCTATACAGGCCGAGATGATCCCGTTTCTCCTGACAGAGGAGCGAGATGTGACCGGGTTGGCCCAGACCGGAACGGGTAAGACCGCGGCGTTCGGACTGCCTATCCTTCAGAATCTGGACCTGCAGAGCCGGTACACCCAGGCGCTCATTCTGACCCCCACACGGGAGCTTGGATTGCAGGTTTCCCGGGAGATGGCGGAATACGGCGCAAACCTCCCCGGCCTGCGGACGGCGACCGTCTACGGCGGGGCGTCCTTTGGACCCCAGATACGCGATCTGAAGGCGGGGGCCCATATCATCACCGCTACACCGGGCCGTCTGAAAGACCTCCTGGACAAGGGCATTGCCGACCTGTCCGCCCTCCGGTTTCTGGTGCTTGACGAAGCGGATCAGATGCTCGACATGGGCTTCAAGGACGAGCTCGATGCAATTCTCGCCACCGCGAATCCCTCCCGGCGCACCCTTCTCTTTTCCGCAACCATGCCTCCGGAGGTCGCCAGAATTGCGGCGACGTACATGAAAAACCCCCACGAGATCGTCGCCGGCCGTAAAAACCAGGGGGTGGGTACGGTGACCCACTACTTCTACCGCGTCCACGCCCACGACAAGTACGAGGCCTTGAAGCGGTTGATCGATGTGAAGTCCGGCATGTATGCCATCATCTTCTGTCGCACGCGGGAAGGCGTGAAGGAGGTGGCGGCTCGACTGGCCCGGGACGGCTACGCCGCCGATGCGCTCCATGGTGAGCTTGCCCAGGTGCACCGCGACTCGGTGATGGCCCGATTCCGGGAGGGCAATCCGTCCCTTCTCGTCGCCACCGACGTCGCCGCCCGCGGCCTTGATGTGGACAGTCTGACCCACGTCATTCACTACGACCTTCCCGATGAGGTTTCCGCCTATACGCACCGCAGCGGGCGGACCGGCCGGGCGGGCAAAAGCGGTGCATCCCTGGCGCTGGTGCACATGCGTGAGGGTCACCGGATCGCCCATATCGAACGTGCCATCGGCAGGAAACTGGAGGAGGCGAAGATCCCGCGGGGGCGTGATATCTGCGAGGCCCGGCTCATGGACCTCCTTGCCCGGGTGAAGGACGTCGAGGTGAACGAGGAAGCGGTGGGGCCGTACCTCCAGGCGGTTCGGGACTCCCTCATAGAACTCGACCGGGAAGAACTCCTGAAGCGCTTCATTTCGGTGGAGTTCAATCGGTTTCTCGAACAGTACGACGGCGCCGCAGATCTCAATCCGACGATAACCAAAACCCAGACCAGGGACAAACCAAAAGGGAAGATGACCGGCCCCATGGTCCGCCTCCGTTTAAACGTCGGCCGCCGCCAGTCGGTTTTGCCGCCGCAGATCATCGGGATCATCAACAAGGCCACCGATTCCGGAAACATCCGCATCGGGCGGATCGACGTCGATACCGACTCCTGCGACGTACAGGTCGACGCAGCCATGGCAAAACGGGTTGAAGCGGCCCTCGCGGGATACACCTACCAGGGCACACGGATACGTGTAGAACGCGTTGCCGACCGGCGTCCCCCACACCCGTCAGGAAAACGGGACGGCCGCCCTCTCTCTCGCCGACCAAAGGGTCGCCCCGGCAAGCCGGGCCGGAACAAGTAAACAGGCCGCGTTTGCTCCTTCCATCACGGAGAGATATACTTGGGGTATGCCTACGCGCGTATCGGCAGCTGCGGATCTTGAACGGGAACTCCTCACCGCCACTGACTTTCTCACGTGGCTGGAGCCGGGACGCCACGCCGACCTTATTGACGGGGAGGTCTTCATGCATTCACCGGTATCTATCCGCCACGCCAACCTGTTGAACTTTGTTGATGCATTGATGAGGTTGTACATTGACCGCCATCGTCTCGGCGTGCTGTACCGGGAGGTGGTAGCCGTTCGCCTGAGTGGGCGCAACGCCTTTCTGCCGGACCTCGCGTTCTACCGCACCGGAAGAGAGGGCGAGATTCGCCCGACCCACATCGCCGGGGCTCCCGATCTGGTGGTTGAGGTTCTCAGCCCCCGCACCGCCGACCGTGATATCGGTCCCAAGTTTGCCGAATACGAACAGCACGGCGTCCGCGAGTACTGGATTCTGGACCCGGAGACGCTGGCGCACCGCTTCTATCGCCTCGATAACGAGGAACTTGTGGAGTACGCCGACGGCGCGGAGACGATCGATTCCACGGTGATCCAGGGGTTTTTTCTGAAACGCTCCTGGCTGGATCCGGCAAACCTTCCCCGCATCGATAATGCGATACACGCGGTGGAAAAACAGGCCTGAAAGACTGCCTGTGTCTCCTTTTCAGAAACGCAGAAACTCCTGAGTCACCGTTATACTACCAAACCTCCGGAAAATGTATGTTGAACCATCCGGTTCTCTGGTGTGACGTTCACGGCAGTGGAAAGCGTCACCCGCCTCCCTGTCCCCGGGCAATCGCAACACGGAGGTCCATGCGGCTACTTCTTGGAGCCCTTCCGGGACTAGCGAATCTTCCGCTTGGTGCAAACCTTATATGGACCGCTATCTAACGAATCAGACGGATTTCACGGGTATCGTGTCAATACGCCAAGTGGTAACATACCGCGCCCGTACACCTCGTTAAGGGTCTCGGCAATCGCCGTATAAAACGCGGACAACCCGCAAACGATACCTACCCAACCAGCTGTCGTACCGACGACGACCGAACCGGTGAAGTCGCGAATTGCGAGGAGAAAGAAAAGCGCGGCAAGAGTGGCAAAGACAACCTGGAGTGCCCGATTGAGGCGAAGCGTCCCGACAAACATACCTGATGTGAAAAGACCCCAGAGAAGGAGAAACCATCCCATCTCGTACGGCTCCGACGCCCGGGAGAGCCCCATCGCCGGGAGAACCCACGTGGCGACCAGGGCAATCCAGAAGAGACCGTACGCGGTAAAGGCTGTCGCCCCGAACGTGTTGCCCTTTTTCCATTCCTGGACGCCCGCGATTACCTGGGCAATTCCGCCGACAAATATACCCATGCCCATGATCATTGAATCCAGGGGATAGAATCCCGCGTTGTGCAGATTAAGGAGGACCGTGGTCAGTCCAAATCCCAGAAGCCCGAGGGGCGCCGGGTTTGCCGTCGTATCGCGGAACATTGTGTAGTCCTGTGTCTGTGTTTCCATAACTTCCGTTGTGTCTCCGTAAATGTTGTTTGGTCGGATCGCGTCAAGGACGACGCAAAGCACGTGTGAGCGTATCACATTCATGATAACATCGATACCATCGCTGTACCCGACGACTGTCCGTGGGCCGATACTCAATCAGCCGGCAGACAACTTGATCATGTGCTACAGTATCTACAGTAATTGGAGTTGATCAACCTATGTTTGAAGGCCAGGAACGCACCGTTCTTCTCGTGGAAGACGAGGCAATAATCGCGCTCGACCAGAAGAGAATACTTGAAATGAAAGGGCTCCAGGTCCGCGTTGCCCACAATGCGGACAAGGCGATTCACATTGCGGAAGAAACGTCGGACGTAGACCTGGTCCTGATGGATATCGATCTCGGCAACGGGATGGACGGGACCGAAGCGGCAACCCGAATACTGGAAACGAGAGACGTGCCGATCGTCTTCCTCACCTCTCATTCCGAACAGGAAATGGTGAGAAAAGTAAAGGGAATTACCCGGTACGGTTACGTTCTCAAGAACGCCGGAGAATTCGTACTGTTAGAGACAATCCAGACTGCCTTTGAGCTTTTTGACGCACACCAACGCCTTAAAAAGAGTGAACAAAAATACCGAACCATGGTCGAAACGGCGCCGATGCCCTTCCAGTCGCTGGACGCAGACGGGCGGCTGATGGACGTCAACAGGGCGTGGCTCGATGTACTGGGATATGAACGGGAAGAAATCCTTGGCACATGGTTCGGTGAAATGTTACCTGGAGACCAGGTCGAACTCTTCCGGGAACGGTTTCCCCTCTTCAAGGCCCACGGTCACATCGAAAAGGTCGACTTCCGTCTCCGCAGATCCGACGGAACCTTCGTGGACACACTTTTCAACGGATGCATCGCATACCACGATGACGGTACATTCTCCCATACGGTGTGTGTCTTTCAGGTTACAACAAACTGACAGGCTATCACCCCTCATCCTGAATCAACCGGTCAAGCCATTCAACAAACTGTTGGTGGCAACGGGTGAAATCTTGAATGAGGGAGGCGATGGTACCTCCCACTACCGCAAGATCGATATCGGATGAGAACCGAAAGGGCAACCGTTCGTCGAACGCGGAACCGAATCCGATGATTCTGACTACCCCTCTGTCGCGTTCCGCGATAGACCGGGCCAACTCTTCAGCGTGTTGACGTGCTTCCGTGCGTCGCGTCGCGTCGCGTCGCGAGCTCCTTTTCCCGTTCAGCGTCCCGCTCGCGTCTGAGTCGCGCGGCCTCGCGGGTCTTTTCAGCACTCCACATGCCAAGAACTGTAGTCCCCGCAGCGGACGTGGTCAATCAGCATAGCTTTACGGACCGGCAGCTTGCCGGTCGCTCGCCCTACTCCCGGAACCCCCGCGCTCGGATGCTGCCGCTCTCATCATCGGCAAAGACCACCACCGGGTTTCCGTTGCCGTCATACTGGACCGCGACGGTGAGGCTGGGGTAGCTATCCGGATCGCGAGTACCTGCGGAAATATCCGGCCCGATCTGCTGCCACGCCGAGCCGGTGTAGTGCCACAGCTCCACCCACAGGTCGATGCCGTCGCGGTATGCCGCGGCGACGAGAACACCGCCACCCGAGGCGGAGGGAATCATCGCCAGATCGTGTACCGACCCCTCGCTGATGCCGATCTGGGCCAGCAGGTCCAGCTCCTGCCAGGCCGAGCCGTTCCACTTGGCCAACCCGCAACTTGCCTGGTAGCCCGACTCGTGATGGTTGGAGTACGCCACATATGGGGTGCCGCCGCCGTCGTAGCGGAGGCCGTACAACTCCAGCGCATATTCGCCGATGGTTGGTGTAAAGGAGCTGATGTGCGGCGCCCAGCCGCCGTCGTTGCGGTAGAATTCGAACTGTGAATAGCTGGAATCCGGCGCGTGGCCCGCCCCAACGGCCACCACCGGATTGTCGCTAACGTCCAGGTCCAGCGCGATCGTGAAGGAGCTCACCAAGTTGTCAAAATCGGAAGACCAGTAGGCGTCGTCGTAGTCGCTCCAGGTGGTACCGCTTCCCTCATACTTCCGTGATTCCAACAAACCGGAAGACGAGCCGGGGTAGACCATGTACAGGTCGGTGCCGCTACCGGCGAGCATCGGCGGATAGCCCAAGGAGGCGTCGCCGATGGTGCTCCAGCTGGACCCGTCAAACTTCTTTACAGAAACTGCTGAAGAACCGCCACTGGTAACCGAGTCATCGGTATCGGCGTAGGCGGCGTAGAGTGCGCCGCCGATCTCGGTGAGGGTGAGTTCATTCCAGTACGCTGCGCTCAGAGAGAGGTATCCACCGGCATCGCTCCAGCTTCCACCCTCGCTGCCGCCGTGTTGCATTACCCGGATGCGGTTGTCGGCGTCACTCCCGTCGGCGAAGCCGACGTAGAGGGTAGATCCCACCGTGGCCATGGCAAGCTCGTCCGATGTGCTGGCAAAGTCGTCGGTGCCCAGGGCAACCCAGCTGCCGGAGCCGCCGGTATCGCCGTCGTCATCTCCGTCATCACCTGTGGTATAGGCAGGCGCGTCGGGATCGACGCTGCCCACGAATCCGTCACTCAGCATGGAGACGCCGCCCCATGCGTGTCGGGCCTGGATCTTGTAACTGGCTACGTCTCTGTTGTAGATAGCTTCGGGCATATGCACAAACTCAGTATCCGTGATCCAGTCACTGACGGCAAAATCCTCCGTTGCTTCGATATACAGCGCAGAATCACCCCCGAGGCTGTACACGCGGTAGAGGGCCGCGGCGGGAACGGCGTCCCAGGTTACCACGATAGCGTTGGAGTAGGTTCCGTCCGACGCGCTCCCGTTCGGCGGACGGTCGGGTTTAGCAAGCTCCGACCCGAAAAAGCCCTCGCCCCGGTCGTCGCTGAAACTCTCGCCGTGTTCCGTCACCGCACCAACCCGGTAGTAGTAGAGACGACCAACGTCGTGGGAATCGTCTCTGTGGTCATCCCACCCGGCCGCGTCTCCTGTCTCTGTCTCGTGAACCTGCGTGTAGGAAGCAATATCGGCGGGATTCGCCGTTGCGGAAGAGGCAAGACGATAGACGCGGTAGCGGGTGGCGCCGGGTACCTCGTCCCACTCGATCACGATGTGCTCTCCTGAGTAATGCTGCTGGGCGGTCACGTTCTGTGGTTTCGGCGGCGGTGAACCGGCGGTTCCAAGGATCCCCGGCGCGTAGTCGCTCTGGACGCTCTCCACGTCGTTTGCCCGCGCCTTGACGCGGTAGTAGTAAGTAGTTCCGTAGATAGCGGTGGTATCGGTGTACGATACGGCATCGCTGGAGGACTCGGCTTCCACCCAGTCCGAGATCGCCGCGTAGGAGGCGTCGGACGCACCGGTGGCACGGTACACCTTGTATCCGTCGGCGCCGGTGACGGTCTCCCAGGACACGACGATGCCGTCGCCGTCTGTGTTCTCCTCGGCCGTAAGGCCCTGCGGGGGCGGAACGACGGTGGCGTCGCCACCCCCAGAGCCCAGGACGGCGACGGCGCTCCAGGGAGTCTGCCCCCACTGGTCGCACAGAGTCGTCACTCTATATGCATAGTATGTACCGGGAGACACGGCGCTGTCGGTATAGGAGGTGGTTGATACATCATCAACTTGTTCGAAGTCGCTGTCTGATAGGTACGACGGGTCTTCGGTGTACACTGCTCGGTAGACCCGGTAACTTACCGAGACGCTGTCAATTTCAACCCCGTTCCAGCTAACGGTGATGGTATTGCCCTCATCGTTTAGTGTTGCGGAAACGCCGTGTGGAGGAAGGAAGGGCGGCGTGTCTATCACGTACTCATCGGACAAGATCAGCTCTCCCGAATCGGCGTATACGCCCATACGGTAGATGTAGCGCCGGCCCCAGCACGGGCGGCCCAGATGACCGTTGTCGAGGTATTGCCCCGAACTCTCATAAAGGTTTGCCATGTGCTGAAATTCGGGCTGTCCGTCGTCCGGGGCGGACCGCTGCAATTCCCCGAAGTCGCCACCGTTTCGCTCAAAGTAAATCGTGATGTCGAGGTGTTCGTTGTTGGTATGCTGATGACTGGAAAACTCATGCCGCAAAATCGTGGGCGGCTCCGGTGGCTGGTCCTCTTCTTCCTCCTCCTCCCACGGCATGGGGCAGGCGATGAGAAGAACAAGGAGGACAAAGAGACCAAGTTGTTGTATATGACGCATAGTGGAGACCTCCCGGCAGGCTCATATCTCTCGTATAGCTTATTATACCACCAAAGAGAGAACACTACAATTTATTCCAATATATTATTTATTACCTTTTATATAATAAATATCGTCCGGACAAAACATGTACTGCCGCGCCGACCGATCCGGTTTGGTTCCCGTCTGTCTGAGTGGCGTCACAGCGGAACCGGATGGTTCTTACAAAAAGAGGATGGAAGAACCGCTTGCACGGGGGTCATCCATGATCTATCGTCTTTGCTATGACCATTGACAAGACGAACCGGCACATTCTGAAGGCGCTGCAGGAGGACGGATCTGTTTCCAATGCGGAGCTGGCGCGGCAGGTGGGGCTGGCGCCGGCAACGGTACTGGAGCGGGTGCGGAAGCTGGAGCAGAATGGTGTGATCCGCCGGTACGCCGCCATTGTGGATGCGGAGAAAGTGGGCTTTCCCATCACTGCGTTTGTTGAGGTTGCCATGTCGGACCACTCTTCACAGTCTATCAAGGAGTTTTCCCGGTCCATTGCGGCCGTACCGGAGGTTCTGGAGTGTCACCATATTGCCGGTGACAAGGACTTTCTTCTGAAGGTGGTCACCGAGGATATCCGCAGTTACGAACGGTTTGCCCTGGACACGCTCGCGGCCATGCCGAACATCGGCCATATCACTACGGTCTTTGTACTGTCCACCATGAAAGAGGACACGCCGGTACCGGTGTAGTCCGGCGGCTGGGTCATCCGGCGGCCGGACGGCTATTTTGCCGTCTTTTATTCGGCTATTTATTGACATCACCAAATTTCCAACGGACAATAGGTTATTCACAGAGAACAGGAGGCGGCATATGGCCGATATCCTCGTATTGGGAGACGAAGCGGTTGCCCTGGGCGCCATTGATGCCGGAATATCTCTGGCCTACGGCTACCCCGGCACACCTTCCACGGAAATCCTGGAATACATTCAGGAATATAGTCGCAGGGAGGACCCGGAACTGATTGCCCGGTGGTGTTCCAACGAAAAGACCGCCACTGAAGGGGGGGTAGGTGTTTCCTACGCCGGCAAGCGCTGTCTGGTGACCATGAAGCACGTGGGTCTCAACGTTGCTATGGACGCCTTTGTCAACGCCTGCCTGGTGGAGATTCGTGGTGGTCTGGTCCTTGCGGTGGCGGACGACCCTGGCATGCACTCTTCACAGAATGAACAGGACACTCGTTACCTCACTGACTTTGCCCGGACGGTCTGTCTGGAACCGCGGAACCACCAGGAAGCTTACGACATGACCCGGGAGGCGTTTACGCTGTCGGAGAGTTTTCACGTCCCGGTGGTGGTCCGGCTGGTCACCAGGTTGTCCCATTCCCGGGGGCTTATCCGGCGCGCGCCGTCGGGGGCGAAGGCGGCAGGCGGGGTCACGAAGACCGCCGTGGGTAAGGCTCCGGACCGCATGAAGTGGATGACCCTGCCCGGTCTTGCCCGGAAGAGCTGGGCCACCTTGCTGGCGCAGCAGACCACTTTTTCGGCGTGGTCCGAGGGCTCTCGTTTCAACTCTCTCTCGGTAAATCCCGACTTTTCCGAGTACGGCGTCATTACCAGCGGGCTGGGGGGCAACTACTACGATGAAAACGCCGGTGAGCTGCCGGTTGCGCCGGGGCGGCTCCATGTGGGCGCGTACCCTCTCCCGGTGGAACTGGTACGTACGCTGGCGGCGGGGGTGAAGCGCCTGCTGGTCATTGAAGAGGGCTATCCCTACATTGAGCGGCAGCTCCGAAGTGTCATTGCAGATCCCATGGAGATTCACGGGAAGATGGACGGCTTCTTGCCGGAAGCGGGAGAGCTGAATCCCGACAACGTTCGTCCTGCCCTGGGACTGGCGCCCCGAGAGAGCGTTGGGTTGTCCGGGGCAGACGCGGCAGGGGCCGCTGCCCCGGGACTGCTTGCGGGCCAGCTGCCGCCGCGGCCTCCCCAGCTCTGCGCAGGCTGTCCCCACACCGACTCCTTTCGCGCCCTCACCGAGGCGCGCTCGGCGTTCCCGGCCAGCATCGTCACCAGCGATATCGGGTGCTACGCTCTGGGGGCATTGCCACCCCACAACGCGGTGGAGACAATTCTCTGTATGGGAGCGTCGGTAGGTATGGCCCGAGGTGCAGCAGACGCAGGCCACCCCGCGGCGGTGGCAACTATCGGCGATTCCACATTTTTCCATTCCGGTATTCCCGGGCTTATTGACGCCGTCTCCTCCGGAGTCGACATGACTCTGATTATAATGGACAACGGTACCACCGGTATGACCGGCGGACAGGAGACGGTACTGCCGGGGGCGCGAATCCGGGACGTAGTGCTGGGATGCGGTGTCGATCCGGATCACGTCATTCTCTTTGATCCCCTGCCGAAAAAGCACAGCGAAAATGTGGAACTCATTCGACGTGAACTGGCATGGAAGGGTGTTTCCGTTCTCATCCCTACCCGGGAGTGCGTCCAGACAAAACTGCGACGGGCCAGGGCGACCCGGAAAGCCGTCACGACCGGACCGGAAGGGGTAACAGAGGGGGTAGCGTCATGAAAACGGACATGATCCTGGCAGGTGTAGGCGGTCAGGGCATACTCTCTATCGCCGCCGTCATTGGATACGCCGCCCTGGACGCGGGGCTCAACCTGAAACAGGCGGAAGTTCACGGTATGGCCCAGCGCGGTGGCGATGTACAGTCTCACCTCAGAATTGCCGACGGCCCCATTCACAGCGACCTCGTTGCTGCCGGAGGTGCCGACATCATTCTGTCTGTGGAACCTCTGGAAAGCCTGCGGTACCTCCCCTATCTGAAACCGTCCGGGTGGCTGGTGACCAATGTCACTCCAGTGAAAAACATCGCCACCTACCCGGAGATAGAAGATATCATGGCTCTGCTTGACGTCCTTCCCCACCGTCTCGTGCTGAATGCCGACGAACTGGCAACCGAAACGGGCAACCGTCGGGGAATGAATATGGTCATGGCCGGAGCGGTCGCCCCCTTTCTCGGTTTTTCTTTCGAGCGTCTTGAAGAGGGCGTGCGAAAGGTCTTTGAATCCAAAGGTCCGGAGGTGGTAGCGGCAAATCTGAAGGCACTTTCGGCCGGCCGGGATTTTTCAGAGAGCATCCTGGAGAGCCCGGGAGGCTCGGGAGATTCGGTGCGGGCGAGCACTACGGCGGCGACAACATGATTCATTCTGCCCTGATTCGGCCGTCATCAATTGCTGTCGTCGGTGCGTCCAACGATACGACAAAACCGGGAGGTAAGGTTCTGGCAAATCTGCTTGCCGGCGGCGGAATGGCTGGTGGCGGGTCGTCCGACCTCGGAAAGACCGACGGGCCGGCAGCTGCTTCCGGGGCCGCAGCACCCTCCGGCCCCCCCCCGCGGCAGGTCGCCATATACCCCGTGAACCCACGGGAGGACCGCGTCCAGGGGCTCCGGGCGTATCCGTCGGTGGAGGAGCTGCCGACGGTGGATCTCGCCATTCTCGCAATCCCCGCGGCTCACTGCGCCGGAGCGATGCGGATTCTGGCCGAGAAAAAAAATACCCGGGGGTTCATCGTTCTTTCGGCGGGTTTCAGCGAGGAAGGCGCCGCAGGAGCGGAGCTCGAGCGTCAGCTGGCCGAAATTGCCGACCGACACGGAGCGTCCCTGATTGGTCCCAACTGCATCGGCGTGTTGACTCCCCATTACAACGGCGTCTTTACTACTCCGATTCCCCGCCTTGTTCCCGGTGGGTGCGACCTGATATCCGGATCCGGCGCCACCGCGGTATTTATCGTGGAGTCGGGACTGAAAAAGGGGCTGGCCTTCTCGCGGGTTTTCTCTGTGGGCAACGGCGCTCAGAACGGCGTGGAAGAGGTTCTGGAACACCTGGACGAGACGTGGTCACCCGATGGACCGGACAGTACGTCCCCGAAACTGCTGTACATTGAAAGCATTCGCAATCCCGGAAAGCTGCTGCACCACGCCCGTTCACTGGTTGAAAAGGGGTGCCCCGTGGCGGCGGTGAAGGCGGGCTCATCAGACGCAGGCAGCCGCGCCGCGACGTCCCACACCGGTGCCCTGGCGGACTCGGACGTTGCCGTTGACGCCCTCTTCCGCAAGGCCGGTATCGTCCGTTGTTACAGCCGGGAAGACCTGACCACCATGGCTGCGGTCTTCTCGCTTCCACGCCCCCGGGGAAAGGGAATAGCCGTGATCACCCACGCCGGCGGGCCGGCGGTCATGCTCACCGACGCGCTCAGCGCCGGCGGGCTGGACGTGCCGCAACTGTCAGGACCTGCGGCAGAGAGACTCAAGGAAAAGCTCTTTCCCGGCAGTTCCGTAGCCAACCCCATAGACTTTCTCGCCACCGGCACGGCGGAACAACTGGGAATAATCATAGACGCCTGCGAAAAGGACTTCGACACCATTGACGCCATGGTGGTGATATTCGGCAGCCCCGGCCTCTTTCCGGTGGATGCAGCCTACGACGTCCTCAGCGACCGTTTGAAAAGCTGCACCAAACCGATCTATCCGGTACTGCCGTCTGTAGTCAACGCCGGTCGGGAAATGGAAGCTTTTGTCCGGAAGGGACATCCCTTCTTTCCCGATGAAGTGGCCCTGGGACGAGCCCTGACTGCGGTAGCCGCAACGACGGAGCTACGGGCGGCGATGTCGTCCCCGACGCCGGTCGCCGCCGCTCCCGGTCCGTCCCGGCCGTCCCGGGAGCGACTCCTGTCCATAATCGGTGCCACCGACGGCGGTGGGCCCGGACGCGACAACTACCTGCCCCCTGAAGCGGTCGCAGCGATTCTGGACGAAGCGGGCATTTCCCGCCTTCCCGAAACCATCGCCACCACAAAAGACGAAACCGTTGCCGCCGCCGACCGGTTCGGGTATCCGGTTGTCATGAAGGTGGTTGGTCCCCTCCACAAGAGTGACGTCGGTGGAGTTATTACCGACATTCGCACCGCAGAGGCAGTTGGAGACGCCTACACACGGATCATGGCGATAGACGGCGCTACATCCGTCCTTCTGCAACCTATGGTCACCGGCCCGGAACTCTTCGCCGGGATCACAGCAGAAAAAGAATACGGCCATCTTCTGGTGACGGGCCTGGGCGGCATCTTTGTGGAAGTTCTCCGGGACGTCCGCCACGCCCTCACTCCCGTCACTCATGCAGAAGCTCTTCAGATGATTCATTCCCTCAGAAGCTATCCCCTCATTCAAGGCATCCGCGGTCACAGCGGCGCCGACGAGAACACCTTTGCCGCTATCCTCGTCGCCCTTTCGGACCTGGTAATGGCCCTTCCGGAAATTGCCGAGATGGACCTGAATCCCCTTATCGCAGACGAACGGTCCGGCGGTACACGAATTGTGGCGGTGGATGCCAGAATCCGCCTGTCCGCCGGTCCGTCCGACACGACACGCCTGGCCGGCACCACAGACCATGGAGGTACCCGATGAAAGAAGATATGCGCACTCTGCCGGCCACCCCCGCCGCCACTCCGGTAGACCGGTCTCTGGTAGACCGCATCTACCAAAAAAGCGGCATCCGGGACCTGGCCACAGCTTCCATCCGCGAAATCGTCCAGCTCGTTTCGGATATTCAGACAGAATCCGGGGTACCCTTCATCCGTATGGAAATGGGCGTCCCCGGGCTCCCCTCTCCGGACGTCGGTCGGGACGCCCAGATGGAAGCTCTCTCCCGGGGGGTCAGCGCAAGCTATCCCCCCATAGACGGCCTGCCCCACCTGAAGGAAGAGACGGCCCGCTTTGCCGACCTCTTTCTCGGTATTACTGTAGACCCCGCCGGATGCATCCCCGTGGTGGGTTCCATGGAAGGCGCCTTTGCCACCTTTCTGGTGGCCAACCGGAACAACCACAACCGCAAAGGCACCCTGTTCCTTGACCCGGGCTTTCCCGTGCAGAAACAGCAGTGCAACATCCTGGGCCATGAGTACGACTCCTTCGACATCGCCCACTACCGCGGTCCCGCCCTCCGGGACAAGCTGGAATCGTGCCTTGCCGACGGTCACGTCTCGTCTATTCTCTACTCCAACCCAAACAACCCCGCCTGGGTCTGCCTCACCGAAGAAGAGCTGAGTACCATCGGCGAGTTGTCCACACAGTACGACGTCACCGTCATCGAGGACTTGGCCTATTTCGGAATGGATTTCAGAACCGACTACTCCCGACCGGGCACCCCCCCCTTCCAGCCCACGGTAGCCCGCTATACCGACAACTACGTTCTCTTGCTCTCCACATCCAAGATGTTCAGCTACGCCGGAGAACGGCTGGGCATGCTCATCGTCTCACCTCACCTCTTTCAGCGACGCTATCCCGACCTCCTGCGGTACTACAGCTCCGACCAGTTCGGTCGTGCCCTGGTTTACGGCGCCATATACGCCCTCACCGCCGGAACGGGCCACTCCGCCCAGTACGCCGTCGCCGCCATGCTCAAGGCAGCCAACGACGGCCAGTTGGACTTCGTCGCCACCACCCGGGAATACGGCCGCCGCGCAGCAATCATGAAACGACACTTCACTGAAAACGGATTCACCATCGTCTATGATACCGACGGAACGGCCCCTATCGGCGACGGCTTCTTTTTCACTATCGCCTACCCCGGCATGTCCGCAGGCACCCTTATGGCGGAACTCCTCAGCTACGGTATCAGCGCCATGGGCCTGGCCATTACCGGCAGCGCCTTCCCCGACGGACTCCGGGCGTGTGTCAGCCGCTTTACCGACGATATGGAACCGCTGCTGGCTCAACGTCTGGCGGCATTCCGGCAGGACCATCCAGCAGGGTAATCAGGATTGAACCATCCGGTTCCGCTGTGCCCTTCCCCGGAATCAGATCGTCCAGCCCTCCAGGGCCGCTATCTCCGCTTCCACCAGGCGGCGGGCGTCGGCGTCCAGACAGACCGTCACCGCCGGACGGTGCGTGTCTTTCCACGGCCACGTCTTGCCCCTGCTTATGCCGTCGGAGGTGTCCACCCTGACGGGGACCTCATTCGTCGTAAACGCATCGGAATGGCGCAGCCACGAGATCGTCGTTGAATCATGAACGTAAATGCCGTCTTTGCCTGTATGAGAGCGATAGAAAGCGTGATAGTACGGTATAATCCGGGACAGGTGGCGCCCCGCAGGACTGTCCACCCGGTAGATCCGCTGCAGATCATCAGCGGTCATGGTTATCCGGTGTGTCACGTCCAGTCCGCAGAGGGTCACCGGCCATTCCGCCGACAGAACCAGCTCCGCTGCCTCGGGGTCGTTCAGGATGTTCGCTTCGCTTGCCGGTGACGCGTTACCCGGGACGTACACATTTCCGCCCATGGCTACAACCCTGCGTACCTCCGCCGCAGTCTTCGGTCTCTGCAACAGCACCATAGCAAGATTAGTCAACGGCCCCAGGGTGACCAGCGTAACCTCCCCCGGCCGTGACGATACTGCATCGATGATAAAGTCCGCAGCGCTTCTGTTCAGGGACCGTGATGACGGCGGCGGCAGGTTGACGTTCCCCTGACCATCCGCCCCGTGGACAAAATCAACGGCACCCCGATAGGGCATGGCCAGGGGTCGCGCCGCACCCCGGGCCACCGGGATGTCCGTCCGCCCGGCAATCTCCAGGAGGTTCAACGCGTTTGACGTCGCAGTTTCCACCGGAACATTTCCGAATACGGTGGTAAGCCCCAGCACCTCAAACTCCGGTGCCGCCAGGGCGTAGAATATCGCCATGGCATCGTCGATGCCCGGATCGGTATCAATAATAACGGTGTGTCTGTGCATATTGTGTTTCCCGAGGCAGGTATTCTATCACGGGACGGGACAGAATGAATGGTACCAGGGATCATCGGCGGTAATAGATCCGGCAGTCACGGACCGACCCGTAGCGGCAGATTTATACAGGCACGTCAGAAACTCTACCGTCCGACGACGTTCACGGCCCGTCGTCAGCGGAGGAGTGCCCGTTTTCATATCATCGTACAGACACCGAATCTGTGTTTCCTGGGACGGAGAAATCTCTACCTCCGGAAGGGCAGTCACCTCTTCAAGAGCGGCCTGCTCTTCCGCCGGAAGAGCCGGGTTTACCGTCCATCGCCACTGGTCGTGTGTCACTGCGTAGAGACCGGATACCTCCACCGTCGCCTTGCTGAAGTCTATCCGGAGATGCGTCTCCTGACGGGGTGACAGCACGCTGTTGGCAATCGTTGCGATTACACCGTTTTTAAATCGAACCAATGCCGCCGACACGTCTTCCGTTTCTATCGTTCGCTCCAGTGTTGCCGTAAGGGCGGTCACCGTTTCCCATTCTCCCAGGAGCCACAGAAGAGAATCCATCAGATGTATTCCGTGTATAACCGTTGGACCCCCCAGTTCGGTAGCCCATTTGCCACGCCACGGCACGGCATAATACTCGTCATCCCGAAACCAGAGGGTGTTACAGAGCGCAACCAGAGGTCTTCCGGGAGTCTTCTCCTCAATCTGCTTTTTCAGATGGGCCATGCCGCTGCCGAAACGCCACTGAAACACCGTAGGAGCAAAACAGCCTGAGCCTTTCTCCGCCTCTTCAATGCGGTCAATTTCAGCCAGAGAGCCCGCTGCCGGCTTTTCGCAAATGACCCACGCCCCCGATTTCAGGGCCGAAATGGTCTGTTCGGCGTGCAGCCAGGGAGGGGTACAGATATGCACCAGGGAGGGACGGACCCTGTCAACAGCTTCGTCGAAATCGGTAAAGACGCGTGAAACACCGTGCTTTTCGGCAAATGCACGTGCCCGTTTCGCGTCCACATCGACCACAGCGTCCAATACCGGACCGTTTTCCGAGTGTCTGTCAGACTCCCGGTAGAACGATCCGTGAGCATCGGCGATCGCTCCGGTACCGACAATTATCGCGCCCCGTCTTTTCGATGTGTTCATATAGCCTTTCGCGTCAAAGGCAGAGCCTGCTCCTGCGCGTCGAGTGAAAGCTCGGCAACACGGAAGGTGTATTCCTGATCCATGGCGGTCCGGGTATCGTTCAGGCAATCCAGAATCAGATCTCCGAAGTAGGGAAATCCTACCTGTCCTCCAACCTGTATGTGACATTCTTCATGTGCGTCCACCAGATAGATATGGTCGCCATCAGCACTTCTGGCAACATCGGTATATTTTCTCAATTCCATATATCCGTCTGTACCCAGTACAGTGACTCTTCCATCGCCCCACGTACCCAGACCGTCGGGAGTAAACCAGTCCACCCGGAAATAACCGGTGACGCCGTTATCGGCAACAAGATGCACCTCTCCAAAGTCTTCAAGTTCAGGATAGGCAGGATGCGCCAGGTTTCCCGCGGCGCTGTGCACTACCCGCGCATCACGGGCACCGGCAAAGGCGAGAAACTGCTCAATCTGGTGACTCGCAAGATCTACCAGAATACCCCCATATTGCCGCTTCCGGAAAAACCAGGGGGGACGCGATTTCAGGTTCAGGCGATGGGGACCCAGTCCGACAACGTTCAGGACCGTACCGATTGCCCCGGACTCGATGAGCCGTCCCGCGTGAATCGCAGCTTCATTCTGAAGCCGTTCACTGTAGTATACCGCCCAGATGTTGCCGGTTTCGGCCGTTTTCTTTCGTGCCCGGGCAAGATCATCCCGGGTTATAAACGGCGCCTTGTCGGAAAGGTAGTGCTTACCCGCATCCAGCACGGCAATTCCGATCTCCGCCCGTCTGTCGGGAACGGCGGCGCAACTTACCAGCCGAACGGCAGGGTCTTTCAGTACTTCATCCAGTGATCCGCACCGTCGCGCTTCGGGGAACTCTTTCCTGTACGCGTCAATTTTTGCATCATCGGGATCAAAGACGAGAGCCGGATTTCCACCGGCCTGCTTGAGGCCCTCGGTCATGCCAAAGGCGTGACCGTGATCCAACCCTACCATGGCAAAGGGAAACTCGCCGGGCTTACAGACCCGGGCTTGCCTCTTTTCAGTTGTGTTGCTCATTGTTCTTTTCCTGTTTCAGGGTAATCAGATACCGCCGGCGCCCCGTTTCATCGGCGGGAATCGCTGTCACATTCGGTCCGAGAAGGGGTCGTGTCTCATTGACCGGGAGAACGGCCGTCACCGTGTCGTACTTCAGTGAATATCCATTCTTTTGTAGAACCACACGGACCGCTATTTCCGTTTCCGAGCTTTCCATGACGACACGCACCACCGTTTCGGCGCCATCCCGGTAGCGGTACGAAATCCCGTCGTCTTCAACAATATCGAAGAAGGTCGAATCCTGTTGTTGTCCCGGAAAGAGCCACACCTCCCGATAGTCGTCGTTTTCACCGTCTGCCCGGTCCATTGCCTTACCAAGCGGGATGATCGTACCCTGCCGCGCAACCAGCGTCGGGCGGTCCAATGGGGCCGGCAGGACAACCCGTGTACCCCCCTCCATCCACACACCGGTATGCACGTCACACCATGCGGCCCCGGCAGGCAGATAGACTTCCCGCTCTCTCTGCCCTTCACCGAATACGCTTGCAATCAGAAGCCCTTCCCCCAGGAGGAAGGTAAAGGACTCTTCTGTTACCAGCATGTCATCCGGAAAATGGTACACCAGAGGGCGTATAATGGGTTCTCCCGTTTCCGAGGCGTGAACGTACAGGGAATACAAATAGGGAATCAGACGATACCTGAAACGGATAGCTTCACGGATAATGTCGATCACTTCCGGATACGTCCATGGTTCTGTCGCCGAGCCATCCAGTCGCCACGAATGAATAGAAAACCGGGGATGAAATATTCCGTTCTGAACCCACCGGACCAGAAGTTCCGGCGAAGGCACCTGTCCCCAGAAACCGCCGACGTCATGACCGGTATTGGGCTGACCGGTAAGGCCAAAACCGAGTCCCATAGGAATGTTGTACTTCAGGGTATCCCAGCTGGTGGAGTTGTCACCACTCCAGCTCTGGGCGTAGCGCTGAATACCGGGACAGCCGGAGCGGCACAGAACGAACGGGCGTTCCTCCGGCCGTATTTCCCGCTGACTTTCCCAGGACGCCCTGGTCATGAGTAGCGATTGCACCGGCCTGATCTGCGAAATCGCCGTTTCCCGGCCAAATCCTTCACATGACACCGAATCATCCCAGATCTCGTATTCGTTATTGTCGTTCCAGGTTGCGTCTATTCCGTTCTCCAGGATGGACCTTCGGACGTGTTCCTTCCACCATGCGTAACCCCGGGCAGAGGTGAAGTCAATATAACTGCCCTTCCCTCCCCAGAAATCGGCAACGTGCGGTCCGTCTTCGTCGCATAGAAAGATCCCCGCTTTCGCAGCATCTTCGTATTCCGGATGGGTAGTCAGCAGACATGGCTTTATGTTTGCCGCGACCCTCATATTGGCATTGCGAAAGGTCCGTGCTACCGCCGGTGGATCAGGAACCCGGTCCCTGTTCCAGACAAAAACGTACCGCATACCGTCATTGCTCATGGAGTATCCCGACGACAGATGAAACATGTCGCAGGGAATCTCGTTATCCCGGCACTCGGCGACAAAATCGTCCAGGCGCATCGCCGCGTCGGGACTGTCGGTATATCCCATTCCGGAACCGAGATACCCCAAAGACCAGCGGGGTGGCCGTTCCATGCGGCCAATCAGCAGTGAGATACGTTGAACCACATCGGAAATAGCGGGGCCACAGACCATGTAGTAGTCGACATCTCCGTCGGCAGCATGGTAGCAGCGGTAGTCCCCGTGATATGCGTCGACTTCCTTTCCCATATCGAAGACTGTATCCGACAGATTGTCATACACCAGTCCGTAGGCAACGTTGAATTGCCGGTTGTAGGTAATGTAGATAGGCCAGTGCTTGTACAGGGGATCTCCGTGCACGGCAGAGTAACCCAGCGCGTCCAGATTGTGCATACGCATGCGCAAACCACGCTTGTTCAGCGGCCCCGCTCGTTCACCGAAGCCATAATAACACTCGCTGTCGCTACGACGCATGTAATGAAAGACATCCCGTCCCGCCCGGTTGTACCCGTACGCCCGTCCGGGAAGGTCCTCTGCATACAGTGTACCGTCTTCGTTCATCCATTGAATTGCGCCATCTGTAACATCGACCCGAAGAGCCGAGGACTTTCCGGTAATTGTTACTGCATCATTTTCAGTTCCAACCGTCACGCCGGGACGGGAATAACAGGAAAGGTCATCCCGGTTCCGCCCCTCACGGGGTAGTGATTCAGCCGGAACAGCGACGGTTCCGCCGGTCATCCACGTTCTATCAAGTCTGGAGTCTCCATCGGGACGAAAGGTGACCCGCCATAACCACGACTCCAGCAGACTGATCTCCATTCTTCCGCGCCGATCATTGCCAAGAACAGCTCCGTCGTGTGTGTCTTTCGTTGATATGAACGGTCCGGCAGATTTCCAGATCATAGTAGTACATCCTTTATGGTGTATGGTTTGTCCGGAATGTCCCGGGTGATAACAGGACTATTCCATAGCGATTGGACTCGACCATCAACTATGCACGGTCCATGTCGTTGCAATTCCATGCTACTCCCGTCCGGATCGGTACATACGACGCCGCTGCCCTTCAGCCGTGGAGGATCTGCCTGAACCCGGGAGACAAACCGGTCAAATGAACCGTCTTCATATGCACTGCCGACCCAACAGATCCATACCCGTCCGGACGTTGACAGAAGCTCCCGCCCGACTCCAGGACCGTTACCGGCCAGGGAAAGATCACCGTCGCTCCAGAGCATCACGAAGGCGTCGTCCAGACGGGCCTTCGCCCAGGGCCCGTCTACGCCCCACTGACTGAATTCTTTTACGGGAAAATGGGCGTGGGTGCGACCAAGCCCGACCGTCGGTACCAGATCATACAGACTGATAACCGTACGTCCGTACATCCACACCCGGGGTAACCTGGCAGATCCAGCCCAGAAATTCGGACGGGCGTGTCCGGTCAGTGCCGTGTTGGCGGGATAGTTGGTAAAGACGATGGCTTCCCGTCCGAGAGTTGCCTGCCAGAGGTGTTCCTGGTTTCCCGGCGTTCCCGGTCTCTGATCCAGAGCCGCAGAGAGCATGTACGTATCGGTCTTTCGGGTAACGGTATGAACGCTCCAGAAATCATCTCTCAGGTCTTCCCGGAAATTGTACCTCCCGTGAGAATAGACCCGGTTCTCTCTTGTTCCCGACAGATCTACTGCCGCTTCAATCACTGTGCGGGGAACTTCGTAGTTGAGGGACAGCGCGAACATCAGTATCGCCCAGTGTTCTCCCTCAAATCCGCCCAGACCCCAGGCAATTCGCTGTAATCCCGACGTGCCGTCAAAACGGCCCGACAGCAGTGAATTGACGTAACAACGACCGTGGGTAGAACCGTGGATTCCCTTCCATGAGTGCAATGCAATTCGGTAGAAGATATCATCCAGAAGCCCGCGGGCGGCCTCGATCAGTTTTTCATCCCGGGCATATTCTACGAGCGCCAGGAGGGCGTAGACGTCCATTGCAAGGTACGCGCTGGAATCCCACTCGGAGAAACCGCCCGACAGTTTTCGGGATATCCAGTCCATAAGACTTTCCCGGGAGTGGGCCGCGAGTCGCCGTCCGGTCTGCCCGGGGACGGGAGACCCGGCGCCGGCACTCCCGTATCCAGAAAACTTGTCATCGGGAAAGCGAATACCCGAGAGGTACCCTGCGGTGTAAAAGATTAACTGATGGTTCTCCGTAAAAAAGCACATCGCGTCAATACCGGATTCTTCAATGCGGTACTTGAAACGCTGAAGACTCGTTTCGATACGGCTGCGATGAGCGGGGGAGAGGCATTTCCGTTCGTCATCCAGGTGAAGAACGATGTGCATCCAGACGGCAAAGAAGTCGGCACAGTCGAAACGCCGTTCCAGATGGGTGCACGCAGCATCTATCGCCGTGTCCGACAGTTCTTTCTGTTGACCCAGAACGACCCGGGCTGAGTCGGAAACGGGAGAATCGTCCTTACCGGCCAGAAAGAGCAATGCTTCCCGGGAACGATCCGCTCTGCTTCCATAGGGTTCCATACGGAAATCAGGTTCGTCCGTCTCCCCGACGATGCCAAGAATTTCTGCGGGAGTAGCTATGAGTCTGCGATCTTTCGCGGGAAGAGACTGTATCACTGTTTGCAATGCTCTGGCCGTTGCCGACGGGGTCCCCTCTTCCCGGCGGGAAGAACCGGCCACCCGGGGATCTACCGGTGAGTACGAAATGACCCCGGACCCGCCGTCCTCGGTTTGCACCGAAACGACTGTCAGCCCCATAGTCAACCGCGCCTCGCGCCAGACCAGCATGTCACCGCCAAGAACGAAAGAGTGGAGTCCGGGAGAGATGGAAATGGTCCACTCAGCAGACTTCGGCTCCACGTACCCGAAGTCGTTGTATGTTCCGCAGACGGTGCCGTCCACATACAGTACCGTTGGTCCTACGGCAGGGCTCTGGACAGTCAGTACCATGGATTGATCAACCTCAATCCAACCGGACAACCAACTCCGCAGGTGAATCGGTGCGAAGGCGAACAGCCCGAAGTCAATTACTCCCTGTTCGTCCGTTTCAACGGGATACCAGTCACCCGCCGGCGGGGTGGATCGGTCCAGATATTCCACGGCACCGGCGGTACAAAGGTCCAGACGTTCGTACAGAACCTCCTTGTGAGCCAATGACTGGGGTACGTTGGACAGAAAGGCTCTGCCCAGGGGGGCATATGCCCAGCCACTGCCGTCAAGAAGAGATTCCATGTTTTTCAGGGGCGTGGCAAAGGGCCCGGCGGCACTCCACGTCCGAATACGTCCATTTGACGACAGCTCTGTATGAGCAGAGGTCACCATGTCCTAACCTTTCAGACCCGTAGACGCAATACCCCTGACGAGATACCGCTGCATGAAGGCAAAGACCAGCACTATTGGAATGATGCTGAGAACGGTCATAGACAGTACATAGTTCCAGTCCGTTACCAGTTCTCCCCTGAACCGGGCAAGGGCCAGCTGCAGGGTAAAAAGCCTCTCTCTGTTAATAACTATCAGTGGCCAGAGGAAGTCGTTCCACCGCCACATGACGGAAAAGACGGTCAGCACCGCCAGCGCCGGTGTGGATAGAGGCAGAATAATGCGTGTATAGATGTGAAAATCTCCTGCCCCGTCAATTTTCGCAGCATCGAGAAGCTCATCGGAAATTGTCAGCATATATTGTCGAAGAATGAAGACACCGGTAGGCGTGGCCGAAGGCGGAATGATAATACCCCAGAGCGTGTTCGCCATGCCCAGTCGGGCGATCATGAGATATACCGGCAGCATAATAACCCTAACCGGAACCATAAGGGTCGCCAGCATGAGAACGAAAATGGCGTTTCGTCCGGGGAAATGGTATTTACTCAGTGCAAATGCGGCCATGGAGTTAATCCACAACGTCAATACCGTAGCCACCGCAGTAACCAGAACGCTGTTCCAGAGGTATCGCATAAAAGGAAACTGGACAATTGCTCCGGCGTAATTGGTAAACACCCAGTTTTCGGGAAAAAAGGTGGGCGGAGACCGGTAGATTTCCGAAAGGCTTTTGAATGAGGAGAGAACAATCCAGAAAACCGGAGTGAACATAACCAGTGATCCAAGAATCAGAAGTGTGTAGGTAATCGTTGTCCACCCGAGAGAGGTCTTACGAGCCATATCAGATCGCCTCCCCTTTTCGTCCCAGAACATACTGGAATACGGTAAGGGTCAGAAGAATTACAAAAAGCACCAGCGAGGCCGACGCGGCACGCCCAAACTGATCCAGCTCAAAGGCGGCCCGATAAATGTATTGAACGACCATCATCGTAGCGGTACCAGGGCCTCCACCGGTCAGAATATAGACGTGATCAAATATCTCGAATGCCCTGATCATACCCAGTATGGTCACTGTAGCAATTGACGAAGAGAGCAGCGGCAGAGTGATAAATCGGAAGTCCTGAAACCGACTGGATCCGTCTACCTGGGCCGCTTCATAGAGACTTGCCGGAATTGACTGCAGACCGGCCAGAATAATGAGAGTGAAGAACCCGACCGTTGCCCACACATGGACAAGCACCGTCCACGTCCTTGCCAGATCGGGACGCAGCAGCCACGGCTTCGGCTCTCCACCGATGGCGGCCAGCACTGCATTCAGCACACCAAACTGGTTATGCAGAATCCACTGCCAGACGAGGGCCACGACGACCGGAGAGAGCAATACCGGGAAAAAGAATGCGCTGCGAAAAAAGCCTTTCCCTCGAACTGCCTGATTGAGTAAAACCCCCAGAACAATTGAAAGGACGACGATCAGCCCGACATCTGCAATGACAAAGGTTGCCAGATTGCGCAACGCCCGGGGAAACAGATCATCTACAGTCAGTATATAGACAAAGTTTCCCAGCCCTACAAATTCCGACTCTCTGAAGGGAGATGTCCGAAACAGGCTCAGATAGAAGTTTGACAGTGCCGGAATGACGATAAAGACAAGAAAGATCGCAAGATTGGGAAGCAGAAACAGGTATGGGGCAATCGGGGTTTTCCTGTGTACCCGGGATCTCACAACGGGACCTCCTTCGGATTCCCACGAACCGTTTTACATCGCGCATCGTGGGTCGACAGAAATAGAACTCTGAAGAGTGATAGAAAAGCATGGAGCACCCGAAAGTGCTCCATTGACCTGTCCAAAGACAATACTGTATCTACTTATTGGACTACGTCCCGGGCTTCACGCTCCATCAGGCGCAGCGCCTCATCAACGCTGACTTCACCGGTGATCGCCTGGGTTACCCTGTCTCTCACAACATTGG
The DNA here is from genome assembly GCA_964496635.1 of uncultured Spirochaeta sp. Taxonomy (GTDB): domain Bacteria; phylum Spirochaetota; class Spirochaetia; order DSM-27196; family Alkalispirochaetaceae; genus Alkalispirochaeta. Next base: position 33,854 of record CAZCAE010000011.1, read on the forward strand.
CAACTGCACCAAACTTCTGGTGGTAGTTATCGGTGTATGCTGTCGAAGGAAGTCGCCCCAGACCTGCCATAAAGGTGCTCATGACGTCCTTGCTGACGGGATAGTCTACACCTTCACTGAGAAGATCTTTACGGGCGGGCAGAAACATCGATTCCGCCGCGAAGCGGGCGACGCTCTCCTTGCTGGCAAGATACTGTGCAAAGTCGGCCACCGTTTCGGGATAGTCTGAACCCTTAAAGGTCATTACAAACTTTCCACCGGGCATGCCACCGGATTGCTGGTTTACCCCATTGGGAATGGCCATCCACTCAAAAGCGTCACCGATTGTATCGGAAAACTGAGCCACCTGCCAGTTACCGCTGACGTACATAACGAGCTGGCCATTGACAAATTGCTGATTCGCACCGACGTATCCGCTACCACCGGCCCATATATCAAGAGGCATTATGCCCTGGTGATGAAGGTCTATAAAGTATCGAATCGCTTTCTGCGTCGCCGGGGCATCCAGGTTCAAGTCAGAGCCGTCGGGCGTAAAGTAGCTGCCACCAAAGGACTGAATGATACCGTCCAGACGATGTCCGCTCCGGTCGGCTGCAACGGCATAGGGAACGCCCGTCGCCTCCTGAACCTCTTTCGCGAGTTCAAACCACGTCTCCCAGGGAACATCACCTTCGGGGATGTCTACTCCAGCCTGTTTGAAAAGCGACACGTTGATGAACGGACCGTTCATGGTCAGGTCGTGGGGAAATCCATATATCCCACCGTCAGGACCGGTTATCAGTTCCATTGGATCATCCAGAAACTCGCCCGCAAACCCCGACGGGATATACGGTCGCAGGTCCAGTCCGTACTGGAAGAAACGGTACGGTTCTGTCACCCTGGCTATATCCGGAGCCTGACCGGCTGCCGCCTGAGTCTGTAGGAGCTGGTTCAGTTCGCCGAACGGCACGATAGAAAAGTCAACTTTCACGTCCGGATTTGCTGTCTCATAATCGGCAACCAGCCCTTCAATAGCGGCGCGATCCGGCCCATCGGTAAACCAGACAAACCGGATTGTCCTGGTTCCGGAATCTTCCTGTTCCGCTCTTCCCGATGCCGTCGCCACCATTGGTATAAGCAGAGCTATTACCAATACAGTCAATATGATCCTTCGCATGCACGACCTCCTTGGACGCTCCTTCCGGAGCCGGATAATTCGATCGAACGTTTTTGTTCGTTCGCTATACACACGCTACCACCCGTCCCGGCACTTGTCAATGAAAAATATCAGTCATATATTCGAACATTTCCAGTTGACGCGGGAAAATATCACCGCGTACAGTGGTATCAAGAGGTCCATATGAAGCAAATTTCAATGGTTTTTCGGAACAAGGAACATCTGGCGTTCGAATTTCGTTCGACACCGACACCGGAACAAGGGGAATGTCTGATATGGAACAGGTTCACGATGATAAGCCCCGGTACCGAACTGGCTCTGTACAACGGCTCCCATATTGGATTCAACGATCCGGAGATTCCCTGGGCGCGCTATCCTATAGAACCGGGGTATGCCGGAATTGGTGAGGTTGTGGACTGCCGAACACCGGATGGTCCTCAGACCGGCACCACAATACTCTACTACCCTCCTCACAGCAGTCACGGCATTCTCAAACCGGACAGTTCCGTCTGGCACCCGATCCCTGAGGAAGTGCCGGCACCTGAAGACCAGTTGACCTTTCTTCCTCTCCGTTTTGCGCAGATTGCACTCACTGCCGTGCTTGCCCGGGTTCGCCCGAGCCGAAATGTTCTGGTCTATGGAGCTGGAATTGTCGGTAATTTCTGCGCACAACTGTTTCAGCTCGTTCCCGGAGTGGAACGAGTTGTCCTGACGGACCTTTCGCCGGCACGGCTCGCTGTAGCCGACTCATGCGGAATAACGAATACATCTCTGCCGGACAACATTCCAGCTCTCCCGTTTGATACAATAGTAGAGGCTACCGGTTCTTCTCTGGTAGTCACAGCAGCTCTTCAGAAGGTAGCTTCACGCGGACAGGTGATCCTTCTGGGTTCAACCAGAGGAACGGTGGAGTTGAACGTCTACAAATATATTCACCGGAAACTGGTGGCGCTCCAGGGAAGTCATGAAACCCTGCTGCCTACCCATGTTGACAGCAGCTCGTCCAACGGCGCCGTACAGACTGACCGCAAGATATCTCTCGACAGTATCCGCTCGCAAATGGACGCCCTCCGCTGGCTGGTACAGGCAACCCGAGACGGCAATCTGAAAACGAAGCCCTTCCTTCAGGAATTTATCTCTCCGGATGAAGCGGACTCGGCGTACCGGAAATTGCAGAATGATCCCGAGAAACACCTGGGAATCTGTATCGACTGGCGCAATGTTGACGCTCTATCGAACGAACGGTAGTATAAGTGTTCGAAGGAGCAGCTATGGCCTCTCTCTCTCAAATTGCCGACTACGCCGGAGTATCCAAAAGCACCGTTTCTCTCGTTCTGAACAACAAGCCACACGTTTCATCGGAAATGCGGGACCGAATTCTCCGGGCTGTAGCCGAGCTCAGTCCTGACGGACAGCCCCAACCGGGACGTCTCAGAGAAAACGCCAACGTCCTCCTCATTCACCCGCTGAGTATGGGGTCTCATCAGGTATTCCGGGAACTTCTGCAGGGCGTTCGAACCGCCGTTGTACAGGAAGGACGCGGACAGCTGACACTCGCTGCTCACGATCCCCCGTTGCGTCCGGACCACGCGACGAGCGCGCTCATTCACGACCCTGCCCTTCGGCCGGACGGTGTAATCGTCATGGCCGCCGCTGAAGATGATCCCATAATTGGCGAAGCTCAGGAAGAAGGGCTTCCATGCGTCCTTCTCGCGAGACAGCATGGACCCGGTGGTATCAGCATGGTTGGTATGGATAACGTTGCCGGGGCGCAAACGGCCACTGTCCACCTTCTCGCTGCAGGGCACCGTTCCATCGCACTGTTGGGAGGTGACGAACACTATGATTATACAGAGCTTCGCATTGAAGGGTACCGGAAGGCCATGTCCGCTCAGGGATACTCTCCGGAAATTCACCTCGGTAGCGGTGACCAGGCTGCCCGAAGTCTTCTCGCCGCTCACCGTGCCGGGACACCTCTGCCTTCAGCGGTATTCTTCATAAACGATGAGCACGCGTTGAAGGGTCTGCCGATTCTGGTGGATTTCGGCATTCGGATTCCACAAGACATGTCGGTAATCGGGTTTGATGACAGTGATAACGCGCTCCAGTGCACACCTCCCCTCACTACCATTCGAGTCCCCCGCTTTCTTATAGGTAAACTTGCCGGCCGCACCATCCTTGACCACATTCGCTACCCCGAACTTGACGAAATATCGATACTCCTGCAGACGGAGCTGATATCCCGCCAGTCGGTTTTACCTCTGAAAATCTGAAGTAACCTGGATATTTTTGTTGTTTCGTATGCCACAACGCGGCATGCAAAACTGATAACTCATCTTCAAACCACTTAAATTCAATTATACACATTTTATTGTTACTCTAAGTTCTTTATTAACAATTTTTTGACAACAAACGAACTCGGGAATACAATATCCGCCGGCGAAATCCTGGAGAAGCATATTGTCGGTGGAGTTCCGGTATCCCGTCTTTTCTATCAGAATCGTCAGTCCGGCCATATAGTCGCCGTGGTGGATGACATCGATTTTTCGAATCCCAGACACAGATCGTTCTGAAAAGTGCGGAAAGGTTAATCCTGAAGAAATTGACAGCGCCCTCGCCGTGGGAGTCTACCGGGGACTGATTGACGCTTTATCTGCGGATGATTCACCTGCCGTAGTCCGGACGGAGTATCCCCTGGCGGTGCAACGGCTGGAACGGGCAATTCAACAGGTAAGGGGAAACGGGGTAAGCCGAGGCCCAGGCTGAACAACGTCGAAACGCACGCCAGCGTTCCATCTAAAGTGAACGAAAGCTCATAGTTTTGATAGAAGCTATCTTGCGCCGGACGCCGAAGGGCGCTACGATAATATCATGGGCATATTTGATACCGTTTACCTGGAACCTCCCAGGACATGCACTTCTTGTGGATCCTCAATAGGTGAAGTTCAGACGAAGGCTTTTGACCCGGGTCTCCGGGAATACCGAGTTGGTGATGTCATATACGGCTCGCCGCTTCTCAACGGAGTCATAAGGGAAGAACTTTACTGTTCCCATTGTAATGCGGCAAAACAGAAAGTCTATTTTTCCGTCTGGCACACCCTGCTGGTGGGAATTTACGATACCCCTGAAGAGGCGGAGCAACGGATCGGGTCGGTAGACCGGGCTGAACTTCTGGATTACCTCGCTCAACACCAGGCAGAAGCGTTGCGGTGGCATGATCGCTTTTCCCGTCTCTACGGAGAGCTGCAGAACTTTCACGATTTCCAATCGGGCGTACACAGCAATCCCACCACGAGGCGGGAAAGCCCGATGTTTTTCCGGATACGTGAGTACATTGATACCGAAGATCCACTGGGCGAGCTCATCCGAGCAAACAAACCGATAAATCCCGAGGACGAAACGGAAGTCTCCCGGGAAGAGGAAAGCGTATAGAGAACGTCGTCAGGCGTCCCGACGTATCTGATCGTGGCGTTCCCGGACGACCGTGGTAACAGTCTCAAAGACCCTCTCCATCACGCCGGGAGTAAGACCCGCGTCTATCGCCAGGCGGGAAAGACGCTCTTTCTGAAACGTTTCGCGTTCACCGTCATAGGACGGCAGTGCTCTGTCTGCCTTGAGCCGGCCGATTTTCTCGGTACAGGCAAACCGTTGTCCCAGAATATAGACAAGGGCGGCGTCAAGGCGGTCAATCTGTTCACGAAGGGAGTGCAACTCATCCATACGAAGAAAGCATACCTTCTTCCAAAGCCATCAACAAGAGCGGTTCCGTATCGTGGAATCGTCGTTGGTAATGCAATTGCTCCCCGAGTAACTTTCCAGAATAGAAAGGTGATTCCGAATTCCTTGCACCCCGTTGGACTGTCGTGTACCATAATGAATAAGTATTCAAAGTGGAGGTATGTTTATGAAACAAAAAATGGTGTATGCGATTATCGTAGCGATAATACTGGTTGTACCACCGGTATTTGGCGGCGGAAATCGCGAATCCGAGGATTCGGCGGCACCCCGGGCGTCCCAGACGCCGGCTGAAGCCATCCTCATTGCGGCCCAGGGATCTGAACCTGATCAGCTCGATCCTCATATGACCAGCGCCTATGCAAGTTTTCAGGTCCTGGAAAACGTCTACGACACACTGGTGCAACCGGCAGATGACCTGTCCATGGAACCCGCACTTGCCGAAAGCTGGGAGATCAGCGACGACAATCTTACGTGGACGTTTACACTTCGTGACGGTGTGAAGTTTCACAACGGTCGTGAGCTCGTTGCCGACGATGTCGTATACAGCTTTGATCGGATAATCAACGAAGGGCTGAACGGCTGGCGATTCGGAGCCGTTGAATCTGTTACCGCTCCGGACGATCGGACTGTAGTTATAGTTCTCACCCAGCCCAGCCCCAATCTGCTTGTGTCAATCGGTGGATTCAAGGGTATGTCTATTATTGCCCGGGAAACCGTTGAAGACGGAACAATCGGCACCCGACCTGTAGGTACCGGTCCCTTCCGCTTCGTCTCCCAGTCTCCCGACGGAGGGATCGTACTTGAACGCAATCCGGAATACTGGCGGGCCAACGAAGGGCTCCCCCGCCTCGACGGCATTCGTTTCATCCAGATACCTGATGCCGGCACTAAACTGACGGCGCTCCGTACCGGAGAGGTTCATTGGATCGACGCGGTTCCTCCCCAGGACATTGTCTCTCTTGATGCGGAGGCGGGCATCACCGTAGGTCGTGTACCCGGAGGAGACTATCACTATTTTGCCCTGAATCAGAAACGCAAACCCTTTGATGATGTTCGGGTACGACGCGCAATCGCTATGGCGATCAATCGTGAAGAGATAACCGACGCCGCCCAGTTCGGCGCTGCCACGGCAAATCAGACTGCAATACCCGCATCGAACGAAGCGTGGTTTTTCGATTATACGCCGTTTCGGTCAGCCAATGTGAGTGGAGCCCGGGCACTCCTTTCGGAAGCCGGGGTTTCCGATCTTTCCATCAGCTTCCTGGTAAGCAGCGATTTTCCTGAAACGGTTACCCAGGCACAGGTCATTGCGGCACAGCTTTCCGCCGTGGACGTTGCTGTCGAAATCACGGACGTTGATTTTTCCACATGGCTCGATATGCAGGGCAAAGGCGAGTTTGACGCGTTCATGCTCAGCTGGATCGGCAACATTGATCCTGACGAGTTCTATTATGCCCAGCATCACTCTACCGGCGGGTTCAATTTTCAGGGATATGCCAACAGTGAGGTTGATGCCCTTCTCGACGCCGCACGAGTTGAGACCGATCAAGCAGCTCGCAAAGGCCTGTATGACCAGGCGGCCAGGATCATAGTTGACGAAGGGTCGTACATCTATCTGTACAACCCGGACAACATCAACGCCTGGCGTGATGAGGTAACGGGTTACGTCACCCGAGGCGATAATGCGGTGAGATTTGAGGAGGCGTCGCTCCGATAACGGAACGACGGATTACGATGCAAGGTTTCCTGGTCAAACGGATATTACAGATGCTTGTCGCACTGATCGGTGTGAGTATTGTTGTCTTTTCCCTGATGCATATCGTTCCGGGTGATCCCGTACGTGTCGCTCTGGGAACCCGTTTTGACCAGGAGCTTTACGATACACTCCGAGCGCGAATGGGACTGGACCGACCCCTGGTGGAGCAGTACTTTAAATGGCTCCGTGGCGCCATTACCGGAGACCTTGGTGTCAGTTTTCGCAACGGTCAGCCCGTAACAACACTTATCCTTGAACGTCTTCCGGCGACGCTGACTCTTGCCGGCGCAGCTCTGCTGGTCGCGCTGACGGTGGCCCTTCCCGCAGGAATTATCTCTGCAATCCGGTCCGGCACCGGATTGGATTACGCGGTGTCCATCGCCAGCCAGGTAGGTATTTCTCTTCCCAATTTCTGGGCTGCTGTTATCTATATTCTTGTTTTTTCCCTGACTCTGGGATGGCTGCCGTCCTCGGGGTTTGTACCGATCAGTGCGGGTGTCGGCCGCTGGTTGCGGCATCTTATACTGCCGGCGGTAACGGTAGGGCTGATCTCAGGATCAATTATCACACGGTTTGTCCGTTCGGCCGTACTCGAAGCGCTGAATCAGGACTACGTTCAAACGGCATGGGCAAAAGGCCTGTCGGAATGGCAAATTGTCCGAAACCACGTACTCCCGAATGCGTGGATTCCTATTGTCACTGTTATCGGACTCCAACTGGGATTTCTCATGGGAGGAGTCGTCGTGGTGGAAGTAATTTTCGCCTGGCCCGGACTGGGTCGACTTGCCCTCAACGCGGTAAAGGATCGTGACTTCACCGTTCTGCAGGGATCTGTGCTGTACCTGGCATCAATGTTTCTGGCAATAAACCTGATCGTGGATGTCATTTATGCCTTCATCGACCCACGGGTACGCGTTTCATGAATTCAAACGAAAGCGTACACTCCGACTCCGACGCAGCGGCTGAACTTGCTGCAGAATCAAAACGGCTTTCGGTGAAACCCGTTTCCCGTGCCCGAGAGACGATAGCTGCGCTGCTGAGCAATCGTCTGTCCGTCGCGGGGTTAGTTGTGCTTGCTATACTTATCATCCTCGGCCTGTTCGGTGCCGGATTGGCCCCGTACGAGATCAACGAAATCAATATTGCGAATCGTCTGCAGGGCCCGTCGGCCGAACATTGGTTCGGCACCGATGAACTGGGCCGTGACGTTTTCAGCCGGGTCCTTGTTGCGGCCAGGGTTTCTTTGCAGGTGGGTTTCATAGCCGTTGGATTTGCCATGTCTCTTGGTATTCCTATCGGTCTGCTGGCGGGGTACTACCGGAAATGGGTCGATGCAACGTTGATGCGCGCCATGGACGTGTTGTTTTCCTTTCCGGCAATTCTTCTGGCCATAGCAATTCTCGCGGTACTCGGCCCCGGTATCGGCAACGCGATGATTGCTATCGGTCTTGTGTATACGCCTATTTTTGCCAGAATAACCCGAGGAAGCGTCCTGGTCGTATCCGAAGAAGTCTACGTCCGTGCGGCAAGATCTCTGGGCGCCAGGGATTCACGAATAATTTTCCGCCACGTCCTGCCCAATGTGATGGCGCCCATTATCGTCCAGACAACCCTGTCCCTCGCTTTTGCAATTTTGTCGGAAGCGGCGTTGTCCTTTCTCGGCTTGGGCGTACAACCGCCTAACCCGGCGTGGGGTCGCATGCTCAGCGAGGGACGGAATTTTCTTCAACAGGCCCCCTGGATCGGCATATTCCCGGGAATTGCGATTCTTTTCACGGTAATGGCATTCAATTTTCTCGGTGACGGTCTGCGAGACGCCCTGGATCCCAAGCAGAAATCGGTTATCGAATCCCGGGGGCAGACCGTATGAGTATCGGCGCAGATAATGCTCTAATTCTGCAGGTTCGAGACCTGACCGTCCGTTTTGGAACAAAAAGGGGCGTCGCTGAGGTTGTTTCCGGTATTTCATACGATCTGTATTCCGGCGAGACACTGGCTATCGTCGGTGAGTCCGGTTCCGGTAAAAGTGTCGGTGTACTATCCCTTATGGGCCTTCTCAAGCAACCGCCTGCCATGGTTACCGGTTCAGTTACGTTTCACGGACAGGAGCTTCTTTCACTTGACCACAGGGAGTGGAGAGGGATACGGGGAAAAGGTATGGCCATGATATTTCAGGATCCCATGACCTCTCTCAATCCCGTGCGTACGGTCGGATATCAAATTACAGAGTCTCTGAGACTCCATCTGGGCCTGAAGGGCCCGGCGGCCCGTGATCGAGCTATTGAACTTCTGAATATGGTAGGAATTCCTGCACCGGAATCCCGTCTTACCAGCTACCCCCATCAGCTGTCCGGAGGGATGCGCCAACGGGTGATGATCGCCATGGGTATTTCATGCGATCCCGATGTGCTTATCGCTGATGAAGCAACTACCGCACTTGATGTGACAACCCAGGCACAGATTACTGAACTGGTGGCACAACTGCAGGAACGAATTGGTATGGCAGTAATCTGGATTACCCACGATCTTGGTGTTGTTGCCGCCATTGCCGACCGCGTTCACGTCATGTATGGAGGACGTTTTATGGAACAGGCGTCTGTGGAGGAACTGTATGCCGAACCGCGCCATCCATATACCCTCGGACTTCTCGGATCCATTCCAATGCCCGGCAGGGATCGTCCGGAACGTCTCACCACGATACCGGGCCTTCCTCCGGACCCGGTAACGATGCCTCAAGGTTGCCCCTTCGCACCGCGCTGCCCCCGCTCCGACGGCTCTTTATGCGTCGAAACTGTACCCGAAATGCTCCCCCTTAACGGCAATGGTTCCGATTATCCCCACGCCGCGGCGTGCTATCATCCCGCCGAGGTACACACATGAGCGAGAATCTGGTCGAGATTCAAGACATGAAAGTTCATTTCCCCGTCCGAAATGGTGCAAAGATTTTGGGTAATAGTCTCGTAAAGGCTGTTGACGGAATCAACCTCACTATCCGTCGTGGAGAAACCTTTGGACTTGTCGGCGAATCCGGCTGTGGAAAGACAACCACCGGTCTGGCCCTCCTGCGACTAATTGAACCCACCACAGGCAGCATCCTCTTCGACGGGATTGATATCACACAGCTGCATGCCGGGGACTTACGAAGGTTGAGGAAGCGAATAGCCATGATCTTCCAGGACCCCTACGCGTCTCTTGATCCGCGGATGTCGATCGGAAGGATCGTCGCCGAACCACTGGAAATACACGGCCTCTACCGCGGCCGAAAGAGAACTGACCGTGTCGGCGAACTACTCGAGATGGTCGGTCTCAATCCCGATTACAGGAATCGATACCCCCACGAGTTTTCCGGCGGGCAGCGCCAACGAGTAGGAATAGCCCGCGCCCTCGCGACGGAACCGGATTTCATCGTCTGTGATGAACCGATCGCTGCGCTTGATGTTTCCATTCAGGCCGGTGTTATGAATCTTCTGGAAGACCTCCAGGAGAAGCTTAATCTTACCTATCTGTTTATCGCTCATGACCTCTCTGCGGTTCAGCACTTCAGTGACCGCATTGCAGTCATGTATCTTGGTAGAATCGTGGAAGTTGCCGATCGCATCGGGTTATATGACACGCCCCGTCATCCTTATACCGAGGCACTCCTTTCAGCGGTACCCGTTCCAGATCCAGTTCGTGAACGCCGTCGCAGTCGCATTGTTCTGCAAGGTGACGTTCCCAGTCCGATAGATCCACCGTCGGGATGCACGTTTCACCCACGGTGTCCCAAAGCATTCGACCGTTGTCCACTGGCATCCCCTGTTCTCAGACCGGTCGGCGACCATCTGGTTTCATGTCACCTTTACGACAGTGAATCCGACGCCGACGCAACTCTGTCAACGTCCCAAAAGATGGTCTAACCTCGCGCTATCGGGTTCCAGAGCGACACCTCTGTCGGTCCTGACGATAGGTTGGCGCAACAGCCCGGGATGTTCCCGGATCTCCTCCAGAGGGTCATATTCCATATAAGCGAGACCTTTCCTGTGAAACTGTTGGCACTCGGTATCGATAAGTTCTTCCGGAGCGATTCCACCGGAAACGATAGCGTCCAATTCACCTTCACTGAGGGGTTTGTCCAGTGGGTCCCGATGCTGAAAGGCAATTCCCCGTTCCCGACAGTACCGTTCACACGCCCGGAATTTCGGGGATTTTTTTGTTCCTATGATCTGCGGTGTCATACCGCAAGTGTACCGTTCATGTGTTTACCTGCAAAGAGAGAGAGGTTATTTTCAAGGGATGAGCAAACAGTCGGAAATGCGAGCACTTATTATCGGAGCATCCTATGCCGGTCTTGTAGCCGCGGCGGGACTCAAATGCCACGGCTGGACGATTCGCGTTGTGGAAAAGTCTTCAGAGCGGTCACGCAGCGGTGGAGGCGTTGTTGTTCAGCGAAGAATGCTGGATTATCTGGAACGTCACGGCGTCGCATTTCCGGGAGTTGCAAGTATTCCTGCCCGAACCCGTCGCATATTCCGCAGCGACGGACAGGTCATGGAGATGCCGGAAACGGCCGCAGCGTACACGTCCTGGGATGTACTCCTCCGGGAGCTGGAAGAAGTGATAGGTGTCGACAATATTGAACGCGGTCTTGCAATGACCGACATACCCGACTGGGGTGCACCGGGCATTGTGGAGCTCAGCGATGGTACGACCGACCAGGCCGGAATTGTTGTTGCTGCCGACGGGATCGGTTCTCTGACGAGACGACTGCTGCTACCGGGAATCTCCCCCACCTACGCGGGATATATCGCATGGCGCGGTATGGTCCGGGAAAAGGAGCTGACGAAGAAGACCGTGCAGACCTTTTGTGACACCCTCAGCTCCTTCCAGGGAAAGGAAACTACTATTCTTCTGTACGAAGTACCGGGCGAAGATGGCTCAGTAGAAACGGGCGACCGGCGGATCAACTGGGTATGGTACGAAAACGTGCCGGCGGGCCCGCGACTCTCCGCCTTGATGACCGACACTGCCGGATATGAGCATCGTTCCACCGTTGGACGTAATCTCATGACCGCCGAAACGCGGACATATATGGAACGCCGGGCACAGGATGAGCTTCCACCGTCATTTCGAGAGGTAGTCCTGTCAACACCTGAACCCTTTGTACAGAAGATTGAAGACCTTACCATCCCACGCCTGGTCTTTGGAAAGGTGACCCTTATCGGAGATGCAGCGAGTCTCGTCCGTCCACATATCGGTTCGGGAACGGCAAAAGCGGTGGACGACGCGATTCATCTGGCCACCGCCTTGAGCAAGCCCTGTGACCCGGATCTATTGTGTCTGGCAGCATGGGAACATACCCGACTGAACGATCACTACGGCCTTGCCGATTACGCAAAAGCTATAGCTCACCGGTTGGGCCTGGGAACATAGACAAGCTCCCCGGAAAGCCGGGGAGCCAATTGTTCAGGTTAGCGGTTTCCAGTCGTTCCACTGAACAACTTCATCCAGATCTTTCCTGGTCCGTTCAGAAACTTCCGATTCGGCGTGCTTTTCGTTCAGGTTCTTACCGTCCCCGGGATGTCCGATGGCAATTACTGTGATTACCCTGGTCTCGTCTTCAATACCGAAACTCTCTCTCAGTTTAAGAGGATCAAAACCCGCCATAGGGTGGGCGTACAACCCCTCCCGAGTGGCCTGCAGCAGGATACCCGCAACGGCCATCCCGGTGTCAAACTGAGCATAGTTCCGGTCATCGTTGAGGCGACAATCCAGTTCGTCCCGGGTAGTTACCACCAGCAGAACGGGTGCTACCCTGGCCCAGTAGTTGCCCCCGTTCAGAGCTTCTCGAGCCTTTTCCAGGCTCTCTCCCTGAGAGCAAACCATGAATCGCCAGGGCTGTTTGTTACTGCAACTGGGAAGCAGTGTTCCCGCAGTTATGATTCGCCGGATTGTTTCGTCATCTACGCTCTTCTCACTGTAGGCTCTTTTGGCCCGTCGTTCCTGTATTTCCTGTAGGATGTCTGCCATGTTGTATTTCTCCTTACAGAAAAATTAGTAATAATTCCCTCTATCGTCCAATCGTAATGAAGACCGCCATACGACCGGCGGCGAAACCGTCTCGACGATGGGAATGATATCGCGAATCACCGATGGTACCGCCGGTATGTGTCAGTACTCGTTCCGGGGAAACACCCACTCTCAGCAGGTCTTCCCGTATAGTGCGTTTGATATCAAAGCGGAAACGGCCCGACCTGTCCGGGTGCGGCGTCAGAACCCCGGGATAATCTGAAAAATAGCGAGCAAACTCCGGGCCTACTTCGTACCGCTCAGCCTCCGCACAGGGACCTATCCATACCATAAAGTCGCTGAGCCGGGAAGACGACGCGTTCTTCATATGCGTTACCAGACGAGCGGCAAGTCCCAGAGAAGCACCCCGCCAGCCAACGTGGGCAATACCGGCCAGACCGGCCCTTTCCGATGTAACTACAACGGGGCAGCAATCGGCAACGTGAATCAGCAGGAGCAGTCCTTTCTGGTCGGTCCAATGAGCGTCCGCCGCTGGTATCACAGCAGCGCCATCGTCGTTGTCACCACGATAGACCACATTGTCACTATGAACCTGATGGATAAGCCGAAGGTTTTCCGGCCTGATATTAAGGTACAGGAGAGCCGTTTTCCTGATGAGGTTCGTTTCCCGTACGGAATGGGTTCCCGCCGGCAAAAAGGAAAGGCCACGGGGATTGCTGGTTCGTTGGTTTCGTCGGAAAATACCTGCCCGGGCAAATGGTTCCATTTCATGAACGGTATCAACGACAAAAGGTGACTGCATGTTCTTCGTCTCCGGTTATTACCGGCCCGGCAAAATGTGACGTTCAATCAGAACGCGATCGGAGTCGGCAAGATCCAGCGCAAGCAGTTCTTCAGGAAGAAACCAACCCGTTTCAGTATGAACGGTAAGATTTTTCGGGGACTGGACCAATTCAATCTCGTAAGCGACCAGGATATACAGGACTCTTTTGTGTTCAAATGTGACCGATCCAATTTCGTTCCCGACACGGACTGAAACGCCGAGCTCTTCCTGGAATTCCCGCATCAGGCAAGACGGTTCATCGCTGTCCCCTTCATCACATTTGCCTCCAGGAAACTCCCAACGTCGGGACTGGGCACCACCGGCCTCACGACGCGCCAGAAAGAACCGCCCGTTTTCTCTGGCTATTCCGGCGGTTGTAACTATGCGATCACCCCGATAGATGATGCTCACTGAAGGAAGTTACAGAAACAGAACGCGATGAAGGAAAAAATGGACGATCCCCACCACGATTCCCACCATTCCCAGGGTAGCGTTGTGGCGTCCAAACAGACGATTCAGTGTCGCGGTAGTACTGCTCTGCACTTCCGTCCGCTCCTGGTAATACTGAAAAGCCAGTGAAAACCCCATGAGCAAACCCATGACGGCGGGCAGCAAATCTCCAACTACCGCCACATCACCGGGAGACACCGACAGAAGCTTCAGAAAACCGACAACAAAGGTGATAATTCCTATAGCCAGGCGGAACCCGTTGTGCTGAAAGAGCTCGGGATTGAAAACAGAATGGAGCCGCAGGCGGCTGTCCATGCGATCAAAACCCAAGGCAATGCCGGCGAGAATGTTCGTCAGGATTGAGAGAAAGTAGATCTGATACATAGTAACAAGATATTCCCTAATCGCTGTCAGGTCAACGAAGATCGATTCGGTAACGCCTTACCTCGTCGCGGATTTGCAGAATCAGTTCGACCGTCCCGGTTTCCCTGGCGGCATCCGGAATACTTGACAATGGAACGGCCAGAACCATGTAACGATGCTCTCCCTCTCGAGGCGCCAGATCTGCAATGGACGCATTTCCGGCACGCAAAGTCACAATCGGCTGCCCCGGAGGAGATTGTTCCGCCGGCATCGAGAAAAGCCCGGGAGGCCTATGACGTATGAGTACGGAAATCTCAACCGTTTCTTCAGCGACAATGTGTTCTATCTCCAGTCGATATGGTTGGATGGTTACGCCACCGGAAAGGGGAAGCAGCAACGTGTAAAACACTATGAAGAGAATTGTTACGACAACAATATCGATAAGGGTGATCATGAGACCACGGTTACCACGAAATATGTGCGTTTTGACCTTTGTCTGGTCATTATTCGTACGCGGACCCCGGCTGTACATATGCGGTTCCTCTACATTTCCCGAACGCCACGGTGCCGGACCCCGATGCTCCACCTTTTTCACCGTCGGTACCTCGCGTGTCTCATCGGTATTTACCGTACACATTGTCGTTGTTCGGTGGCAGCGATGTTCGTGCAAGCGTCCCTGCCGTGTATGCGCCGAATTGCCGTGCCAACAGGCGACCGCGCCGAAGATGCTCGGCCACTCCGTGAAGAACCGCCGATACTATCGGATCACTGGAAGGAGAACCGCTGTTCACTGGTAATCGGGACGAGCCGAAAAAAGCTCCCCGGGGTGTCGTATTTCTGCCGGCACAGGCAGTTGCCCCGGCAAGACGGGCCCCCAGAATACCACTTAGCACATCTCCGCTGCCCGCCACTCCCAGCGACGGACACCGACCGTCGACGACGAAAAAATCTCCGTCCGCGGTTCGAATAATTGTGACAGAACCTTTCAGCACCACCGTAACACCTTGCAACCAGGTGATGGGACGAAACACCGTTTCAAGAATTTCAAAGGGGTTTGTCAGAATGTCGTCAACAGAAGTCCCTGCCAGGGCGGCCATCTCGCCGGGATGAGGGGTCATAATTATCGGCACGCCCGGGTCTGGAAGGTCAGTCCAGGAGCTCCCGGATGAAGATGTGATGATCCGCAGTGCGGCAGCGTCCAGGAGCACCGGCCGAACCTTTTCGTCCCCCGGTGTGTGAACAGCCGCCAGAATGCGTTGCAGTTTATCCGGCGAACCACCTACCCATCCCGGCCCGATGACGAGAGCATCCGCCCATGCGATCTCCTGATTTTCCGGTGGATAACTTCGCCACATGACCCCCGGCTCCCTGGCAATCCCCGCCGCCGCCGCCCCGGGAGTAGTAACCACCGAAACCATTCCCGCGCCGGTCGTTCCTGCGCTCTCCGCCGCCAGAAGGGCTGCACCTTCGGTGCCGTCTCCTCCGGCTATCACCAGCAACCTGCCGCGACTACCCTTATGCGCGCCGGCAGGAAGGTCCGAGAGCATAGGACGAACACTTTCTACATCACTGTCTGCAAATAGTGCAGTCCGTGAAGACGGATACCAGGACGCATCCGCAAATACCTCTAGGTCGGGAAATCCGGGATCGACCTGAAGGATTTCTCCGGCGTTTTCCCGGCGGACCGGCGCATAGAGGCACCGTTTTCTGTAACCCGTACAGATGGTGACATCTGCCCTGACCACTATCTCATCGATTTTTCCGGCATCCCTCATTCCGGAAGGCACATCAACTGCGTACACTATCGCCGACGAGTGTTGTATCCGGCTCACCAGGATTGCTTCCGGCTCCCGGAGCGGTCCGTTCGTTCCTGTGCCCGTTATTCCGTCCACCACGGCATCTCCTTCGGTGAGTGCCTGAAGGAGATCTGTCACAGCTTCGGGTTCATCTTCCCAGACGAGGCGTTCAAGGTCCAGGCGTCTCAGGTATTCCCACTGAGTCAGAGCGGTCCCTTTCAAATTTCTCCGGAGCGTTACTACCCGGGGATGGTTCACGCCTTCGATTAAACATTGCCTCGCCATAACCAGAGCATCCCCGCCATTGTTTCCGTTACCGGCCACGAAGACAACCTGGACACCCTCCGGACGGGGCAGGCGAACACGCAGTTGACGCCAGCATTTCTGTCCGGCATTCTCCATAAGAACTTCTCCGGGGATGCCAATTTCGGAGATTGTCGCCGCGTCAAGATGGCTCATCACCTCTGCAGTAACGAGCCATCGATTATTACGATTCATTATCCCTCTCAGTTGCCTGATTTCCCCCCGGCAGAAGACGGTCCGTACGCCACCATACCAACTCCGCGTATTCTGTATACCCCAAAAGCCCCGTAAGTACGCCTACCGGATTGACATGAAAAGCCTGGAGTACAAGATTCGTTTCGGGAATCCCGATATTCCGTCTCCGAACTACCCTTCCTTCATCATTCATAATTAGCAGTCTGGTAAGTCCCACATCAATTCTTCCGGCAAGAAAAAGGAACTCGCCGGTGGAAACTCCCAACAGCTCATATTGAAATGGACTGTTCGTTTCTGTGGTATCGGGAAGTTCAAAATAGCCTTCGTACCGTCCCGTCTGCAGATCTATCCAGTACACTCTGGTTGAAACCAGGTTGATTCCGTAGTCTTTGTCCGTTTCCTCGTCCCGAACTGCCCGAAAATAGGAAACTTTGAGATATACCCGGTATTTATCCATGCCCGCTATCACACTATCCAGTACGGCAATATCGTCACTCGACGAGTCAAGAACGGGGATTCGATCCAGACCGATCCGCATGGAATACATGAGCTCACCTTCCGGCGAGAAGAGATAAAAAAATCGAGCGTTCATCGTCTTCGAAATGACCGCCACTTCGTCCCGGATTGTAACGGAAATCGATTCAATAAACGGAAAGGGTGTTCCCCCTATACCTTCCTGACCAAGATAGTCCATGGCGGCACCGGTTTCATCAAAGCGCACAACGATACGGTTCAACTGGACTTCCAGGGATTCGTCATAGACCGACCGTTCAGGAGGCAGTCGGTCTTCCACGAATATGCGCCTGCGTGAATCTACCGCTATCGTACCCAGACGATTGAAATCGTACTCTCGGGCAAACCTGGTTCTTCCGGTGCCGTCTCGCATTACTTCGTCGCCACCGCCCAAAGAGACGGGCTGAGGGTTCACAGTAGGGTCAAATATGAGCCGTATCAGGTCTCCGTAGGAGGTGAACTCCATCGCCTTGTTAGCCGGCCCATTACCGATGTAGACGAATCCATCCACCATCGCAACAGAAGTCCGCATATCCGGTAAAACACCGTTCCGGGTTATGAGGTCCAGATGGTCTTCCAGACGCCCGATCTGAAGCCGGAACAGTGACTCCCGCTCAAGAACATTCACCGGGCCCTGTTCACATCCGGAAAGAAATCCAATCAGGAACACAACTGTTACCAAACCGAAGGAACGACGTTTTCGAAGGGGCATACCAGTCTGGATAGTGCCATTGCCGGACAGCGTTGTCAACTTGACCGTCGTCTTGTCAGCAGTATACTTTGACCAATATGCTCGAACGACTCATCCAGGGAATTTTCGGTTCCAAATCTGAAGCCGATTTGAAACAACTTCTCCCCCAACTTCACAAAATAAACGCACAGGAATCGTGGGCTCTCCGGCTAACCCGGGACGAAATGATTGCTCAGACCGATCTATGGCGCCGGGAAATAGCGGAAGGACGGACAATGGACGAACTTCTGCCTCAGGCCTTTGCCGTTGCCCGTGAGGCGGCGCGACGCGTTCTGGGAGAGCGTCCATACGATGTTCAGATGCTCGGTGCCATCGTACTTCATCAAGGCAAAATCATGGAAATGAAGACCGGCGAGGGCAAGACTCTGTCATCTGTCGCTTCAGCATACCTGAACGCGCTGACCGGCCGGGGAGTTCACGTTATCACGGTAAACGACTACCTGGCCCGCCGTGATGCGGGATGGATGGGTCCCGTTCTCGAGTATCTTGGGATATCCGTCGGCTTCATCGTTTCCGACATGGACAACGACACCCGTAAAGAGGCGTACCGAAAGGACATCACCTACGGGACCAACAACGAATTCGGATTCGATTACCTCCGGGACAATATGCGATACGACAAGGCAGGTAAGGTTCAAAGAGGCCACCATTACTGCATTGTTGACGAGATAGACTCAATCCTCGTTGATGAAGCGCGTACACCACTGATCATATCAGGACAGGCCCAGGACGATACGGCAAAGTTTCGTGAAGTCAACCGTGTTGTACTGGAACTGGTAGAATCCAGTAAGGATCCCGCGACGGGCGACTATCCGGAAGAACCTGACGGGGATTACAAAGTGGAAGAAAAATCCCGAAAAATCAGCTTCACCGACCAGGGTTTAAACCATCTTGAAGAGCTGTTAAATCGCCGAAAAATCATTCAGGGAAGTGTTTTTGACCAGGAACATTTTGAATACATCCATTATGCGACCCAGGCGCTGCGGGCTCATCGACTCTTTCACGTCGACCAGCAATACGTGGTAAAAGAGGGCAAGGTAGAGATAGTTGACGAGTTTACCGGTCGGATTCTTCATGGACGGCGTTATTCGGAGGGACTCCATCAGGCTATCGAAGCGAAGGAAGGTATCAAAGTTGCCGCCCGGAATCGCACCCTTGCAACCATTACCTTTCAGAATTTCTTCCGAATGTATGACAAGATTTCCGGCATGACCGGTACCGCCGAAACGGAAGCGAAGGAATTCGGCAAGATATACGGCCTCGATGTTGTCGTCATTCCGACAAACCGTCCGTTGGCACGTCTGGACCAGGACGACGTCATCTACATATCCGAAGATGATAAATATACGGCGATCTGCGACGAGCTCGAACGACTCTACCGGAAGGGCCAACCCGTACTAGTCGGGACTATTTCGATCGAACGCTCCGAAAAACTGTCCACTATGCTGACAAAGCGGGGTGTCCGCCATGAAGTTCTGAACGCCAAGAATCACGCCCGGGAGGCCCTTATCGTCGCAGAGGCCGGTGCAAAGGGATCTGTTACCATCGCCACTAACATGGCCGGTCGGGGTACCGACATTAAACTGGGCGGCAATCCCGAGTTTCGTGCCAGGAGAAGCCTTTCCGAGGATGCAAGCCAGGAGGAGTACTTTACCGCTCTGGAAAAAGAGCGGAAGAAATGGGAAGGGGATTACCGGGAGGTTCAAAATCTCGGCGGTCTGTACGTACTGGGAACGGAGCGTCATGAATCGAGACGTATAGACAATCAGCTTCGAGGCCGCAGCGGAAGGCAGGGAGACCCCGGGGAATCCAGGTTTTTTCTCTCAATGGATGACGATCTGATGCGACTGTTCGGGGGCGGACGGTTCAACCTGAAGTCCATCATGGAACGGGGACTCGAACCGGGAGAACCTTTAAACCACCCCCTTATCAACAAATCCATTGAACGCGCTCAGAGCAAGGTGGAAGAACGAAACTTCGATATCCGGAAACACCTGCTTGAATACGACGATGTGGTCAATGAACAGAGAAAGGTCATCTACCAGCAGCGGGACGCCATCATGGATGACACCAACCTCATTGAGCGGGTTCTGACAACCGCAGAGGAAATTGTAGCGGAGATTCTCGGTGAGCTGGAGCTTTCCGGTACCGTTGATGAAGCGATAGCTTCACAAATTGTTGCGCTTCTTCAGGAGAGAATTCTTTTCTTTGCTCCCAATGACGCCGGTGCATATGCGGGACGTTCCGTCGATGCCACTCGTGACGCTATCTTGGAGGACATGCGGAATGAATTGCGACACAAGGAAGAGATCGTAGGCAGAGAGCGTCTCAACTTCATCATCCGCATCGAGTATCTCAGGACTGTTGACCAGCGATGGCAGGACCATCTGGAAAACCTGGAGGAACTCAGAGAAGCGGTCTATCTGCGGGGGTATGCCCAGAGAAACCCGCTTCTTGAGTACAAACTGGAAGGATTTCGCATTTTCGACGAGCTTCTTGCCGACATCAGAATCAAGATTGCCCGGATGCTCTTTGCCATCAAGGCTCAGGGTATGGAGGAACGGAAACCTGCGCAGGCCCTCCAGGGCACCGCCCAACACAGCGATGTGAGTCTTCTTGGGTCTACCCCCGCGGGAAGATCCGGAGCAACCGGCTCAGCGGGCAGTCAGCCGCGACAGACCCAGGTAAGAAGAACCTATCCTAAGGTCGGGAGAAACGATCCGTGTCCATGCGGGAGTGGAAAAAAATACAAGCACTGTCACGGCAGGAATACGTGACAGCGCCGAAGACACGTTCAGATTGCCGAGTAGGCGTTTATGAACGAGAATACTGCAAACAAAATAACGACGGCGATAACCAGTCTGCGCATCATTCCTTATCCTTACCACATCAATGGAGATAACGCAACGGGTCAACAAATGTTCCGTTGTGTATTACCGAAAAGTGAAGATGGGGACCGGTACTGCGCCCCGTATTCCCCATGCTTCCCAGAACGGCGCCACGATCGACGTATTGTCCGTTCCGTACGGAAAACGTATCCAGATGGGCGTAAAGAGTCTGAAACCCGTCGGGATGTCGTAAAATAACGAAGCGACCGTAGTTTCCAATCTGACTTTCCACATGGACAACTCTACCCGACGCGGCAGCCCTGATAGGTGTTCCTATGTTGTTTGCCAGATCAATTCCATTGTGAAATCGGGGATACCCGGTAAACGGATCAGCTCGCATGCCGAAACCACTGGTGAATGTGCCGCGGGTCGGCCAGGCAAAAAGTTCGCCAAGAATGATTCGACGTTCCGTCTCATTCAACTTCGCATTGGGTACAAATATCACCTGCCCCACATCGAGAGCCTGGCTTCTCATGTCATTTGCATCAAGAACAGTGTTTACCGTTGTGCCGTGACGAGACGCAATTGCAGAGAGAGAGTCTCCACTCTTGACCGTATAGAGCAGTCCGTTACGATTCGGAATTTCCATAGTGGACCCGGCCTGGAGTCTCCGTACATCTTCAATCTGGTTGAAGCTGATGAGAGTGTCGATATCAAGACCATGTTCCAACGCTATCTCTCCAAGGGTATCTCCCCGTTGAACGGTATATGTCACCACTTCAAGACGGGCAAACTGGGACGGATCTACTCCGGCAACCTCACCAATAACGGCGAATTCGCTCTCCCGGGGGGCAAGACGGGACTGAATTACCAGTTCCTGTGCCGGCGGCGGTGAAATGCCCGATACAGCGCCGGAAAGTATGATCCGGTCGGAACGAAACGAAAGGAGAAGAACATTTACAAATACGGCGAATATGACTGCCGCTACCAGGACGGGGAACTCTTCAGCAGCGAGACCAAACTGGCTGGAAAAGACCGATAAGAAATTTCCCCGTCGGGAACGTCGAAGGTCGATACCCCGCCG
Organism: uncultured Spirochaeta sp.; assembly: GCA_964496635.1. Classification (GTDB taxonomy): domain Bacteria; phylum Spirochaetota; class Spirochaetia; order DSM-27196; family Alkalispirochaetaceae; genus Alkalispirochaeta. Next base: position 55,616 of record CAZCAE010000011.1, read on the forward strand.
CTCGAGGGCCGCAACGGCGATACCGGCACCATCCCGGAACCGCAGCCCTCTCAGAGAAAACAGCGATGCACCATAGCGAAAACGAGATCTTGAACGGCCTTCTCCGTTTTCCGGCACCCTCCCGGGTGACGCGCCGGAGTAAGGCCGTGCTGGAGATGAAACGGGGCGTTTCCGTCGACGAGCGACCTTTTGATGCTCTATCACGCTGACCATATGATAGCAGTATCGACAAGAAAAATGGAGCATATTATAGTAGCTTGTGTGTTTTCCCTCACGTGATACGACGGACAGTTGGATTGCCTTCAGTGGAAACCTCGGATAAGCGGGTTCTTCGGTTAAAGTTTTTCTCTCTTCTCGTCGGAGTCACAGCTCTCCTTCTGATTATTCGCTACGGCTCGATAATGCTCGGGGGCTCAGAAAGCCCGCGTTCGTATCCATCACCGGAAATTGAACGGGGACCAATCCTCGATCGTCGAGGCCGGTTACTGGCAATCCAGACCCGACTCGATACCGTTACGGCGTGGAAACCTGATATTTCCGATCTCGAAACAACCGTTACGATTCTTGCGGATATTCTCGAAATCCCCCGGGAAGAACTGGACAGTCGTTTCAAGACTACCAATGGCTTTCTGACGGTTCAAAGAACAATTACTCCCAGCCAGAGCAATGCTATCCGGGAGGAGTTACGGAGAGGGAATCTCCGGGGGATATCGTTGCAGGAAGACTTCGGCCGGAGCTATCCCGAACGGGATGCTGCCGCAGGAGTCATTGGGTACGTTGGTGTAGACGATATCGGTCTGGCCGGTATCGAGTACATGTTTTCCCAAGAACTTCTCCCTTCCGTCACCGATGAGTCCGATCTGGTCATGGGAAACCAGGTCTTTCTCACGCTGGATTTGGCAATTCAGAATTTTGCCGACGATCTCGGGAAAGGACTGCTGGAGACCTATAACGCTGATGCGGTGATGATAATAGTGGCCGACATTCAGAACGCTGATCTCCTGGCCATGTCCAGTCAACCGTCCTATGACCTTAATTCATACCAATCCTACCCGGCCGAACGCAGGCGTAATCGTCTGATATCCCGCATCTACGAACCAGGAAGTGTCTTCAAGATTTTTTCCCTCGCCGGGATCCTTGATCTTGAGGGTATCACTCTCTCGGATACATTCGACACCGCCGGAGGTTACCGTTCTCAGGACGGCAGTTTCTCTATCACCGATCTGGCAAATTACGGGCGGATCAACGCTCGAGACATCATCAAATACTCCAGCAACGTCGGTGCTGCATACGCGTCGGAACGGGTCGACCCCGGATCGTTCTACACGATGTTACGGAAATTCGGATTTGGTGATCGCACCGGTATCAGTCTGAACGGGGAAGAGCGGGGGCTTTTGTCTGTGCCGGAACGCTGGTCAAACAGGACACGCCAGACAATCGCCATCGGGCAGGAGATAGGTGTCACGGCGATACAGATGGTAGCGGCGGGCCTTACCCTCGCAAACGAAGGAATACTTCTTCGTCCCCAGATTGTGGACCGCATCGTTTCACCGTCCGGAGAAGTAATACGCAGATTTGAACGGGAACCGGTCAGAGAGGTCCTTGCACCGGCTACGGCGTTAACAATGCTGTCCCTTATGGAAAGCGCAACGGAACCGGGTGGGACAGCCCGTCGCATCGAGGAAGAGGGAATTCGCATCGCCGCCAAGACCGGTACGGCCGAAGTATTTGACCCGGAAGCGGGCGGCTATTCCAGCGAACACTTTATCGCATCAACTTTGGCAATATTCCCCGTCGATCGGCCGGAGCTTCTGATCTATCTCGTCATCGACTATCCTCGTGGTCCCGAGTACCTCGGTGGTCGCATTGCCGCCCCGGCGGTAGATTCTCTCATTGAGTTTCTCGTTCCTTATTGGGATATTCCAAGAGATACCGACACGGTGACGCGTCATCCCGGGAGCATATCCATAACTGAACAGAGACTGCCTCCTCTTGACGGTGTTATTCCGGATTATACGGGTCTCTCCGCCCGAACTCTCGTACCGCTTCTCGGAAGAGACGATCTGACCACACGGATAATCGGAAGCGGATGGGTCGTTTCACAGGACCCTCCACCGGGCACCCCGTTTTCGAAAGGGCTGATACTTACTCTGGAGCTTGAATGAACCGGGAGTTGTCCGAAAAGATTGCAGCAATCCGGCTTTGCCGTCCACGCCTTGCCGAAGACATCACGGCAATACTGACCGACCCCGAAAATTCGGGTGTTCCCCTGCAGGATTTTACCTTTCAGACGTCCCGAAGGGGTGAAATGACTCTGCTGGTCGGTAACAGATATGTTCACAGTGGTGTGGCTCCATTGCGGGAAGCGAGGAAGAGAGTTCACCAACGCCGGACAACCGGACGGGACGGCGTAGTAACAGTCGGTATCGGGCTGGGATACCTCAACGAGGCGGTTCATGGCGCAGGGGAAACACCGGGCCCGGTCCTTTCCATCACTTTTTCCGCCCCTCTCGTGACTGAATCGCTTCTGAAAAAACCTTCCAGCTGGTGGTGCACCGTCGGCCCCGACAGGATCGTTCCGGCATGGCTTCCGGATGTTCTTCCCGCGGTCCTTCGCGAAGAGAGGATATCTGACCCTTTGGTTCTGTCTTTGGATGCTTTTGCCCACCACTGTGCAGATGAATACAACCGGATTATGTCGGTACTCAGGAATACCGACGAGCGAAATACGGTAAACAGGAACACCCTGCGCAGGTTCGGCAGACTCTGGGTTCGAAACAGTATCCGCAATATTGCCCTGGGAAAGTCCTGGGGAGGAATCGATCATCTTGAAAACACCTTCCAGGATATACCGGCCCTTGTCTGTGGTGCCGGACCATCCCTGGATGATCTGAGACCGTTTGTGGCCGAACTCGCCCGCAGGAGTATCGTGATTGCTGTAGATACGGCGGTGCCCGTATTGAATCGCTGGGGTATTGAGCCTCACTTTGCAGTTGTTTCAGATCCACAGTACTGGAACAGCCGTCATTTCGACCGGTCCCGTCCGACCTCCGCCGTTCTCGTTGCGGAACCGGCAACTCATCCGCGCAGTATCCGATTGTGGCAGGGAGCGGTCGTTTTTTCAGCATCGCTCTTTCCCCTGGGAGAATATTTCGACCGCTTTTTTCACCGCAATCTGAAACTTGGTGCCGGCGGTTCAGTAGCGACGTCAGCCTGGGATCTCGCCCGAATTCTCGGGTCCCGGGATATTGCAATGGCCGGAGTCGACCTTGGATTTCCCGGGAATCAGACTCACTGCAGTGATTCGTTCTTTGAAAACCTTCTCCGAAGGGAAGCCCATCGGTTATCACCGGCTGAACACGGAATGGCCCGCTATCTTCACGGAGCGTCCCCGGGACCGGTCGGGTCTGTCTCCGGCAGGCCTGTCCTCAGTGATCGTCGCATGGACATATACCGTTCCTGGTTTGCAGAACAAAGTCGACGCTTCCCCGATGTCAGTACAGTTCTGCTTTCGCCGGACAGTTCGGCGATAGAAGGCGTACTCTACGAGTCACCGGAAGAACGTACAACGCGGTTGGTAGAAAGCGTCCCGGGGAAAACAGGTCTACCGATACGACAGAGGCCGTCGCACACCACCAATACTGCCAATACCAGCAAGACTGTTCTAAAGGACCTCCTGAAGATGCTTGGTACTATCGAAGAAACGTTATGTTCCGGTGTTGAGACGTGTCGCCGATTGAAAGAATCGAAATACCCGGATGTCCGATTTCTGGACAAAATTGATGGTGCTCTGAGCTCTTCGGCAAGTAAAAACGTCGTAGGATTTCTTGCCACGGAGGCATTGGAAGTGGAAATGCGAAAGAAACCGAATACAATCGCCGAGTCAATTGACCAATCGGAGCGAATCTATATGGCCCTGGCCGAATCGTGCCGGTTTCATGCCGATCTCATACAAAGATTTCTCTGAGTGCGTGGTGCAGGTTAAGATCTTCCCGAAACCTTCCGATACTATAAACGTAAGGCTTCAAGCTTTCAGGGATGGTGTGTACCGACGTCCAGGCACATCATCCCTTTTTTTATCCTCTCATGGCAGTAGACAATTTCACAGCCACCGGCGGTGGATCGATGTTTTCTGCATGAAGCAGTGTCGGATTTTTCTCGTCGGGAATAACCTGAGTTTCCCGTACAATTTCGTCGGCAGCCAGAGCAATCTCGTACCCCCCGGCGGTAATCACGAGCGCGTGTCGTGACGAACCTGCACTATGCACCTGTTCGGAAATATCACCGTTGGACGTCACATCCCGATACGGTAACGCCCGACCATCAACCCTGATGTACGACGTTTCTGCGGCATCATGGATGATTTGATTTCCGGAATTGATTGGTCGGATCTCCGTCACCAGAGCGGCCGGTACTGCAAAGGTTTCCCGCCGACGCCGAAATACCAGGGCCCGATACATTTCGGGACCGTAGGGTATATCAATTTCGACGGTGGTACCGCGCTCACCAGTTCGAAGGGACAACTTTCCTCCATACTGTTCCTGGAGAACATGGCGCAACCTGGCAAGACCTCGTTCTATAGAGCCTGAAAAAGCGATCCGAATTTTTTCCCTGTCAACACCACGACCATCGTCCCTGACCCGTATTGCAAGACGCTGGGGCCTCTGGGATACAATCACCCGTATCGTCCCCGCCTCGGCCTTTTCCAGTCTTTTTCGCTCCTCCGGACTCTCTATTCCATGGCGTATAGCATTCTCAAGGAGCTCAAAAATGTGTTCCCGCAGTGTGGCGGCATACGCCGCGGAGACCCCGGAAGTATCTCCGATGACCTGAATCATGACTTTCTTTTTCAGTTCATTGCCCAGTTCTACGAGAGCGGGCTGCATCTGTTCAAAAACAGTTCTCAAATTGATGGAAAAGTACTGAACGATATCATCTGCCAGTTCCCGCCACAATGGACCATCCAAACCGTCATTGTATCTTCCCACTTCACGAAGGAGGACAAGTATTCGATCGATAATCTCAAAAGAGGGAGTCACCGAAACCGGAGGAACCTGTTCATACCACCTTCTGGCAACTGAACGCGGTTTTAACAGTTCTCGAAAAGGGATTTCCTTTATGTGTGATTCAACCTGGCTACAATCTTCGGGAAGAGCGTCGGAAAGAAGGTGCGATAACCGCGGCGCTCTGTCGGTCACAATAATGGCACAAAGACGTTCCCCATCATGGGGCATTTCGGATCGGATGACTACAAACTCAGATTCAATACAATCAAGGACACGATTACGACACTCTCCCGAGACGTTAACTTCAAGGTAATAGAGTTTCTTACCTTGATTTTCAGCTTGGCGAAGAAGTAGACGCCCTTCTTCGCCAACCATTTTTTTTACATTGTCTTCCAACGGAATATCAAAAGAGACAAAGCCGTCCTGTGTATTTGAAACTCCCCCTCCGTCAAACTCGTCCGCTTCGCGAAGAGCGAAAATCCGGGGCAGCACATCTCCCGGTTCGGGCATACTGTCCTTTTCCAGTAACGCCAGAAGCTGCTCCAAAGCGTTTGTCCCCGTGTCGTCACCAACGAATCGTGCATCTGCGAGTTGCATGGCCAACTCTTCTTTCAATGCCGATAGATCACCAACACCCTCAAGCAAATAGTTTTCTAAACGATCAACGAATGATTCCCGGCCCCGCTTGTCCGCAGACTTATGTGTCATTAAGGACCTCCATTGCACATCGTCGTACCCGCGGTCGAGGATCAGCTGCAGCATACGCGACAAACCGGCGCAGCTCCAGTTTATGAGACTGAATGGTACCAAGAATCACTTCACACTGCCGGGTAGTCAGCTGATCCACGACTTCCATAAGCATTTTTTCCCGACGGGTACCCGGCACGAGGGGGAACAGGCGTGCCGCTTCCAGATGGACCGTCGGATCAACATCAAAGAGACATTGCCGTACAAAGACGGCTGCACTTCGCTTTCCCGTATCCACCAGTCGCTGAAGGGCGATACATCGAGCCTTTCGGTCTCCGCCATGTATTGCAACGTTTCCCAGGGAAAAAACCAACCGGGCGGGAGAACCGGCAGGTTCACTCGGCCGGGTCCGGACGGAGGAACGGGTTCCACGGAACGGTTTTCGTGACGATCGATGAGTTTTAACGGTCGGTGCGTGTCGAGCCATGAAGGTATCTATGAGACGATATGCCTCAATAATCCGGCCAAGGTCATCTCCTTGCCCCATTGAAACATCTGGATGCAGTTCCTTGACCAGGTGGCGATACCGGGAACGAATTTCGTCTGAATTAAGACCAGGAACGATCCCCAGGACTGTATACGCTTCACGAAGCTGCACGACCTGCTCCCGCTGCACTTACGGTGTTCTGCTCGGATACCACTTCTGCTATCAACGCTTCCAGTACTGTTATCAGGTCATCTCCGGGACTGCCGTTCTCTTCACGCGTGAGCGCAACCATCTCTTCCAGTTCCAGACGAAGCTCACCGTCGGCAAAGCGGGCGAGATTCTCAACCCGTCGTATCAGCGTATTTAGATACACCGCCATCTCACCTTCAACCTCTTCCCGAACAGACTCCGTACGGGGACGGGTAGTGATCTGGCGTGTTACACCGGTAGCCCGGTCTCCAGCTTTCAGGGTAACGAGGCCGTCGGCGTCTACCGACACCGTAACTGCGATGCGCGCCTTCCCCTGTGGAGCGGTCTCAATGTTGGTCAGTGTAAATTTCCCCAAGGAACGGTTTTCTCCGGCACCGGGGTTGTCTCCCTGCAGAAGATGAATCTCCGCCTCCAATTGACCATCCGACACCGTGGTGAAAATTCGTGTCCGCGTGGCAGGGATGCTCTGATTCCTGCGAATCACCGGGACACAGCTGCCATCCGACAACTCTATTGAGAGGCTTCCTGAAAGGGCATCCCGAAGACGCAGCTGTCCTGAACTTCTCAGATCGGTATACATCGCGGCGCCTCGGGCCACTACTTCTTCCGGATTTACCCTCTCCAGAGGGAGTATGCCATAGTCGTCGTATAGAAAACGACGAATAGCCGGGATTCTACTGCTTCCGCCGGACAGAATAAGGGTATCAAAACCCCGCCGAAGAAAACCAGCATCGGCAACTGCACCGGCAGTGAGTTCTCGCGCCCGGACCAGCAAAGGTTCCATGACAGTTTCCAGTTCAGTACGGGTCACATCAAACACCGTGTGACGTTCGGAGCCGGAGGAGCGAACAAACGGTATAGTAACGGTGACGCTGTCCCTGTCCGATAATTCCACCTTCGTCTGTTCCGCAATCTGGTAAATGAGCTGGTTGATATACGGATCGTTGCGTACTTCTTCTTCCGATCGGCCGATCCTGTTCAGCAGGGTCCGAAAGAGAAGTGTGTCTATATCCGAACCTCCCAGTTCACCATCTCCGCGGGTTGCCTGAACGACATAGTCATTTCCGCTCCGTTCAAGGCATGTCACATCGAGGGTACCTCCACCAAAGTCGAAGACGACAATGCGGTGTTGGTCCGGTGCGTGAACGGCATATGGTAACGCCGCGGCGGTAGGCTCATTGAGAAGAGAAACGTGATGGAATCCCGCGAGTAACGCCGCTTCCAGTGTGGCGGCCCTTCGTCGATCACCGAAGTGTGCCGGAACGGTCACAACCCCTTCGGTGATATCTTCTCCCAGATACGTCTCCGCATAGCGACGCACATCTTCAAGAAGAAATGCGCTGACTTCTTCAGGACTGTAAGAGGTATCACCTATCGGAATAGTTGTTCGTTTTCCCATGAGGCGTTTGAAACCGGCCACAGTGCGTTCGGGAACCGATCGATACTGATTGCGGGCACTTTCCCCGACAATCCGCCGGTTTCTGCTGTCGAACCCAACCACTGAGGGGGTAGCAATGTGTCCCCTTCCGTTTGGAATTAGTCGGGGTTCGCCGTGTTCGAGAAAGGCAACGACTGTGTTGGTTGTGCCAAGATCAATTCCGATTTTCATTGTCGCGTTCTCTTTGTACCCAACGAAATTATAAGTTCCACTTCCCCTATAGCCATTCCCGTCCGGGCGGAGATCAAATCATTGGAAAGCCCCTGGTCGTGCAGGACCAAAACATACCGGCGAATATCGGCCGGCGTCTGTTCGTTTCGTTCGTTCTCACCGGCTATCGGACTAACGTCATCAGACTGGTTCCGCCGAAAGGGAACCAACAGCGGCTCGCCTCCCTCCGGTTCACTCTGTTCATCATCAGTGTATATGGAGCTGTCGGAACGTCGAACATGTTCCTCCTCCAAAGTCCGCAGTTTATACTCCACCTCGTCTATTTGAGTGTCGGCACGTTGAAGGAGGGTTCTTAGGTCTGCGATCCTGTCTTCGAGTAGCGTCACGTTCTGGTCGCCGGCGGCGTTCAGATTCTGAATAATCGCACGTACTTCGTCTTCCAGATCTGCCAGGATGCGCTCAGGTTCAAGCCGTCGGACTATCAGACGTCGTAACCACCATCCAAAAAAGAGAATACATACGAGATTAAGAAGCAGGTACAGGCCGAAAGTCACGAACCTATCCCGTCAGATCGATATTCTGACCAAGGTCGGGGTCGCGAAACTCGCCTTCGGTTTCGGGGGCAGTGTCGTCATCTTTTGACTCATTGTCCGGGGAACTATGGCGGTCGGTGTTGTCCTTATGTTCGTCTTCCTTTACCGTCTCGGGTCCTTCCGAAACCTCATCGGCTTCACGAACGGTATTTCCGGCGTTCTGAGACCGTTGGGCAATTTCGCTGCCGGTGACCGCCTGATTCTGGGCGACCGCCTGTTTGAGAGCCGATTGCTCCCGCCCGACCTGGCTGAGCCGGACGAAAAGAGTCTGAAGATCAATCGGCTGGAGCGACATGCGCAACCTCCCGTTTCCGTATGGAAATATCCGCATGACTTTCTTCGTATTTCGTCACCTTTACCTGTCCCGCCTCGGACATGTATGTAACCGCTTTGGCCTCCCGACGAACCTGCAGTTGCGCGTCCTTGATCGCAATCTTGACGCCGGTGAAGACCGTTCCGGAAACACTGATTCGACCGTTCGTTTTCAGTTCATCCAGATAGGCCTGAATCGCCTTTATTTCTCCGGAGATTTTTTGACGCTGTTTTGCCAGTTTTTCCCGTTTTGCCTTCATTGATGTGTATTGCTTGAGTTTTTCGGGGCTGATCTGACGTTTATTGGTCTTCATATTTTCGATCGTGGCCATGTTCAAGGTCAGTTCTTCCATCTCTTTTTCGAAGTTCTGGTCTGCCCCTTCCAACTCCAACAGACGTTCCCGACTCTTTGGATCGTACCCTACCTCTACCAGCGTTTCCGTCCCGGCCGGTGCTCCAAGATTCTTTGTGTCGATCTCTTCAGAAGCACGAACGTGTCCACCGGCGATACTTGCACGTTTGCCTCTGCATATAATTCGTTTATCGGCAAAAACGTTACTGTTCAGGATACCGTCGGAAACTATGACCATGTCTCCCGCTTCCACGTTGGCATTTTCGATGAATTTAGACCAGATATTTCCACCGGCGTTAACTACGGCATCACCCTTTCCAGCAATACCCTGGTGAACGATAATGTCACCCTCCGCTTCGAGGTTACCCTTTCCGACATTACCCATAACTTCTATATCACCAGCCGCATTTACGCTGAACCCGTCATCGACGCTACCCTTGACGATAACCGTACCCAGAAAGCGTATGTTACCTTCCTTCATGTTAACGTCACCTTCAACGACGTAAATCTTCTCTACGGTGATCTTGCCGCCGATCAGTTTTACAAGACCGTTGATTTCAGCAACAATACTTCTGCCGTCGTCGGAAAGGCGGGTATTGGCTCCCAATGGGGGTTGAATATCTTTACCGTCCTTCGCAGGAATGAGACGCCCCGTCACGGTCTGACCGGGGGTTCCCTGTTCCGGGAGTGTTTTTCTGGCTAAAACCTGACCCTCCACGACATTCTCAATCCGATTCAGCTCCCTGAAATCGACACGTCCTTCCTTGGATTCTTCCAGATGAACCGTTTTTGGATCGGTATTGAAGTTATAGACGATTCGGGCATCGTTACCGTTAACGGGCCTGGTACCTTCGGCAACTAATACGGACTCGCGGTATCTGGGATGGTCTTCCAGACCGGTAAGAACATTCTCATCTATCCCATGAATGACGCCGGCGTTCTCCAGGGCGGCCCGGATGGATTCGGCGGTGGGGTCACAACCACCCTCGCCGGGTTGACTCAGGGTCACCATGGCTTTCATTTCACCGTCGACAATTTCACACGAAATAAACGCATCATTCGCCGGATTGTAGGGAAAGTCACCAACCTTAATCCACACCGCGTCGGCTCGTTTGACCGCTTTGGCTACCATAGCGGTATCGATTTTTTCAGTGGTACGCCGCGAAATGGCCTGCAGAGCTTCACGCTCGGCCACAACCTCGCCATCACCTACAGGAGGTGTCACTTTCAACAGGATTCCTTCAGGAGTCAGTCGTACTATCGCCTCACCGTCGGCCTCTTCAGGTCCATCGGTATCAAAACCGAAATCCATATCAACTGCATCTTCACCGGTCACAAGAGTAGGCTGTTGTTGGGCGGGATATGCAATTATGAGATACGGACGCTTTCCGACACCAAATACACCACTGGAACCTTTTTCAAGAACTTCGTATTCAATCTTCTTTACTGCAATTCCCAACTCCACCGATGCTTCCCGGAGCGCTTCATCCAGGGAGCTTCCACTCACATTGACATATTTCTTCTCTTTGTCTGCCTGGGCGGCTTTCCGCATGTATCCCTGGAGCTGCTCCATCGTCACCATGCTACATGATCCCTCGCTTTACGCTGGTAAGCCGTCCCCGAAGCCGGACAATTGCTTTGGTATGGAGTTGCGAAATACGGGATTCGGTGACTCCCAGAACTGCACCGATTTCCTTGAGAGTGAGGTTTTCATAATAATAAAGGACGAGAACTTTTTTCTCCTTGTCGGGCAGCTCGCCGATAGCTTCTACAATAACCCGTTTCATTTCCTGCTTTTCAACAATAGCGTCAGGATTCCTGCTTTGCGGACTCTCTATACTGTCACCGATAGACATCCGGTCATTGTCTTCACCGGAATACCATACGTCATTCAGAGAGAGCACAGTAGTACCGCTGATTTTGAGAATAAGCTTCTCGAACTCCGTTTCCGTCATTCCAAGCTCTTTTGCTATTTCCTGGTCTGTTGCCGCACGCCCCAACTGTGCTTCCAGGCGACGGACCGTATCCTCCAGCTCTCGGGTTTTTTGTCGAATCGAACGGGGTACCCAATCCAGCTGGCGAAGCTGATCGAAAATGGCCCCCCGGACGCGAGTGACGGCGTACGTCTTGAATTTGACGTGTTTCCCCGGGTCAAACTTGTCTATGGCGTCAAAGAGACCTATCACACCATAGCTGACCAGATCGTCAAACTCGACGTTCTGGGGCATCCCAACTGCAAGCTTTCCGGCAACATATTTGACCAGAGGGAGATACTGTTTGATAAGACGATTACGGATAGCTTCATCTTTCGTCTTGCGATACTGTCGCCAGAGTTCGTCTTCTGTCTTTTCGGTCAGCACACTGTCGCTCATTCCCCTCCCCAGTCTTTCCTTTTGAGCGTACTACTCTTTTTCATCCCGGCTCAACATCGTTTTCAACGCTTTTGCTATAGTTTCCGGATCATTACCAGCTTGACCGGTGGAGCCGGAACGACGAGTACTGCCACGACCGGCACCGCCAAACGAACTGTACCCTGCAGCCTCGCCGTCCTCTTGAGCATCAGCCGGGTCTGAATCGACGAAAGAACCCGAAAAGGAACCGATATCGGGCATCTCGTCCAGAACAGCGTCGCTTATCTCGACTCCGCCTCCATATTTTTCTTCCGCAATGGCCTGGTTCATAATCGTTTCGGCATCTTCAGCTGTCTGCTCTTCGACTTCTTCAACCAACTCGTCTTCGTCGATCTCCTGGGCTTCTTCGATCTCTGCATCATCTTCAGCTTCTTCTGCGATACCCGCTGGGGCTACATTTTTCGGCTGTTCCGTGTACTGAACTGCCGGTTCACGGTCCATCGTGGCAGAAACACCACCTTCTTCGTCAAATTCTTCAACGATTTCCTGAGTATCCTCATACCCGGACTCATCTTCACCCTCTTTGTCCACTGGACGTCCATCACCGTTGTCTGCGTCCTCAATTTCGTCTTCGACAACGATATCAACCCGGGGATGAGACACCTGAGGTCCGGTCTCGTCAAGTTCAGCTGTCTCTTCTTTCTCCGAGTCGCCGGTCAACCCCGGCAGCATCTGTTGTGCCAGCAGAAAAAGCCCAACCGAACCACCGCCAAACAGAAGACCACTGACGATACCGCGAAGAATTACAGTTCCGAAAGAAACCCCTGCCAGTAACCCAATGAGAACCGATAAAACCAGTCCAACCGCGGCTCCAGGTACCGCGATTCGTACATATCGTTCCATAACCTCAACTTACAGAGTACGGCATATCGAAAATAACCGTCAAGTTACTGCAGTTTGCCGAAGAGTCTTTTCAGGAACTGTCCGACACCGCCTCCTTCACGGTATTCAACGCGATCCAGTCGTCCTGCAATCTGCTGAATACAGATACTGGCCTTGCTCTTGGGGTCGAGAATCACGAATGGCTTTTGCTTCAGTATAGCCTGTTGCACCGATGTATCTTCGTAGATGTAACCGAGATAATCGATTTTCAGGTTGAGAAATTGCCCCGCGATATTGATGACTCGTTCTGCAACCTTCTTACCTTCCGTCACCGATTTGACCCTGTTTACAATGAGCTTCAGACCAAGGTTCAGGTTGTCGATCTCCGTAGCGATGATCTTGATGATACCGTAAGCGTCGGTAATAGCTGTTGGTTCCGGGGTAGTAACGATGATCGCTTCGTCCGCAGCAGCCACAAAGGCGATGACATTGTTACTGACACCCGCGCCCGCATCGATAATTATGATATCGGCTTCGGACAGGTGCTGCAGTTCTTCAACAAATACCTGCCGTTCCTCCTCTGTCAGGTTGGCAATTTTCGCAAAACCCGACGCCCCGGCGACAATGCGAATTCCATAATCGGTATCCATCAGGATGTCACTCATCTTTTTCTGCTTTCGTATAACGTGATACAGGTTGTACTTGGGAATGACACCGAGCACGACGTTGACATTGGCAAGTCCAAGATCTGCATCCATGAGAATCACCTTTTTCCCAAGAGCAGCGTAACTGAGGGCCAGATTTGTCGCAACGTTGGTCTTTCCAACGCCACCCTTACCACTGGCGACCGTGATGATCCGGGTACGCTTTCCTTCTTCTTCACCCTGTTCGCGCCGGCGCATAATTTCACGCAGTGTTTCCGCCTGATCGGTCATAGTCTACTCCTTAAGTACAGTTTCAGGCTCTCGCCGTTCTACAGGCAAATCGCGAAGACGTCTCAAAAAGGTATGCTTCCGAGCCCGTTCTATGTCCTGCGGCACGCTTTGACCATCGGTTACAAAGCTTACGGACTTCTGTTTTTCCCTCAAAGCGCTGATAACGCCTCCTACGGAAGAAGTTTCGTCCATTTTGGTTATCACGACGGCTTGATAGTTAAAGGGTTCAAAATGACGAAGAATATCCTCGATGTCACTCCGTTTTGTCGTTGCGCTGACGGCAAGATGCACTTCACCACCGGCGGACCGGACCAGGCGGTTCACCTCAGCCAGCCTGGCAAAATCGTTTGGACTTTTACCGATAGTATCGACAAAAATAAAGTCGGCGTCACGATGTATGGCCAATTGTTTTTCCATATCGTCCACCGTTTCAACCGCATGTACGGGGATATTCATGATCTCGCCATATTTTTCAATCTGGTACAACGCTCCAATGCGATAACTGTCGATAGTAAGAATCCGCACGTCGTACGATGGGTCGGCTACCGCCCCGTACATGGCGGCCAACTTCGCAATTGTCGTCGTCTTTCCGACGCCGGTTGGACCGACAAGCACAAAGACGTGAGGACTTCGCCGTCGCTCCTGCCACGGATAGATATCGACGGCGTTTGAAATACTCTCGACAACTTCGGTTGCGATATGGTCAAAATCTGAAAGCTCGTCGAAAGTGCACTCTCTCCGAAGTGTCGCTACCGTTTCATCGATAAACCGACGTGAAAAGTCGTTCTCCTCAAGGATTTCCCGTATACGGACAAGTGCCTCCGGTTCTGAATGCGACTGTGTTACCGCAGGACTGTCACCGGGACGGTTCAGATGGTCTTTGATCGAACGGATTTCATTGAGAAGAGCGTTCATGTCAGTCACACTCGTTTCGTGAGACGCCTGATCGACAGCGGATGTTTTTTCGGCAGGAGGCGTTGCACCATTTCCGCCGGCTGCGGCAAGGATTTTTTTCTTCTCTTCAAGAACGTTCCCTCTGGAAGCAGAACTACGCAATTGGGGCGCGTGGGTACAGTATCCTGTGACTTCTATCGCCCGGCGTCTGAATAGCCCCAGAACGCCGCCCGTACGGACCTCCTTACGGGCGAGAATTCGCGCCCGATCGCCATATTTTTTCCGTAAGAGTGCCTGCACTTCGTAATCGTTTGGTGCCTGTTCCACAAAATAGTCCATCAACTGCCCCCATCTGACTTTTCTATCGTTATTTCACCGACCGATTCCACCCTGACATCCGCTGCAATCTCAGGAATAGCGAGAACCGCAACGTCCGGCAGTTCCCGTTTGAGACTCTGTTTTATGAGCCTCCTGGCAGTCTCGGACGCTAGAATCACCGGTATAGAACCCTTTTCCTGCATAGACCGAATCTGGCCGGACGCCGCATCTATCCATCGTCGCCTTTCATCCGGTGGAAGAGCGCTGATCGCGCCGGATGCCGTCTCTACGCGGCTGTCTACAATTTTCTGTTCAAGGGACGGATGAACGGTCACTACCCGAATAGTCCGATTTGAATCGGCGTACTGAAGACAAATCTGTCGTCCCAGGGCCTGCCTCGCCTTCTCAACCAGAAATCCCGGATCCTTGCTCACCGAGGCGTAGTCTGCCAGTGACTCCAGGATAACAACCTGATTGCGAATAGAGACGTGCTCCTCCAGCAATCCCTGAAACACCTTCTGTATCTGTCCAAGCGAGAGAGCCCCATTCACTTCGTCCACCACAGCCGGATAGTCCTGCTTGAGCTGATCCAGCATCTGCCGCATTTCCTGACGACCCAGCAAGTCCGATGCGTGCCGTTTGATCACCTCAGTAAGGTGTGTCGCAATAATGGATGGCGGATCGACGACAGTGTACCCTGCCCTCTCGGCTCGTTCGCGAAGTTCTTCGGCAATCCATTTTGCGGGAAGCCCAAACGCCGGGTCGGTGGTATCCTCACCCGCTACTTCTTCCCGAGCGCCACCGGGGTTGATACACATGTATTGGCCCATGCGAACGGTACCCCTGCCAACTTCCACACCACGGATTTTCAGGCTGTATTCGCTGGGTCCCAGGCGCATATTGTCGATAATTCGAATTCGGGGAACCACCAGACCGTATTCCAGGGCAGTTTCGCGGCGAATACTTGTGATCCGGTCCAGCAATTCCGCGCCCTTCTCCTTGTCGACCAGGGGAATCAGACCGTAGCCCAGTTCCATTGACAATGGATCCAACGGCGCCACATGAGTCGGTTCAGCCTGACTCCGGGAGGGCGCGGCCTCAGCCAGCCTCTCAGCCTCTACCGCGGCGTGAGCGGCATCGCGTCTCTGGAGTCTCACGGCGGTAACGGCTGTGAGCAGCGCCATGGGAAGCAGGACGTACCAGGGAAAACCGGGAAGCAGCGACAGACCTCCGAGAAAGAGCGTCGCGATCCAGTAAATACGTGACTGCCGTGAAAACTGCGAGGCAACATCCTCGCCAAAGGTTCCATCCGAGATTGCTCTGGTAACAATAAGTCCCGTTGCCGTACTGATGAGAAGAGCCGGAAACTGGGTGACCAGACCATCACCAACGGTCAGAGACACGTACGTGTTCAATGCCAAATTGATGGGTTCACCGTGAATGGTCGTTCCGACAATCAGACCACCAATGATATTGACAACGGTAATGAGGATACCGACTTTTACGTTTCCCGAAACGAACTTACTGGCACCGTCCATGGCTCCATAGAAGTCAACTTCCCGTTCCAGCTCCATTTTTTTCCGGGTCATCTCCTCTTCAGTGAGAGTCCCGCTGTTATACTCCGCTTCGATAGCCATCTGTTTTCCCGGCAAGGCGTCCAGGGTGAAGCGGGCGGCAACCTCGGCGACTCGGGTAGCGCCTTTTGTGATCACGATAAACTGCACGGCTACCAGAATGACAAATATTATCAGACCAATCACCAGACCTTCGGCGCCTTCAGTTCCCACGACAAAGCGGGCAAAAGCAAGTACGATCTGGCCATTGAAATCGGCACCCTGACTCAGAATAAGCCTGGTTGATGAAACGTTCAGGGCAAGACCGTAAACCGTTGTGACCAATAGCAAGGTCGGAAAGACAGAAAACTCCAGAGCGTTCTTTGTGTAGAGAACAATAAGAATCGTCAGCAGGCTTAAAAGGAGGTTAATGGTCATCAGGGTGTCCAGAAGCACCGTCGGCAGCGGGATAATGAGCATCATCACCACTACGATGACGCCGATTGCAACGATGGCGTCGCTTCTTCCCCTGGTAAACAAGCCGCCGAGAATCCCCGGAGCCTGTGTCGTCTGTCCCGTATCAGCCATAGACTACCTTCTTTCCGGTCATCCGGTACACTTCCCGAAGTACAATCACTATCGCCTCGTAAAACTTTTCGGGTATCTGATCTCCCACTTCGACTTCCGCATAGAGCGCCCGGGCGAGGGGTTTATTCTCAATAATTGGAACTTCCGCCTCTTCGGCAATGCGACG
This sequence comes from uncultured Spirochaeta sp., assembly GCA_964496635.1. Lineage (GTDB taxonomy): Bacteria > Spirochaetota > Spirochaetia > DSM-27196 > Alkalispirochaetaceae > Alkalispirochaeta. The sequence goes on from CAZCAE010000011.1 coordinate 72,559, forward strand.
AATCCGAAAAGCCGTCTCGTCCTGACCTTTCGCCATAACCGTAGGCGCACTCATGGTCGCGGAATCGTATTTCAGAACAACGGCGAAATGGGTGGGGTTTGTAATCACCACGTCTGATACCCGAACGTTTTCCGCCATATTCCGGGACATCATCTCCTGCATGCGCCTGCGCAGCCGGTTTCGGATCATCGGGTCGCCCTCAAACTGCTTGCGCTCCTCTTTGACTTCCTGTTTAGTCATTTTCAACTGTTCCCGATGCTGGTGCCGCTGAAAAAAGTAATCAAAGAGACTGAGAACCAGGAGAACCACCGCTGCGGACAGAAGCATCAGGAATACCGTTTCGGCAATAAAGGAAAAGGCATATCGATAGGGTGCCCGAATGAGGTTTGCAAGTCTGTCGAAACGGGTACGGATAACGACAAATGAAATTGTCCCAATGATGATTACCTTTCCGAGACTCCTGGAAAAGTTGTACAGAGCTTCCATGGATGTGAAAGAGCGTTGAATCCACTTGTCGAAGCGTGGGGCGATGCGGTTAAAATCCGGCGTTATCGGTTTGGTGGTAAAGAGAAACCCGAACTGGACGACATTCCCGAAAATTGCCGCCACAAACGCCACCATACCGATCGGCAGACTGATGCGAACGAAATAGTGGAAGAAAGCTCGCATGAGAAGGCTTCCAGAAAACGGGTCCGCCTCACCAAGCCGAGACAGATAATAGCGAACCATATCCAGAATGTTGGAAAGCATGTAGTTTCCGAGAATACCAAGGGCGACAACACTGAAGAGGAGTACCACTGCACTGCTGACATCGGGACTTTTGGCAACCTTTCCCTCTTCCCGGGATTTGCGGATCTTCTGTTCAGTCGGGTCTTCGGTTCGTCCCTCATCCTCCGCGGCAAACCACTGGTGGTGCATTTCCAGAAGCTGGACATACAGATCACTCTTCCGGGCTGTATCGATCATGATCCACCTCCCGGAATAGTGCGAAAGTCCTGAGAAAACATGAGTTCAATCCGGTAAAATGCGTGCTCGATAATGCCGTCAAAGGCCTCAACCAGAAAGGGCAGAATAAGAAAAATAATCAGAAAAGCCAGTCCGATCGCTGCGGGAAAACCAAGCATAAGGAGATTCATCTGGGGGGCAGCCTTTCCAAAGAGTCCCATAGTGATCTGCAACAGAAAAAGAGTCCCCAGAATGGGAAATGCAAGAACAAGACTCTGCTGGAAAAGCCCGCCGAGGCTCGATGCAACAAGCGAGAAGAGGTCTCCCCGTGCGGCGGCAATGTCGGTAGCCCTCATGGCGGAAAAAGAGCCCAGCACACCGTAGAGGAAGATTCTCTGCAGTCCTGAAGACATTACAAAAACCATCATCGCCACCATGTTCAGAAACTGTCCAACCAGAGGGATTTCAATCTGAGCGAGGGGATCAAACACCTGAGAGGCACCAAAGCCCATCTGGAGCGAAAAGAACTGTCCCGCCAACTGGAAAACCGCGAACATGATAACCAGAAAGAGTGCGGTAATGATTCCGATCATCGCCTCACCCACCGCCAGAAGAATAAACGCCAATACAGAGGAGGGAACCGGATACCCGGAAGCAACAACCATAGGAAAAACGGCGAAACCGGTAAAGAATGTTATGGCCACTCGGGCGATACCGGGAATTGATTCGGAGGAGGTAATAGGAGACACCCGCAGCAACGCATAAATCCGTACGAAAACGAGAAAGAATAGCGGTGCGTGTGCGGCGATCGTCTCGAGTACCATTATCCTGCCATTTGTGGTATCTGCTGAATGAGATTTATGGTGTACTGCACCAGCATCTGCATCATCCACGGACCGAAGAAGACCAGCGACAGCAGTATTGCCGCAATCTTGGGTACAAATGTCAAAGTCTGCTCCTGAATACTCGTTGTAGCCTGGAAAATACTGATTATGAGACCCGTCACCATACCGATGATCAGCGTCGGAGCAACCGTGACGAGCAACTGAAATATTCCCGTTCGAAATATGAGTACTGCAAATCCCAGGTCCATCAGAAACCTCCAAAGCTGGCAACCAGCTGCTGTATGATCAGATTCCAACCGTCAACGAGAACGAAAAGAATGAGCTTGAACGGCAGTGAAATCATAATAGGCGGCAACATGATCATACCCATGGACATAAGGGTCGAAGCGACGATCATATCCACGATAATAAAGGGGATATACAGGAGAATGCCGATCTTGAACGCCACCGTCAGCTCATGCAGGATGAATCCGGGTATCAGTACGTGTGTCGGCACGTCCGCAAGCGTTTGCGGCCTTCCAAGCCCGGCTATTCGCATAAACAGAGCCACACTGGATGGGTCCCGTTCCATCTGACGGAACATGAAAATACGAATAGGCTGCTCAAAACGACTGTACGCCTCGTCAAGACCAATTTCACCTTCCTGCAACGGCAGGTATGCTTCTTCATACATGGTTGTGAAGGTTGGCCACATGAGAAATATCGTAAGAAAGAGAGCGATACCAAGAAGCACCTGTGTCGGCGGCACCTGCTGCAGCGAGAGCGCCCGTTTTACAAAGTCCAGGACAATGGCAATCCGCAGAAAGCTGGTCATGATGATTATCATCGAAGGAGCCAGGCTCAGAACGGCCAGCATCAGCAACAATCGGAGAGACAGAGCGATTTCGGCGCCACTGTCGGGTGCCCGCAACTGCATCTCCACAAAGGGAATCTGCAACCCCGTCTCCCCGTCGGCCGGCGAGAGAAGGGGATCATCCAGCGTATTCGCCGTTGGATTTCTCACCGACTGAGCCAGAACGGGAGACGCGGCGACACCAAGAATGACCATGCCGACCAGCACCATCGACAGTCTCCGCGTCATCGCAGATTCCTCAACCGGTTCTGTTGTGCCCTAAGGAAGGACAGCCCCCGATTGTCTCCGTCAGCGATATTGTTGTGTCTATCACTTCCGGGAACGGCCATGTTCCCCAACCACTGGCCCAGAACTGCCCCAAAAGTTCTGTGTGAATTTCCACCGGTGGAACCGGAAGAATGGGCAAGCACAAGCTCGTCGATGGTCTCCTGGTCTTCTACCCGCGTGATGAGGTGAAGACCACCGTCACCGCCCCCCAGAACCAGAACCTGTCGACCGATCATGACGGCGTGTATTTCCTGTCCGGCCCCTACCGACCTGCTTGCGAGGATTCGTATCGGCGAGTCTTCATCGACGATGTCGGAGGAAACCTTACGCCGGAGCAGTGCAATTACACCGTATATGGCACCAATAACCACCAGAAGTACAAGCACCATCCTGACCAGGTCCCAGACACCAAAGGTATCCAGGTCGGTGGCCGCCCCGTCGTCTGAAGTCGGAATGTTCTCATTGCCGGAAAAGACGAAGTCTTCCTCCCGAAGTATCTCGGTAGAGACAGTTTCATCCAGTCCTGCTTCTTCCACCTGCCGTTCGACGCGCGTATCGCCCTCTGCGGAAATTTCGGGCATAGAACTTTCTTGAGTACAAACCGCATGTGCGGAAAACAGGAGCATAACCACGAATACCGCGATGCCCCAAAGACGTGAATTTTTCAGTTTCCCCTCCCCTTGCTGATCCGGTTCGGGTCTGCCGCCCCGAAACTGGATCGCTATAATCAGGTCATATCACTTACGCGCTCCATCGGAGAAACGATCTCCGTAACCCGGACACCGAAGTTCTCATCGATGACAACAACCTCCCCCTTTGCTATCAGCTTGTGGTTCACAAGTATATCAACCGGCTCACCGGCCAGCTTATCCAGCTCGATTATGGTACCTTCACCCATTCCAAGAATTTCACGAATCAGCTTCTTGGTTCGGCCCAGTTCGACGGTCATCTCCATGTAGACGTCCATCAGAAGGCCGATGTTGCCCTGTTCAGAGCTACCGCCCTGTTGATGAAGACTGGGGAACTGTACCGACTGTACATTCGCGCCGCCACCGAAACCGGCCATGCCGCCGCCCATCATATTGCCCATACCGCCCCCTGCCGGCTGGCCACCGCCGTACATCTGGCCACCGCCGTACATCTGACCACCGCCGTACATCTGACC